>CAKSBC010000013.1 GCA_934438085.1 uncultured Lachnospiraceae bacterium
ATGAACTGCTACCCGTCAAGTAGACAATTAAAAAAATAAAATTTCTGCCATCAGATTGTTGATCTGGTGGCAGTTTTTATGCTACCGCCAGATACTGTTCGTGTTTCTCGAATGGTGTCAGAATCCCAAGCTTTCGCTGTAACCGCCTAGTATTGTAGTATTCTATGTAGTTTTCTATCATTTTCACAAGGGAGTCTCTGTCCGTAAATCGGTTTCCATAATACCGTTCGCGTTTAAGAATTCCCCAAAATCCTTCCATTGGGCCATTATCGATGCATTTGGCTACCCGGGACATGCTTTGTGTCATTCCAGCAGTTTCGAGCTTGGCATGAAAGGCACGATTGGTATATTGAAATCCACGGTCACTATGGAATAATGGTGTTGCTCCAGGATTCGCTGCTATGGCTGCATCGAAGGTATCAAATACCAAAGCGTTATTATTTGAGCCTCTGATAACGAATGATACAATCCTTCTATCAAATAGATCGAGGATTGCACTAAGATAAATCTTATGAACTTCAATACCGATGTAGTACTTGAATTCAGTAACATCTGTCAGCCATTTTTGGTTTGGAGCTTCTGCTGAGAAGTCCCTGTTTAACACATTTTCTGCAATAAATTGAGGATTTGCAGCTTGTCTAGTGCATCCGTTATTGGAATATTTGATTGTGGACTTGATTCCCTTTTTTCGGCAGATACGAAGTACACGTTTATCGTTTGCTTTGATTCCATTATAGCGCTCCAAATCATCCCGTATTCTTCGATACCCCTTATCTGGACTGTCTATATGAATTTTCTCAATCCCCTCTGCAATGCGTTCATTTTCTGCTTCATACTCCGGAATATCGCTGTGAAGCCATTTATAGTATGCTGCACGGCTTATATGACCAAGTTTACAAAGAGTTCCGATAGGGTAATCATGTTCTTCATGCTCTTCTTTTATGGTCTGATAGATATGTACGTTTCTGACTAGGCTTAGCCCCGCCTCCTCTCTATTTCGTCGAGTTTTTTAAGAAAGATACCTCCATTTCTGCCTGCCTCTTTTCCACACGCAGAATCCTATTCTCAGCCTGGAGCTTTTCTAATTCAGACATTTCTTCAATTGGTTTTGCTCTACCGCGTCGGTCATTAAGAGCGTCAACCCCGCCTGCTTCATACTTTACGGTATAACTTCTTGCTTGCTGATAAGAAACACCGAATTTAGCCGCTGTTTCTGTATAATTATGATCATGCGCAATGCAGTATTGAACAATCTCCACTCGGTCGTTAAAAGTGGTTTTTCTCCCTTTGGTCATGATAGCAGTTCCTCCCGTTCCGGAAGCCTTAAGCTTCTCATGTCCATTATACTTCTTAACCCATAGCTTTAGTTGCGTTGCTGAACGTATACGATATTTGATAAGAATTTCTTTGACGGGAAGAGTATGCATCAGATAGTCTTGGATTGCAGCTTCCTTAACCTCTTTTGAATAGCTAGAAGCTTTGCTTCCTGTTTTCAATCCCTCCATACCAAATGTTTCGTATAACCTTATCCAGTCTTTTAATGCCTGTTCTGCCATACCATAAATCCGGCAGAGCTCTTTAAAACCATGAGTGCCAGCTTGGTATTCTAATATGATCCTTTCTTTTTCTTCAAATGTGTACTTATGTTTAAAAGACAAAATATGCTCCCTTCCAAGCAGAACAAGATTTTTATTATTTCTCTTGTCTACCTAGAAGGGAGCATATCATTTAGTGCGACAGCCCCTTTTGAAAGATAAATCAAGCTTTCCACAGACTATGGAGGTTGCAATAGGCATAGACTGCTTCGACTTCATCGCCCTCGCAGAGAGCGAAGCAAACCTCAGGCTTTTCGCCGGGATGCAGTTCCTTGCGCTGATTGCCCTGCTTGGTATGGAGAGATATCCACTCGATGTAGTGCTCAGGAAGCATTGGATGCTCCACAGAGCCAACCTTGACATGGACAATCCCGTTTTCTACGGTCCAGACAGGGACATGCTTTTCTACGGCAGCATCGGTCGTGCCTGGAATGATTTCGGTCATCTTTTCGCCGCAGCATACAACGGGAACGCCGCTGTCTTTAACCTTGGCAATGATGTTACCGCAATGTTTGCAAATGTAAAACTTCTGCTCCATGATAATCCTCCTTTTTCTTTAATAGTTTTCTGCGTGAATTTCAAAGTAGCTCTGCGGATGGTTGCAGGCAGGGCAGACCTCCGGAGCTTTTTCGCCGATTACAATGTGACCGCAGTTGCGGCACTCCCATACCTTGACCTCGCTCTTTGCAAAGACCTCCGCCATCTCTACATTGTGCAGCAGAGCACGGTAACGCTCCTCGTGGTGCTTTTCAATGGCGGCGACCAGACGGAAACGCTGTGCCAGCTCGTGGAAACCTTCCTCATCGGCTGTCTTGGCAAAGTCAGCGTACATATCTGTCCATTCATAATTCTCGCCCTCTGCGGCAGAGAGAAGATTTTCGGCGGTGTCGCCGATTCCGTTTAGCTCCTTGAACCACAGCTTAGCGTGTTCCTTTTCGTTATCTGCAGTTTTAAGGAACAGCGCCGCAATCTGCTCGTAGCCGTCCTTCTTGGCCTTGGATGCGAAATAAGTGTACTTGTTGCGCGCCTCAGACTCACCGGCAAAGGCAGTCATCAGGTTTTTCTCTGTTTGGGTACCTGCGTATTTTGTTTCTTTCATGGTCGATGCTCCTTTCAATTTTTTTGTTTTCGTGATAACACGGTTTTATCATTTTCTTTATAAAACTAAATGTTTCATTTCAAGCATTTTATTTCTTTCTTTAAAACAATTATAGGCTGATTTAACTTAAGTAGCAAGCAATAGCTTTCTTTTTGAGTTGCCTTGGAAATGATAGCTGCAGGGTTTAGGCTTTGCAGCATTTTTATATTCAAAATCAATGTGCGTTTTGCGAATCCGTTTTTTAGGACACGTTATCTGATATCATTTAAGAATAAATAATAAATCAATTATATCGGCTGGCTAAGGAGGTTATTATGGAGAAAATATATTTTACGATCACAGGGACAAATCATCATTACGGACAGGAATTCATGAAACCTGGAATGCGGGTCAAGCTTATAAAAGAGCCTGATAATAAGTATGACAAAGAAGCGATTAAAGTTGAAATGGATGGTCTTGGGATTATTGGATATGTTGCAAACAGTCCATATACTGTTTTAGGTGATAGTATGAGTGCAGGCAGACTTTATGATAAAATAGAAGAGCATGCAAACGGAAAGATTTTATTCATTCTTCCTCAGGGCGTTTTGTGCAGTTTGAAAAGGATAAAGGATATACAAATTGATAAAGGATGATGCTTTATGAACTATATTCATAATACAAAATCTGATGAATTTGATGATTTCTGTGTATTAGAGGGAGGGACCAATGCATGAACGTGACGCCATTGTTAAGGTTACGCTTGCCAGTATTTGCACGAGTGACCTGCATATAAAACACGGAAGTGTTCCGCGTGCAGTTCCCGGAATAACAGTAGGACATGAGATGGTTGGCATTGTTGAGTCTGTTGGTGATGCTGTAACAAAGCTTCTATGTAATCTTTATGTAAAATTTAATTTAAAGAACTGACAAAGACCTGTTAATGTATTAAAATAAATCTAAAGATATAAGAAAGGTCTGTCAGTATGAGCCTATGGCTTGTAACAGATGGTGAAAAGCATGGATGAGTATTTCTATGTTCTGACAGCAATAAATATATTTGTGCTCGCTTTTATGAGTATTCTTGTTAATATAAGCGAGACACTTAACTCTAAGCAGCGCAGCAGTTTCTTTACAGCGTATCTGCTTATAGCTGTGATATCAGTGATTGAGGTCGTGACTGTTATAGTAGATCAAGAGCCAACAGTTCAGCACCGATATATAAGCATATTTAGTAATTTTATAGGTTTTGGCCTTACGCCTTTTGTGCCGATATGTCTTGTTAATGTCCTTACCAAGAAAGTAGATGCCAAGCTGCATATAAAGGCGGCATATTTGCTTGGATTTATATATTTGACATTCCTTGCAATATCACTGCCGTATGGCTTCGTGTTTAAAGTCAATGCTGACAATGAATATTCCAGAGGCCCGGGCTTCCCGGTCTACCTTGTTACATACTATTCGAGCATGCTTTATCTTATGATGGCAACGCTTTCAACAGCAAAGTACTTTCAGAATAGAAGCAGGTTGCTGATATATCCAATAACAATATTCTTGATGGTTGGAACAGCTACACAAGTTCTTTTTCCACATATACACGTAACATGGTTGTGCGTTACGCTTATTTCCGTCATGTACTTCATATACTGTAATGAGATGTGGAATCAGTTGGACGGGCTTACCGGATTGCTTAACCAAAACAGCTATCTTAACAGGACTGCGGAGAGACATGAAAGCGATAAGGTGCTGATTGTTTTTGATGTAGATAATTTTAAACAGGTCAATGATATATACGGCCACTTAAATGGTGATATATGTCTTATAGAGGTGGCCAATTGCATCAAAAAAGCGTATTCAAGATACGGACATTGCTATCGTATAGGCGGAGATGAGTTCTGTGTGCTTATGCATGACAAGACAGCCATCACAAAATGCACTGATAAATTTATAAAATTGCTTGAGAAAAAGAGACAGCAGGTAGAATTTATACCGGCAGTGTCATATGGTTTCGCAGAGCTATCATCGAAGGAAAATATATTAGATGCCAAGGAACGAGCTGATAAGAACATGTATATCTATAAAAGAGAAAGAAAGAGAAGAGCTACGGTGGAAGCAGCTTTTGCTGATGAAGAAGTTTCTCTTGCAGTAGATGGCTCTAATCAGGTGATTTCATAATTCAAAGAAGACAGAGGTTGTAATTGGAATTCATAAGAAATAATGAGTTTATCCGTTTATATCTTATAGCAATCAATATAATTAGCTTCGGAACATATGCTCTTGATAAGTGGAAGGCAATTCACGGACAGTGGAGGATAAGTGAAAAAACACTTATGGGACTTGTGGTTGTAGGTGGCTCAGTAGGTGCACTTATGTCAATGTACACATTTCACCATAAGACCAGGCATCCGAAATTTGCCTATGGCATTCCGTTTATTATGATAGTTCAGCTTGTGATTTTATTTACACTGTGATTTGAGCTGTGAAACAAAAGGGACAGCCCCTGACCACTTCATGTGATCAGGGGCTGTTTTAGGGGTTGGCTTATATGTGGGTAATGTGTGTGATAGTTTTAGTTTTTTAAGCCTTAGTCATATGACTGTTTCATTAAACGAGAGTATCAAGAACTGCCTTGAAATCAGCGATGATATCTTCAGGATCCTCAAGACCGATACTGATTCTTACAAGACCCTCTGAAATTCCTGCTGCAGCTAATTCCTCTGCTGAGTAAGTTGAGTGAGTCATGCTTGCCGGATGCTCTACAAGAGTCTCGGCATCACCAAGTGAAACTGCGATAGTGCAAAGCTCAAGCTTGTTGATAGCTGCTGCAACAGCGTCTCTGTCAGCCTTAAGCTCGATAGACATCATACCGCCAGGAAGTCTCATCTGCTTCTGCGCGATTGGGTATCCCTCGAAGTCCTCAAGACCAGGATAGTAAACCTTAGATACTGCAGGATGATCATGGAGGAACTTAGCAACCTTCATAGCGTTTCCGCAGTGACGCTCCATACGGATATCAAGAGTCTTAAGACCTCTGGCCATAAGGAATGCGTTGAATGGGCTCATAACAGCACCTGTCATATCCTTAACACCGAACATGCGGCACTTTGTGATGAAGTCTGCGCTACCAACGATAACACCGGCGATAACGTCTCCGTGACCGTTAAGATACTTTGTAGCACTGTGTACAACTACATCTGCACCGAGATCGAGTGGGCGCTGGATGTAAGGTGTTGCGAATGTATTATCAACAGTAACTGTGATCTTCTCATTATATTCATGAGCGATACGAGCTACCTCTGCAATATCGATAACCTTTAATGTTGGGTTACATGGAGTCTCAAGATAAACGAGTTTTGTCTTATCTGTAAGAGCTGCCTTGAGCTCTTCAATGTTTGACATATCAATAAATGTAACCTTAACGCCGAACTTTGTAACACCATGGCTGAGAAGTGCATATGTACATCCGTAAAGAGTATCACTTGCAACAATCTCATCGCCGGCTTCAACTGTGCTCCAGAGAGATGTTGAAATAGCGCCCATTCCTGATGCTGTAGCAACTGCTGCTTCACCATTCTCAAGCTCAGCAAGGATCATCTCAACTGATGAAACAGTAGGGTTTCCAAGTCTTGAATAAATATATCCGTCTTCTTTTCCGGCAAAACGAGCACCGCCCTGTTCAACTGTTTCAAATTCAAATGTTGATGTCTGATATATAGGATTGTTGAGAGAGCCAGCAGAGTTTGGAAGTTTACCTGCATGAATCTGACGTGTTGCAAAGCCCATTTCCTTATTGATACGCATGTTATCCTGCCTTTCCTTGATAGATGACTTCTTACCATGATTATAGGTTTGCGTTCGGTTTGAGTCATATCAATATAAAAATTTTATTATGTTATGTGATGTGTTTGCCCAAGATATAGAAGAGGTTTGGTTCTCGGATTACATCGGTACATCTATAAAATTGAACAAAACATCGAATAAAATTTAGATGATATTGTTCATTTCTTACTACAATCTTAGCATAACTATAAATTAAGTGTTAGTTTTACTTTTAGCTTAGTTGTTATCGAATAATGTGATAACTATAAGAACGTATTATAGTAATAAGTGATAACGACAAATATATTACGCCGGTTTATTGAACTTCTTGCATAAATGAAGCAAGTGATTTTTGTGTGATAAGCATTATTATGATCTTATCTGTGAAAAACGGATTAAACTGTTAAAAATGTGTTGATACGATTAAAGTGATAAAAAATAAAGTTAAAAAGTCAGAAAACGTAAATATAGATATATTACTGATAAATTTATTATCAGCTAAAGTAAATAAAAGACGTTGATTAAAATTAAGTAAATGCTTTATCTAATGCGAAAAGATTATTTAAGACGAATGCCGCGGGCGTCTGAGATCACCTGCGGCATTCTGTGAGAGGAATCACACCTGTTTATACAGGTAATGTATATATTATATTTTTAGGAGTTTATTAACTTAATATTACTGCATCATTTCTTCGTTTTCAGCTTCGACTATACGCTCCATATTTATGACAGCCTTCTTAGCTTCTACGCCTGACTCAGCACAGTTATATTCCCAGTTCCAAGGATCCTTCTTGGTGATACCGTCTGCAAACGGAATGAAGATTGATGCTATACCAAATACAGCGAGGATCCAGCAATACCAAAGATTAGGAATGATATCAACTGTATTCATTGCTACACCGTAAGCTGTTGTAAGAGCTGCTGCTGAAAGAAGCTGTGCTCCGTAAGGAATGATACCCTGGAATACGCATGAGAATACGTCAAGCAGTGATGCGGTTCTTCTTGGGTCAACCTTAAATTCGTGAGACATATCCTTTGCCATTGAACCGCTGACGATAATAGCTACGGTGTTGTTAGCTGTTGCGCAGTCTGCAAGTGAAACAAGTGCTGCAATACCGAGCTGTGCTGACTTGTTGCCCTTCATCATGAGACCGAGCTTCTGTACGAGCCATGTAATACCGCCGTTATGAGCAATTATCTCAGAGATACCTCCGCAGAAGAGTGAAAGGAAGAATACCTCGTTCATACTTGTGAATCCTGACCATATTGCCTGAGCGTAACCGGCAACGTCGATAGAAGCAGTTGCAAAACCAACGACTCCTGCTGCTGCAATACCTATAACCAGGCAAAGGAATACGTTCATACCCATAAGTGCCAGAACAAGTACAAGGAGATAAGGAATAACCTTAATAAAGCTGTATTCAAGCTGACCGATTTCTGTTAACTGTTCAGGTCTTCCGAATATGATGAGCAGTATCAGCGTGACAATAGCTGCCGGGAAAGCGATGAAGAAGTTAACTCTGAACTTATCCTTCATTTCGCAGCCCTGAGTACGTGTTGCCGCAATAGTTGTATCAGAAATCATTGAAAGGTTATCACCGAACATTGCTCCGCCTACACAAGCTCCGAGGAAAAGAGGAATGCTCAGACCGCCCTTATCGGCAACTCCTACAGCTATAGGAACGATAGCTCCGATAGTTCCCATTGATGTACCTGTTGCAGTACCCATAAATGCAGAGATAATGAAAACGCCTGCTGCAAGGAATCTTACCGGAATAACGGAAAGACCGAGATTGATGGTGGCGTCACGTCCGCCCATTGCTGCTGCTACTGATGAGAATGCACCGGCAAGCAGGTAGATCATGAGCATTGTAAGAACGTCGATATTTGCTGCACCGCGTGAGAAAACTGCAAATTTCTCATTTATGCTGCCCTTTCCCATAAGGAAAGCAACAAGCACTGCAATGAACATTGCGGTTACAGAAGGGAACTGATAGAACGCCATGTCGACGCCCTTTGACTGATAGATAAGACCTGCCCCCAGATAAATAACTATGAATATTACGAAAGGGATCAGCGCCAAACCATTGGGTTTCTTGTTGAGGTTAGTATCCATTATTTGTCCTCCAGTCTTGTGTAACAAGCCGTTATCCGAGTTGTTCGTTAGTTTGCACAAAAAACTTACTGTGAAACGCCCTCTTCTTGTACATATCATAACATCAACTTTTACAATTTTGATAAGAGTATTTTGAAAAACTTGCTATAAAAATAATTTATATAGCTTGGAAACTATGAAAAAGGTAAGAAAATGCCGATAAAAGTCGGCTTTCAGGCTGATTCTTGTCGGCAATATGCTAAAAAAGAGTAACTATTTTTTTATATAGGGGACAAATTGCAAGAAATATTTGTAAAATTTTTGGCGTTACAATGCGTCTACTGCTGATATGTCATCGATATCAAGCTCGGCTCCGTCATCAAATGCAGCGGCTATTTCAGCCTCATCTGCAGGTGTTGTATCTACAGTTTCAGAGATGTCTGCTGCAGTTGTATTATCGGCTGCGGTTGTATCGGCAGCATCATTTCTGTCAGTAATAACTTCACCGGCTGTTTCCGTGGCGTTGGTTTCTGCTGTTTCAGGTGAAGCTTCAGTATCTTCAATGTCAGTTACATTACCGTCTTTAACAGCATTAAGATAAGCAAGCTTTTTACTAAGAAGGTCTGCAAGATCCATACGGTCCTTTATCTGCTCATCCTGTACCTCGGCAAGCTTAATTAATTTTTCTTTTGCCGTTGAATAATCTCCGGCAAGACGTGCAGCTTTTGCATCGGCTCTTAAGGACTGCCTGTCAGAACGTGATTCCGTAAGCTCCATTCGTTTTGCCTTTATTTCCTCAGACATATCTTTAAGCTCATTGCTTATTGTCTTGTTAATGAGGCCGGCTTCCTTTACAGAATGCTGAGCTACAGCAATCTGTGTTGTAAGCTGCTTATTCATTGATATAAGCTCGCCAAGTCTGGTGCGCTGGGTTGCAAGCTCGGCGTTGTACGAGCTTAATTCTGACTTTCCGCTTCCAGCCTTTGATGCAGCAAATGCGTTCTGGGCTGCTCCTAAGCAAAGAATGCCCGAAAGCATCATCACACTTATTCTTTTCATGTTCTGTTTCATTTTTATTACCTCCTTGAGATTTTTTATTTGTTTGTTATGTGCATAGTATAGCTTCAATATGCCTTTAAAAATACGGAAAAACTGAGGCAAAGCGCTGTCAAACATTTACGCTTTTATTAACAGATGCTATTATTAGTGCTGATAATTCTGTCATAAAAATTAAGGTAACGGAGAAACTATGGCACAGCTGATTTATTTTGCAGATGATGAAAAAAACATAAGAGATCTTATAGAAGCCTTTTTAAAACAAGAAGGCTATGAGGTTGTGACATTTAAGGATGGAGATTCATTGCTTGCTGCTTGTAATGAGAAAATGCCGGATCTTGCAGTAGTAGATATTCTCATGCCTGGAACAGATGGACTCAAGGTTTGTCAGACTTTGAAGAAAAAAGATAAAATGCTTCCTATAATAATAGTTTCGGCAAAGGATAGTCCGTATGACAGAGTGACTGGCTTTTCATCCGGAAGTGATGATTATCTTGTAAAGCCGTTCCTCCCGCTTGAACTGATATTCAGAGTAAAGGCCTTACTTAAGAGAAGTTCGAAAAATGCTGATAATTCCGAAGAAAATGTGGATACGAAATACAGCCTCGGCTCATTGGACATTTATCCTCAAAGGAGAAGAACGGAACTATCAGGTAAAGAGCTTATGCTTACACCCGGAGAATTTGATTTCTTATTATATATGATGAAAAATAAGGACAGAGCTGTCAGCAGAGATGAATTGTTAAAGACTATATGGCAGATGAATTGGGAGGCTGATACACGCGCAGCAGATGATCTGGTAAAAAGGTTAAGAAAGAAAATGAGAGATATTGGATCTGATGTATATGTAGAAACGGTATGGGGATACGGGTTCAGACTTTCAATTAAGAAGGAGCAGATATGAAGGTCAAATCTATATTTTCCGGCATACTGATTCCGGTGTTAGCGGCACTTTTGTTATTTCCTCCGCTTTCCTGCGGAATATTTTATGTAAGTGCAGGACATTATGCTGAAACAGAGGCTGAAGATAATCTTATTAAACTTAGAGAAAATGTAGTTTCTATAATGTTTAAAACATTTTCTGCAGATGACGCAACTACTCCGAAGGAAAAGGTTGGAAGCTTCGTGCGCAGCGTCAATCCTATAGTTAGAGCTGCAGATGGAGACACGAGACTGATGATTTTTGCTTCTAACGAAGTTGTTGTATATCCGAGAGACCATGAAGAAAGAACGGCCATAAAAGAAGTATCGGATGCATTTGCAGATTATCTGGCAAACGAATATGAAAAATTATCTGAGGAGCAAAACACTGTTAGGATAAAGACCAAAGAGGACGAAAGCTTTCTTGCGAATATCTATATTCCTCCGATACATGCCAGAGAAATTGAGTATATTATTACCTATTGTCCGGTAGCGCGCATCGAAAGTTGGACTGTAAGAGCGTCCGTGCTTGTATTGCTTATTTCGGCAATATCGGCTGCAGCGGTTGGAGTACTGCTCTGGGCTGCAGCAAGGCATATTTCTGATCAGTTTGACATATTGTGCAGTGAAGCAAAAAGGATAGGAGGAGGCGATTTTAAACACATTGATAAAAGCTTTGACCTTAAGGAGGCCGAGGTGCTTAAATGTTCAATGGATGCCATGTCAGACATGCTTGAAAATACCAGAGAAAATCAAAACAAATTTCTTCAGAATGTTTCACATGATTTAAGGACACCACTTATGTCTATAGGGGGTTATGCACAGGGGATCGAGACAGGAGTTTTGAATGACTACATGAGCGCGGCACATGTGATTTCTGAAGAAAGCGCAAGATTGACAAAATATATCGGTGATCTTATGACGCTTTCGCGACTCGAAAACGGAGAAAGCTTCGAGCTTGAAAATGTTAATATTAATGAATGTCTTTCTGATGTTTATGAGCATATGAACGGTATTGCTGTAAAAAACGGAATTGTGCTCGATATAATGCCGACAGATCCTTCGCTTATGGTTTATGCAGATCAGTCTCAGCTTATCAGGATCATAGAAAATCTTGTTTCAAATGCATTAAGATATGCTGAAAGTTGGGTTTTAGTAAAGGCTGAGCGGATTTATGATGAAGACAATACAAAGATAAGAATAAGCGTTGAGGATGATGGGTGCGGCATAGCGGATAAAGATCTTGCTCATATTTTTGAACGCTGCTATAAAGGTGAAAAAGGAGGCTTTGGTTTCGGGCTTGCCATAGCCTATAATGCGGCTAAAAATATGAATTCGGAACTAAACGCATCCAATAGACCTGATGGCGGAGCAGTTTTCGTTTTGAACTTTGCAGATGTAATGCATACATTAAATAAATAGAACAAGTATATCTATAAAAACGAATAAAGAGTATCATATGGCAGCGCATCCATCAAAAATCGGCAGAAATAGCAAAAAACAAATCATAGAAATAGATGGATATGATTAAAAAAAATAATATAAAATTTATATAAAGCATTGAAACAGCCTTTTTACAGTGCTATACTTTGGTCTCAGGCGAGTTTATATAGATATTTCGGCATTTTGCTGCGATAGCTTTGCCGGGTTTTAAAACCTATTAAAATATAAATAAAGTTTGACTTTATCTTATACAGATCAAAGAATATCCGAGAAAGGGGCCCAGTATGAAGAAGTATTCAGAAATGACACCTGAGGAGCTTAAGAAGGAATATGAAAAGCTTCTCGATTCCTACAAAAAGTATAAGTATCAGGCATTAAGCCTTAATATGGCCAGAGGAAAGCCTTCACCTGCACAGCTTGACCTTTCCATGGGTATGATGGATGTACTGAGTTCTGATTCGGACTTAAGCTGTGAGGACGGAGCAGACTGCCGTAACTATGGTGTGCTTGACGGTATACCTGAGGCTAAGGAGCTTATGGCAGATATTATGGAGGTTAACCCGAATAACATTATTATATTCGGAAACTCTTCTCTTAATGTTATGTTTGACTGCATTTCAAGAAGCTACAGTCACGGAGTTATGGGCGCTACACCTTGGTGCAAGCTTCCTAAGGTTAAGTGGCTCTGCATCGTGCCTGGATATGACCGTCATTTCAAGATCACTGAGTATTTCGGCTTTGAGATGATCAATATCCCTATGCTTCCTACAGGACCTGACATGGATATGGTCGAAAAGCTTGTTTCTTCTGATGATGCTATTAAGGGTATCTGGTGTGTACCTAAGTATTCAAATCCTACAGGAAACTCATATTCTGATGAGACTGTTCGCCGTTTTGCAAGATTAAAGCCCGCGGCACCTGATTTCCGTATTTATTGGGATAATGCTTATACGGTTCACCATCTCTACGAACATAATCAGGATCACCTTATAGAGATACTTGCCGAGTGTAAGAGAGCAGGCAATCCTGATATGGTATATAAATTTGCCTCAACCTCAAAGATAAGCTTCCCTGGTTCGGGAATCGCTATGCTTGCGGCATCACTTAATAACCTTGAAGATATCAAGAACACCATGAACTATCAGACAATAGGCCATGATAAGGTTAACCAGCTTCGTCATGTTCGTTTCTTCAAGGACATTCATGGCATTGACGAGCATATGAAGAAGCATGCGGATCTTTTGAGACCTAAGTTTGAAGCTGTGATTAATATACTTGAAAAGGAACTTGGCGGACTTGGAATAGGAAGCTGGACAAAGCCTTTCGGAGGATACTTCATTTCCTTTGATTCAATGCCGGGTTGTGCAAAGCAGATCGTTTCTCTCTGCAAAAAAGCAGGAGTTCAGCTGACACCTGCGGGAGCTACATTCCCTTACGGTATTGATCCTAAGGATACCAATATCCGTATTGCACCGTCATTTCCGGGACTTGATGAAATAAAATCTGCTATTCAGGTATTTGCACTTTGCGTCAAGCTTGCATCAATTGAAAAGATCATGAATGCAGCCGGCGTTAAGGAAGCAGCTAAGGCAGGAGATAAAACTGCAGATAAGGCTTAAGGCCGTCAGATAATATACATTGCAGAATTACTTTAACGAATAATAATTATTAAGTCACATAAGGCAGTCGATATCCGAATGATACCGGCTGCTTTTGCTTTAAAAACTGTGAAATATTTTCTCAAACCTTGTAAATGGCCTGCAGATTTTGTATAATCTGCTTATGAATAATGATGAAAAACTCAAAAGAATAAAGGAATTAACTGATCTTCTGAATTTGGCGAGTCGTACCTATTATCAGGAAGGCAGAGAAATCATGCCGAACATTGATTATGACAGGTACTACGATGAGCTGCTGGCATTGGAAAAGGAGACCGGCTTCAGGCTTGCTAATTCACCGTCACAGAATGTCGGATATGAGATAATCTCAGAGCTGCCGAAGGAGAGACATGAAAAGCCTATGCTTTCGCTTGACAAGACCAAATCGGTAGATGAGCTTATTTCATGGATGAACGGGAAACAGTGTGTGCTAAGCTGGAAGCTTGACGGCATTACTTGCGTTGTGACCTATGAAGACGGAGTTCTGAAGAAGGCTGTAACGAGAGGAAATGGTGAGATCGGAGAGGTGGTAACGCCTAATGCTAAATTCTTCGACAATCTTCCGGGACAGATACCGTTTAAGGGTAAGCTTATAGTTCGCGGAGAGGCAGTTATTTCCTATAGTGATTTTGATAAAATCAATGAGGAGGTCGCCGATACTGCGGCACGCTACAAGAATCCGAGAAATTTATGCTCAGGCTCTGTAAGACAGCTTGATCCGTCAGTTACTGCAGGAAGACATGTAAGACTTATCGTATTCACGCTTGTTTCGGCCGAGGGCACCGATGCTGCACCGGAGGTTCCTGATTTCCATAACTCTTTTGCAGAAGGCTTTAACTGGCTCGAGAAGCAGGGCTTTGAGGTCGTTGAGCATATGTTTACTGATGCGTCGACTATCAGAGATGACATTCAGAGCTTTAAGGACAGGATACCTACATATGATATTCCGTCTGACGGACTTGTACTGGCCTTTGAGGATGTTGCATATGGCATTTCACTCGGAAGAACAGCCAAATTCCCGAGAAACTCTATAGCATTTAAGTGGCAGGATGAATTGGCAGAGACTACTCTCAGGAAGATCGATTGGTCAGGTTCGAGGACCGGACTTATTAATCCTGTAGCCGTATTTGATCCTGTCGAGCTTGAAGGAACTACTGTTACGAGAGCAAGCGTTCACAATGTCAGCATTGTCGAAGAGCTTCAGCTGGGTATCGGAGATATTATCAATGTTTATAAATCCAACATGATAATACCTCAGATAAATGATAACCTCACCCGCAGCAATACAGCGGTGATCCCGGATAAATGTCCTGTCTGCGGAGGCCCGACCGAAGTAAGACGCGATAACACAGCTGCACTCTTATATTGCCTTAATCCGGATTGCCCGGCGAAAAAGGTCAAGTCATTTGAGCTTATGGTCAGCCGTGATGCTTTAAATGTTGACGGGCTTTCGGAAATGACTCTTGAAAAGCTTATTGATGAGGGCTTTATCAAGGAGTACGGAGATATTTTCAGACTGGAAAGATACAGATCAGACATTGCTGCACTCGACGGCTTTGGTGATAAATCGGCAGATAATCTGATTGAAGCAGCAAAGAAAGCATCCGAAACAGACCTTTACAGATTCCTATACGGTCTCGGAGTTCCGGGTATCGGACTCGCAGGATCCAAGGCAATATGCAGAGCACTCGGAAATGCGCTTGATGCAATTATGAATACCGACAAGGAAAAGCTCCTCGCTATACGTGATATAGGTCCTGTGCTTGCGGATAATTATGTCAGATTTTTTGCAGATGCCAAATGCAGAAATGCAGCACTTGATCTTGCATCGGTCCTCACCTTCAGAAAAGATGAGACTGAGTCTCAGGATATCGAGAAGATATTTGAAGGAAAGACATTTGTTATAACCGGCGATGTGCATCATTTTGCAAATCGCAGAAAAGTGCAGGATGTTATAGAGCTTTTAGGCGGAAAGGCTTCAGGCTCTGTTTCGGCAAAAACGTCGTATCTTATCAATAATGATATAATGAGCGCATCTGCAAAGAATCAGAAGGCAAAGGAGCTGAATGTTCCTATTATAACGGAAGAGCAGTTTATAGAAATGCTGCCGGAGGACAGACGACCGCAGGCATAAGCGGATATCGATCCTAAGTCTTAAGTATTAACAAAAGCAACAGCGCCAAGGCGCTTAGGCGATAATTACAGCAATCAGCCGATGGCGGTGCTGTTAAACCATTCAATGCTCAGGAGGTTTTTTATGTTTGAGAAGATGAATGAAGAGATATCAAAGCTCGGTGTTATACCGGTTATAGTTATTGAAGATGCAAAGAATGCCGTACCGCTTGCGGAGGCGCTTGAAAAAGCAGGTCTTAAGTGTGCAGAGGTTACTTTCAGAACAGATGCAGCCGAGGAATCAATCAGACAGATATCTGAGCATTTCCCGGATATGCTTGTTGGTGCGGGAACCGTACTTACAAAGGAAAATGTTGACAAGGCGGTGGCTGCAGGTGCGAAATTCATAGTATCACCTGTATTTGATCCTGAAATAGTAGATTATTGCATAGAGAAAAATGTTCCGATCTATCCGGGCTGTGCAACACCTTCAGAGATAATGCAGGGAATTAAGAGAGGCCTCGGCATAGTTAAATTCTTCCCGGCAGCAGATCTTGGCGGAGCAGTGACTATAAAGGCTATCGCTTCTGCATTAAGAGGCGTAAAGTTTATGCCTACAGGCGGCATTAACAGAGACAACATGCGTGATTACTTAAGCATGGATTGTGTTGCGGCTATCGGAGGCTCATGGATGTGTAAGTCAGGCTTTATCTCAAACGGAGAGTTTGACAGAATCGAAAAGCTTACAAGAGAAGCGCTCTACAGCGCGGATAAGATCCGTGAGGAAAAGCATTCCTGATCGACATATTATAAAGAAAAGATGGACCCTGGGCTCTTATAAACCCTTGGTCCATCTTTTTTTGAGCTAGCTTTTTCACAGCCTCTTTAATTTCAAATATTTTTTTAGATCTCACGGCTTGTTTATATGCGCACATCTGGTCGTACAAGCTGATTCTCATACATATCTTAAGCCAGGTACATTTATATTTAAAATACTTTTTTATGGAACATATTAGGCGCAAGCTGTGCAAGCAGTACTGCCGCAAATACCATGGCGCAGCCGATAAGCTCGCGTGCTGTCATCTGCTCATGCAGTAGGAGCCAGCCTGAAAGTGCGGCAAAAACAGATTCAAGGCTCATAATAAGTGTAGCAATTGCAGGATCAGTATCTCTTTGCCCGATTACCTGCAGGGTATAAGCGACACCGCTGGACATGACACCGCAGTAGAAAATGCTGAAGGCAGCATCCTTTATGAGCTGCATATGAAATCCTTCAAAGATGAGCATAGGGAAAAATGCTATAAATGCAACAGTGAAGAACTCTGTGCAGGAAAGTATTACCGGATCAACGCCATTTTCCATGAAGTGATCAATGAAAAGTATCTGAAAGGTAAATGCAAACGCACTGAGCAGGCAGAGAAAATCACCCTTTGCAACAGAAAAATCGTCCTTAATACAAAGCAGATAAAAGCCTATTATTGCTATGACTACGCTGATCCAGACAGCCTTGCTTATGCGTTTTCCGATAAGGGTTCCGGCAATAGGTACAATAATAATATAAAGAGCCGTTATAAAAGCTGACTTGCCGGCAGATGTTGTAATAAGTCCATACTGCTGCAGTGTAGTGCCTGCGAGCAGACCTAAACCACAGATCATTCCACCCTTAATGGATTCTGCTGTAAGATCACGCTGGGCGCTCTTGGTTATAAGGCCTGAGTTTAGTTTCTTCTTATTTAATATAAATATAAACGGAAGCAGTACTGCACCGCCCAACAAGAATCTTGCCACAACAAAAAGCAACGGTCCGATATTGTCCATGGCTGTGCTCTGAGCAACAAAGGCGGTTCCCCAAATAAGTGCTGTTATTAATAATAGTATGCATCCTCTTGTATTTCTGTTCATATATTCACCGATCGTAAAAGAAATTCTGTCATATCAAATTACAACATCAATAACAATTATAGCTTCGAAAAAACAAATATGATTTTATACATAAAAGCATGTTTTGACAACCCCACATAAGGGGTATTTTTATTCAAATTAATTAATAAAAATGCAGCGCTCAACAGGCCGAAAGCATTGAAAAGAGAAATACACATTTATGATAAAAAGATCAAGGCGAAAAATTCATTTTTATGTGCTTATGCTTCAGCACTGCTTAAAACTGCTTTAAGTACTTAAACCATAGATTTTGGATCAGGACAAGAAGCGGAATTTATTAACAAAAGCGAAGAAAAAGTTAACGATTTTATGAAATTTTGATAATTTTTCAACAATCTTCATTTATTTTCACTGTAAACGTAAAAAAACGGCATTGTTAAAATAATAACTTGAATGTGAAAAACTTATCATCCAAATTGTTTGCGTACAAGCTAAATTGTCTTGAAATTCACTGATTACTTGCTCTATAATCACAGTGAACTTTATGCAGGAGTGCATATATATAGAAAGGGGATAAGATATGGGCCTTGCGACATTCAGAGGCGGTGTCCATGCATATGAGGGAAAGAACCTGAGTGAGTATTGCGCGATCAAGGAGCTCGAGTTCGACGGGGATTATGTATTTCCTATGTCCCAGGGTATCGGAGCACCGTCAAAGCCTATCGTAGCTGTTGGAGACTACGTACTTGCAGGTCAGAAGATCGCTGAACCGGGAGGGTTTATTTCTGCCGTTGTTACATCTTCTGTATCAGGAACAGTAAAGTCTATCGAGCCAAGACTTAATACCATGGGTAATTACGTTCAGGCTATAGTCATTACAAGTGACGGACTTTTCAAAGAAGTTGAAGGTATCGGTACAGAACGTTCTCTTGATGATCTTACAAAGAATGATATCAGAGCTATCATCAAAGAGGCCGGTATTATCGGAATGGGAGGAGCAGGCTTCCCGACACACGTTAAGCTTGCACCGAAAAATGATGATGATATAGATTTTGTTATTGCAAACGGTTCTGAGTGTGAGCCTATGCTTACAAATGACCACAGACTTATGGTCGAGGAACCTGAGCGTGTAGTTGGAGGAATGAAGGTGGTACTTTCACTTTTCCCTAACGCAAAGGGCGTCATTGCCATAGAGAATAACAAGCAGACTGCTATAGACAAAATTAAGCATCTTATAGAAAATGAAAAAAGAATCAGCGTTGTAGTAATGCGTACCAAGTACCCGGAGGGCGGAGAACGTCAGCTCATATATGCGGTTACAGGTCGTCAGATCAACTCTAAGATGCTCCCTGCAGATGCAGGCTGTGTAGTTGATAACGTTGCTACGCTTGCAGCTATTTATGATGCTGTAATGAAGAGCACACCTATTATGAAAAAGAACATCACTATAACAGGTGATGCTATTGCAGATCCTTCAAACGTAAGGATAAGGCTTGGTGTTTCATATGCAAGGATAGTTGAGGCCATAGGAGGCTACAACTGCACACCGGCCAAGGTCATCTGCGGAGGACCTATGATGGGTATGGCTCTGTTCAATACAGATGTTCCTGTAGTTAAAAATTCATCTGCACTTTGTGCTTTTGTACATGATGAGGTAGCAGAGAGCAAGGGTACACATTGCGTTCGATGCGGACGCTGTGTCGATGCCTGTCCTATTTTCCTCATTCCGCCTATCCTTTCAAAAGAGGTAGAAAAGGGTAATCTTGATAAATTCCAGAAGCTTAACGGTATGGAATGTATCGAATGCGGAACCTGCTCATATATCTGTCCTGCCAAGAGACCGCTTACACAGCTCTTCAAGCAGGCAAGACGTGAGGTCATGACTATAACAAGAGCAAAGCAGGCGGCAGAAAAGGCTAAGGCAGATGCCGAAAAGGCAGCAGCTGAAGCTAAAGCAGCCGAAGCTAAGGCAGAAGAAAAGAAAGACTAAGGAGGGAATATCATGGACGAGATCAAGAAAATACTTCCTAATGTATCCTCCTCACCTCACTTCAGAAGTAAGCTTACTACAAGAAGAGAGATGCTTGATGTATGTATCGCAATGGTACCTATCATCATCTGGGGTGCTATACATTTCGGACCATATACATTACTTATATCAGCATGTACAGTAGCTACGGCAGTTGCAGCAGAGTATTTCTATGAGAAGCTTATGCATCTTCCTATAACTATAGGAGACTGCTCGGCAGTTGTTACGGGACTTATTCTCTCACTCAACATGCCGCCGGCTATTCCTGTATGGGTACCGATGATCGGTGCTGTTTTTGCAATTGTTGTTGTTAAGCAGCTCTACGGCGGACTCGGACAGAACTTTATTAACCCGGCCATCGCCGCAAGATGCTTCCTTCATATCGCTTATTCAGGCCTTATGAATAATTTCTCATACGGTACCTTTGATAATGTTACAAGCGCTACACCACTTGCAATGGTACGTGCGGGAGAGCAGGTGAATCTCTGGGATCTTTTCATCGGAAATGTTCCGGGAACTATCGGTGAGGTTTCTACACTTTGCCTTCTTATAGGTATCTGCTACATGATCGCAAGAAACATTATCACACCGCGTATACCTATAGTTTATATTTCTACAGTTGCTGTATTCATGTTCATAGTAGGCGGCTTCAGCCCTTATTATGTTCTTGTTCAGCTTATGTCAGGTGCTATCATTTTCGGCGCCTGCTTCATGGCAAACGATTATGTAACCAGCCCTGTAACACATAAGGGACAGATCCTTTATGCTATATTCTTAGGCCTTATGACAGGTATTATAAGGACCTGGAGCCCTACGGCAGAGGGTGCTTCATACTCTATCCTTTTAGGAAACCTTCTGGTTCCTATCCTCGACAGAGTTTCTATACCGACACCGTTTGGTAAAGCTAAGGAAAAGAGAGGTAAGAAGTGATGAAAAATACTATCGTAAAAGATGCCATCGTTCTCTTCCTTATCACACTTATTTCAGGTGCGGCGCTCGGAGTGGTTCATGAGGTTACATTAGAGCCTATTGCAATTGCTCAGCAAAAAGCTGCCAATGAGACCTATAGAGAGGTATTCCCTGATGCATTCGAGTTCACTACATCGGATGAGCTTCAGGCTGCTGTTGATAAAGCTAACGAAGAAGCTTCAGGTTGGGGATTCGGTAAGGTTACCGTGAATGCATGCCTTGAGGCTAAAAATGAAGCAGGTGAAGTACTCGGATATGTAGTAAACTCTACATCTGCAGAGGGCTACGGCGGAAATATTTCTATTTCAGTAGGAATTGACAATGAAGATAAGATCCTCGGACTCGGATTCCTTTCAATTTCAGAGACAGCGGGTCTTGGTATGAAGGCTAAGGAGCCTGCCTTCAGAGATCAGTTTACAGGTAAAGACGGATCCGGACAGATCACTAAGATCAAGGGCGGAGCTGCAGATGATACTCAGTTCAATGCATTGAGCGGAGCTACATATACATCATCAGCCGTTGAAAATGCACTCAATACAGGACTTAAGTTCCTGCATGAGTATGTAGAACAGTAAGGGAAGGAGGATATAAATGAATAAGTATACTGAAAGAATTTATAACGGTATCTGGAAAGAAAATCCGCTGTTCGTGCTCGTCCTCGGTACCTGCCCTACACTGGCTGTTACTACATCGGCTATGAACGGAGCAGGCATGGGACTGTCCACAACTGCCGTACTTATTTTCTCAAACCTTATAATTGCGCTTATGAGACATATCATCCCGGACAAGCTCAGACTTCCGGCTGAGATCGTCATCGTAGCGTCACTCGTAACTATAGTTGATATGCTTATGGCCGGATTTACACCGGCACTGTACGAATCACTCGGAATTTATATTCCGCTTATCGTTGTTAACTGTATTATCCTCGGACGTGCAGAGTCCTTCGCAATGAAGAACGGACCGATCATTTCACTTTTTGACGGTCTCGGCATGGGTCTTGGATTTACAGTAGCACTCGTACTGATAGGTGCAGTAAGAGAGCTTATCGGAGCCGGCCAGATATTCGGCTTCCAGATAATGCCTTCATTCTATACGCCATGCTCTATCTTTATCATGGCACCGGGTGCATTCCTTGTATTCGCATGTATTACAGCTCTTCAGAACAAGCTCAAGATGCCTTGTGCTACCAATGGAGAGGGCCTTGCAAAGGAAGACAGCTGTACAGGCAACTGCATGACCTGCAGCATGGCACACGGAAAGAAAGACTAAGGAGGAGAGACAATGGTTGGATTAATAGTTATTGCGATCAGCTCATGCTTCGTAAGCAACGTCGTACTTAGCCAGTTCCTCGGAATCTGTTCCTTCCTCGGTGTTTCTACCGATATTAAGACAGCAGCAGGAATGGGAGGAGCCGTAGTATTCGTTATTACTATTGCTTCATTCGTAGCAAGCATTATCAATAATTATATACTTATTCCTCTTGATATGGTTTATCTGAGGACTATAGTATTTATTCTTGTTATCGCAGCACTTGTTCAGATAGTTGAAATGTTTATGCATAAGTGTATGCCGGCATTGTATTCCGCACTTGGAATATTCCTTCCGCTTATCACAACTAACTGCGCAGTACTCGGTGTTGCTCTTACAAATGCACAGAATGAGTACAATGTACTTGAGTCTGTAGTAAGCGGCTTTGCAACCGCTATGGGTTATCTTATTGCTATCGTGCTTCTTGCAGGTATTCGTGAACACATTGCCGGAAATAATATTCCAAAGAGCTTTCAGGGTGTTCCTATTGTAATAGTAACCGCAGCACTTATGTCTATCGCATTCTTCGGCTTCGCCGGACTTATGTAAGGGGAGGGCAAATATATGAATGTTAGTGCAATAATCATTGCTGCCGCTCTTATAGCGATAGTAGGTATTATAGTAGGTATCGGCCTTGGTATTTTCGGTGAAAAGTTTGCTGTTGAGGTAGATCCGAGAGAGGCTGAGATAAGAGAGGCACTTCCGGGAAATAACTGCGGAGGCTGCGGCTTCCCGGGCTGTGACGGATGTGCAAAGGCTATTAATGAAGGTACAGCACCTGTTTCTGCATGCCCTGTAGGACAGAAACCTTGCTGGGATAAGATAGCATCAATAATGGGAGTTGAAGCAGGTGATCAGGAGAAGATGGTAGCATTTGTAAAATGTGCCGGAACCTGCGAGAAGGCACCGAAGAGATACATTTATACCGGTCCTGACGACTGTAATGCGCTTTCACCTGTTCCTGGTGCAAGTGATAAGGCTTGTTCTTACGGATGCCTCGGTCACGGAGCCTGCGTAAAAGCCTGTCAGTTTGATGCTATACATGTAGTTGACGGAGTTGCAAAGGTTGATGAGTCAAAATGTACAGCATGTCAGGCCTGCATCAAGACCTGCCCTAAGAAGATCATTGAGCTTGTACCGGCTAATAAGAAGTTCAGAGTACAGTGTGTAAATCAGGATAAGGGCAAGGCGGTTATGGATGTCTGCTCTGCAGGATGCATCGGCTGCACACTTTGCGTTAAGACCTGTGAGCATGATGCTATACATATGAACGGCAATATTGCTGCTATTGACTACAGCAAATGTGTTGCATGCGGAGCATGCGCAGATAAGTGCCCTAAGAGGATCATAAGGATGTTCGGCATCTCAAATGAACCATAAAGGGAATAGCTCTTTTTTAATGCTGAACAACTAAGAAGTTAAAAGCGAACCGGACCCGAAGATTTTATGGGTTCGGTTCGTTCTCTTAAAGAACCTTTTGAAATCCGTCTCGTTCCTTTGAATTCTGAATGAAATAGGAGTTTTGCAGACGAAAAAATTTATATTTGAAAAATATACAAAAATTTCAAAATATCATATGTATTTTCATGAGCGAAGAGTAGCAATTAGTGCTACAATAGTATAGTTAAAGCATGATATTTTCAGGAAGGAAAGACTGTATGAGTTCACTACACGAGGAATGCGGAGTTTTCGGAGTTTATTCCAAAAGTAACTATCCAATCGCAAAGACTGTATATTACGGACTTTATGCACTTCAGCACAGAGGACAGGAGAGCGCCGGAATAGTTGTCAATGATGACGGAGTTTTTTTCTCACATAAGGATTTGGGACTTGTAAACGATGTTTTTTCAAAGGATGACCTTGAAAAGATGCCGGAAGGCAGCTTGGCTGTAGGACATGTGCGTTACGGTACTACAGGAGATACTAACAGATCCAACTGCCAGCCGCTTGAAGTTAATCACATGAAGGGAAAATTAGCACTTGCTCATAACGGCAACCTGAGCAATGCCTATGAGCTTCGTTCGGAGCTTGAGCTCAACGGTGCTATATTCCATACTACAACTGATACAGAGGTTATAGCTTATATCATTACGCTTGAACGCCTTAAGGCACATTCAATCGAGGAAGCAGTTAAAAATGCTATGAATAAGCTCGAAGGTGCATATTCACTTGTTATGATGTCAGCAACAAAGCTTATAGCTGCTCGTGATCCTCATGGTTTCAGACCGCTTTGCTATGGCATTACTAAGGACGGAACATATATAGTTTCTTCAGAAACCTGCGGACTTGCTGCAACAGGTGCAAGCTTTATCAGAGATATAGAACCCGGCGAAATCGTTGTTATTGATAAGGACGGGGTGCATTCTGATAAGACTCACTGCGGATCAAAGCCTCGCCGTTCATGCATATTTGAATATATTTATTTTGCAAGACCGGATTCCATAATAGACGGTGTAAGCGTACATGCGTCAAGAGTTAAGGCGGGAGAGCTTCTTGCACAGGCTCATCCGGTGGATGCAGATGTTATAGTTGGAGTTCCTGACAGCGGACTTGATGCTGCGCTCGGATTCTCAAAGGCTACCGGTATTCCTTACGGTATCGGACTTCTTAAGAATAAGTATATCGGAAGGACTTTCATATCACCGGGACAGGCAGATCGTGAAGATAAGGTCCGTATTAAGCTCAGTCCGATACGCGAGACCTTGGAAGGAAAGAGAGTTGTACTTATAGATGACTCCATCGTAAGAGGGACGACCAGCGGACAGATAGTTAATCTTGTAAGAGAGGCCGGAGCAAAAGAAGTACATATGCGTATTTCATCACCTCCATTCCTTAATCCTTGCTATTACGGAACAGATATTGATTCCAAGGAGAATCTTATCGCCTGTCATCACAGTATATCGGATATTGCGACTATGATAGGAGTGGACAGTCTTGGATATCTGCCTATAGATAAATTAAATGAGCTTGTCGGAAATCATGACTATTGTTCAGCATGCTTTGACGGCAATTATCCGACAACAGTTCCTTCTCATACAAATAAATCACGCTTTGAAAGCAAGCTTTCAGAGCGAAAGGATAAATAATATTTTAGATTGTATACATTTATACACAATCAAAATGTATACAAAACACTATTGACTTTTGCGTATAAATGCGTAAAATATCATATATCAGCAGATCGTTTAGAAAAGTTTAGATTAGTTTACAAAAGTTTAGCTGCTGATTAATCGGTCAGGTTGGAGGCAATGGCGCTTTCCCTTTATATAAAAGGGGTTGCTATTGCCTTTTTTGATACAAATGATTTTATGTATTTTATCAATGCAATGTAAATATATGTTTGATCAATGGAATGAAAGCCTTATTACATAAATGATGTATGTACTGAAGACCTAAACAGTTTAATAAGCTTTATTCGCAGCCAAAATGCTGCTCCATATTGAACGTTCTCGGAAAAAGCTCCTCCATTTTTGAGCTTAACAACAAAAAAAGATCTTTTTTGCCCTCGATCTGTTATGTTTTTTCAGGGAACGAAAAGACTGCAGAAGTATGCCCCTCTGCAGTCTTTTTTTGACAAAACAAAAACAGAGCAGAAAGCTAAAGGCTATACCGCTCTGTTTTTGTATATTCTGTTAAATGTATATCTCGAATGCTGTATGAGTAACCCCTCTTACGTACTGCCAGCACTTAAGATCAGAATTCGATTACGCCATCTCTTACGACATTGTCGTTTGGCTCGAAAGTAACGTTTCTGTATGCTTCGATATCAAGCTCGGGCTGATCATCTGTCCAGTCAGAAACAATCTTACCTGTCTGCTTTATAAGGATATCATAGAGAATATCATAGGTAACTCCGTCATCACCTGTTTCAACTACTGTTGAATAAGGAAGGGTCTTATGATATGTAAGGTGGTTGCCCTTATACTCGAAATGATATCCGCAGCGCATACGGCAGCCGTCAAGTCCCTTATAATTGAAGTAATGCTTGAGATTTCTGAGGATGTGATCATGCTCTTCCTCATAAAGATTCTCAGGAGTTGTCTCAGTATAGTCATAACGGAACTGAATCGGGATGTTGAACTCGCCGAAGCGATCTGCGTAGGCAGGAAGATTCTCAGTAGGGTATGTCTTATAAAGAACGCAGTTTACACGCTTTGGTGTAGCGATCTTTGCAATGATCTCATCCGGAGACTCTTCAACATACTTCTGCATATGTCTGGAAATGTTGAAGCATGTTATCTTGTTCTTGTTCTTCTCTGCAAATGCAAGCATCTCCTCAGCGGTGTAATTATGCATTACAGGGAAGGTAGTGTTGATGAAAACCTTGTGAGTTGTAGGAATGCAGTCAAGCATCACCTGAAGTGATTCAAGGTTTGCCATAGGCTCTCCGCCTGTGAATACAAAGTCGCATTTAGGAGTTATAGAGTCCATGATGCGGATGCTGTCACAGATTTTTTCAAGGCTGAAGCCTGTCATATCCGCATATTCCTGTTTATTGATGCAGAATGGGCAGTGATTGTTGCAGTCATACGGTACAAATATCGTAACTGTAGCTCCGCCCTCTCGTGTTTTGTATGGGTTTGCCATAAGTTCTCCATTCGAAATTCCAGTTAGTTATATGCGGCAGTTCCCACTGCACACACTGAGTTTATTATAACACAACAATATTATTAATAAAGTTTTTTATTTGTATAGAAATATTTTATGAAATAAATGATTTACACCGACTTAATATTTGCCGTATTATTAAATAGCCGCGATATAAATTATCGCTTCTTATAATCACTTATGCTATATTATTAGACAGTAAAGACGGCAAATGCCGATTGGGCAGATATTTTTATGAGAATGCTGCCGAAAGCACAAATAATGATCTGAGATTATATCAATATACTGCGCATAATAAGCGCAGGTCATAAGCATCAGGAGGGAAAGCAATGAATACCTATGGTCTTGAGAAATTAGGAATTACAGAGCCGAAGATCGTCTACAGAAACCTTGAGCCTGCAGTTCTTACAGAGAAGGCACTTGCAAGAGGCGAAGGACAGCTCACAGCAACAGGAGCGCTTGCAGTACTTACAGGTAAGTATACAGGACGTTCACCTAAGGATAAGTTTATCGTTGACAGCGAAGGCGTACATGACAAGATAGCATGGGGAAGCGTCAATGTTCCTACAACAAGAGGGACCTATCAGGCTATAAGAAAGGAAATGATCGAGTATCTGAACGGCAAGGAGGTCTACATCTTTGACGGCTTTGCAGGTGCAGATCAGAAGTATACAAGAAAGTTCCGTATTGTAAACGAGCTTGCTTCACAGAACCTTTTTATTCATCAGCTTCTTATCAGACCTACAAAGGAGCAGCTTGAAGCATTCGGAGATGCTGATTTCACTATCATTGCCGCACCTGGCTATAAGTGTGATCCTGAGAAATTCGGAATTAATTCTGAGGCGGCTATCATCATCGACTATGAGGCACATGAGGCTATCATCGCAGGAAGCCAGTATTCAGGTGAGATCAAGAAGACAGTATTCTCTGTAATGAACTATATTATGCCTGTAGAGGAAAATATTCTTCCTATGCACAGCTCTTCAAATATGGATCCCGAGACTCATGAGACAGCTGTGTTCTTCGGACTTTCAGGAACAGGAAAGACAACTCTCTCAGCAGATCCTAAGCGTATGCTTATCGGAGATGACGAGCATTGCTGGACACCTGACGGAGTATTCAATATCGAAGGCGGCTGCTATGCTAAGTGTATAGATCTTAAGGAAGAAAATGAGCCTGAGATATTCAGAGCTATCAAGTTCGGTTCACTTTGTGAAAATGTTATAATCGATCCTGAGACAAGAATTCCTGATTATTCAGATAAGAGCATAACAGAGAATACAAGAGTAGGATATCCTGTAGACTATATACCTAATGCACAGATCCCGGGAGTAGGCGGTATTCCTAAGGTAGTAATATTCCTTACTGCAGATGCATTCGGAGTACTTCCTCCGATCTCGAAGCTTTCAAGAGAAGCTGCTATGTACCATTTTGTTACAGGCTTCACATCCAAGCTTGCCGGAACTGAGAGAGGCATAACAGAGCCGCAGCCTACATTCTCAACACTCTTCGGAGAGCCATTCATGCCGCTTGATGCTTCTGTTTATGCAAATATGCTCGGAGAGCGTATCGATAAGTACGGCACAAAGGTTTATCTTGTAAACACAGGCTGGACCGGAGGCCCTTACGGAACCGGTTCAAGAATGAAGCTTAAATATACAAGAGCTATGGTTACTGCAGCACTTAACGGAGAGCTTGAGAAGGTTGAGTATAAGCATGACGATCGTTTCAACCTTGAGATTCCTGTAAGCTGTCCTGAAGTTCCTTCGGAGATCCTTGATCCTAAGGAAACATGGGCTGATAAGGCTGCATATGATGAGCAGGCAAAGAAGCTTGCGAAGATGTTCAGCGATAACTTCTCAAAGAAGTATCCTCACATGCCTGCAAACATTGCAGGAGCAGGCCCTAAGGCTGACTGACAGATAGGAATGGAAACTTAGGCTTAATAATGCAGATTATTTTAAGAAGCCAAAGTCTCTTTCTACATCAAAGTAAAAAAATATACTATGTAATATTTATAAAACTGCCGTATCATATAAATGGTGCGGCAGCTTTTTAATAGTTTTACAAATCATATACAAAAATAATATAATGATGATACCGGGGACAAAAAATCCAATTTTCCTTTGCAAGCCTGCTTTCTTAGATGCAAAGCACGCAGCAGGAGCTTATAAATAAGTATAAGGAAGGACAGGTGAGTACACTGTCGGAAAATGAAAGAAAAGTCAGCAGTGATAATAAGCTGAAAAAGGATGATACTATACTGCTGATATTAAAGATATGTATTGCCTTAATTTGGGCGGCAATAGTGATATTCTGCTTTATACACAGAAATGACATTTCTCTTGCAGAAATACTGAGCTTTGAGCCTAAAAACAAGCTTATGGCTGCATTTATATTAATTGCTATGTTTGGGATAAAAAGCCTCAGTATAGTAATATATAACGGAATCCTTTATGCGGCAGCAGGCATAATGTTTCCGCTTCCTGTAGCGGTACTTGTAAATATAATCGGTACAGCAGTCATGGTGTCTTTGCCGTATGTTATCGGCAGGTTTATCGGAACCTCTGCCGTGGAGCGGATAGTCTCAAAATATCCTAAGGCACAGCAGGTCAAGGAGCTTCGTGCGGAAAATGATTTCATGTTTACATTTCTCACGAGAGTTGTCGGCGGATTTCTTCCGTGCGATATAGTCAGTATGTATATGGGTGCTATAGCTGTTTCATACAGAAAATACCTTTCGGGCTGTATCCTGGGAATGCTGCCGACTACCATACTTTTGCCTATAATAGGTATGAATATAAAGGATCCGAAATCGCCGGCATTTATAATAGCGATAATTGTACAGCTGATGTGGATGGGCGCATCGGTAGTCATTTACAGAATATATAAGAAAAAGAAAAATCGGAGATAAAGATATGAAGTGGAAGAAATTTACTGTACACACAACTACCGAGGCTGAGGATCTTGTCAGCATGATGCTTATGGAGTGCGGAGTAGAGGGCGTTCAGATCGAGGACAATGTGCCGCTTTCGGATGCTGATACAAAGGGCATGTTTATAGATATACTTCCGGAGCTTGCACCGGATGACGGAACATCAAGACTCAGCTTTTTCCTGCATATGGAAGATGATGAGAGTAAAGAAGCTGAAAATGACAACAAAACAGCAGCTTCGACAGCCGGCATAGCTTCTGTCGGAGAGACCGGAGAGGACAATTCATATACCATTTCAGACAGGATCTGGAAGCAGGAAGAAATAGACGAGCTTTTGGAAAATGTCAGGGAGCAGCTTGATGAGATGCGTGCCTATGCCAATATAGGAGAAGGGCGCATTGAGGAAGGTGTAACAGAGGATACTGACTGGAGAGATAACTGGAAGAAGTATTTTAAGCCTATACAGGCAGGAAGCTTTCTTATAAAGCCTACATGGGAAGAAATACCTGAGGACTGCTTAAAGGGCATTGGTGACGGAAGCATTAAGCTTATTGAGATAGATCCAGGCACAGCTTTTGGCACAGGTTCTCATGAAACTACACAGCTTTGCTTAAAGTCTGTTGAAAAATATGTTAAGCCGGGGGATACAGTCCTTGATATAGGAACAGGAAGCGGTATTTTAGGCATTGCGGCACTGAAAGAGGGGGCTGCAATGGTGACGGCAACAGAACTTGATGAGCAGTGTGAGCCTTCGATACATGATAACTGCGGCTTTAATAACATCAGTAAGGATGAGTTTGAGCTTTATATAGGAAATGTTATAGGCGATGACGAGACCATAGCAAAGATACATAACAGACTTGAGGCATTCAAAAAGGAAAATGCTTCATCGGCCTTTGAAAATGCAGAAAAAGAAGTAGGAACGGACATTGCTTCAAAGGAAGCCCCGGCTAAGGGCTATGATATAGTCATTGCCAATATCCTTGCACCTGTTATCTGTATGCTTGCAGGTAAGGGTGTTGTCGACAGCTTTATCAGAAAGGACGGAATTTTTATTACCTCAGGTATCATTGACGAAAAGCTTGAGGATGTTAAGCAGGCATTTGCTGAGAATGATGCTTGGAAGATCCTTACGATAAATACTCAGGGCGAATGGTGCTCTGTAGTTGCGAAGAGAGTTTGAATAATAAATAAGTCTGACAAAATACAAGCTTTATAAAACTATGGACAGTATGTCATTTGGAAAAATAAATAGTCTGAATATCCCGGAAGGCTCATGCATTATAGTTAAGGAGCCTGAGAAAGTGATGAAAGAGCTTTTTATTCGTCACAAACAAAAGCTTAGTGTAAGGGAGCCGGATTCCAATAAGGGCACATACGGTAAACTTCTGATTATAGCCGGCAGCAGCGGAATGGCAGGTGCCGCATATATTTCAGGTCTTGCAGCCTTCAGAAGCGGAATAGGAATGGTGAAATATTTTGCACCTGAAGCAAATCGCATTATACTGCAGACACTGCTCCCCGAGGCGATGTATGCAAGCTGTGAGGGAAAAGAGCTTTCGGATGAGCTTGATTGGGCAGACTATGTTATTGTCGGCCCAGGCTTATCAAAGGATGAAGCGGCTAAAGCTATGGTTGCAGAACTGTTCAGGGCAGATGTCGTATCAAGGCTTCATAAGAAGAAGCTTGTAGTTATAGATGCGGATGCGCTGAATATCATAGCAGAAGAAGGATATGATATGAGGCTGCTTTCAGGAGTCGGAACTATTGAAGAAGGCGGGACAAAAACATTTTCCAACATAGTAATAACTCCACATATGATGGAAATGCTGAGACTTATAAAAGGTGCGCCGTCGGATATTACAAATAAGAGCATTTCATTTGCAGATAGCAATATTGCGGGCGCTGACAGCAAGGATCAGGTTAATGCTGATGCCGGAGAGATAAATTCACTTAAGGTGATCAACAGTATTCCGGAGCTTAAAGTAAATGCGATAAAGGCAGCAGCCGTATTTGCTGATTATATGGGAATAAATGTAATATTGAAGGATCACGAGACTGTAATAGCTGATAAGGATGGTCGTGTTATTAAGCTGAGCCAGGGATCCGGAGCATTGGCAAAGGCAGGAAGCGGAGATGCTCTTTGCGGTTTTATAGCCGGAATTAGTGCAGTGCTTAAGGGAAATCTTACGGATGCGCTGCCTATAGCTGTGTATCTGCATGGTACTGCAGGCCGACTTGCGGCAGAGGAAAAAGGCGAGCACAGTATAATTGCAAGAGACATAAGCGAAAATGCCGGAAGGGCTTTAATCAGGTGCCTTGACAAGGCAGAAGAAGCACGTTGAGTATGTTTTAAATTAAAACCTACCAAAATCAAAGGTTTTTATACTCTTTATCTTGCTAAATTCATAAAGCGGTTGTATATTTATGTCTTAAGCGGCTTATGAACGGGCAGGATCCGTCAAATCATTATCCCGCCGCATGTTATAAAAAGGAGGAAGTATGAGCAGAGTTTTTAACTTCAGCGCAGGACCGGCATGTATGCCTGAGTCGGTTCTTAAAGAGATACAGAGTGAAATGTTGGAGTACGGCACCTCAGGAATGAGTGTCATGGAGATGAGCCATCGATCTAAAGACTTTGAAGACATCCTCCATACAACAGAGAATACTCTCAGAGATATAGTGGCGATACCTGATAACTATAAGGTGCTTTTTGTACAGGGAGGAGCATCACAGCAGTTTGCTGCCGTTCCGATGAACCTTATGAAGAATAAGACAGCCGATTATATCAATACAGGAGTCTGGACAAAGAAGGCCATCAAGGAAGCAAAGATGTACGGAAATGTTAATGTTATCGCTTCCTCAGAGGATGAGACATTTACATATATACCTGATCTTGACGATCTTAAGATATCTGACGATGCTGACTATGTATACATTTGTCAGAATAACACCATATACGGAACCAGATATCCGAAGCTTCCTGACACAAAGGGTAAGGCGCTGGTATCTGATGTTTCATCCATGTTCGTTTCTGAGCCTCTGGATGTCAATAAATACGGAGTCATCTATGCAGGAGTGCAGAAGAATGCAGGCCCTGCCGGACTTGTAACAGTGATCGTAAGAGAAGATCTTATCACGGATGATGTGCTTCCGGGAACACCTACAATGCTTAAATGGAAGACTCAGGCTGACAATGATTCAATGTATAATACACCTAATACCTGGGGAATATATACCTGCGGCAAGGTATTTAAATGGATTAAGGATATGGGCGGCTTAGAGGTCATGAAGGCCAAGAATGAAAAGAAGGCCGCATTATTATATGATTATCTTGATAATTCCAAGCTGTTTAAGGGTACTGTAAGAAAGGATTCGCGTTCTCTTATGAACGTACCGTTCGTTACGGGAAATGATGAGCTTGATAAGGCGTTCATTGCTGAATGCTCAGAAAAGGGCATTAAGAATATCAAGGGACACAGAACAGTCGGCGGTATGAGAGCATCTATCTACAATGCCATGCCTTATGAGGGTGTTCAGGCTCTTGTGGATGAGATGGAGCGTTTTGAAAAGAGTCACAGCTGATAAGTACAGCCTTAGCTTTAGCTTAAGCTGCTAAACAGCCGATATAGACGGACTGAGAAAAAGATCAGGATAACAAATAATTATATATTTAAAAAATTACAGAATATTAAAAGGATGGTGACACGGCAGTATATAAATTGCCGGATAACGATACAGAAAGATGAAGAATAGAAAAATACTTTTATTAAATAACATAAGCGATCACGGACTCAGAGAATTCAGAGACGGATATTCGACTACAGATAAGATGGAAGAGGCTCACGGAGCGCTTGTAAGAAGCGCCGAGATGAAGGACATGAAGTTTGCTCCTTCTTTAAGAGCCATTGCCAGAGCAGGTGTTGGTGTAAATAACATTCCGCTTGACCGCTGTGCAGAAGAGGGAATAGTTGTTCTTAATACGCCGGGCGCTAATGCCAATGCAGTAAAGGAAATGGTTCTTGCAGGTCTTATGCTTGCTTCCAGAGACATTGTCGGCGGTATTGAGTGGGTAAAGGCCAATGCTAATGACGAAGACATCGCAAAGGATGCAGAGAAGGCAAAGAAGGCATTCTCAGGTCATGAGGTCATCGGAAAGAAGATCGGTGTTATAGGCTTAGGTGCTATTGGTGTAGTAGTGGCAAATATGTGCGCTTACCTTGGCATGGAGGTATACGGCTATGATCCTTATATCTCTGTCGGATCTGCATGGAGACTTAAGAGAGAGGTTAAGCACGAGGAGTATATCGACGATCTTTTTGAAAAGTGTGATTACATAACTGTTCATGTGCCTGCAACAGAATCCAGCAGAGACATGCTTAATAAGCTTTCCTTTGCAAAGATGAAGGACGGAGTAAGAATACTTAACTTCTCCAGAGGCTTTGTTGTAAACGAAGACGATATAACAGAGGCATTAAGAAGCGGCAAGGTAGCAAAATATGTTACCGATTTCCCAACACCAAAGTCTGTTATTATGCCGAATACGGTCGTTACTCCGCACCTCGGAGCATCTACGGAGGAGTCTGAGGATAACTGTGCAAAGATGGCTGTAGAACAGCTTCAGGATTATCTTGATAACGGAAACATTCATCATTCAGTGAATTATCCTGACATTGATGCAGGAATCTGCAAGGTGGAGTCACGAATCGCATGCCTTCACAAGAATACACCGGGTATGCTCGGTAAGCTTACAGCTATAATGGGAGATGCCAATATTAATATTGCGAACATGCAGAATGCAAGCCGTGACAAATATGCTTATACCCTTATGGATATAGATACAAGGATCACGGATGCTGCACTTAACAGGATCAGAGCTATTGAAGGAATGCTCAGAGTTCGTATAGTTAAATAATGAAATTTATAAGAGGGTAAAATGGCTGATATTAGACCATTCAGAGCAATCAGACCGGCTGCCGATAAGGCAGCTGATGTGGCTGCGCTGCCTTATGACGTATATTCAAGAGAGGAGGCTGCAGAGGCTGTGAAGAACAGACCCTACAGCTTTCTTAACATTGACAGACCCGAAACCATGTTTGCACCTGAACATGATATGTACGCAGATGACGTTTACAAGGCAGCTAAAGAAAGATATGAGAAGCAGAAGGCAGAAGGCATCTATATAAAGGATGATACAGACTGCTTTTATATTTATGAGCAGACTATGGACGGCAGGACACAGAACGGCATAGCTGCACTGTCATCGGTAGACGATTATCTTAACGGTATATGCAGAAAGCATGAAAATACAGTAGCTGCAAAGGAGTTTGACAGGATACATCATGTCGATGCTATGAGTGCACAGACAGGACCTATCTTCTTAAGCTATCATGCAGACGGCAGGATAGATGCACTTGTAAATACCGAAAAAGAAAAAAAGACACCTGTATATGATTTTATCAGTGAGGACGGCATCAGACACAGAGTCTGGATCATAGCTGATAAGGACGTGGTGGCGGAGCTTGGCAGACTGTTTTCTGAGATCAAATGCACATATATAGCCGATGGTCACCACAGAGCCGCATCGGCTGTAAAGGTCGCGCTTAAGAGAAGAGAGGAAGCTGCTGCAAAGGGTGGATATGACGCTTCAGCAGAATATAACTTCTTTTTGTCAGTACTTTTCTCTGATAGTGAGCTTAAGATAATGGATTACAACAGAGTCGTGAAGGATCTCAACGGATATTCGGTCAGCGATTTTCTTGAAGCTCTTGAAAATATTTATAATATCGAATGTACTTCACTTTTATGTGAAGCTGACAGCGACGATATAGATGAATTGCTTAGACCCGGAGAAAAGTATGAAGTCGGAATGTATCTTAACGGCAGGACCTATAAGCTTAAGCTAAAGCCGGAATATGCATCCGCAAGAGCAGCAGACCCTGTCAAAAGCCTTGATGTTTCAGTACTGCAGGACGAAGTGCTTTCAAAGCTATTAGGAATCATGGATCCGCGTACGGACAATAGGATCAAATTTATTGGAGGCATAAGAGGGCTTAAGGAGCTAGTAAAGGATGCTGAAAGCTTTGCCAAAGAGAATGAAGCTGAAGGAAGCCTTTCAAAAAAAGGACCGGCAGCAGCATTTGCAATGTATCCTACAGATATTTCGGAGCTGTTTAAGGTAGCAGATGCCGGACTTTTGATGCCGCCTAAATCTACATGGTTTGAACCTAAGTTAAGAAGCGGTTTATTTATTCACGAATTTTAAGACTATGTATCATTTTTTTGTTGATAAAGATAATATTTCAGATAAAAATATATTGATAACCGGCGATGATTATAATCATGCTGTAAATGTTTTGCGCCTAAAGCCGGGTGAAAGAGTGATGATAAGTGATCCGGACGGAACGGATTATATGTGTACGGTCGATAAGGTCACTGATGAAAATGACGCAGAAGGCACGGCGTTAAAACTACTGATCGAGGAAATCTGCGAGGAAAATCACGAGCTTCCTTCAAGAGTGGTGCTTTTTCAGTGTCTGCCGAAATCTGATAAGATGGAGCTTATCATCCAAAAGGCAGCAGAGCTCGGAGTTACGGATATAGTTCCGGTGGCTTCCAAGAACTGTGTGGTCAAGCTTGATGATAAAAAAGCGGATGCCAAGGTGAAACGCTGGCAGGCAATTGCGGAAAGTGCCGCAAAGCAGTCAAAAAGAAGTGTCATCCCTCATATACATAAGGCAGTCAATTTTAAAGAGGCAGTCGATATGTGTGAGGAGCTTAATGTCCGTCTCATACCGTATGAGGACGAAAAGGGCATTGTTGCCACCTGTGAGGCTATTGTCAGCTTTATACCCGGAAACTCTATCGGTGTATTTATAGGACCTGAGGGCGGATTCGACCCGCTTGAGGTAAGCATGGCAAAAAGACACGGCATAACTCCGATATCACTCGGAAAACGTATTTTAAGGACTGAAACAGCGGCAATAGCGATATTAAGCCTGATAATGATACGTCTTGAGATCGCTGCAGGTATGGATTTAAGCCTCGAATAATGTTATACTGTAATAGTTATGGCAAATAACGCAATATATTAATCATATACTTAAAAGGAGTTACAAAATGCCACTTGTTACAACGACAGAAATGTTCAAAAAGGCATACAACGGCGGCTATGCTATAGGTGCTTTCAATGTTAACAATATGGAGATAATACAGGGCATTACAGAGGCATGCCAGGAGACACATTCACCTGTTATCCTTCAGGTTTCAAAGGGTGCAAGAGCCTATGCTAATCACACATACCTTGTAAAGCTTGTGGAGGCTGCGCTTATAGAGTGTCCTGAGATACCTATGGCGCTTCACCTTGATCACGGTCCTGATTTTGAAACCTGCAAGTCATGCATTGACGGCGGCTTCACATCTGTAATGATAGACGGTTCAAGTAAGTCCTTTGAGGAAAATATAGCTCTTACAAGACAGGTCGTTGATTATGCGCATGCACACGGAGTAGTCGTTGAGGCTGAGCTCGGAACACTTGCAGGCATCGAAGATGATGTTAATGTCAGCGCAGAGGATTCTTCTTACACACGACCTGAAGAGGTTGAGGAATTCGTAGATCGTACAGGCTGTGATTCACTTGCTATCGCTATAGGAACCAGCCACGGTGCTTATAAGTTTAAGCCTGGCACAGATCCGCATCTTCGTTTTGATGTTCTTCATGAGATCGAGAAGAAGCTTCCGGGCTTCCCTATAGTTCTTCACGGAGCATCCAGCGTACCTCAGGAGTTTGTAGCTGCTATCAATAAGTTCGGCGGAAATATGCCGGGCGCAATAGGAGTACCTGAGGATCAGCTCAGAGAGGCTGCAAGAAGTGCAGTCTGCAAGATTAACATTGATTCAGATATCAGACTTGCCATGACTGCTACTATCAGACAGTTTATGCATGAGCATCCGGACAAGTTCGATCCGCGTGAATACTTAAAGCCGGCACGTGCTGCTGTTAAGGCAATGGTTCACCACAAGATCGTAGACGTACTCGGTTCAAATGACCGTATTTAATTATTATATTTAAAAATGAATGCCGCAGCTGCTGACAAAAAGGCGGCTGCGGTATTTTTCGGAGGAAAATATGGCTGAAACATTAAAGGGAGCACTCATTATAGGACAGTCCGGCGGACCTACTGCGGTTATCAATGCAAGTGCATACGGCGTTATCCGCACAGCACTTGATGCCGACTGTATTACCAAGGTGTACGGAGCACATTACGGCATAAAGGGAGTTTTGGAGGACAGACTTTATGTTATGGACGAGGAAGACAGAGAAGATCTTGATAAGCTCATGTATACACCGTCTTCAGCACTTGGCTCATGCCGCTATAAGATGAAGGACCCTAACGAGGATGAGACAGATTATAAGAGAATACTTGAGATCTTCAAAAAGTATGATGTTCGTTATTTCTGTTATAACGGCGGAAATGACTCAATGGATACCTGCAACAAGATATCCAAGTATATGAAAAAGGTTGGCTATGACTGCCGTGTTATGGGTGTACCGAAGACTATCGACAATGATCTTTACGGCACTGACCATTGCCCGGGTTACGGCTCTGCAGCAAAGTATATAGCTACCTCAGTTATGGAGGTTGCACGCGACACCGTTGTCTATGATACAGGTGTAGTAACTATCATCGAATGCATGGGAAGACATGCCGGCTGGCTCACTGCGGCAGCTGCACTTGCCAACCTCAGAGAGCATTGCTGTGATCTTATCTATCTCCCTGAGAGAAATTTTGATATGGACAGCTTCCTTGCTGATATCGAGCGTGTATATAAGGCAAAGGGCAACTGCATAGTTGCAGTTTCAGAGGGTGTTCATTATGCTGACGGAACATTTGTTTCAGAGGCAAAGACATCCGGAACAGACGGCTTCGGTCATGCACAGCTCGGCGGACTTGCAGCAAGACTTGCGGGTATAGTTAAGGCAAAGATGGGCATAAAGACCAGAGGTATAGAACTCAGCCTTCTTCAGAGATGTGCGGCTCACTGTGCATCCAAGACAGATATTGACGAGGCATATATGGCAGGAAAGGCAGCTGTCGAGGCCATGCTTAACGGCGTGACCGATAAGATGGTAGGATTTGACTGCAGCCGTGATAATGGATATGTATGCAGAGAAAAGCTCATAGATCTTTCAGAGGTTGCAAACTATGAGAATAAGGTTCCGCAGGAATGGATAAATGAAGCAGGAAATGACATTACCAGCGACTTCATCAACTATGCGCTTCCGCTTATTCAGGGTGAAACTCCTATGGTAAAGAAGGACGGACTTCCTGATTTTGCAAGACTTAAGAGAGTTTTTGCGTAATATAAGTCGAAGCAATTGAATTTATATATTGTGTAAATATTTTAAATAAAAAGGCAGCTGATCATGCGGTGCTGTAATGCACTGCAATCAGCTGCTTTTATAGATATTAGCTTTCTGTAATCAGAGCAACAATTACTCGCAGATAACGACCTCTTCGGTGTTAACAGCAGTTTCTATCAGCTCATCTATCTTTTCAGCAAGATGTCTTTCAGAACGCTGAATGACATTAAGATTAGGCTTTGTAACAGGATGCTTTGCAACAAAGATAGTGCAGCAGTCCTCATACGGAAGTATGCTTGTTTCAAAGGTTCCGATCTTTTCTGCAACATCAACGATCTCCTGCTTGTCAAAGCCTATAACAGGACGGTATACAGGAAGCTCGCAGACCTCATCCGTGGTGCGGAGAGAGAACATTGTCTGTGATGCGACCTGACCAATGCTTTCTCCGGTTATAAGACCGATGCAGTCATTTGCATTTGCAAGTCGTTCTGCAATGCGCATCATGTAACGGCGCATGATAATAGTAAGCTCATCATGCGGACACTGCTCGTAAATATAGAGCTGAATGTCTGTAAAGTTGACGATATGAAGTCGGATAGCGCCTGAATATGAGGCAACCTGCTTTGCGAGATCAATGACCTTTTGCTTAGCTCTTTCTGAGGTATATGGCGGTGCATGGAAGTAAACGGCTTCGATCATAACTCCGCGCTTTGCGATCATGTAGCCTGCAACAGGGGAATCGATACCGCCTGAGAGCAGCAGCATTGCCTTGCCGTTTGTACCTATCGGCATTCCACCGGCACCCGGTATGACCTTTGTAAATACATTGATCCTCTGACGGATCTCAATATAAACTATAAAATCAGGGTTGTGAACGTCTACGCTTGATTCCGGATATGCATTAAGTATGTCGTATCCCACGTCTGCATTTATAACATCAGAGTTCACAGGATAATGCTTATCGGCACGCTTAGCACGAACCTTGAAGGTGAATTTCTGTTCAGGATGCTCCTTCTGAACAAATTCAAGCACCTTTTCACGAAGCTCATCATATTCACATTTATCTATCTGAAGCATAGGGCAGATGCCTGTAACACCGAATACCTTGCCTAAAGCTTCAACTACTTCGTCATAGTCATAGTCTGATTTAGCATTTACATATATACGTCCCTGTTCCTTTTGAACGGCAAAATCGCCTTCGACCTTTTTAAGGTGCTCACGGATCTGGTGCATGAGTGCATCCTCAAAAATATAGCGATTCTTGCCCTTAGTGCCGATTTCGGCATACTTTATCAGAAAGCTCTGATACTGCATTCTTTTTCTCCTTAAACAAAATATAATTATTAAAGCTTACAAAAATATAATATATATGGCTTTGACTAAGCACTTTTGAAATGTGCGCTGAGACCTGAGAAAATGCCGCGATACATTAAGAATTGTCTTTAGTATCTGCGGAAACGTCTAAGCACAGGCAGAAGCTCTTCTATGCAGTCTGCCGCATAATCTGCCTCGTCAGGCTCATTATAAATACCGAAGGAAAATCTCAGTGTAGAATCCAAAAGCTCTTTCTTAACACCTATTGCCTTTAAGGTTCCGCTTATGGCAGGGTGGTTAGATGAGCATGCAGAACCGGAAGAAACATAAACACCCTTTTCTTCAAGTGCATGCAATAATACCTCGGCTCTTGTTCCTTCGAAGGAAGCACTTACTATATGCGGAGCGGAAAGCGCGCCTTTTTCGGAATTTATCGTGACTCCATCAATTTTTGAAAGCCTGTCAATAAGACGATCCTTTACTGCGAGCATACGCTCATTGATGGAATTATGCTCACGCTTATAAAGCTCTGCAGCAAGACCGAGTCCTGCTATGCCGGGAACATTTTCAGTACCGGAACGGCGATCCTTTTGCTGTCCACCGCCCATAATGATTGGGCTTATACGCACTTTTTCATTAATATACATAAAGCCTGTGCCCTTAGGGCCGTGCAGCTTGTGACCGCTTACTGTGAGCATGTCTATGCCGGCTTCCTTAGGCCTTAATGTGAGCTTGCCGTAGGCCTGAATGGCATCGGTATGAAAATATGTACGCGGATTCTTTTCTTTAACGAGCTTTGCTATAGCAGGGATATCCTCTATCGCACCCATCTCGTTATTGACCCACATGGTGCTGACAAGTATGGTATCCGGGCGAATAGCAGCGGAAAGAGCATCCATATCGATGTGACCCTTGGAGTCGACACCTATAAATGTAACCTCATAGCCCATGCTTTCAAGAAAAATAAGTGGGTTGTATACCGCAGCATGCTCAATATTTGTACTGATAATGTGCTTTCCAAGCCCTTTTCTCTGAAGCGCTGTACCTATAAGTACATTGTTGTTGCCCTCGGTTCCGCCTGAGTTAAAAATGATCTCCTGAGGCTTGACCTTAAGCGTTGCAGCTATCTGCTCTGCGGCAGTCTTTATGTATTTTTCTGCATTGACACCGTAAATATGTCTTGAGGACGGATTGCCGTAGTCCTCTGTCATGACCTTGGTCATGAGCTCCGCAACCTCAGGGCGCACCCTCGTGGTAGCGGCATTATCAAAATAAACCTGTCTCATATCGTCTCCTGAAAGATTAACAATTTATTTTACTATATATGAGATCAAAATGCATCTTTAATATAAGTATGTTCTGATTATTAAGCTTATTTATAAGGCTTATTTATCAAGCCTATGTATCAAGCCTGTTTATCAAGCTTATCTGCCTTTAACGAAACTGCGAGATCTATAATTCGCATAGCTGCCTCCTCCTTGGACATAAGAGGAAGTTCGGTATTTCCGTTTGCAGTGATAACGGTAATGACATTGGTATCAGTACCGAAGCCTGCACCGGTGGTCTTAAGATTATTTGCACAGATCATATCGGCATTCTTTTTCTTAAGCTTTGCCGTGCTGTTTTCCATAAGATCCTTTGTCTCCATGGAAAAGCCGCAGATCACCTGCTTGTGGCTGCGGTGTTCCCCTAGCCAGCCTAATATATCCTTGGTGCGCTTTACCGGGATGGAAAGATCGCTGTCCTTCTTCTTTATCTTATTATCTGAAAATGTTTCCGGTGTATAGTCGGCGACAGCAGCAGCTTTAAATATGTAGTCACAGTCTGAGTACTCTGATTTAACGGCATTAAACATATCCTCTGCAGAAACGACGCCAATAACATTTACAAAAGGCGGTTTTTCGATGGAGGTTGGACCTGATACAAGCGTTACGTCGGCGCCTCTTAACATAGCTGACTTTGCAATAGCGTAGCCCATCTTTCCGCTGGAGTGATTGCTGAGATATCTGACAGGATCTAAGGCTTCTCTTGTAGGCCCTGCCGTAACAAGGACTTTTTTGCCTGAAAGATCATGAGGAAATGCTATTTCCTTAAGTATATGCTGAAGCAGAGTATCCGGCTCAGGAAGCTTTCCGGCACCTACTGCGCCGCAGGCAAGACGTCCTGAAGCAGGGGAAATTACCTTAAATCCGTAAGAAGCAAGTGTTTTAAGATTATCCTGTGTAATAGGATTTTCAAACATGTTGGTATTCATAGACGGAGCAATAAGCTTCGGGCAGGTACATGCAAGAACGGTAGTAGTCAGCATGTCATCAGCAAGACCGTGAGCAAGCTTTGCACATACGTTTGCGGTTGCAGGTGCAATTATTACGAGATCTGTACGGTCAGCCAGCGCAATATGCTCTACCTGATGTGTGAAATTACGGTCGAAGGTATCTACCATAACACGGTTCCCCGTAAGCTGCTCAAAGGTGAGAGGAGCTATAAATTTAGTGGCATTCTCGGTCATTATTACCTCAACAGATGCATGAAGCTTAACAAGAGCTGATGCCAAATAAGCTGTTTTATATGCAGCGATTCCTCCGCTTATGCCGAGCAAAACGGTTTTTCCCTTTAACATGATGAAATATCCTTTCCTTTTGTTGCAATTATCTCAAATAATTATACAGACACGCTTAGTTTGTGTAAAGAAAACAAAAATCAAATATTCGGCTTGAACCTGCGGGCTCATTAATGTACAATGGGACAGGCGGTCGCATGGGGTGCGCCCGTACAATATGCGCTTCATCTCCAAATGGGAGGAGAGAGGCAGCAGGAGGTAATTAAATTATGAAGATGAAGAAATTCGACACCAACCGTATGGTAGGAGTCGCACTTATGGCGGCTCTGATCATTTTGTTGGCAAACACACCGCTCGGTATGATTCAGCTGCCTGTAATCAAGGCAACAACAGTACATATTCCGGTTATTATCGGAGCTGTTCTGTTCGGACCTGCAGCAGGTTCTCTGCTTGGAGCCGTTTTCGGTATCTGCTCTATGGTGAGCAATACGACAGCACCTACATTACTGTCATTTGCATTCTCACCGTTTGTAGCAGCTACTACTGGCGGAGCAGCAGGAGCTGCAAAGGCACTTTGGATCGCTGTAGGCTGCAGAGTTATGATCGGTCTTGTTTCAGGATGGCTCTGGATCGGACTTAAGAAGCTCAGACTTCCTGATATGGCTGCACTGCCAATCGTTGGTTTTGTCGGATCGATGACCAATACAGTGTTTGTTATGGGAAGCATTTATGCTCTTCTTGCATCACAGTATGCTGATGCAAAGCAGGTTGCTATCTCAGCAGTTTACGGACTTATCATGGGTACCGTTACAGGTGCAGGCGTAATGGAGGCTATAGCTGCTTTAGTACTGGTTACAGCTATAGGAAAGGTACTTCTTAATGCAGTAATACGTACATCTATGCTTGGCACAGCAAAAAGTGAAACTGCTGCATAATTAATGCTTGATGGTGATTCCATGCTTTTGGCGATAGATATAGGCAATACAAATACAGTCGTCGGCGGCATCAGAGATGATGCTGTGATTTTTACAGCGCGCATAGATACAGACAGTGAATTAAGCACCGAAGAGTATGCGAAAAGCATCGGGGATGTACTGATTTTAAACGAATCAAAAACAGCCGACATTGAGGGTGTGATCATATCCTCGGTAGTTCCCGAAGTAACAAAGATCATATCGGAATGTTCCGAAGCAATGTTTAATATTAAACCGCTTGTAGCAAGCGGAAGCTTAAAGACAGGCCTTTATACGAAGAAGGTCAATGCGTCCAAGGTCGGAACCGATCGAATCGTTACAGCGGCAGCGGCATATTATGAATATAAAATGCCGATCATACTGATGGATCTCGGCACTGCTACGACAGTAGATGCTGTAGGGGCGGACGGATGTTATCTTGGAGGCTGTATAATTCCTGGAGTTAACATTGCACTTAAAGCTCTTATAGAGCATACGGCACAGCTTCCTGAGATCGAACTTGAGGCGCCTGAATGTGTTATAGGTGCCAATACGGTCGAATGCATGCAGAGCGGTATGATATACGGAACAGCTTCAATGCTTGACGGGCTGATAGAAAAGATATCGTCTGAGATGAAGGAAAAACCAAAGGTGATAGCGACAGGAGGTCTTGCGGAGCTTATAATTCCGCACTGCAGTACAGATATCACCATAGATGATGACCTTATGCTTAAGGGACTCAACATCATATACAAACTGAATATGGAATAAATTTTAGGGCGTGTGAAAAACGAAAGCTTTTCATGCGTCCTTTGTGATTCTATAAAAATGTTAATCTGCAAGCTGCTGTATAAATGTTTTTTTAAGCTCGGGCAGCCAAATCTCTATACGTAAATTTATGTAGCACATATTAGTGCATATCTGCCAAAAATTACGTGCAAGATGGAAAAAAATACATTTAAAATGTATAATTATTTTTGATTAAAATATTATGATTTATGCGGCGTTAGCAGTACTATTTGACTGCCGCAGCAGAGATCATCCTACAAGGAGGTAATTATGAGCTGCAGATTAATTTACATGTTCAGCGAAGGACACGATGCCTTTAGCGGCGACCTCACGGCAATGAAGAACACACTCGGAGGAAAGGGTGCCGGACTTGCGGAGATGATCCATGCGGGAATGCCTGTCCCGCAGGGCTTTACGATAACAACAGAGGCCTGCACGAAGTACTATGAGGACGGAAGAGAACTCAGCGAAGATATTAAAAAAGATATATTCGCATGTATTACAGAGCTTGAAAAGATAACCGGCAAGCATTTCGGAGATAAGAATGATCCGCTGCTTGTATCAGTTCGTTCCGGAGCACGTCAGTCTATGCCGGGTATGATGGATACGATCCTCAATCTTGGGCTTAATGACGTATCTGCAGAGGGACTTGCTTCAAAGACAGGCAATCCTCGTTTTGCATATGACTGCTACAGACGTTTCGTTCAGATGTTTTCAGACGTCGTAATGATGGTTCCAAAGTCCCTTTTTGAGGAAGAAATAGATAAACTCAAGGAGAAAAAGGGAGTTAAGAATGATACAGAGCTTACAGCAGACGATATGAAGGAGCTTGTAGGCGTTTTCAAAAAGATATATGAAGAGAATGAAGGACGTGAGTTCCCGCAGGATCCTAAGGAACAGCTGACAGAGGCTGTTAAGGCTGTTTTCAGAAGCTGGGATAATGAACGTGCCAATGTTTACCGCCGTATGAACGAGATTCCTTATGAATGGGGAACAGCTGTTAACGTTCAGGCGATGGTATTCGGAAACTCAGGAGATAACTCGGGCACCGGAGTTGCATTTACAAGAAACCCTGCAACAGGTGAGAAGAAGCTTATGGGAGAATATCTCATAAATGCTCAGGGCGAAGACGTTGTTGCCGGAGTACGCACACCTTCTCCTATCAGTCATCTTAAGGATCAGATGCCGGAGGTTTATGATGAATTCATAGGACTTGCCGACAGACTTGAGAAATATTATAAGGACATGCAGGACATGGAGTTTACTATTGAAGATGGTAAGCTCTATATGCTGCAGACAAGAAACGGTAAACGTACCGCACAGGCAGCTCTTAAGATAGCCTGCGACCTCGTGTCGGAAGGAATGATAACAGAACGTGAAGCAGTATTGAGAGTAGAGCCTAAGCAGCTTGATACCTTGCTGCATCCTCAGTTTGATGCCGAGGCGCTTAAACTGAGCACTCCTATAGGAAAGGGACTTGCAGCTTCACCGGGATCTGCATGCGGAAGGATAGTATTTACAGCTGAAGAAGCTGAAAGCAAGGTTAAAGAAAAGGATTGGAAGAAGGTCGTTCTTGTCAGACTTGAGACCTCACCTGAGGACATTATCGGAATGCAGGTATCTCAGGGAATACTTACGGTAAGAGGCGGAATGACCAGCCATGCCGCTGTAGTTGCAAGAGGCATGGGCACCTGCTGTGTATGCGGCTGCGGAAATGATAATGAAGTAGCGATTGATTATGCTGCAAAGACATTAGTATTGAACGGAAAGACATATAAGGAAGGAGACTGGATCTCTCTTGACGGTTCTACCGGCAATATCTATGACGGACAGATAACATTGTCAGACTCTATGGAAAACCCTGACTTCAAGCGCTTTATGAGCTGGGCTGACAGTGCAAGAAGACTCGGAGTATTTACCAATGCGGATAACCCGGCAGATCTTCAGAATGCCGTAGATATGGGAGCAGAGGGCGTAGGACTCTGCAGAACGGAACATATGTTCTTTGCAGGAGACCGTATTAAGGCAGTTCGTGAGATGATATGCTCACGTACAAAGGAAGAAAGAGAAAAAGCCCTTGCAAAGGTTGAGCCGTTCCAGGAGGCAGATTTTACAGCTATGTACCGCATTATAGGTACAAGACCGCTTACCATAAGATTTTTGGATCCGCCTCTTCATGAGTTCCTTCCTACAGAGCCGAAGGAAATAGAAGAGCTTGCAAAGGAAATGGGCATCAGCGCAGAAGAGCTTACTCATATAGTTCAGAGCCTGCATGAGGTCAACCCGATGATGGGACACAGAGGCTGCCGTCTGTGCATAACATATCCTGAGATAGCGGTTATGCAGACAAATGCTGTTATCAAGGCAGCTATAGCAGTTTCCAAGGAGACAGGTGAAATAATCACTCCGTTTATAATGATCCCGCTCACCTGTGAGGTTAAGGAATTCAGATTTGTTAAGAACATAGTGGTAAACACAGCCGATGAGCTCATAAAGAATGCCGGCATTGATATGAAGTATAAGGTCGGAACTATGATAGAGATACCTCGTGCAGCACTTACTGCAGGAGCAATAGCTAAGGAGGCAGACTTCTTCAGCTTCGGAACCAATGATCTTACACAGATGACCTTTGGCTTCAGCCGTGATGATGCAGCTAAATTCTTAGGCTCATATTATGATACTAAGATACTTGAGCAGGATCCGTTCCAGCATCTCGATCAGACAGGAGTAGGAAGACTTGTGGCTATGTCATGCAAGGAAGGAAGGGCTGACAATCCTGAGCTTGAGCTTGGCATATGCGGAGAGCACGGCGGTGATCCGAGCTCGGTAGAATTCTTCCATAAGGTTGGTCTCGATTATGTAAGCTGCTCACCATACAGAGTGCCTATAGCAAGATTGGCGGCAGCACAGGCAGCTATTAAGGAAGAAGGATAAGCTGTAAAAGTTGTGACATTCGTGTTAAATAGTGTAAGTTAGCAGAAAACATTCATGTAGATTAGTGTAAAAATTCGTGTGGAAATCGCTGATTTCATTTCTGCACAAAATGAAAATGCACCCGGCATTAAACCGAGTGCATTTTCTTACTGTTTGTCCGATTTAATTGAATTAACGAACACCAGTTGCTTACCTTCCTGAATTTAGAAATAATCCGTGATATCACGCTGTAAAAAAAAAGTTTTGCGGTTTATAATCGCAAAAATGATTGACTGTCTGTTAGATTGCGGTATATTATTTATAGACGGAGGTGGTTAAAATGATTTACAGACCTTTGTATGTAGATAAAATCATGGCCTATGTGGATACGCCATTTGTAAAAATCCTTACCGGGGTACGTCGCTGCGGAAAGTCAACGATCCTAAAAATGATTATGGAGCAGCTGGAAATGCAGCACAACATCCCGGAGGAGCGTATTGTCAGCTGCCGCTATGACTCAATGGAATACGAGGATATGACGGCAAAGCAGATGTATGCACAGCTTAAGGAGCGCCTTTCACCCGATGGAAAAACCTATCTGTTTCTCGATGAGGTGCAGGAAATCAAGGACTGGGAAAAGGTTGTCAATTCGCTGGCGTCGGACTTCGATGTAGACCTGTATGTGACAGGCTCCAACTCTCGCATGATGTCATCCGAGATCTCGACCTACCTGACAGGACGATATGTATCTTTTCGCGTTTTTACGCTCTCCTTTGAGGAATACCTGATGTTCAAGCGTCAGTATGCAGAGGTGGGAGAACCAAAGGCGGAACTTGCCAACTATGTGCGCTTGGGCGGTTTTCCTGCAACTCACTTGCAGGAGTATTCTCAGGATGAGGTCTATACCATAGTGCGGGATATCTATAACTCCACGATCTTCTCGGATATTGTCAAGCGCAATCAGGTGAGAAAGATTGACCAATTGGAACGAGTGGTCAAGTACACCTTCAACAATGTGGGCAACACCTTCTCGGCAAAATCTATTTCGGATTACCTTAAAGCGGAGCACCGTGCACTGGACAATGAAACGGTTTACAGCTACTTGGAGAAGCTGGAAAAAGCATATCTGCTTCACCGTTGTTCCCGTTTTGATTTGCAGGGTAAGGAGATTCTGAAAACGCAGGAGAAATTCTATCTTGCTGATACCGCTCTACGGTACAGCGTTCTCGGCTATAATACAGATAGTGTAGCATCCAGCCTTGAAAACATCGTGTACTTGGAGCTTTGCCGCAGAGGATATACCATCCATGTCGGCAAGTCCGGCAGCGGGGAAATCGACTTTGTGGCGGTTCGCCAGAACGAAAAAATCTATGTGCAGGTGACGCAGGAGGTTAGTTCGGAAAAGACGGAGAAACGGGAGTATGAGCGTTTGTTGGAGATCCACGACAACTACCCCAAATATGTTCTCACAACTGATGCATTCGCAGGAGGAAATTACGAAGGCATCAAGACCATGCACATAGCGGACTTCCTGCTTAGCTCTGAATACTAAATCTTATAGGGTGCGTGGCATTTTTTTATTATCCCTTACCGTGCAGGCAGCTATTAAGGAAGAAGGATAAGCTGTAAAAGTTGAGACATTCGCGTCAAATAGTGTAAGTTAGTAGAAAATATTCGTGTAGATTAGTGTAGAAATTCATGTAGAAATCACTGATTTCTACATGAATTTCTGTTATAATATATCCAGTACCTTTAAGGAGGACTGCATATGTATAGAAAAATCATGAGCTTTTTGGAAGCATGGAAAAAAAGTGAGCATCGCAAGCCGCTTATTTTACAAGGTGCAAGACAGGTGGGAAAGACTTACTCTATTTTAGAATTTGGGCGCACCAGTTATGAAAATGTGGCATATTTCAATTTTGAAACAAACCCAAAGCTGAATGAAACATTTGAGGAAAATATCAGTCCTAATTATCTCATACCGATTTTGTCACATATCGCAGGTCAGACTATCGTAAAGGAAAAAACTCTGATAGTATTCGATGAAATACAGCTCTGCGAAAGAGCATTGACTTCGCTAAAATATTTCTGCGAGGATGCTCCTGATTATCATATTATTGTCGCTGGCAGTTTACTCGGCGTTGCAGTAAACAGAGAGAGATTCTCTTTTCCTGTGGGAAAGGTGGACATGAAAACTCTTTATCCTATGGATATGGAAGAGTTTATGCTGGCTCTGGGAGAAGAAGATTTAGTAGAGCTGATAAAAAAGAGTTTCTGTACTGATATACCATTGCCTTCTGCTTTGCATGACGCCGCGATGCAATTATATCGCCAATATCTTGTAGTTGGCGGTATGCCTGAGTGCGTGCTGCAATTTGCTGCAACTAAGGATTATATCCTTATTCGTCATACGCAGGACACGATACTTGCAAGCTATCTCAATGATATGAGCAAGTATAATAACTTGAATGAAATCAAGAAAACAAGACTTGCTTACGATAATATTACTGTTCAGCTCTCAAAAAAGAATACTCGTTTTCAATACAAGTTAATAAAAAAAGGCGGACGAGCATCTGAATTTGAAAATGCGATTGAATGGCTTTGCTTGTCTGGTATTGTGTCACAGGTTTGTAAGGTGGAACAAATTAAAAAGCCACTTGAAAACTACCGTGATATTGATGCATTTAAAATTTATGTTTCAGACTTGGGGTTACTTTGTGCAAAGAAAGATTTAGCAGCTGATGATATTCTTTATATGGTCGATGAAATCAATGACTTTAAGGGAGGGATGGCAGAGAACTATGTAAACGTGCAGCTTTCTACTAATGGCTATCGTACCTACTATTGGGAGTCTGAACGTGGAGCTGAAATAGATTTTATCATTCAACGAGAAGGAAAACTCATTCCTATTGAGGTTAAGTCAGCAGATAATTCCAAAGCCAAGAGCTTAAAGATTTATATGGATACCTATAAGCCGGATTATGCCATCAAGCTTTCTGCAAAAAATTTCGGATTTGAGGATAATAAAAAAATCGTTCCTCTATATGCAGCATTTTGCATTTGAAATTAATAAAAATAACGCTCACTACAGAATGTGGGCGTTATTTTACGTTTCTGGTTATGCATGAAAAAGCTTCTTGATCAGCAATAAAAAATAATCTCATCGACCTTATCAAAAAAATATATTACAATATGCCTATTGTGATCGGTGAATGAAAATGGAAGAAAGTAAAAAGTCCTACGAACATCTTGCGGAAAATTTGTAAGAATTGTGTTAAAGGCATTTACCACAAAGCGGCATCATTGTAAAATATCAGAAATATTGATTTGAATAATAAAGAATTGCTTTATTAAATAAGTAAGGGCAATCTTTAGGGAATGAATGATAAAGTACCGAGAGCGGTGGGGAAAATGACAAGACAAGAAGCTGAGATAAAAATTGATCTTTACAAAAAAATATTTTCCGTTGTACAGCTGGTCGTAAGCAGTGATTCATATGGTTCTGAAACACAAGTAAATTGTGATAAATGCTGTGAAAGAAACCGTGAAGAAAAAGCTGTGGATATTAAACCGGGAAGGACAATGTTCTGCGATAAAAAAGCAGACAAGCCATGCGCTGTATGTATAGTAAATGAGACATTTGCAGAGCAAAAATCTAAGATAAAGATAGAATATTTCAATGACAGACTTTATCAGGTAATGACAGAATATATAGAGATTGAGGATGTGCCTTATGTTATTCTTCTGGCAAATTTCCTGGATGACAATACACTTCCTGAACTTGCAGACTGTTCCGAATTCGTTGAAAAAGTAACCGGCTACACGGATAAGCTCTATAAGGATGCGCTTACAGGAGCTTATAACAGACGCTACTATGAGGATGAAGTCAAAAATATGACTAATCCTGCAGGAGTAGCATTGATCGATCTGGATGACCTTAAGGTGAGCAATGACTTAAGCGGTCATCATGCCGGAGATCAGGCGCTTTCAACGGCAGTTCTGTCAATGAAAAAGAGTATACGCGAATCTGATATGCTGATCAGATATGGCGGAGATGAGTTTTTACTGGTTGTACCGCACATAAAGCAGGATCCTTTCGGAATTCTGCTTAACCGCATTAAGAATAATGTGTATTCTGCTGTAGTTCCGGAATATCCTGATCTTCAGCTTTCTGTCAGCATAGGCGGGGCTATTTCCGACGAAGGAGAAACTGTTGAGAAGGCTGTAATATCTGCTGACAAGCTCATGTACATTGCTAAGAACTGCAAGAATACAGTGATTACCGAATGGGATGATCCTGATCAGATCGCATATGATGAAACTGATGCCGAATACGAATCCATGAAGCAGAAGATACTTATAGTTGATGATTCTGCTATCAACAGAGCGCTCCTTTCAGTGATGCTGAAAAAGGATTTCAGTATAATTGAGGCCTCAAGCGGCAGAGAATGCCTGGACATTTTAACTCAATACGGAACTGCAATATCCTTAGTGATGCTGGATCTTGTAATGCCTGATATAGACGGTATAGAGGTGCTTCGCCGTATGGATAATAACGGTTGGACAGATGATATACCGGTTATCATTATTTCAAGTGAGGATTCCTATCAAAAGACAAGAGAAGCATATGATGCAGGAGCATCCGATTATATTCGTCGTCCGTACAATGCAAAGGTGGTTTATCAGAGAGTAATGAATATCATAAAGCTTTATGCAAAGCAGAAACGACTTATGGCATTTATTACCGAGCAGTACAGAGAAGGCGAGAAAAATAATCACATGATGATCGATATTCTCAGTAATATAGTTGAGTTCAGAAACGGTGAAAGCGGTCTTCATGTGCTGCATATCAATAAGCTGACAAAGATGCTTTTGAACGAGCTTGTTAAAAAGACTGACAGATATAAGCTGTCAAGAAATGATTGTGAGGCTATAGTTACCGCATCGGCACTTCATGATATCGGAAAGATAGGCATTGATGAGAAGATACTTAATAAGCACGGCAGGCTTACGGATGATGAATATGCGATAATGAAGCAGCATACTGTTATAGGTGAGAATATTCTTAAAAATCTAAAGCAGTATGAGAATGAGCCTTTTATTAAGACTGCAATGCATATATGCCGCTGGCATCATGAAAGATATGACGGCAAGGGTTATCCTGACGGACTTAAAGGAGATGAAATCCCTATTTCGGCACAAATAGTTGCGCTTGCAGATGTATATGATGCACTTACAAGTGAGCGTGTTTACAAAAAGGCCTATAGTCATGAAAAGGCTATGCAGATGATAATGAACGGAGAGTGCGGAGCATTCTCATCACTTTTACTGGAGTGCCTTACGGATATTCAGTATAAGATCAGAGATGCATTCTCACCTGAGAGGAAATCCGGAGCGGTTTAATAAGATAATAATATCGTATCGAAAAACGGATAAATGCTGAAATATAACTTGGTTACGATATAACAATATTATAAGGATTGGACATAGATATAAATGAAGGAACTTTCTTTTGCGATACATACACTTGGCTGTAAGGTTAATACATATGAATCCGATGCAATGGCTGAAAGCCTGAAAAATGCCGGATTTACGGAGCATGCATTTACAGAAACGGCAGACGTTTACATTATAAATACATGTACGGTTACAAATATCGCAGACAGAAAGTCAAGACAGATGTTAAGACGTGCAAGGAAGCTGAGCCCGGATGCTCTTATAGTGGCAGCAGGCTGCTATGTTGATGATGCCATTAAAAATGAAAAACTTGATGAGCTTATAGCGGATAAGGTTATAGATTTAGCTGTTACAAATAAAGATAAGGGAAGAGCCTGCGAGCTGATAAGCGACAGACTTAAAGCTGACGGCAGATTTGCAGAGAGTAATGACAGAAGAATTGCAGAGGATAATAAAAACGAAATGTTTCTTACTCAGCTTGACGGTCATACGAGAGCCTTTATCAAGGTTCAGGATGGCTGCAATATGTTCTGCAGCTACTGCATAATCCCTTATGTAAGAGGTAAGCTTCATTCAAGACCTATAGAGGATTCGGTAAGAGAGATAACAGCTCTTGCAAATAACGGTGTTGCTGAGGTGGTTATCACAGGCATACACCTGACATCTATGGGAGATGATCTTTTAAGGCTTATAGATCGCGTTCAGGAGATAGACGGCATCAAGCGCATAAGGCTTGGTTCCCTAGAGCCTACACTTATAACTAAGGAAACGGCTGAGAGGATGAAGAGCTTTGATAAGCTTTGTCCGCATTTCCATCTTTCGCTTCAGTCCGGAAGCGATGAGATATTAAAGCGCATGAACAGACATTATACGGCAGAAGAATATGATAGAAGCTGCGACATACTTAAAAGTGTATATGAGCATCCTGCAATAACTACAGACATAATAGTGGGATTCCCGGGAGAGACTGAGGAGAATTTCATAGAGACCTGCGATTTTTCTGAGAGAATAGGCTTTTATGAGGCGCATGTCTTTAAATATTCAAGAAGACGCGGCACGCCTGCCGACCGCATGGAAAATCAGATAACAGAAGCTGTGAAGGCGGAAAGAAGCGAAAGACTTATAAATATTACAAATAAGCTTTCACATGATTTCAGAGAATATTATCTGGATAGAGAGTGCAGCTTCCTTTCAGAGGAGCTCATAACATTAAACGGAAAAACCTATGAAACAGGATATACCAAAGAGTATGTAAGATGTCTTAGAGAAAGCTCTGATCTTCATGCTAATGAAATCGTGACAGGCATGAGTTCACAGTTAATTCAGCAAAATGGAGTAGACGAGAGCCTTATATTAATGTAAAATGACATTATCAGAAAAGGACGTGATGACATGAGAAATATCGAAAACACACAGATTATTGAGCATATCAATGAAGGTGAGCAGCTTAACACAGCAGAGGTGCTTAAGCAGGTTTATGGCGCTCTGACAGAGAAGGGCTATGATCCTATTAATCAGATAGTCGGATATATCATGTCAGGTGATCCAACCTATATCACCAGCTATAAGAATGCAAGAAGTCTCATAATGAAGGTTGAGCGTGACGAGATACTTGAGGAGCTGATGGCAGCTTATGTCGAGACAAGACTGAGCTGATGCTTTAATACGCTGATAGAAAGGATCACAATTGAAAAAGTGAATATTCAAAATGCCGCTTTAAAAAACGGCATTTTCTTTGTGTGTTGAAAGGAGAAAATTTGGGAAGAATTCTCGGACTTGATTTCGGATCTAAGACCACAGGAACAGCATTGAGCGATCCGCTCAAGACCATAGCATCACCTTTAGAAACTATTAAGCGTGATAAGGAAGGAAAGCTCCGCCCGACACTGCGCAGGATAGTTGAGATAGCTGTGCAGAATGATGTTGAACTTATTGTACTCGGAGAACCGCTTAACATGGATGATACAAGAGGCGAAAGAGCGGAAAAATCGGCGGAATTCAAAAAAATGCTGGAGCACAGACTTGAAATGGATGGCCTTAATATCCCTGTAGTATTGTGGGATGAAAGACTGTCTACTGTAGGAGCCGATGAAATACTTGAAGAATCAGGAATAGTATCAAGCGAGCGAAAACAATACATAGATAAAATTGCAGCCGCATTGATATTGGAAGACTACATGAATAATAGCTCACCAAGCAGGTAAATTGCGAACCTGCTTGCAGTCGAAGGAATTTATCTATTTGTAAGGTAAAGAACATTATATTTGAACTATACGGCTGAAGAGATGCACTTCACGCCGCTAATATAAAACACAGAATTAAAAAAACACGGAGAAAATTAAACTATGGAAGATAATAAGATAGTAATGATCATGGATGACGGCAGTGAGATAGAGTATACAATACTTGAATCCACTGTATTCGGAGGAAAAACCTATATACTTGTAACAGATGCTCCTGATGATGAGGATGGAGAATGCTATGTAATGAAGGATGTTTCTGAGCCTGACGATGATGAGGCACTCTATGAGTCAATTGAAGACGATACAGAGGAAGAGGCTGTTCTTTCTATATTCCGACAGATGCTGGAAGGAGATATAGATATAGAGCAATGACAGATATGGATAACAAAAACACTGAGGCATTCAGTATGACAGAGTCCGCAGATAAAAAGAAAACAACAAGAAAGACCGGAAACGCCGCAGGCAAGAAATCGGTAAAGACTGAAAAAACAGCAAAAACAGCAAATAAACCTTCTGCTGATAAGAAAACAAAGACAAGCAGTTCCAAAAAAACGTCTTCAAAAGCAGGTACGAAAACTGTAAATGAAACAAAAAAGCGCACTGTAAAAGTAAAGAAGGAACAGGCTTCGACCGGATCTGAAAAAAATACGGAGCAGAACAAGACGGAAGCCAAGTCTGCTGCACCAAAGAAGACAGGAAGACGTTCCGGAGGCGGCAACAGAGGGCCGGCGCGCAGAAACGGCAGCTCAAAGCCGGCGAAAAAGCAGGCGGAGATTAAGAGAGCAGAGCTGCTCAAGGCAGGCTATGAAGAAAAAGAAGAGTTTGAGCCGTTCTTTGATTACGAGAAGGAAAGCGGAATGCTGACCGGACTTCCGAAGCTCAAGGAATTTATGAAAAAGCGTCAGGCTGAAATAAATGAGCTTGCAGAACCTTATATAAAGAATAAAAAAGCAAAACAGGCTGAGACCCTTGCTCTTGTTGAGGAATACAGAGAGAACGTAGCCGAAGTCTATGAGCAGGAGGAGAGCGGCTTTAAAAATATGACACGCTCTTTGCTTGCCGGTTCAAAAAGAAAAAAGAACGACAAAGAAAAGACAGATGCTGATGTTAAGCCGGGAATAGGAAAAGGAAAGATCAAGGTAATATTCCTCGGAGGACTCGAGCAGATAGGTATGAATATTACTGCATTTGAGTCTGATGACAGTATTATAGTAGTTGACTGCGGAATGGCCTTCCCTGATGAAAGCATGCCGGGAATTGACCTTGTCATACCGGATGTGACTTACCTCGAAGAGCATATGGATAAGCTTAAGGGCTTCTTCATTACACACGGACACGAGGATCATATAGGGGCACTTCCTTATGTCCTCAGAAGACTCAACATTCCTGTATATTGCACAAGGCTTACAAGAGCGCTTATTGAGATAAAGCTCAAAGAGGCCGGCTTATTGGAAAGTGCAAAGCTCAACACTGTTCAGTTCGGAGACGTTATACCTGCAGGAGATTTTGCAGTCGAATTCATAAAGACAAATCATTCCATACAGGATGCTGCAGCACTTGCACTTCATACACCGGCAGGAACAATACTTCATACAGGTGACTTTAAGGTCGACTATACACCTGTTTTCGGAGATACCATAGATCTGCAGAGATTTGCCGAGCTTGGAAAGCAGGGTGTGCTTGCGCTTATGTGTGATTCAACAAATGCGACAAGATCCGGCTTTACGATGTCTGAAAGAACTGTAGGAAGAACGTTTGAAAATATATTCGCCGAGTATCAGAATCAGAGAATAATCGTTGCTACATTTGCATCCAATGTTGACAGAGTACAGCAGATAATAACTGTTGCAGAGAAGTACGACAGAAAGGTAGTCATTGACGGAAGAAGCATGGTCAATGTTATCGGTGCTGCCAATGAGCTCGGATATATAACCGTAAAGGACGGAACTCTCATAGATATTTCCGAAATGAAGAATTATCCGGATGAGAAGATCGCACTCGTAGTAACAGGCAGCCAGGGTGAGCCTATGGCAGCTCTTTCAAGAATGGCACAGGGACTTCATAAGAAGGTCTACCTGAGCGGAAACGATGTCATTATACTCAGTTCGACACCTATACCGGGTAATGAAAAGGCAGTTTCAAAGATCATAAATGAGCTGTCAAGAAGACAGACAAAGGTCATTTATCAGGAAACTCATGTTTCGGGACATGCCTGCGCAGAGGATATAAAGCTGATTTATTCGCTTGTTCATCCGCGCTACGCTATACCGGTTCACGGAGAGTACAGACACAGACTTGCACAAAAAGAGCTTGCTCTTGCAGTCGGAGTACCTAAAGAAAACACAGTAATGGCTGATAACGGAGACGTTATAGAGCTCAGCGCAGACTACTGTGTAATATCAGATAAGATTCAGGCAGGACCTGTCCTGGTGGATGGTCTCGGAGTCGGAGATGTAGGGAATATAGTCCTCAGAGATAGACAAAGCCTTGCGCAGAATGGTATTATTATAGCTACCATTGCGCTTGAGAGATCCACCGGTCAGATAATGGCAGGGCCGGATATCGTAACCAGAGGCTTCGTATATGTAAGGGAAAATGAAGACCTTATTGAGGAAGCAAGAAATGTAGTGCTTGATGCACTGGATGATTGTGCGCTTTCGGGAAATGATGATTGGGCACATATAAAGAATGTTATAAAGGATGAGCTCAATGAATTTATCTGGAAGAGGATGAAGCGTACGCCTATGATCCTTCCTATAATTTCAGAGGTATAAGGATGAAAGAAAGAGGCTCTGCGGTACAAAATGCCGCATCATCAGTCAACAGTCTGTCAAAGAAGGTAATATTTTTTGCAGCTGCTGTCCTCATATTTTACATTTTCATAAAGTTAAGCTTCAGCTTCGGACGTTCACTGTTTTATGTGGATCCTGCAGATGCGTCTCCGGGAAAGGATACGGAGATAGTAATATCTGCGGATGATGATGCGGGAAGTGTGGGAAAAAAGCTTTTTGAGGAAGGTGTTATAACAAACGCACTTTCCTTTAAGGTGCAGGGCACTCTTTACAAAACTGATTTTTATCCGGGAACATATACAGTCAATTCATCAATGACTATAAAGGAGATACTTATTGCTATAGATGAAGAAGCTGATAAGCTTATGGAGCTTGGTTCTTCGGGAAGCGGCAATACAGATATCAAAGAAAGCGAAGCGAGCGATGACAGCGGAGTTGATTCAAGATCCGCAGTCTATGAAGAGGATGCTTCGGATATTTCATCCGAAGAACATGATTTAAGCACTGATGAGCGTGAAGTATACGACATTGATGCAGCCGGCTCAGGTGAAAGTATTATAGAGATCGGAGGAGGCTTTGAGGGTGAGTGATCAGGTATTTGATAATACAGGGCACGAAGAAAGACTTAAGGCATATCTTCATTCACTTGAATCGGAACGCTCTAGGCTTTTAACTGAGCTTAGAGAATACGCAGCCGTAAATGATGTGCCGATAGTAAGAAAAGAAACTGAATCTTTCCTGAGAACTCTGTCGGCAATGCAAAAACCAAAAAGAATACTTGAGATAGGAACTGCTATAGCCTACAGCACCATAGTATTCGCACAAAGCTGTGAAGCAGATATACTGACTGTGGAAAGCTATGAAAAAAGGATACCTATAGCAAGAGCCAACATCAAAAGGGCAGGACTTGAACATAGGATCAGGCTTATCGAGGGTGACGCCGGCAAGGTATTAAAGGAGCTTGATAAAAGCTTTGATCTTGTATTTCTTGACGCGGCTAAAGCTCAATATATTGTCTGGCTGCCTGATATCATGAGACTGATGCATGAGGGCTCAGTACTTCTTGCAGATAATGTCCTGCAGGATCATACGCTGATTGAGTCGAGGTTTGCTGTCCCAAGGAGAGAAAGAACGACTCACGAACGTATGCGAGAGTTTCTTTGGCAGATAAAGCACGATGAAAGTCTTGAAACCAGTGTGATACCTTTGGGAGACGGAGTTTCACTGAGTGTAAAAAAGTTATAGAAGCATTTTCTGACAATTACGTATATTTAATGAATGCTGCAACGATACCATATTAACGATTATCATTTGACGGCAGTGGTCAGCGCCGATAAAGCTTGACGATCAAAGGACAACGATGAAAAGACCCGAATTATTGATACCGGCCGGTAATCTTGAAACTCTTAAGACTGCAGTATTATACGGTGCAGATGCCGTATATATCGGAGGAGAGGCATTCTCATTGAGAGCCAGAGCCGACAACTTTGATAAGGAAACTATGACGGAAGCTATAGCCTTTGCACACTCTCATGGTGCAAAGGTTTATGTGACCGTCAATATTTTTGTACATAATTATGACCTTGAGGGTGCTGAAAAATACATTCTTGAGCTTAATGAGATCAAGCCGGATGCGCTTATAATATCAGATCCCGGACTGTTTACCATGGCAAGGGAGCTCTGTCCTGAGATAGATATACACGTGTCCACACAGATGAATTCCACCAACTATCTGGATTTCCTTTTTTGGCACAGACTCGGAGCAAAGCGTGTAGTAAATGCCAGAGAGCTTTCACTTAACGAGCTTAAAGAGATAAGAAATAAGATAGATGAGGTGGATCCATCCTTTGAGATAGAATCCTTCATTCACGGAGCTATGTGCATATCATATTCCGGACGCTGCCTGTTATCAGGCTTTATGACAGGGCGTTCTTCAAACTTAGGAGCCTGCACTCATCCTTGCAGATGGAACTATGCTCTTATGGAAGAAAAGAGACCGGGAGAGTATTATCCTGTAGAGGAGAATGAAAGAGGCACATATATCTTCAACTCTAAGGATCTGTGCATGATAGAGCATATTCCTGAGCTTGTGGATGCCGGAATCGACAGCTTCAAGGTTGAAGGAAGAATGAAAACACAGCTTTACGTAGCTGTTGTTGCAAGAGCCTATCGTAAGGCCATAGATGATTATTTCGAGGATCCGGAGCTCTACAGAAAGAATATCCCTCTTTATAAAGAAGAGATAGCCAAATGCACATACAGAGAATTTACTACCGGTTTTTATTTCGGAAAACCCGGAAGCGATGCTCAGATATATGAGAATAACACTTATAAAAAGAACTATACCTTCTTAGGATGTGTACAGGAGGTTACAGACGACAGTGTTCGAATAGAGCAAAAAAATAAATTTTCAGTGGGAGACATTATTGAAATCTTAAAACCGGATTGTACTGAGGAATTCACCGAGGTTTTAGGAATACGCGATGCTGTAACAGGCGAAGCACAGGAAAGCTGTCCGCATTCAAAGCAGCAGCTTTATATAAAACTGAGTCTTCTTCCAAAAGAAGGAGATATACTTGCGGTCAGAAATCCGGAAGAAGCATGAAACGTGATATAAACTATATGGAACATAAAATAATGCGCATACTCTCGACAGTGCTTTTTGCATTGTCGGCTGTAAGTGCGCTTTATTTTGTTATTATAGTACTGTATTCCGGACTCGGAACTTCATATTGTTCCGTCTGGATCTTCTTTACTGCAGCATTTGCTGTGATGGGACATTTTGCCAAAGCAGGACTTACTCACGGAGGCGGAATGCCAAGACTGCTTCCTAATTTTATTTTTACATCATTTGTCTTGTTCTTAGTGATATTCACAGGGATAATGACAGCTGTTGTCAAGGATGCAAAGCCTGCCAAGGAATATCCGAGAACAGATTATGCGATAGTCCTTGGCGCAAGAGTGTATGAAAACGGTGTTTCAAAAACACTTATGTACAGGCTTGAGCGGGGGCTTCAGTATTATCAGGAGCATCCGGACACCACACTCGTTTTAACGGGCGGTCAGGACAATGGTGATGTAATACCCGAAGCGCTTGCAATGTTTAACTATTTCAGCATGCACGGAGTCCCGAGCAGCAAAATGATAATAGATACGGGAGGAACCTCCACGGCCGAGATAATCACAAGAGCTGTAGACCGAATAGAATATGACACTGCGGAAAGAAAGGTACCGAAAGGCCCCGGAGATATTGCGTGGGCTATCGATCATGTTCCGTCAGTAGGGATAATCACGAGCGATTATCATATGATGAGAGCACTCAGAGTCACAGAGACTCTTGGAATAAAGTCACCGGCAGCAATACCGGCACAATCCGATAAGATCCTTTTTCTGCACCAGTGCGTCAGAGAAAGTGCTGCTATTGTAAAAGATTATTTAATGGGGAATTTTACGCTTAATGAAAGAGAAATACCGTTTAATAGAGCAAAGAGAGGCAGATGAGCTTCACGGTACTGCCTCAGTGTATGAACATGTTAAAACAGGGGCAAAAGTATTTACCATAAAGAATAATGACCGCAATAAGGTATTCATGATAGGCTTCAGAACTACTCCTGAAAACTCAACCGGAGTGGCACATATCATGGAGCATTCGGTATTATGCGGCTCGGAAAAGTATCCGATAAAGGATCCATTTGTAGAGCTTGCAAAGGGTTCGCTCAATACCTTTTTAAATGCAATGACCTATCCGGATAAGACCGTTTATCCTGTGGCCTCTGTCAATGATAAGGATTTCATGAATCTTATGGATGTTTATCTTGATTCTGTTTTTCATCCTAATGTCTACAGAGAGCCAAAGATATTCAGACAGGAAGGCTGGCATTATGAGATAGACGATAACGGCGGCGAGAACGAAACTATCAGGCTTAACGGCGTTGTCTATAATGAAATGAAGGGTGCATTCTCAAACCCGGATTCGGTACTTGAGCGCTATACACTGAGATCTCTTTTCCCTGATACGACCTATGCCAATGAGTCAGGCGGAATTCCTGAGGTCATTCCTGAGCTTAGCTATGAGGAATTTCTGGATTTCCATAATAAATATTATCATCCGTCAAACTCCTACATTTATCTCTACGGAGACATGGATATGGAGGAAAAGCTTGCTTGGATCGATGAGCATTATTTGAAAGAGTATGACAGAATAGAGGTGGAAAGCTCTGTAAATGAGCAGAAGCCTTATCTTAAGCCTAAATATGATGTAGAGCATTATGCTGTAAGTGAAAATGAGGACGAAAAAGGAAAGACATACCTTTCCGAAAACTATGTCATCCTGGATGAGCCTACGCAGGAAAACAGCTTTGCATGGCAGGTGCTTGATTTCATACTGCTTAGTTCACCTGGGGCAGTGTTAAGAGAAGCCCTTGTAAAGGCAGGTATCGGAGACGACATTGAGGGCGGTTATAACGGCGAAATAAGACAGCCGTATTTTTCTGTTATCGCGAAAAATACTGACGAGGAAAAAACAGAGGAATTTAAGCGCATAATACGCGATACATTAAGCAATCTTTGCGAAAAGGGAATCAGCAAAAAAAGTCTTCGGGCAGCGCTTAATTTTATAGAATTCAAGTATCGTGAAGAGGACTACGGAACTCTTCCGGCAGGTCTTTCGCTCGGACTTAATGTGCTTGCAAGCTGGCTCTATGACAGAGACCCTTATGAGTATATCTGCTATAACGATGCAATAAGCTCACTTAAAGAAAAGATAGATACGGATTATTTTGAGCAGCTTATAAAGAGAAATATTCTTGAAAATGATTTCAGTGCAGTAGTAAATATTCTGCCTGAAAAAGGACTTACCACAAGGCAGGATGAGAAGCTTAAAGAAAAGCTTGAAAGCTTCAGACTGTCCTTAAGTGCTGAGGAGAAAAACGCTCTTGCAGCAGATACTAAAGCGCTTAAGGAATATCAAAGTGAGCCTGACAGTGCAGAGGATCTTGCGAAGCTTCCTGTACTTGAAATCACTGATATAGATAAAAATGCGGAAAAGCTCAATGCTGTAATGGATAACAGCATCATTTTCTCTGAGGCAGATACCAGCGGCATTGCATATATAAGAGTGCTTTTCGATACAGAGGGCTTTAATGAGGATGAGGTACAGTTTGCGGCATTCTTAAAAGAGCTTTTCGGAGAGATGAATACAACAAAGCACAGCTACAGCGATCTGTTCGATGAGATACTTCTTAATACGGGAGGCGTTTCTTTTAAGCTTGATTCATACCCGGTAAGAGAAAAGGCAGGCGGTGAGGTCAGCTTTAAGGGCATCTGTTCAATTGAGCTGAGAGTTCTTGAAGATAAGATAAAAGACGGATTAGAGCTCCTTTCCGAAATGATAAATGATACTGTGCTCAATGATCACAACAGGATCGCAGAGCTTCTCAATGAAGAAAAGAGTCAGCAGAGAGCAGCTATAGAAGGAGCTATGCATAAAACTGCGGTAACGAGAGCTGCCTCATATTTCAGTGATGCACAAAGATATCATGATCTTACAACAGGCATAGCATATTATGACTTTATAAATGCTGCTGCAAAGCTTTCAAAGCAGCCTGTGCATATGAAGCGCTTTATAAAGACACTTGAGAGCATAAGAAAGAGACTCTTTACAAAGGATCGCGTAAGCTTTGCACTTTACGGAAGCAAAAATGCAGAGATAATTATGCAGGAGGCTATTAAGCAGTTTAAAGACACGCTTTCAAGCGGAGAAGACGGCGCTGCAATTACGACAGGAAGGACTGTGTCAAAGGTCAGCTGCCTTAATGAGGGCTTCAGAACCAGCTCGCAAGTAAATTATGTTGCACGCTGCGGAAGCTTTAAGAATCATGGCTTAAATTACAGCGGAGGACTGCAGGTGCTCAGAATGATGCTCAGCTATGAGTATCTTTGGATGAAGCTGAGAGTTCTCGGCGGAGCATATGGCTGTATGGCAGCATTTACCAACAGCGGACTCGGTTATCTTGTATCATACAGAGACCCTGAAATATCAAAAACAAACGGTATATATGAGGAGCTTCCTCAATATCTGGATGAGTGGCAGGGCGACGAGAATACTGTCAGAAAATATATAATAGGTGCAATAGCTGTTCAGGATATGCCGGTCACAGCTTCAATACAGGCAGCAAATCAGCTGGTGTACTATCTCTATAAGCTCAGCAATGAAGAAAAGCAGAAGGAAAGAGATGAAATATTATCATGCACAGCTGAGGACATAAGAGGCTTTGCCGGTCATATCAGAGCGATACTTGCAGACAATGCACTTTGCACCATCGGAAGTGCTTCGGGAATCGAAAAAGAAGGCAGCATGTTCCGCTCCGTAAGAGAACTTTTTTAACAATATTTAACAGCAGCAGAAATGAGGTCAATGTGAAATCAGGATACGCAGCTTTGGTAGGACGCCCGAATGTGGGAAAATCAACACTTATGAACAGACTCATCGGACAGAAAATAGCGATAACCTCAGACAGGCCGCAGACTACCAGAGATAAAATAGAAACTGTCTATACAGATGACAGAGGACAGATAATATTTATGGATACGCCGGGTATTCACAAGGCAAAAAATAAGCTTGGTGAATTCATGGATACAGTTGCGGAAAAGGCATTCGGAGATGCCGATGTTATCGTCTGGCTGGTTGAGCCTACAACATACGTCGGTGCAGGTGAGGAACGTATAGCCGACCTTATCAATAACCGCAACAAGCATGACAGACCAGTCATACTTGTTATTAACAAAACCGATACTCTTAAGAATCCGGCGGATATAAAGGCGGTAATCGATACCTACAGCAGCAGATGTCATTTCGATGATATCATAGCTGTTTCTGCGGCTACAGGAAAAAATGAAGACGAGCTCATGGAAACTATATTCAAATACATGCCTGAGGGACCTATGTATTATGATGAAGAGACCGTTACAGAGATTCCTATGAGAACAATAGCCGAAGAGCTTATAAGAGAGCAGATGCTCAAATTTATAAGTGATGAAATACCGCACGGAGCAGCAGTTATTATAGAAAAATTCTCTGAGAGAAAGAATGGCTTGTTTGATATTGACGCCGATATCGTGTGTGAGAAAGATTCCCATAAGGGTATAATTATCGGAAAAGGCGGCTCTATGCTGAGGAAGATCGGAACCGCGGCACGTGCCGAGATCGAGGATCAGCTCGGAGCTCAGGTCAACCTCAAATTGTTTGTAAAGGTAAGGAAAAACTGGCGCGACAATGAGACCTTTATCAAGAGCTTCGGATACAATATAAAGAAGAGATAAGATGGAAGAGCTTTCCGTAAAAGGAATAATACTTGATGCAAGACCGCAGGGCGAATACGGCAGGAAGCTTACAATGCTTACAGATAAGTTAGGTAAGGTCACCGTGTTCGCGCAAGGTGCAGCTAAGATCGGGTCAAAGCTTTCAGGCGCAGCAAGACCGTTTACAGCGGCAGAGTTTTTGCTTGCAAAAGGTAAAAATGCCTTCAATCTGCACGGAGCTTCCGTGATGGATGCATTTTCAGAAATACCGATGGATCCTGACGTATCAATGTATGGATTCTATGTGTTGGAGCTTGCGGATTATTTTTCTGCGGAAGGAATGCCGGAGGAGGAAGCGAAGGCACTTCTTAATCTTTCGTTCATGACACTTTCTGCATTCAGGAAAAAGGAGCTTTCGCCATGGCTGATCTCAGCGATATGCGAGCTGAGACTTATGAAGCTGGAGGGTGAATATACCGAGCTTCCCGGATATTACGGAAATACTGCAGACAGAGAGCTTACAGATAAGCTGTGGAAATACATCTTAAATGCTCCGCTTACGAGGCTTTATAAAAAGGAAGTATTTGAAGAAAAGGACGTGTCAGATCTTGTGAAAAGCTGTACCGGGCTGTTTTCAAGGCAGGTGCCGCACACATTCAGGTCAATGCGAATATTGCACGATCTATAATAATGTTCTATAATATCGATTATTATGTTTTTGAATATTTGCTGCCGGCATAAATGCTTCGCAGCGGATCTGTAGTGTAAAAAAATCATTTAGATATAAGAGGATATACAAAATGGACAGAACAAAGTTTAAAATGGAGGACATTATAGCTCTCTGCAAAACCAGAGGCTTTATTTATCCGGGTTCAGAGATTTACGGAGGACTTGCAAATACCTGGGATTACGGTAACCTCGGAGTTGAGCTTAAGAACAATGTTAAGAAGGCATGGTGGAGAAAATTCATCGAAGGATCAAAGCTCAATGTTGGTGTTGACTGTGCCATCCTTATGAATCCTCAGACCTGGGTAGCATCAGGACACCTTGCAGGCTTCTCAGATCCTCTTATGGACTGCAAGCAGTGTAAGGAACGTTTCAGAGCAGATAAGATTATTGAAGACTTCTGTGATAAGAATGACATTAAGCTTCCTAATGATTCCGCAGACGGAATGAGCCAGGAAGAAATGAAGGCATTCATAGATGAGCATAATATCCCATGCCCATCATGCGGAGCGCATAACTTTACAGATATCAGAAGCTTTAACCTCATGTTCAAGACCTTCCAGGGTGTTACAGAGGATGCCAAGAATACTGTATATTTAAGACCTGAGACAGCACAGGGTATTTTTGTTAACTTCAAAAACGTTCAGCGTACCTCAAGAAAGAAGCTTCCTTTCGGTATCGGACAGATAGGTAAATCTTTCAGAAATGAGATCACACCTGGTAACTTCACATTCCGTACACGTGAATTCGAGCAGATGGAGCTTGAGTTCTTCTGCAAGCCGGACACAGACCTTGAGTGGTTTGCATATTGGAAGGCATTCTGCATAAAGTGGCTTCACGATCTCGGACTTAAGGATGAGGAGCTTCGTACACGTGATCACAGTCCTGAGGAGCTCTCATTCTATTCAAGAGCTACTACAGATATAGAATTCCTCTTCCCATTCGGATGGGGCGAGCTTTGGGGAATCGCAGACAGAACAGACTATGACCTTACACAGCATATGAACACATCAGGTCAGGATCTTACATATCTTGATGATGAGACTAATGAAAAGTATGTTCCTTATGTTGTAGAGCCATCACTCGGAGCAGACAGAGTAACACTTGCATTCCTTTGCGCAGCTTACGACGAGGAAGAGCTTGAGGGCGGAGATAAGCGTACTGTTATGCATTTCCATCCGGCACTTGCACCTGTAAAGATTGCAGTTCTGCCTCTTTCAAAGAAGCTCAACGAGGGTGCGGAGAAGGTATTCGATACCCTTCTTAATAAGTATTACTGTGAGTTTGATGACCGCGGAAGTATCGGAAAGAGATACAGAAGACAGGATGAGATAGGAACCCCATTCTGCATCACATACGATTTCGATTCAGAAACAGATAATTCAGTAACTATTCGTCATCGTGATACGATGGAGCAGGAGCGAGTTAAGATAGACGATCTTCTCAGCTACTTCGACGGAAAATTCGATTTTTGATCATAACAAGAGCCGGTCAGTGAAAATTGACCGGCTTTTAAAATACAAACCGCTTCAGACTGAGTGAAAACTAAGGGGATATAAATGATAAATCATCCGTTTCCACCGCTTTTTAAAAGCGATGCGCAGATATTGATATTGGGATCATTTCCATCTGTAAAATCCAGAGAGACAGGATTTTTCTACGGACATAAACAAAATCGATTTTGGAAGGTAATGGCAGGGATATTGCAATATCCGTTTGTACCGCTGACAGTTGAGGATAAGACCGACATGCTTGCAAGGGGCAGAGTTGCACTTTGGGATACTATAGCATCATGTGATATTAAGGGTTCATCTGATTCGAGTATTACTAATGTTGTGCCTAACGATCTCGGAATCATACTTGAAAAGGCGAATATCAGGAAAATATGCTGCAACGGAACAAAGTCCTATGAACTGTTCATGAAATATACAGCTGATAGTATTAGAAATGACAGAAGAATTGGAACAGACGGCTTTATGACACAGAAAATCCCGGAATTTGTCAAGCTTCCGTCTACAAGTCCGGCTAATGCTGCCTGGTCACTTGAAAAGCTTGAGGCTTCATGGAAGGAGCTGACCGGACTGATGCCTATAGATAATATTATTTAATATAATACATACTGCTATTTGTATTAGTTTTATGTTAAAATAACCGTCTGACAAATGTTAACTAAGAATAATACAAACAGACGAGCAAATCGCTTGACAGCATATTTCTTTAGATTTTTTTTAGAAAAGAGGACAAAGGTGGAGGAAGAAAAGGTAAGACAAAGTCAGAATAAGCATGATTCTGATGAAGTTATTATAGATCCGCCAAAAGCAGGAGCATCATTTTTTAGAGGAATGAGAGATGCCGTACCGATAGGGCTCGGTTATCTTGCAGTTTCATTTTCACTCGGCATTGCGTGCGGAAACGCGGATCTTTCGATAGCGCAGGGCTTTTGGCTCAGTGCTCTTAATGTTTCATCCTCGGGACAGTATGCCGGAATCGTTCTTATAAGAGAACATGCCACATTAATTGAGCTGGTACTTATGATACTTATCGCAAATGCAAGATATATGCTTATGAGCTGTGCGCTTAGCCAGAAACTCAACCCTAATATGCCATTCTTCCATAGATTGCTGATCGGCTATGGCATAACAGATGAAATATTCGGACTTGAAATCGCAGTGCCGGGATATGTGAAGCCAAGATATGCCTATGGTGTAATGCTTGGTGCAATACCGGGATGGGCTATAGGAACATGTCTCGGAGTATTTATGGGAAATGTCATGCCTCCGGTTTTTGCCGAGGCAATGAATGTCGCAATATTCGGAATGTTCCTTGCGATTATAATTCCTCCGGCAAAAACAGATAAAATAGCAGGGGTCTTTGTGCTTGCCGGATTTATTGCAAGCTTTATAGCCTCTGTTGCACCTATCGTATCAGGCTTGTCATCAGGTACACGTATACTCATACTGACAGTAGTTCTTTCGGCAATTGCAGCTATATTATTCCCTATAAAAGAAGATATAGAGGAGGAGGCTAAAGAACAGGTAGAGGCGTTTGAAGCAAAGGGAGGAGAGAAATAATGTCCGTATACGGTTATATTTTAATTATGGCTCTCGTTACCTATGCTATACGTGTAGTACCGCTTACAGTCTTAAGAAAGCCTATAAAGAATAGATTTCTAAGATCATTCCTGTATTATGTGCCTTATATCACACTCGCAGTAATGACATTTCCGGCTATACTTGATGCAACATCAAGACCGCTTTACGGAGCACTGGCATTTTTAGTCGGAATAGCCCTTGCATGGATAAACGGTAATCTGTTCGTGGTAGAAGCCGGATGTGTATTAGTCGTACTGGCATGCCATTACCTACATTAAAACATAAAATCAAATAAAGATAAGTGAAATGAAAACCGCGTGTAAGCACCAAAAGAAGACAAAGGGGCATACATAGCGGTTTTTGATATAAAAGTAAAATGAATATAAAATAAAAGCAAAAAAGTTGTTGACAATAGATGAGGCGTGTGATAAATTGGACAGGCTGTCGCTTGAGAGCAGGCAGCGATCACAAAAAAACTTCTTAAAAAAGAGGTTGACAA
>CAKSBC010000014.1 GCA_934438085.1 uncultured Lachnospiraceae bacterium
ATTCGAGCAAATCGCACGAAACTGCTTTGGAACAGTATCTCATGAATATGGTATTATAATAAGGTACTCGCTATTGCAGGCTTACGTTGCCACTTTTGGCATACTCAAGACAAAACTGTTTTTGCTTCACTGTTAGTTTCAAAGTGTCAACCCCCTTTCAAGCATAAAAATAGCACCTGAGATTTTCTCAAGTGCTTGCAGTTAAATGCGTGTCATTGTTCCACATCATTTACTTTCGTCAGTATACATAATATCACAGATAATCGTATCATTTCGTATCATCCTGTAAATAATCCTTGCCGAATTGGCTTTCAAACTTCCCCACGGCATTATAATAAATCCTTTTTACATGGGCAAATGAATAATTTATCTCTTTTGCTATCTCGTTAAAGCTTTTAAACAAAATGTGTCTTTTGTAAAGAACCTCCGCATAGCGGTTATCAGTTTCCCAAAGACAATTTATCTGTCGTGTTATCGTTTCTTTTAGGTCAACGTACTCATCAATTCTCTTGTTGATATCATTTTGCATGTCGCATATCTTTACGACTATGTTTCCCACTTTGTCACTCGGTCCGCTTGTCTGTACTCTATCCGGATCCTGTTCACCTACCGAAACCTTTGTCGCTAACTCTCTGAGTCGATCAACATCTTCTATCATATCGTTTATTCTGTTATTCAAGTTCTTGACCTGATTCAAATATCTTATCGTGTTCACTTCATCACCTCGAAAATCAAAATTTTTTGAAAATTAATTCAATTTTTATATACCCCCGGTAATTGTTACACGTGTTACATCTTATTTTTAAGACGTGTAACACGTTAAAAGCCTTATTTTAAGCCGTTTTCAGAGATTTGTTACACGTGTTACACCTTATTACTATATATTTATTTAATTACATTACTATATATTTCATTAGTACATATTTTATTAATTTTAAAAATTACAGTAATGTTGTTATTCAATATACAGCATAAAGAGGTGTAACAGTGTAACACGTGTAACACACAGCTCTAAAAGCCTTATTTTAAGCCATTTTTAAGTGTTACACCTCTCAATTTTCACCTGTAACACACGTGTAACAGGTGTAACACTTTTTGTGCAGTTTGCACAATGAATCTAATTTCGTATCCTTGTGCAATTTGCACAACTATGTTCAGATCTGAGATACAATCCTTTTATGTGCTAAATCGCTAATATATTAAAGGATTGTTCCGAATCCAAATACAATTTTATCGTTTTAAGATATGTGCAGTCCTCCATTCACCACCCTCGATCGGTCGTTTTACGATTCTTTCGCCGACCAATTTGTAAATAAATCTGTTAGTCTGCACTCTTTTTTCACTCAAAACTTTATCAATTAACCTCTGTTTCATCTCATTCTTCCGAACGTATGACCGCCAAATTTAATGTGATCCCGTCCGTTTACCCCTCCACGGCTATCAAAATATACATATTTTTTACTCGGTAAAAGCTCATCATTTTCCAAAAATTCGTTAAAAGCCTGCTCCTGTTTTTCGTTGTACAAGACCGAATTAACGTACTTCCACGTTGAAAATTGATGCTTTTCAGACAGCACTTCATGTACTGTATTAGGAAATTTGTCACTCAAAACACGGTTGAAAATGACCTCTATAACCATTCTTTGACCGTCTATAGACTCCCCTCCGGCTTCTAAATTTACTATGTTTAGCAGCTCCAGCTTCTCTATATCTGTCATTCCTGCCACTATTTCAAGGCTGTCTGTAGTACATGCATAGGCTTTTAAATCAGAGTTAATCAGACTAAATCCAAGCAAATACAGATAACTCATAGTTATTACTATTAATTTACGCATATTATCTCCAGTCCATAAATTCATACGCACCACATGAGTGCATTTCATGACAACCCCGATTATGCACACAATTTGGTACAAGCTCCCAGCCAAATTCCGGATTAACTCTTAATACTTCATCGCACATAAACTTTACAACTCGTCTTGTCTCTTCGCTTGCCTGATTGCATAATCTTTTGTTGGCAATCGTTATGAGTTCTTCTGCATTCATGTCCCATATCATAGACACTTGTTCATCTTGTCTCGCATTGTTGCGGTCATAGTCTGATTGTCTGTCGTTGCGCTGACTCTTAACGTATGGCTGTGCGTGTACATGCCTGCATAAATGGACCGACACCCAATAAGGACACTCTATATAAAAGCTAAATTGTAAGTGTCTTATAGGGCTGTGACGCGCCCTCAAAATGCTCTTTTTCCAATCATCCGTAGGTGGATTGACTGCGTGTTTACCAACCGTCACAAGCGCCCTCTCTTTAACCTCAAACCACTCTTTGTCCCATGGATGAGCTAATAATTCAACTTTCATAATAAAATCATTCCCTCTTCGTCACACGTTTTTAACTGAAAGAAATTCACTCCGTTAATCTTGATCCAACCTACGTTTTTATCATCTGCATAACCGTAAAACATTCCAGGTCTATTGGCTATTTTATGCGTATCATCTGCCATTTTTGATATGCCACTGTATACATGTACTTCTATTTCTTGCTTATTGTTGTAGTAGCTTTTAAGGTTTGTTGCCGGTATTATTCCCTCAAGATCAAGTAATGCTTCTGCCTTGTCCATAAGCTCCGACGCTTCTTTGTAGAGCCGTGCCGCCTGATATATCCTCTTATTCATTTAATTCACCTCCCAATCAGACACCCACATAGACACCCTATCACGCACCCAACCGTAATCACTAATCCAGTAATAGCAAAAGTTATAAGGTAAATATTAATATCTGATGGCTTTTTTAAATAATATCTAAATGCTGTTAAAGCAATCACGCACATTAGTCCGAACCAAACAAATACAGTTTTTTCAAAATATGACATATTGTTTAAAAAGCCTATTAGTTCTCTCATGTCTCCTCCTCATACACCGACCAATCAACAGCTTGTCCGCAGTTAGGGCAAAAGTGATAATTGCATTTAGCGTCATACGGATATCCACAACTCGGACAGTTCCTTGTATCTTCGTTCAAATTGTCAGGCATACTTGGTACTCGCTTTTTAAGAGCTTTTATCGCAAGCCTACGCAATTTTTTGCTAAGTTTGTTACGATCGAGTGCCTCAAGGATCTCGAATGCATCTTTGTACGTCATGTCTCATCCTCCACTTTCAACACATAATCTTTGCCATCATAACCAAATTTCATACTCTGATCCGTTTTCAATAAATATTCTGCCGCTGCGCTTACACATTCGTCCGTAACTTCCGACTTACGCAGCCACTTTGTTTTTTACTTATCAAGTATGCCCGCATATATTCCAAATGCTCCACAGCCTACGTGATATTCTGTAAGTCATTATTCAATCTCCTCTAATTTATCCATTTAATAATTGTGTCACCCGTATAGCCTTTTACCCATACAAACCACGCATAAGCTACAGCGCTGTTATAACCTGTTTCAAAGTCTCCGTTTTTACCGCATTTAAGCCGTGAACTACTCACATATACTGTTTTAGGTGGATAATCTTTAAAAAACTGTTTTCTTGATTTCCCCTCCAAAAACAATACTTTTAGGAACATAGCCACTTTATGACCGTCTTTCACGCTTTCGAGCGCTCTTTGGCAAAACGCAAGTGCATCGCTATAAGGTGGATTTGTAATAATATCCCCGTCAAAATCCTCTAAGCTTTCGGTTAAAAAATTAAGCGGTTCTTTATCTCCATATCCTCGATATACTAAATCGGTGCTTATAACGTCATATCCTCTATCAATTAAGGCTTTTGATAAATGCCCCTCACCGCAAGCCGGCTCCCATATCTCATGTGAAAAAGTTTCCTCATCGAGAAGTAGCTCAATAGCTTTCGGATCTGTAGCATAATAGTCATGTTTCGCTCTATCCTCCGATACATGGTTAGATGCACCGAGTGTTTTCAATACATTCTTATTGCTGATATAATCATCTCCTTTTGTGACATTGTTTATTGCAGTGACATTTTAAATTAAATTTTTTATATATCACCCTCGGCACGGTGTAGGCTTTTATCTGCACTAAACCTGTCTGGATATCTTTTCTGTAACTTTTCTATATTCATTTCACACACTTCTTCAATAGTGCAGTCTATAGCAGTACATATTTCAGCTATCATCCACATGCAGTCACCCAGCTCTTTCATTAAATACTCAGTACTTATATCCTGTCCCAGATAAACTTTCTGCAATATTCCTGATACTTCCCCGGCTTCACTGTTAAGCCCTAATACACCATGTATAATCTTATCTACACCGCTTGCACAACCGCATGTACGCATTGCAGCTACCTGATACTCATCAAATGTCATTTTTTTATTCCTCCTCTGTGAATATTCTGCACACTTCTTTGTTTATTCTTCTTACGACTATCGCATAGCCGTAATATCTCTTTACCTGCTTTGAAAATTCTCCTGCGCTAATAGCTTGAAAATTGTTGTCATAGCAGTATTTTGTATAATTTTGGTATACATCTTTAGTTTTCTGATTTTTAATATCATTTGTATTTGAGTCCTTAAAAAATTGAATAACCGGATTATTAGTTATCTCGAAATCTTCCATTTCCTTCTGAACTTTTTCGGACTCTGTAAAGCCCTGATTTTTCAGTATTCTCTTTAATCCCTCAACACCAAGCTTTATAAGATATTCCATACTTTCAGTACCTTTCAGATCGTCCCATATATAAGTGTTCAGATTGCCGTTATCCTTATCAAAATGGGCATTAAACGGTATGATAACAAGTCTCCTTAAAATAGCGCTTGAATCCCTGCCTTTACCTATACGCGGAATACTGTTAGCAGAGAAAAACAGCTTGCAGAACGGTTCAAACTCAAACTTCGGCTGGCCTTTTTGCTCCGCTCCTATACTCTCACCTGTAACGATTTTCTTGAAAATACTTGCATCTGTCACAAATTCATCTGATATATCATCACCTATATTGGCAAGCTTATTAAATATCAAGATTGTGCTAAATCTATCTCCAAGCATTTTCATATCAAGTGATGATCGGTTTTCTTTGCCGAGCATCTGCTTTATCATGTTTAGAAATGTTGATTTACCGTTCTTTCCGGCTCCTGTTAGAAAAAAGCACTTTCCAAGCTCATTGCGTCTGAAAAATGTGTAGCCTATGCTTTCCTCTAACAAGCTTCTTATGCTCTTATCTTCGCAAGAAATATTATTTAACACCGTGTCTGTAGGCTCCCAGTAAGCATCTTTGTTGTAGTTCCAAGGAATTTTGTTAAGTATGACTATATCCGGCGAAAACTCAGAAAGCTCATCCGTATCAATATTTAATATCCCATTCTCGAACGCTACAAGGTTCGTAGGCGCTTGTTTTGTCTCATCCCTGATAAGTATGTCAAGATAAGCTAAAATCTCATTACGCGCCGTTTTGGTAAGCGATGGGATATGCTGTATCATGACTGATTCAATATTCGCTAAACCTGCTTTATATATTCCATCCTCGTATACGTGTAGCTGCCCATTTATTCGTTTTATATAGTGTTCATTTTTAAGAAATACAGCGAATTTATCAAAAAGAAACTTGCGCCCTACAAAAAACTGTTCTTTACGGAAAGCGTCATCCCTTAATATCGTTTCGAGTTCGGTATCATCGAGCGGATCCTTTAAAATATACTCATTTATTATTCGTATACATTCTCTTGCCTCCTCTACCGTAAAATCATTACTTTGCAATGTGAGAATGTAATTAAATAACTCCTGATTTCGCCCGTCCCCAGCTTCCATATCCTTAAAAGCGGCATTTGTTTTAATTGGTAAAAGCCATTTCGGCGCTACCTGATATTCTTCATCCTCATAAATATCGTGTAGGTTTAACCTCGGCTCATCTTCAATTTTTAAAACCTCGTATGCGTTCGGTGTACCCGCTTTAATGTCTACGTTCACAAGACCGCAGGCAAGAGTACACTTTATCTTGCAGCTTTTGAAACGTCCGTCATTTTTAAAAAGGAAGTGCATACCTTTTCTGGATTGATATACACGGCATTTAATATCGTTTTTCTTTACGATACGCAGTAGGATTTCACTTTGTGGCATATCATCGATATCTATGAGGACCGTATCTTTTCTTAAAATGCCAGCAAATTCCGGCAATCCTTTAATCTCATCATAGGTAAATAATTCATCATCCGGCACGTTTTTAAACTTATCTATACATTTTTTATCTTTTGTCCGCACAAATCCTCTAAAAAACATGTCTTTTTTTCCTTTGCCTATTTATGAATCCAAGCCACACAAATACCCTTAAATGGGTTTTGTTGTACCACTTTTCATATTTTTTAAACCTCGTATCATAACTCACAACATCACCCCATAATCATTAATTCTTTTTTTGGCCGTAGCTATATACCATTCTTTGTCGAGTTTTTCCGGACATGGCAAGCCTTTAACATCTCCGTTTACTAAAAAACAATGTTCCGGTGTGTCTGTAACCTTGCCATATTTTCCGGTTCTTGCTGATTTCCACTTTAAGCCTGGATCATCGTCATTTTTTGATGCATAAACCCTTACACAGCGCTCATTCAGCACATTTTGGTAGTATAAATGTTCAAATTTGGAAGTAATCTTTTTGACCATTTGGAACTCGTGCATATCATTACAGCCGCCTATTGTCTGTTCAACTGGTATTTTTTCCATAAGATAATCAACTACAGCTTTTGTGACTATAGGCAAATCATTGTCAATAACTGTCTTTTCTTTAACGTATTTTCCTTTACGCTCAAGCTTTCCGTCTGCAAAACGGAACACATAGTTATTTACGTCCTTTTCGTAAATTTCTGATATCTCATCAAATCCGAGCTTCATATTGCAGCGTGTTTCCCATTCATAGCAGATATCATCAACCATGTTGAAAGCTTCGTCCGTGTCCGGAATAGAAATAATAAGACCGTCTGTATTTGACTGTATAAGCTCAAATCCCGGTACGACTTCAAGATGCTCTATGAGGTCTATAAGTAGCAACTGACCGTTGATACATACAAGGTTGGCATTACGCGGATCATAAGCCTTAGAAAACTTATCCTTAGATATACCGTAACCACCATTGATAACGATTTTCAGCGGAGCCTGTTCTTTTTTCTTCCCGGCATGTTTGAGTGCAAGTCGTTTCTCAAAAATCATTTTAAATTTCTCTGGTCGTTTACAATTTCTTGTGAGCAGACCGTGAAAAATCATAAGACGCGGATAAAATGACTCAACATCGACATGTAATATAAGCCGTCCCGCTTTTTTAGCGTTAAGTTGGTACATCTTTTTACCTGCATGTATACCACCCCAACCTAATAAATGTTCGAGTCCTGCTATAAGCAAAGTAAAGTCATTTTTCTTTGTTCCTCGCTTGTACCAATGGTTTTCTGGATTTAAAAAGAACTCTACGGCAGCTTTGTATTTTTCTATCCTTATGCAGTCAAGTATCTTTATGTCAAATTCATCGTCACGTGATACTCTCTCACATTCAAGGATTTTCGCCGTCATTTGAGCTTTAGTTAGCTTTAAATCATAGATTGATAACGATTCCGGGAACATTTCTATAAGCCCCATAGCTGCTTCAAAGTCGTTGAACGTCTCCAAAAATACTGCTATAGTTTGCTCCACATCATGGGTACAATACTTGATTGTTTTTTCTATTTCCTCCGGTGTAAGCTTCCTTTTGATATTAAAATCAATTTCCGATTCCTCGATACTATTACCCAAAAATCCCTCAAGCTGTTTTAAGCTCTTGCCGTCTGCGGGCATAACATCGTAAAAAATCATCGGTATATCATTTAATAGTTTTGAATAGCTGTATCCGCTGTTACCCTCGACAATGATAAAGTCATTTATCTTTTTTGGATTGAAACCGCACAAGATGCCTTTTTGTATGAATTGGTCATATCCTTTAATGTTGTAGCCTATCCAGATATCTTTTTTTCGCTTTTCATAGAACCGTTTGAGCTTTTTCTCATCATTTACAATGACCGTTTTTTGCTGTTTATCCGGCTCTATGAATACTACTAACCAATCATATTCAAATACCTCATAATCGAGAAAAACCACTTACTCACAACCTTTCTGTTTTCCAATTCTCAGGATCCGCCCCTATTCGGAGCGAAACCCCAAGAATTGAAAGTGCTTTGTCTGCCATTTCAACGGGTATACGTGTATCTCCGCTTTCCCACTTAGCAATAACCACTCTGTTTACTTCCAACAAGTCGGCTAATCGTTGCTGTGACATACCTTTTTTAAGTCTGTATTTTTTCAGAATGCTTTTTATATCCCTCATACTCATCGCAACACGCTTCCATTGACGTTACTATATCCATACAGCCATGACCTTTGATGCACTTATATATGCCGAAAAATGCATCAAACTCAACATATTTGCAATCAGCACAACACATTGATAAGTACCTCATAAATTTTATTTATAGAGTTTAAAATTACCATTAATACACAAATCACCACCATTGTTTTGATATCAATTTCTTTTATAACTAAACCTAATAAAACAATGATGCATATAAGTGCTATGTTTATAACTGATAACAAGCTTTGACCTCCTCTGTTGCATTTCCGCATAAACGTCATTTAAAATAACATTTATGCGGAAAATTTTTACACATCGAAAACGTCATTAACTGTGATATAGATATTCTTATACGGCTGATTGTTATTATTTGCATTCTTTCCGCTGTACTTCACATCGTACTTAATACCATAACCTAAGCCGTCTGTGGCTTCCTTGATGTCCGCAAGCAGATCCTCTACCGCGTCATAGTCCTCATTTCTAAGAACGGTCTGTATAATAGGCTCCGCTTCCGGCTCCTCAGATAATGCTGCTAAAAGCTTTGAGGTTGGATTAAAGCCCTTAGAGAAGTTATCCCTAAATACACCGTTATAATTGATTGTAGAACCCTTATATTCGCCCTCAATAACCTTTAAATTGATCCATATCTGCTTACTATCATCGAAAGATGAGTCTTTAAGCTCAAGCTTATTAAGTACCACGTCATACTCACCTGCGGGTACTTCCTGAAACTCATTTTCCTTAGCTTCGGCAGCAGCTTTTTCTGCCTTTTTGATTTCGTCCTCGCTTACTGATTTTTTCCATGCGTCATAAATGCTCATTTGTTTACCCTTTCCTTACTTTAAAATTGCTATTATTAGCTGAAATGACTGACTTTCAGAAAATCCGGCCTTTATCAGTTCTGAATATAATTCTTTTATTTCGTTAGCAACTTTTTTAACTGCCGTATTTTCGTTTGTCATTTCAGCTTCAAGTATCTTGTATATATCAATCATTTCTCGTTCTCCTACGTCTCTTTTTATCTACAGCGTCCATTACTTCCTCAAATGGCACTTCTTCACGGTTCCCTGCTATTTCGTCCACAGTCTCCGTTATTTCATCACGCTCATCTTCCGCAACGGCTTTAGCCTGCTCCATAGCTTCCGTAAATCGGTTTCTTCGGCGTCTCGGCGGTGTCTCGTCCTCACCCTTTGAGTCCTCAGCGTCTGATTTATCCTCAGTTTCTTCTGACGGCTTATCGTCTACCTTAGTACGTCTGCGGCGGTCCTCTGTTTTATTGTCCTCTGTAGCAGTGCGTGTTTTTCTTGTTCTCGCCTGTGGCTTTTCTACTTCCGGTGCGGCGGCTTCTTCATCTGCCTTTGACATATCCTCATCACTCTTAGCGCCGTCCATGTGGTAATAGTTTCTGATTTTCTCATCGACATAAGCTAAATCATTATCAATAGCATATGTGCTAAACATTTCTTCCGGGCTTTTTGTGGTATCCTTGCCGTTATTCTGTGTAGCAAAGTAATATTTGCCGTCTGCTACCAAAGTTCTTAATACGATGGTAAAAAGTCCCTCAACGGTTATCTTTTCTCTTAACAACTTTCCGATAAGCTTTGTTCTTGTTATTCCGTCCTCAAGTGTCTCTGTATGTGTCATAAAGTACACGATCACATCGTCTGGAAGCTCTTTGCAAGCGTCGAGAATATCAAAGTAATTACCACCAAAGTCGTTATACTTATCCCAACCGCTTTCGTGTATCCTGTTCATATATGGGATAGCAAGGATATACTGAAAATCATCAATAATAATCGACTTAGCGCCCTGCTTCACGCTGTCTTTCATGAAACGTATGATTTTCTTTGAGTCCGTCTCGCCGTACAGCATATTAAACTGTGTTCTGAATGGTAAACGGCGCTTTTCCGGCGATACAATAACCGTTGTGTTTGGATTCATGTTGTGCATGGAGAACGTCTTTCCCGTTCCACTCTCTCCCTGTAAAAGTACTTTTTCAGCCATAACGTAAACTTTCCTTTCTTACATAAATTTCCAAATAAAACCGCCTGCTGTTTTTCTTTTTCCGTTGGCGGACCGTCCTATATTCGTTCTCGAAATATTTGTATTTTTACTTGCTTCGGTAATGGATTTAAATTTATTAATGACATTTCCAAAAGGATCACATTGTATTACAGATTTTTTCAAAACGTCATATGCTTTTTTCATAGAATCTTTATAAATCTGTTTTGAATAATCAATTTTGGAATGCCTTGTTTTTGCTGCTTTCCCATAATTCATGTTGTATTTCGCTGTACACCATTCAAGGTTAGTGACATTATTATTCAATTTATTTTCATCCTTATGGTTTACCTGTGGATAATTGTTTGGATTTGGTATAAAAGCTTCGGCAACAACCCTATGAACAAGCTTATTTTTTCCCTCTTTTTCATTGAATAACTCAACCATCATATACCCGTTCTTATTACGACTCGGTTTCAAATACTTTTTTGAACAAATACTGTAAATATTTCCTTGCTCATCTACTGTATAGTTTTCAAACCCATTTACGACTTTTTCTGCCATGTGCTTACTCCTTTTCTGTGATATGGCTTGCCCATAAATCAGCCGTGTGAATTGTTATATATAAAGGTGTCTCAGCTCCCTTTAATGCATAATTAGCGGACTCATAAAGTCCATCGTGAAACCTTATAGCAAACTCCTCTTGCTCTGTTAGGTCAATGAACCTGTTAATGATGCATAATGACCTTGTAGCATGATCTATAGGCAGTAAATCGGGATTTCTCTTATATGGCTTTGCATCCGATGCCTTACCGCTTTTAAGGATATTTTCAACATACATCTTTCGACCATGATCCCCGCATTTACCCACATCATGCAGTAATGCAGCTATGGTTATTGAGTCCTGCAACTCCTTGTACTGGGCATCGGGCATGAGTGCCAATGCTATATTGTGGGCATGTTTAAATACGTTGTATGAATGTTCGGCAAGTCCACCTTCACAATGTAAGTGATTGGCACTCGATGCCGGGGCTTCAAAGAAGCCAATAGCAACCAAATAGGCTATCAAGTCCTCAATACCCTCTCGGCATGTTTCGGTTAATGCCTTGATTATTTTTTCTTTAATTTCATTCATTAAGCAGATCCTCCACTAATAATTTGAATGCTTCAAAGCCGTTGGGATGCAGTATCATAGCTATCCCACCCGCTTCAATTATTTTGTCTCGTTCATAAAGCTGTAGCTCCGAGGGTTTACCCCTGTCTGCTTTCACCTCGATAGCTAAGAATCTTCCGTTGACACAAACCAATATGTCGGGGATTCCTTTCCGTGTAAAAGCATTTGCGAAATACTTGACGTACCAACAGCCTTTACTATCGAGAAATTTTTTTATTTTATTTTCAAACTGCTTTTCCGGTCCTGCACTCATCACATATACCCCATTTTGTGAAGCTTATTTTTATTAAGCACCATATAAACGGCTATATATGCGACTGATACAATCACCATGAAAAGCGGTATATTTGAAGCCGTATCCAACATACAGCCGAATATGATGAGCATTAACCATGCGATTTTAAAAAGTGTCATTTCTCAAATAACCTCTCTGTATAGTCTGTGCCGCGTTCTAAGGCACTGTAAACGGCTTTTTCGATTGAGTCCCTACAGATTAGCCTGTAATACATACAAGTACGTTCCTGACCTATTCTGTGCGTTCTCTTTTGGCTCTGCATGTAGTCCTCGCATTTAACAGTTGGATCAAAGTACACGATTTTGTTTGATAGCTGTAAATTAAGTCCTTTTGCTCCTGCCTGATACTGACAAAGCGTAATAGAGTTTTCTTCCTGCTCGTATGCTGTCAAATCTCTCTGTCTGCCATTAACAACCGATATCGGTCTATCAAGCTTCACACAAAGCTGCTTTATAGCGTCAAAATCAGCATTAAAGGCGTAAAAAATAATAAGTCTGTCATTTGTGGACTGTATCAAGTCTTTAAGTGCTGACAGCTTATTTTTGTTATGCGCTCCGCACAGCATTCTTGCATAAAGTATCTTTGTAAGTGTGGTATCTCCTACAAACTCGGTATCTTCAACGTAAGTGATTGAGGTTTTCATAAACTCTCTGTACTCTTTTGTTACGTTTACCGTAATGTCTGTAAATATCTGTTCCGGCAGGCTGAAACATTCGTCGGTACGTTTAAATATGGCTCCGTGTTCTCTTAACTTCCGCTTTAATCTGTCTACGTGTTTATACGGTTTAGTTTTATCAACTATCCATACTTTGGCATTGCCTACGTCCATTAAGTGCCTATTAACGTAAGTATCAAGATATAGCTTCTGCGATATATCCCAACCTAACAGCTTTCCCTGTGTCCACAGATTTTCGTACTTACCGCTGCACGGTGTACCGCTTAGTAAAATCACATTTGCAGGATGCAGCTTTAAAACAAACTTTGTCTGTTTTGCTGTAGCATTCTGAATGAGTGATGACTCATCAAGCATAAGCGTAAAATCAACAAGTTTTAAAAGCTCCGGTCTGCGCCAAGCAAGTTCATAGTTAATAATTCCTATGCTGAATTTCTTTAGTTCCTCTGTGTCTGAAAGAAATAATTCAAACTCTGCTTTGTTCGTGAGATCCCGCACTACCACACCGGGATAATTGTTTTCAAAGTGCTGTATCCAGTCCTCTATTTTGGACTTTTGGCAGATAACAAGATTGACACACCGACCGAAAGATATGAGCTTTTCAGATCCGATATAGGTTTTTCCAAGTCCCATGTCAGTCGTAGTAATACGCAACACGGTTAAAGCCTTTAGTAAGCTTTAAAGCTTCTATCTGATGTTCGTATAACTTCGTTTTAATCACCCCCTTTGTAATTCACTGGGAGAACGAAACCTATCAAATTTCCATCTTCGAGAATGCATATAGGTGATTTGTGATTCCTACCGCAATATTCCGCATTAGGCGTGTCAAACAGCTTTAAATATTTCTCGTTGATATATACTTTTGTATCCTCATGCTCAAATATCACTAATTTTGATCCCTGATGTTCAACGGTCATATTTGACTTTTTAAAAGCTTCTGTATATTGAAATTTTGTAAATTCAGCCACATTAATTTTTTCAGTGCCGCAAAGTTTTTCTGCATCCAGAAAACAAAACTCTTTCGGTATATATGCTATCCAGCGGGTAGCTACGATAATCGTATAATCATCGTTTTCGGACCATTTAAGTTTTTCCGGCTTATTCTGCATTCTAAGTTTTAAGATGTGCTGCTGTATTTTTAAATAATTCATCATCCGACCTCTTTTTGTATTATCAGTGCGTCAACGTCCTGCCCCTCATAGGTCTTTAAAAATTCGTCTAACGCTTCCGGTCTGATTTTCAAGCTGCCAAGCTTCAATGCTGGGAGAAACCCAAGTCGTATTAGCTTGTACACATAGTTTGGGTTTACGTGTAGCTGCTCTGATGCTTCTTTGATTGTAAGTAGCATTTTGCATCTCCTTTCTTTTTTTGTTTGTTGTAGTGACATTTTTAGTCAAAAAGATGCCACCAATCAATGCCCAATGCGTTGGCTATGAGCTTTGCATTTTTGACGGTCAGCTCATATTGACCTATTTCAAGTGCCGTTATTGCGGTTCTTTTTATTCCTGCCGCTTCTGCTAACTTTGCTTGAGTAAGTCCTTTTGACTTACGGTATTCTCGTACCTTGTTCATTTTTCCCTCCTTTCGCATATGGGCATTATATGCGTTTTGAAATGACATATCAAGCTTTTTATTTAATTTTGTCACACTTTGTCATATTGCTATAGCCCGGAGCATGATTTTTAGTAACATTTTTATTGACATGTCATTTTTAATGGCATATAATGAAGTCACCAAGAAAAAAGGAGGTTCTGAAAATGAAATTTTCACCAAATAGGTTAAAGCTTGTTCGTAAGAATGCAGGACTTACACAGCAAGAAGTTTGTGACAAGTTAGCACCATACGGAATAAACATTGTCCGTACAACATATCAGTCTTACGAAACAGGACGGTTTGAACCAACCGTTGAGACTGCGAAAGTATTAGCAAAAATATTAGACTCAGATCCTGATTATCTGTACCAAAACGACTTAGTGGGAAAAATCACAGAAAAATACGATGAGGATCATGACTTCCCAGCTTTGCTGGAATACGTCAAGGAATTACCGAACGATTTTGACAACATAAGTGATGATGCTAAGCAGCTAATTAAAAACTGCATCGACCAAGCATTAAAAATATACAAGCTTAGTGTCAAAGATAATGAAAATACATAGTGTTACACCTGTTACACGTGTGTTACAGGTGAAAATTGAGAGGTGTAACACTTAAAAATGGCTTAAAATAAGGCTTTTAGAGCTGTGTGTTACACGTGTTACACTGTTACACCTCTTTATGCTGTATATTGAATAACAACATTACTGTAATTTTTAAAATTAATAAAATATGTACTAATGAAATATATAGTAATGTAATTAAATAAATATATAGTAATAAGGTGTAACACGTGTAACAAATCTCTGAAAACGGCTTAAAATAAGGCTTTTAACGTGTTACACGTCTTAAAAATAAGATGTAACACGTGTAACAATTATATTTATTTAAAATCCAGTATATTTATACAATGAAAGGAGCTGATGTCACATGGCAAATGTGACGTATAGAAAGCGTAGTAATGGTTGGGAATATAGATTTGATGTAGGCAAGATTGACGGAAAAAGGCAGCAATTATCTAAAGGTGGATTCAGGACAAAAGCAGAAGCAATTAAAGCTGGAGCCGAACGTTTCCGGAACTACACACAAACAGGTGTGATTATCAATGATGTTGATATAAGCGTATCTGACTACCTTGATTATTGGTTTTTCAATGTCTGTGTGATTGAAAATAAAGTGTCTACTGTAGATAACTACTATTACGCCATAAATAAGCATTTAAAGCCACGATTCGGCGCGTACAAGCTCCAAGCATTAACAACAGCCACTATACACAAGTGGGTACTTGATTTAAAATCAGACGGCTATTCAAGGCATACAGTTTCCGGCTATTTGTCATGCTTATCATCTGCGATGAATTATGCAGAAATAACGCTTAATTACATTGACAGAAACCCCTGCGATAAAGTAAAGCTACCAAAGTTCGAGCGTAAATCAGATAAAGGTCATTATTACATTTACCCTGAGACGTACAAAGCGATACTTGATTTACTCGAAACAAAGCCGTATTTTAAGGTAGCCGTAATGATTGGATATCACACCGGAATGCGTATCGGTGAGGTATTCGGGCTTACATGGAATGATATAGATTTTGAGAATAAGACGATATGTGTAAGTAGGCAGATCATAAAACGTAATTTCGGCGCGGATATGCGAAAAGTTGCTGAAATAAAAGGGAAAAAGGTTATAAAATCTGATTGGTACACACAAAGCCCAAAGACACACGCCGCTTATAGGACCATTTACATTGACGATGATCTTGTAAGTGTTTTGAGGGATTATAAAGCATGGCAGGACGCCAACAAAGAAAAATACGGAGAATACTATACAACGCATTATTTTAAGCCTGAGACGGACGAAAAAGGCAAGACCATATACAGAATACTTCCGGTGTCTAATTCGCTTCCTATCGACCTTGAAACGGCTGATTTGGTATTTGTTAAAGAGAATGGAGAATATACAAGCACCGACTCATTTAAATATGCCGCAAGGCTTATACATGGCAATATAACTAAAGAATTTGATTTTCATTCACTGCGTCATACACATGCGACAATGCTTGTTAAAGAAAAAGTCAACCCGGTAATATTACAAAGACGACTTGGACATGACAGCATATCAACGACTTTGGAATACTACACGCATGAGATTGAGGAAATGACAAGTGAAGCAAATGAACAAATCGAAAACTTATTTAAAGGCGCTCTGTGATGAGCGCCTTTTTTCATGTCCACAAAAAAATATTTCTGTCCACAAAGTTTGTGGACAATTTTTCTAATGTGGTCATAATGTGGACAAGACCACACTTTTTAACCTCTATAAACCGCTAAAAGCCTTATTTTTAGCCATTAATAGAACGACTGTTTCAATATGCTCCGTATGCGGGAACATGTCGCACGGTCTCACTCTGTCAAGGCTATAGCCGTTTGCACACAGATACTTAAGGTCTCTTGCAAGTGTGGCCGGATCGCAGGAAACGTAAACGATGCGCTTAGGTGCAATGCTGACCATTGTTTTAAGGCACATTTCATCGCAGCCCTTTCTTGGCGGATCTACAACAATGACATCGATCCTTCCGCTTTCTGCCTCATGCACGCTTAATGCGGCAGCTTCCGAACCTGAAAGTTCGACATTTTCAGCCGCCTCTTTGACCGATTTTTTGTATTCCCTCTCATACCACTCAGGCAGGACCTCTTCGGCCTTGCCTACAAAAAATTCCGCATTCTCTATGCCGTTAAGTACGGCATTTTCCTTTGCATTTTCGATAGCTGCATGAATTATCTCGACGCCGTAGACCTTTTTTGCATGCCCCGCTAAGAAAAGAGAAATAGTTCCGACTCCGCAGTAAAGATCCCATACATTTTCATTTCCGGTAAGATCAGCAAATTCAAGTGCTGTACCATAGAGCTTTTCCATCTGCACAGAATTTACCTGAAAGAATGAAAGCGGAGATATCCTAAACCTTACCTCACGCTCCTTTTCACGGATCACATCCTCTATATATCCTGGACCGAAAACATTGATAATACGGTCTCCCATTATAACATTGGTATTCTTCTTATTCACGCAAAGTGTAAAGGACTTGAGCCCCGGAATCGAAGCCTTCAGGCACTCACAGAGCTTATCCTTACTTTTAAGGTCGTCGGCATTTATAACGATGCAGACCATGACCTCTCCGGTATTATGCCCCTTCCTTATGAGAACATGTCTGACAATGCCTCTGCCGCTTTTTTCATCATAAGGCTCTATGTGCTCCCGCTCCATAAATGCAATGACCGCATCCAAAACTGCCTTATTATCCGTATAACCTAAAAGACAGTCCTCGCATTCTATAATGCTGTGCGTTCTGCCTGCATAAAAGCCTGCTATAATTCGACCGCTGCGATCCTTTCCTATCGGATACACCGCCTTATTGCGGTATCTGAACGGTTCATCCATTGCTATGATAGGTTCAATTCTGTCAATGTCAAAGCCGCCTATTCTTCTTAAATCGTTCAGAACCTTTTTTTCCTTAAATTCAAGCTGTGCTTCATAACGAAGCTGCTGCAGCTGACATCCGCCGCAGGCCTTTGCAACAGGACATGGCGGTACGCATCGTTTCTCCGAAGGCTTTAGGACTCGAACCAGTCTTGCAAAGCCGTAGTTTTTCTTAAGCTTCATGGCTGCTGCCACGACCCTGTCTCCTATAACAGCATCCTTTACGAACCATGTGAACCCGTCAGTTTTGCCGATTCCGCTGCCGTCATCGGACATATCGCTTATCTCTATTTCAAATTCCTCGTTCTTTTTTATATCCATCTCGCCCCTAAATATTTCTGTTTACAATATACGTTCCTTGACCAAAGCAATGCTTTTATCAGCGTTCTCCGAGCACTGCTTTAAAATGTATCGTCTTATAGTTTCCGTTAGAGCCCGAACGCCTTGCAGTTATATCAATAGTGTCGCCGGGCGCATATTTTCTGATTGCTCTTGTAAGCGCATCCATGCTGAGAACTTCCTGCTCATCTATTTCACTGATAATGTCTCCGCGCATGATTCCGGCATTATATGCCGCACTGTCACGCTTAACATCTGTCACATAAACTCCGTCAGGAATTCCGCTGTAGCGCATATCAAAATTGACCGCTGAGCCTTTTATGCCCGCATATGCTATTCCTTTACCCTGCTTTAAATAATTTATGGTGCCAAGCAATGAAGAGCAGCTGATTATTCTGCTGATGCCGATATTAGTTACTATACTTCCGCTGTCCGGAGAAGCTACGCCCAAAAATCTTCCTTCGCAATCTACCACAAAGGTTCCGTTATCTGCGCTGACATTCATATCTGTATAAAAGACTTCCTGCTCCACATCAAATCCAGCTTCATCCTTGTTAATATAGCTTACATCACCGAAAGCATATGATCCGATAACACCGAGCGGAGCTCCCACTGCTATTACAGGCTCACCGGTTTTTATATTTCTTACATTTGCAAACTCAATGCTTTCCATGTCACGAAGCATGCTTTCCTCTATGCCGTTTTTTGCAGAAACTGCCAGCACCGCAAGGTCATCTGCCTCGGATCTTTGCTTGACATAAGCATCGACAGTAACGCTGTTTTCAAAGCTCACCCTCAGACTTTCGGATTCTGCTGCCTTTGCTGAAGTAAGAATAAGGATCTCGTCCTCTCCGACGCTGATAATGACTCCTGCATAGGTTTTTGTGCTTGAAGCAATGCTGTCAAACCAGGTTGTTCCGGTGGATGTTGCGCTGACGCTTACTATATATTTTGCGGTTTCTTTGACAACGTTCTCTCTTAGCTTCATGACATCATCGTATGCATTTAAATAACTAAGATCATCTCTTTTATCACTGTTTGAGCCGTTTCCGTTGTTATTACCGGCAGCGCTTACGGAGTCTCCCGTGTTTTGATCAGTTCCCGTTTGTATGCCTGCCTCAGTACCGGTCTGCACACCTGCTTGTATATCGGTTCCTGAAGCACCTTCGCTTCCTGCGGATGTTCCAGTGCCATCGGAATTGGTTACTTCTCCTGAAGACAAAGTTCCGCCATCTCCCTGCTCATTATCGCCGTTTCCCATTTCACTGCTCTCAAGCTCTGATAATGTTTCAGATCCGTTTATACCATTATTTCTTTCTACCATTTTACTGACAGCATTAATTCCGCAGAAGGTAAGCGCCGCGGCGAGCCCGAAAGCTGCTCCGCAGACAGCCGCCGCTCCTGCTGCCCTTAATATCCTGTCCGGCGTCATTTTTCTTCCTGTTACAGTCTCTGTTATCAGGTTCTTGATATTATCCGCCTTTTTCTCATTTTCTTTACCGGCAGTATTCATTTCCTGATTTACATCCTGATTTTTTTCTTTATTATCCTGCATTTTTTCTTTACCCGTATACGTCTGTAAGGCATATAATAATGTATATGTTTTTGTTATAATTATATGACTGCTGATATTTTATCAGAGCTTTATTAACATCGTATGTACATATACGGATATTATACCCATTTTTAAACGAAAATCGGCAAAATTAAACAAATATTATGTCAAGATCACTTTATTCGAAATTTATTATAGGCTACCTGCTTTTCGGTCTTGTAGGTTTTATAGCAGTTGCACTTTTTTCACAGAAAATGACCTACAATTACCTTGTAAAGCAAAATGCGGACAAATTCTATGATGAAGCCGTGCTCATGGCCTCCACCTACGAGGACGGCGGATATTATTATTCTGATGTTTATGATGACACTCAGAATGACACCCGTCTTGTGGCAAGCTTCTTAAATGCCAGAATATGGATAGTTGACCCTGACGGACGCATCTTTCTTGACTCTCAGAACGGCAGCCTGAATGATCGATCCATTCCGGGCTTTGATTCTGCTGAAAATGCCTCCGTCTATCAGATCGGTCATTATTACAACATGTTTTCCGACGATATGCTTTCCGTTATGGCACCTATCAACCATAATTATGAAACCATCGGCTATATCGTTATCCACTACCCTATGTTGGCTGTTGTCTCATCGACTAATGAAATTCTCAATATAGTTTATATAACTGCCGCTGTTATCTTCGTTCTGTCACTGCTTATACTTGTAGTATTTAATATTTACGTTTATAAGCCGCTTAAGGCAATAACCGCAGGTGCCAAGGAATATGCTGCCGGAAATCTCGACTACAAGATAGTTATGAAAAACACCCGCGATGAGGTCAGCTATCTCGGAGATACATTGAACTACATGGCCTCTGAGCTTAATAATTCGGAAAAAAGCCAGCGAGATTTTATTTCAAATGTTTCGCATGATTTCAGATCACCACTTACAAGCATCAAGGGCTATCTTGAAGCCATACTTGACGGAACTATACCTTATGAGCTTCAAGACAAGTATCTTCGCCGTGTCATTTCTGAGACCGAACGCCTTTCAAAGCTCACTGAGGGTATGATTTCGCTCGGTTCTATGGAAATGAAAAACAACCTTAAGCTTGCGAAATTTGACATTAACAGCACTATAAGGGATGTTTGCAATGCAAATGAAAATGCATGCAGCCGCAAAAATATAACCTTCAGCCTTACCTTTGAAGATACTTCCGAGATGGTTATGGCCGATGAGGATAAAATCAAACAGGTGCTCTATAATCTTATAGATAATGCCATTAAATTTTCTGATCCGGGACAGACCATTGCGATCCGCACAACGGTCAGACAGCGAAAGGTATTTGTTTCTATAAGAGATTCTGGTATAGGCATACCAAAACAGTCTATCAAAAAGATATGGGACAGATTTTATAAGTCAGACACCTCAAGAGGAAAGGATAAGAGCGGTACCGGTCTCGGCCTTAGCATAGTTCGAGAAATCATTCAGGCACACAACGAAACTATCGACGTAGTATCTACCGAGGGCGTTGGCACAGAGTTCACATTTTCCCTTTCTCTTGCCGAATAACATTTTCCATTTTTCTTGCAGAATGGAATCCGCCTTCTATTACCAAAAAAGAAGTTATTTAAAGCAGGACATTTGTGCCGCATACTATGCTGCATGTCCTGCTTTTATTTAAACATTTTCAGCTTGTTATAAAGTTAAAGCCTAACTTTATATTAGCCGTTATACTTATTTGTATATCAGCCTATATCTTAACATTCTAACTGCTGCCTAAGCTCTTAATATCTTATCTGCATGATTGCATTTGAGGTGACTGCGTAGAACATTCCGTTCTTATCTGATCCCGTTATCTTGGATATTTCGCCGTCCTCAAAGCTCAGATCTCCTCTTAACGTTCCCTTTGCGCTGTATGCTCTAATATCCTTTGAACCATAGACTATGACAGTATTTTTGCTGATGCAGATATCCTTATAGCTTATATCTATATCGGCTGAGCCTGTCTGGTTACCGGCATTATCAAAGATAAGCAAGGTATAAGGTGCTTGGCTCTTATCCTCGGTGCTTATCTCTTTTTTATCTGAGGCATCTGCTTTTTTATCGTTCTTGATTTTTTTGTCTTCTTTATTTCCGGCATCTTTATTTTTAGCTTCTGTATTTTCCTTATCAGTGCCTTCCTTACCGCTCTTTGAGCTGCCTGAAGCATTCTCCGAAGTCTTGTCCTCAGCATTGCCGTCGCTTACCGGCTGTCCGTTATCAAGAAGCACTGCCGTCATTTTGTCATTATATGCAATGGCAAGCATCTTCCTGTCAAATACAACATTTTTTAGTACCTCAGGTGAGTTAAGCACCTTTGTGGAGAAAAATACAATGCCTCCGTCATAAAATGCCTGACTGTATTCATTGGTGGAAAAATGCACTCGGCCTGTCATGTGTCCTGCAAATTCATCCTTGAAGCCGCCGACCACTCGTCTTGCATCAGCATTCTGGCCTACCGAACCGAAATTTCTGAACACAACACTATTTGCAATTTTTCCGCCTTCTATTCCTGCGTACGAGGTTATAAGCTCCGTTCCGTCAGATGAAGTATCAATATCGAACGGATAGCCGTCTCCCTTTACTATTGATTTAACTGATAAATCTATGGCACTTCCGTCCGGTCTGAATGCAGTTATATATTCTGCATCGGAATCATTAAGCACCGCATAGACTATGCCTGTATCCGATATCTTGACAAGTGATATAGGAAGGATTGTTTCGCTGACTCCGGTCACCTCTGAATTATTGAAAATATATATAGACGTTGCCCCCTGATCCGCTATCACTGCATATTCATCGCCTGTATCTATGATAGGCGCATTAAGCTGATAGCTTCTTTCCCATACGACACTGCCTTTTTTATCAACGTACTCGGCTCCGTCTTTTGTGTACTTAATTATGCCGCCGGCAAATTCCTTGAATCCTCTGAATGTCTCGATCTCACCATCTTCGGTTTTATCATTTACCTGCCACGAAACAGAATAATCGCTTCTCATAGTGCATGTCGTGTAATAATATGCGCCGTAAATAAATGCGGCGATACTGAATGCTGTTATTACATACACTAAGAGGGAAGGATGTCTTTTTCCTTCCCCCATATCATCATTTCTGCTTATTACGTTTTGCTTAAGCCTCTGCTTATTAGCTTCACGGCTCATTCTCGTATCAGCCAAAAAGTTTCTCCCCGTAGATACCGTCTGCTACCATTTTTGCTATAGCATCAGAAATGTATTTTTTATCCTCCTGATAGGTTACGCCGTACCACTTATCATGAATAGGAAGCACCTTTACCGATGCCTTTCCCGACTTGATAAGTCCGTCAATAACTATAGGAAGAAGATATTCCGATTTTATATCATCAGCACTGAGGCTGTCAAGAAATGCAGGGAATCCGTCTCCGAGTACCTTGATGATATTTTCCTTAAGTCCCCACATATTCATGGATACGAGTGACTCAGGATCAAGCTCTCTTTCTTCTCCTTCTGCATTTTCTCCCATTACCAGACCATTTTTACGTCTTCCGATATGATAGGTCTCTGTAACGGAAAGCAGCTCGCCGTCTTCATTCTGTCTGCAAACGCCTCTTGCAACAGTGCCGCTCTCGCTGAGTGTATTTCCTAAAATATAACCGGCCATGCAATAATCAAATTCATTATTTGAATCACTCATCTCTTCTACAAGATATTTATGCATAGTCTTAAATGAATCTGCGCCGTAAAAATCATCGGCATTGATAACTACAAACGGACAATCGATAACCTCTCTTGCAGCCCATACTGCCTGAGCTGTGCCCCATGGTTTTGTTCTTCCGTCTGTGAGGCTGTAGCCTTCAGGAAGATCATGAAGATCCTGGAAAACATATTCAACCTTCGCTATCTTCTCTATCCTGCTGCCTATGACCTCCTTGAATTCCGCTTCTATATCCTTTCTGATAATGAATACTATCTTATTGAAGCCCGCTTCAAGTGCATCATGTATACTGTAGTCAATAATGATCTCACCGCTCGGTCCCACCTTCGCAAGCTGTTTTATTCCTGCGCCGTAACGTGAACCTATTCCGGCAGCCATTATTACCAATGCAGTTTCTTTCATACAATAATCCTCAAAGAGCCAAGCAGACATATTTAATGTCTGCTTGACCCATTTCTAATTTTTATTATGCTGAGTATTCTGTTTTACTCAGTTTTCTTCTGTTGCCCCCTCAATGATCTCAACCTTGTGAACATTAGGTCCGTCCGGTTTATCATCATATTTGTGAGCATCTTCAAGCACCATATCCTTGACCTTCATGAGTCGTATCTGTGAGCTTCGCTCATTCTCATCAAGCTTCATCTTGATGAATTTGATACTTTCCTCTGTCTCCGGTATCATTACGTGCTCAAGTGCATTAACACGTCTTCTTGTCTTTTCGATCTCGGCAGCCATGAGCTGGCATGACTTCTCACGCTCAGCAAGAAGCAGCATATCCGGAAGAAGATCCGCTATACTTTTTACCGCACCGTCAAGATCTGATGATGTGAATGCAAAGCCGTATGAATAGATATCGTTAGTGTTAGAGGTACGAGTCTTATATGAGAACTGCGGTATCTCTACAGACATTACGTTCTTGGTGGAAGCCTCAAGATAGACCTCCTGCTTCGGGCTCATGAGTGCGACATTGAGTGCCTCTGCGCTCATGCCGGCTCTTGCCATAACGAAGTTTCTGTTGCAGTCCGCGATGCCCTTTTCAACTTTCTCACGAAGATCCTTATTCTCTCTTACAAGGATCAGGAACTGTCTCATCAGCTCATCACGCTTATCCTTAAGAAGCTTATGGCCTCGGCGTGCTGTTTTCAGCTTGTTCTTAAGACGAGTCAATTCCATTCTTGTAGGATTAACTTGTGTCTTTGCCATATCGACCCTTTCTTTTAAGCTTCTTCGTAAGGCTTATAATACTTATCGATGAATGTATCCTTGATACGCTTGAGCTCTGACTTAGGAAGTATTCCGAGGAGCTTCCATCCGAGATCAAGAGTTTCCTCTATTGAACGATCTGTGTTGTAGCCCTGTGATACATACTGCTTCTCAAACTCATCAGCGAACTTAGCATAAAGCTTATCCATATCTGAAAGAGCTGCCTCACCAAGTACGACCATGAGCTCCTTAGCATCTTTACCTCTTGAGTAAGCAGCGAAGAGCTGGTTCATTGTATTTGCATGATCCTCTCTTGTCTTACCTTCACCGATACCCTTATCCTTAAGTCTTGAAAGTGAAGGAAGAACATCGATAGGCGGCTGAATGCTTCTTCTGTAAAGATCACGGCTAAGTATGATCTGTCCCTCTGTGATGTATCCTGTAAGGTCAGGGATAGGATGAGTCTTATCATCCTCAGGCATGGTCAGGATAGGAACCATGGTGATAGATCCCTTACGTCCGAGCTGACGTCCTGCTCTCTCATAAAGTGAAGCAAGGTCAGTGTACATGTATCCAGGATATCCTCTACGTCCAGGAACCTCTTTACGTGCGGCTGATACCTCACGAAGAGAGTCTGCGTAGTTTGTGATATCTGTAAGGATTACAAGAACGTGCATATCCTTCTCGAATGCAAGATACTCAGCAGCTGTAAGAGCCATACGAGGAGTTGAAATACGCTCTACTGCAGGGTCATTTGCAAGGTTAAGGAACATAACGGCTCTGTCGATAGCTCCTGTTTCCTTGAATGAGTTCATGAAGTAGTTTGCTTCCTCGAATGTGATACCCATTGCTGCGAATACAACCGCGAAAGGCTCTGTTGTTCCGCGAACCTTTGCCTGTCTTGCGATCTGGGCTGCAAGGTTTGCGTGCGGAAGTCCTGAGCATGAGAAGATCGGAAGCTTCTGTCCACGAACAAGAGTGTTAAGTCCGTCGATAGCTGAAACACCTGTCTGAATGAACTCTGACGGATATGCTCTTGCTGCAGGGTTGATTGGAAGTCCGTTGATATCCATTCTCGCATCAGGGATGATTTCAGGACCGCCGTCTATAGGTCTTCCAAGACCGTCAAACATACGTCCGAGCATATCCTCTGATACACCGAGCTCCATGCTCTTTCCGAAAAATCTTACCTTTGAGGAATCAAGGTTAATACCTGTTGCATTCTCAAAGAGCTGTACCATTGCATTGCCTTCATCTATCTGAAGGACTTTGCAGCGGCGTCTTGTTCCATCAGCAAGCTCGATCTCACCGAGCTCATCATATGTAACGTGCTCAACGCCTTTTACCAGCATCAGAGGTCCTGCGACCTCCTGTATGGTCCTATATTCCTTTGGCATCAGAAGTCCTCCTTTCTGGCTACTGCGTCAGCACACTGTGTCTTTAATGTCTTAACGATCTCCTCGTATTTAGCATCGATCTGATCCTCAGGCACATACTTGAAACGTCCGATAGCTTCTCTTATTGGGAGTGCTACAAGGTCGTTGACCTTTGCACCTTCCTTAAGAGCTGCTGTTGCATCATCAAAGTAATCCAGTACGAGCTGCATCATTGTATGCTGCTTCTTAGGAGATGTATATGTATCGATTCCGTCGAAAGCGTTCTGCTGCAGGTAGTCCTCTCGTACTGAACGAGCTGCCTCAAGCTTGATACGGTCAGGTGCTGAAAGTGCATCCATACCTACAAGCTTAACGATTTCATCAAGCTCTGCCTCATCCTGAAGGAGTGCCATGAGTCTTGATCTGAGCTCTGTCCAGTCGCCTGCAACATTCTTATTGAAGTAAGGCTCTACATTATCCATGTAAAGTGAATATGATGACAGCCAATCGATCGCAGGGAAGTGTCTCTGGTAAGCAAGTGATGCTGAAAGTGACCAGAATACCTTTACGATACGAAGTGTAGCCTGTGTTACAGGCTCTGAAATATCACCGCCGGCAGGTGAAACGGCACCGATAACTGAAAGAGCGCCCTCTCTGCCTTCTTTTCCGAGTGATACAACACGGCCTGCTCTCTCGTAGAACTCTGCAAGACGTGAGCCTAAGTATGCAGGGTAACCTTCCTCACCCGGCATTTCCTCAAGACGTCCTGACATCTCTCGAAGAGCCTCTGCCCAACGTGATGTTGAGTCAGCCATAAGTGCTACTGAATATCCCATATCACGGAAGTACTCAGCGATAGTGATACCTGTATAAATAGATGCCTCACGGGCTGCAACAGGCATATCGGATGTATTTGCGATAAGCACTGTTCTTTCCATAAGTGACTTTCCTGTACGAGGATCCTTAAGCTCAGGGAACTCGTTAAGAACGTCTGTCATCTCGTTTCCACGCTCGCCGCATCCGATGTATACAACGATCTGTGCGTCAGCCCACTTTGCAAGCTGATGCTGTACGACTGTCTTACCTGAACCGAAAGGTCCCGGAACAGCTGCAACACCACCCTTTGCGATAGGGAAGAGTGTATCGATAACTCTCTGACCTGTTACGAGAGGCATATCAGGGCTTAACTTCTGCTTATACGGTCTACCTGTACGAACAGGCCACTTCTGCATAAGCTGAACCTTAACATCTCCATGCTCTGTCTCAATAACAGCGATATCCTCGGTAACGGTATAATCACCCTCTGTGATAGATTTGATCTTACCGTTAGCTCCCTTAGGAACCATGATCTTATGAAGTACTACCTCAGTCTCCTGAACTGTACCGATAATATCACCGAATTCAACCTCATCGCCAACCTTAGCTGTCGGATTGAAATGCCACTTCTTGTCTCTGTCAAGTGAAGGAACACTAACACCTCTCTGAAGAAGGTTAGAACCGGTTGCTTCCTTGATCTTCTCAAGCGGTCTCTGAATTCCGTCGTAAATACTGCTTATGATACCAGGTCCGAGCTCAACAGACATTGGTACGCCTGTTGATTCAACAGGCTCTCCAGGTCCGAGTCCAGATGTTTCTTCATAAACCTGTATAGATGCCTCATCACCGTGAATCTCGATGATCTCGCCCATAAGCTCCTTATTGGAAACACGGCAAACGTCTCGCATGTTTGCATCGCGCATGCCCTTAGCGACAACCAGAGGTCCGGCTACTTTTTTAATTACACCTTTGCTCATGTTTATATACTTACCTTTCACAAATTAATCATCACCGAAAATGATATCTGAGCCTACGGCACGCTCTACAGAACGCTTAACTGCCTGTATGCCCTTTCCGGTATTGCCTGAAACGCCCGGAATCAGGATTATAGCAGGAAGCTCTCTTTCGGAAAAATATGCTATCTCCTTCTCAAGTCTTGATGCCAGTTCCTCGGTAATGTAGATTACCGCATAGTCTCCGTCCACAAGACTCTTAAGCTTTGCTGCAGCCTCCTCTGTATCGGTGATCGGGAAAGGCTGAAGTCCAACTGCCGCGAAGCCGTATATGCTGTCACGGTCTCCCATAACTGCTATCTTATACATAACAATCACGCACCCTTTCCGCGATCATCTCTTTTGAAAAGCCGTTCTGCTTTCCGCTGAGGATGATCCTGACTGATTTTATCTCATTTTCTCTTGCCAAAATATATGCTGCTATCGGACCCAGTCCGAATGACTCATAAAGCTGAGGTTTCATTCTGGCTGTGATCAGATTGTCGCACCAGCGTTCAAACGCTGCAGGTGATTTCCTTAATTCAGATACAGCATCGGCATAAGCCGTATTGCCGAGGTATGAAGCGATAGCATCCACCCCGTTGAGTGCTGCGTTAGCCAATCCGTTTTTATCGACTGTAGCACACTCTGCAAGTGCCATATTGAGGAAGTCCTTATCCTTACCTGTGAGAGCTGCTCTTACTGCTGTCTTGATATCTGTTGATGCAACCTTTATCTCTGCATACATTTCAAGAAAGTCGTTTTCTGTCGCCTTTCCTGCCTTTAATATTGCATCAAGGCATGCTTTATCAACAATGATATCGCAAAGCTGTCCGTCTGCCGTCTTAAGGAAGGTCGAATGAGCATACTCAGCTGCTTCGATCATATCGTCAGGCAGTGCCTGATAATTTCTCTCCTTAATGGCATTTCTTATGAGCTCCGGGTCAACAGTACTTTCGCTGATGTAAATGCCCGGATAATCATACTCCATGACCGATTCCTTAAGTGCTGCCTTCAGGTTGTTGTAATCGTTCGGAAGCTTAAATACATCGAATATCGATCTGTCAGGAACTATTTCATCCACAAAGCTCCAGAGCTTTTCACGTTCCTCCTGAAGAAGCGCCTCGGCATCCTCGGTGTTATTGTCACCGCCCCAGCCCTTTTCTTTAAGTATCTTTACTGCATCTTCATAATCCGATGCTGATACAAGCTGGTCCATGGCCTGATTATTAAGCAGTTTAAGTTCGGCATATCTCAATCGCGCAACAGCAAATACATAGCCTTTATCTACATATGCACCTGTCATAATGCCCTCCTGTTACGCAAAAAGTAAAGATTTTACCTTATCCTGTAATTCTTCTATGTTCTGATCAATAAGTGCGTCAAATGTGCAGTTCTCCTCAATGCCTCCGAAATCAAGAACGAATCCGTTTTTGATTTCTGCTGCCTCTGAAGAAACAGTAAGCTTTGCGCCTTTATCCTCTGCGCTCTTTACAAATCCGTCGATTACATCCTGAGGGATCCTCTTGAGATCTGCTGCATTAAGCTTGAGCACAGCATCCTCCGAAGGAACATGCTTTGAAAAAAGCTTTTTGATAAAATCAACATATTCCTGGTCGGAAAGACTGCTGAGCTTCTCCTTTGCCATACCGATGGTATCATTCAGAAGCTCCTGCTTACCTGTGAGAAGGATCTGCTTTGTCTTAAGCTCAGCTGAGGCCTTGCTTCTCATTTCGATAGTCTCAACCTCTGTCTGGGCTTTCTTTTCTATTCTCTCGCATTCAGCCTTCATCTTCTTGTCAGAATCTGCCTTTATCTCTGCTGCCTTTGCATTGGCCTCATCAATAATAGCCTTTATCTGAGCATCTGATTCTCCGGATATGCGAGCGACTAATTTATCAAGTCCGTTCATCTCAAATATCCTTCCTTTATCAATACTGTAATATCCGTTTTATCAGATTCCTGCAGGGATACCAAAGATTGAAAGGATAGATATAAGGAGTGCAAGAATAGCATATGTCTCAACCATTGCAGGGAAGATCATAGCCTTACCGAACTGATCAGGTCTCTTTGCAACAAGTCCGATAGCTGCAACTGAGCAGCGTCCCTGTGCGATACCTGAAATAAGTCCGCCGAGTGCCATTGGAAGGCATGCTGCAAAGTACATAAGACCTGAAAGAAGAGAGATCTGCTCTGCTCCGCCGCCAAGCATACCGATATTTGCAAGTGTGATGAAGGCGATAAGAAGTCCGTAGATACCCTGTGTACCAGGAAGAAGCTGAAGGATAAGAACCTTAGAGAACATTGAAGGCTCCTGTGTAACTACGCCTGATGCAGAACGACCTGCAACTCCAACTCCGATAGCTGAACCGCAACCTGCAAGACCTGCTGAAAGTGCAGCGCCTAATACTGCGAAAAATAAACCTAAGTTTGCCATGATTAAACATCCTCCTTGACAGAATAGTATTTAGTATTTTCTGTGAACGGCTGGAATTTCTTTCCGCCGCCGTCGTAAAATTTACCGAAGAACTCAACGAACTGAAGTCTGTTCGTATGAACATAAGCACCAAGTACGTTTATCGAAAGGTTGAGGATATGTCCGACAACGAAAATTGCGAGAAACAGTATGATGCCTATCGGAAGCGGTACAGCACCGCATACCATTGAGCCCATCTTATTGAATACCTGAGCGATAACGCCGGTAGCAAGTCCGAGAGCAAGAAGTCTCGAATATGAAAGTATATCCGAAAGCCAGCTCGTACAGCCGTATGCACTGTAGAGACCTGACGCAATACGTACTCCCCAATTCTTGTTCTCTCTGCCTCCTGTAAGCACTACTCCGAGTGCACCGAGTATCGTCACCCACTTTGCCGCAGAAGCTACCGCAGCACTAAGATGTATATTGAGTGAGAGCATTCCTGTTATCATATCCATTGTGAGAAGATATACTATAGCTCCTCCGATGAACATGTACCAGAATACAACGTCACAGATTGCATCCTTGACCTGTCCGTTCTTGATAAGCTCATAGAGCTTGATCGTAAGACCTGTGAACAGATGCACTATACCGATCATGAATGCTACTACCAGAAGTCTCATAGGCTCCGCCTGCGGATTGAACCATATAGGATTCAGCGCTATGTCAGGCCTGTTAAAGAAGGTAGTTGCAATAACATTGACCGCATCTCCGAAAAAGCTTCCGAACATGAATCCCCAGAATGTTGTGGAGATTCCTGAGAAAAACATAAGTTTCATCATCTTCTTCATGCCCGGCTGAAGGTTTTTAACCTTCATAAGCACAAATCCGCAGCCAAGTACCAGCAAAAGTCCGTAGCCCGCATCAGAGAGCATCATACCGAACATAATGTAGTAGAAGCATGCAATTATGCTTGACGGATCGATTTCTGAGATATTCGGATAGGAATATGCATCTACGACAGTTTCCATAGGATCTGCCAGGAAGCCGTTATGAAGTTCGCAAGGGATCTCATCATCCGGAAGAGGATCACTTATCTCAACGACGGCATCCAATGCCTCAAGCTTTTTAGTAAGTCCTTCAGCTGTCTTAGCCGGTGTGAAACCGCTTATGAAGAACGTGTTCACTGACTGAGGTATACTGCTGAGCACCTCATATTTGTCAGATCTCATGGTGTAATAATCAGCCGTAAACTTAAGATTATTTCTTTCTGAAGCATATACGGCGATCTCTTCCCCGCATTTTGTGATATCAGCCTGATAATCAGCTATTTTCTGCTTAATAGACTGTATCTCCTCCGTAGGAACCAATGTGCTTGAAGGAGCCTTCACAAAATCGATCTTTTTAAGCCCGGATTCGACTTTATCCGCATCGTCTCTATGACATACGACCATGAATGCCGTTATTGTCTTGGAGCCTGAGATAAATTCGATATCTATATCCGGAGTTTCCTCACCCTCAAACGCCTCATACAACTTGGTATAAAGCTGTTCAAGTGTGGCCTCTTCCCCTATAGATCCGATGAAGACTCTTGATTTGGCAGTACCGCTGTAGTTAAGCGGTATATCCAGATTTGTCCATGCACTTAATGTTTCCAGATTTGTCTCGCATTTAGGAATAGCTGCCTTATCTTCAAGTATCTGCTTATTGATGCTGATGATCCTTGAAGCAGTTTCAAGATATTCCTTTGCATGACCGATCTGTTCATTATATGAAGCCATTCCCATGTCCGACGCGCCTTCAAAGGAACTTAAAAGTCCTTTGTCCTTGTCGGGAGCATATTCTTCCAGGATATTAATTGCCTGTTCAGCCTGCTTGGCTGCACGCATGAATCCTGAACGTTCAGCGTTTACGTCCATGGTCTTGAGTTCTTCATCCTGAATATCTCCGGAATTGATCTCCACCATGCCGGTACGCTGAAGAAGCTCTAATATGCTCTTTCTCTGTGCTTTTGGACCACAGATGAAAATACGCTTCATTCGTACTTTAGACATGTCTTTTGCCCTCCTCTCTTAATTTTTCTTCAACATAAAACAATGCGGTCATTTATCACAGAAGTGAATTTATGACCTCGTTTACCGCTTCAGCCTGCTTACCCGATGCCTGGGCTTTAAGTGCCTCTTTAGCCTCGAGCGCTTTGGCTTCCGCAGCCTTTACCTCGGAAGCAGATGCTTTCTCGGCTTCGGAAACCTTGGCAGCTGCCGCATCTGAAGCTTTTTTAACCTCAGCTGCGTAAAGCTTTGACGCCTCATCCTTTGCCTCTTTGACAAGCTTTTCTGCGTTTGCTCTTGCTTCGGTAAGACCGGCAGATGCTGACGCTTCAGCCTGCTTTATCCTATCAATAATTTCCTTAGACAAGTTGCAACCTCCTGACTTTTTTTATATATAAACGATATTAAAGCCGCCTGCCCGGGCCATCGAGCCGAAAGCCTTACATCGCTTACATCCATATTCTTGTGCCCTGCTCATCCTTAGATGCCATGAAGACCTCCTGATCTTCTCCGGTGCCGTCAAAAACAAGCAGTGCCGTATGTATGCCGAAGCTTTCGAACAATTCATCAAGCAATGCTTCATCCTTGATCCTTCCCTGTTCCTTAAGCTTCTTTACAAGATATAAAACTGTATTTATGCTTCCTCTGTCGCAGTCAGCCGCTATACCCGGACTTCCTGAAAGTGTCATGAGATTAAAGCCTGCTTTAAGCTCTTCGCTTTCGTCCTCGGATGACTCCGGCTCCTCATTCGGATCTCCCAATATGCCGCCTGTCGTGACTCCGTAAGGAAGCTCTGCGTCTATAATCCTCACAGATGCTCCTGCCGCAATGACCGGCGATCCGTCACTTCCGGTTTCACTGTAAAACAATGAACATACCGTGCCTGCCAACTCAAAATCAATTCCGACAAGATCCTTTGCTGAAGCTTTATAATCCTTCAGCATATTGAGCCTCTCCATGCATTCCTCATATGCATGTGCCTCACATATACACCCTGCGGCAAGTCTTACCCCGTCTGCTGTTGTAAATGCTGCTGCTGCCGCTCTGTATTTCATCATCACACCATCCTCTTCAGGACATCCATAGCATCTCCGATAAGCTCTGAAGGTGTTTTATTGTCCACTCCGACGATGACGCTTTCGCAATGATTGAACGGTATCAGTACAAGCTTTGCCCCGCTTGATCCAACCGCAGCTGCCATATTCTTAGTCACCTCTCCAAGCATGGAATCTGCTATTACTATTCCTACCGGTCCGACTATAATATCTGCCTTTTTGCTGGCTACGATGACTGAATTCTCTCCGGTTCCGGATATATCAGCTCCTGCCTTATTCATAGCAAGTGTTGCCGATGCATTGGTACCAACTGCCATAACGGTCGCATCAGGAAAGTTCTGTTTAATATTTGAAACAAGCTGTTTCCCCATACCGCCGCCCTTGGCATCTATAACCAAAATGTTCATATTTCCTCACGTTTATATAAAAATACACAGCTATTTTACCAAAGAAAAAATGTTATTTCTACGATTGTTATTATAATAACCTCGGAATAGCGTGTTGTTTCAAACTATGTACAATCCTGTTTTATTTGCATCCCGTTCTTAGTTTTTCTCATATCACGCAGTTTTTCTGATTAAAAAAAGGCGCATGTATAGCACATACGCCCCCTCTAAGATTCGTAGAAAAAACTACCGATTTGTTAAAAATAAAACTATCTCACACAATGGATACTATACAATAATCACAGTCGAAATTCAACCGAATGTATCCGAAAATAATAATTATTTTTTCTTTTTACTTACAATAACTTTAAGCTACGCTTAAGCCTTGTTTTTTTTAATACACCTCCGGCTATTATGATGATTTAAGTTTATTTTTCGGAAATCAGCTTATCCCTGTTTTCCATTCTTTCTTTGTCTCTTTCTGTCATCTCTATATCGATCTCGCTGAAGTTCTTCATTATATAATAATAAATCTGATCGATCTGCTTCATCGGGTTATATTCTTTTCCGTTATGTATCTCAAGCACATGTTTTTTACCTGAGCTTTCTATAAAGTTAAGGAAATATACACCCTTATACTTCTTTCTGAACGGATATTCTGTTTTTGTAACCTTTGTAATGCTGCTCCATTTTATGACGCGTACATTTCTTTTACCCTCTAAAAGCGCATATTCCTCACCCGAGGTCATATCCTTAAAGCAGCCGCTTTTTCCCTCAACGTGCGCTTTGCCTATATCTGCACATGCAGTCAGCTTTTCAGTATGTGTCATTTCTTTATCAAATGCTAAAGAGCTGTAAGGCGTCATATACATTATAATTGCAGGAATCGTCTCATAGAGGCCGAACAGAGCCAATACCACAAATATGGTCATAACAATGCATATATATACATTTACGCCTCCGCGCTCAATTATCAGCACTGTCAAAAACAGGATCAGCGCAAGCATCGTAACTGTCTGCATGGTTTCCCATGAGCACAGCTGTTTTTTACCATATTTTCTAATCTGATCCACTACGTAATTCTGATCCTGCATATTTTTCTTTCCTTAATAATATTGTTGATTATAAGCCGCACTCTGATTATAGCGTAAAAAAGAGATACTGTGCAGTCTGTTTGCTGAATTAATACTTCAAACCGATGACTTAACACAGTACCTCTTATCTTATTTTTGATCTGTGATCAACAACCGGATCTTATTTGCTTATTCGTAAAGCGTACAAGCAACAAAGTGATCCTTCTCGATTTCCTTAAGGTTGAGCTGATGTGTACTGCACTCAGGCTTAGCATAAGGACATCTTGCTGCAAAACGGCAGCCAGGCTTAGGCTCGATTGGGCTTGTTACCTCACCCTCGATGATATCGCTGTCTGACATCTTATGATGAATGCTCGGAACAGGGATAGCCTTAAGCAGCGCCTTTGTATAAGGATGAACCGGGTTAGCGAAGAGTTCTTTTGAAGGAGCTCTCTCAACACACTCACCGAGGTAAAGAACAGCGATTTCATCACTGATATGCTTTACTACTGAAAGGTCATGTGTAATGAACATATATGTAAGTCCATGCTTATCCTGAAGATCCATCAGCAGATTAAGTATCTGGGCCTGAATAGATACGTCAAGTGCTGATACAGGCTCATCACAAACGATGAACTTAGGATCAAGTGCAAGTGCACGAGCAACACCGATTCTCTGACGTCTTCCGCCGTCAAGCTCATGAGGGAATGAATTTACAAAACGCTCTGCAAGACCTACAGTCTCCATAAGCTCGTAAACTCTGTCCTCTCTGTCCAGCTTGTTAGGTATTGTCTTGAAAAGCTCAAGAGGTTCTGCGATTATCTGGCTTACTGTAAGACGAGGGTTGATCGATGAATAAGGATCCTGGAATATCATCTGAGCTTCCTTACGGTATTCCTTAAGCTCTGCCTTATTGAACTTCTCAACATTTTTTCCGTCGAAAATGATCTCGCCTTCTGTTGACTCAAGCAGTCTGAGCAGTACTCTGCCGAGTGTTGACTTTCCGCATCCGGACTCTCCTACGACTCCGAGTGTCTGTCCTCTCTTAATGCGAATGTTAACATTATCTACAGCGTGCAGCATTCCTCTTGGGGTTTTAAAATATTTTTTAAGCCCATGTGTTTCTATCAATATATCTGACATTTGCTACACTCCTTTTATTTATTATCGAACAGATGGCAACGGATAATATGTCCGTCCTTCTCATATGCACGAGGTGATTCCTTCTTGCATATGTCCATGCAATGAGGGCATCTCGGACTGAATTTGCAGCCCTTAGGAAGGTTCGCCGGATCAGGCATAAGTCCATCAATAGGAGTAAGTCGATCCGTTTCAACCGTAAGATCAGGAATAGATCCGAAAAGTCCTACTGTGTAAGGATGGTGGTCTTCGCCATCAAAGATATCTTCAACAGTTCCGGTCTCAATAGCCTCTCCTGCATACATAATAGCAACCTTGTCGCAGGTCTGTGCAACGACACCAAGGTCATGTGTTACGAGGATCATAGCTGTCTGGAGCTTTTCCTTAAGCTGTCTCATAAGTCTGAGCACCTGTGCCTGAATCGTAACGTCAAGAGCTGTGGTAGGCTCATCCGCAAGAAGCAGAAGCGGTTCGCAAGCAAGAGCCATGGCGATAACGATACGCTGCTTCATTCCGCCTGAAAACTGATGAGGATACTCTGTTCTTCTCTCAGGAGGAAGTCCGACCATCTTAAACATAGACTCAACTCTGTCAATAACATCTTCATTGCTGAATGAAGGGTTATGAAGCTTTACGACCTCACCGATCTGATCACCTACTGTGAATACCGGGTTGAGCGCACTCATAGGATCCTGGAAAATCATTGATATTTCCTTACCTCTGATAGCTCTCATGGTCTCCTCACTTGCAGCAAGGATATCTTCTCCGTTATAAGTAATGCTTCCCTTTGTTATCTCTCCGACACGATCCGGAAGGAGCTTAAGTATGGAAAGGCATGTTGTAGTCTTGCCCGCACCTGTCTCTCCTACAAGTCCGAGGGTTTCTCCCTTATTAATAGAAAGATCAAGACCATTTACGGCGCAAACTGTTGCGTCATCTGTATGATACTGTACATACAGATCCTTTATTTCAAGTAATTTCTCTGCCATTTAAATCTCCTCCTCATCAGTTTCTTAACTTAGGATCAAGAGCGTCACGAAGACCGTCTCCGATCAGAGTCAGAGCTGCAGCAGTAATAACGATTGCAATACCAGGTGCATATACAAGGTATGGATATGAGATCATATAAGCCTTTGCATCTGACAGCATTGAACCCCACTCAGGGTTTGGAGGCTGAATTCCGCATCCGATAAAGCTCAGTGATGCGATATCCATAATTGTTCTTGCAACTGCAAGTGTACCCTCAACTATGATTGGTCCGAGTGCGTTAGGAATAATATGCTTTATAACTATGATCGGACCGTTGGCACCGCAGAGCTTGGCCGCCTCTATGAATTCCTGTCCCTTAAGTGATATTACGGACGAACGAATAATTCGAGTAAACTTAGGGATAAGCGCAACACTCAATGCAAGCAGAAGGTTTCTGATGCTGTTTCCGAGAGTTGCAACTATAGATATAGCAAGCAGTGTGAACGGTATAGCAAGGAATATATCGATAAATCTCATGATAAGGTTATCGATCTTACCTCCGAGATATCCTGCTGTCGCACCCAATGCGATTCCGCCTGCAAGTGCAATAACGATAACGGCAAGACCTGTGAACATTGAAACTCGTGCGCCCCAAAGTACTCTTGCAAAGATATCTCTTCCGTATGCGTCAGTACCGAACAGATGTGCTGCTGACGGTCCCTGAAGACGCTCGCTGATATGCTGCTCAACAACGTCTGCTTCATAGCTGATGTGAAGCGGTGCAGTGATTGCTAATATAAGCATTATCATGAATACGATAAGTCCGAATACAGCAAGCTTATTCTTTCTGAACTGATGCCAAATAGTAACTATTTCACTCTTTTTCTTAAATTTTGCCCTTCTTGCAGCACGCTCTGCATCGGACATGGATGTATTTAATATATCGCTCATATACTTCCCCTCCTTAACCCTTTGCGTACTGTGACTTAATACGTGGATCAATGTATGCATACAGAATATCTGTTGCAAGGTTGATCAAGCTTGAAAGAAGTGCAATGAATACAAGTGCACCTAAAACTACAGGTGTATCCTTCTGTCTGATAGACTGGATCATAAGTGTTCCGATACCAGGAATAGCATAAACCTGCTCTGTGATAACGGTACCGCCGAGCTGCCATCCCATGTTAACACCGATAAGTGTTACGACCGGAAGGAGGGCATTTCTGAGTGCATGCTGGAAAACAACAGTGCGCTCCGGACATCCCTTAGCTCTTGCAGTTCTTATATAGTCAGATCTTATAACGTCAAGCATAGATGTTCTCGTCATACGAATTGTATTGGCGAGATATCCCGCAGCAGCCGTTATTCCCGGAAGCACGAAGCTGTACCAATGGTCTACTCCGCTCATAGGAAGAAGTCCGTATTTGACACTGACAATAAGAATAAGCATAAGTCCGAGCCAGAAATCAGGTACGGATGAAAGCAGAAGTGTAAGTGCTACTACTATATTATCTGCTATTGAATACTGCTTAACTGCAGAAAGTACTCCGAATAAAATACCGAATATTGAAGAAATAGCTATAGCTGTGAAAGCAAGCTTGCAGGTATTAGGGAAACGTGCGAATACCTCTGTAAATACAGGGTTTCTTGTCTTATATGAGATACCAAAATCTCCCGTAAGTACTCCGCCGAGCCATCTGATATAACGCTCAAAGAAACCTCCGTCAAGTCCGAGTTCCGCACGAAGCTTAGCTACGGCTTCCGGAGTTGCTGCATTTCCAAGCATAAGCGATGCAGCATCACCAGGTGTAAGGCTCATTATGGAGTAAAGAATAATAGAGACGCCCAGCAGCACCGGAATAAGCATGAGCAGGCGACGAACAACCATCTTTAACATGTAAATCTCCTATTTGTCGACAAATACGAGGCTGCAAAGTGAATTTGCAGCCTCGTTCACTTTCTTATGCGAAAGTTATATTTTTTACCATCTTCAACCAGTTATCAGAATGACCAGTTGTTGAATCTGTAGAATACAGCTGCATGAGGCTCAAAGCCCTTAAGAGAATCGCTTACAACGGCTGCGTTAGAACCTGTCATAAGGAATAAATACCATCCCTCTTCCTCGCAAATATCAGCAACCTGTCTGTAAAGATCAAGTCTCTCATCATCGTCAACTGAATATCTTGCCTTGTCAAGAAGAGCATCAGTCTCTTCATTTCCAACATAACCTACGTTAGCATAGTCAATGCCCTGCATTGATGTGTGGAGATACATATAGATATCTGCATCAGCATCAGGGAACTGTCCCCATGTCATGTAGTTCCACATATCTGAGTTACCCTTTGCATCAACATCATCTTCCCAAGCACCACGCTCCATGATCTGGAGGTCAACGTTCATTCCTGCCTTACGAAGCTGCTCTGTGATAACCTGTGCAGGCTTCTGATACCATGAGTCGTTTGCTGCCTTGTATGTGATAGCTGATCCGTCATATCCCATGCCGTCAAGAATAGACTTAGCCTGGTCTACATCGTAAGGTGTAGGCTCCCAATCCTCAACATATCCGAAGTGTGCAGGGTTTACCATGTAAGGAGAAACCTGTCCGATTCCGTCAAGTCCGCCTTCAAAGATCTCTTCACGGTTGAGAGAATACTGAACTGCCTTACGAGCATCCTTGTTTGCAAAGAAGCCGTCCTTAGTCTGGAATGTAAGGTAATGTGTTCCGTTTGAAGGAACGTCCTGAATTGTAACTCCCTTAGCTGCTTCAACGTGCTCTCTGTCAGAGGTGTTAAGTCCGAGGAAGAAGTCTGCATCGCCTCTTTCCATTGAAAGAGATGCTGTTGTAGCGTCAGCCATGTACTTAAGTGTTACAGTCTTGATTGTCGGTGCGCCGCCCCAGTAATCTTCGAATGCCTCAAGCTTGATGTAATCGCCTGCCTGCCACTCAACAAACTTATAAGGTCCGCATCCGTTCTCTGAACGAGCTGTGTTTGTTCCGTCAGCCTCGCACTTCTCATACCAAGCCTGGCTGTAGATACCGAATGAAGGCATAGCAAGAACCTCAAGGAAAGGCTTGTATGCATATTTTGTCTTAACAGCTACATGTGTATCATCGATCTTCTCGATAGATTCGATAAGCTCTGCTGCAGATGCATTGTATGAGCCTTCAGCATCCTTCTTAAGTGAGAATACAACGTCATCAGCTGTAAGCTCTGTTCCGTCGTGGAACTTCACGCCCTGTCTGATAGTAAATGTAAGCGTTGTTCCGTCCTCTGAGTACTCCCAAGACTCAGCGATACCAGGTACGAGCTTTGTACGGTCTCCGTTTGTTTCAAGAACCAGTGTATCGTAGATATTGCACTGGATCATATGACCGTTTGACTGCGCCTCTGATCCCGGCAGAAGGCTTGTAGGCTCTGCAGTATAGATAACCTTAAGATCAGTCTTGCCTGCATCTGCTGATGCTTCAGTTCCTGATGAAGAACCTGATGATGAGGATGCAGAACCTGAACCACCGCATCCTGCGAGCATCGTTACAGCGAGTGTAGCTGAAAGTGTTACTGCAAAAGCTTTCTGTAAACTCTTTTTCATTATTACCCCCTTATTTGTAATTATTAATTTCTTAATAATTGTTAACGTTTACATTTGGCATTTTATCATTTTCTTACAATCTCCGCTACACATAAGATTTTACAGAGTTTATTATCATTTTTTGTACATTTAGCTAACTCATTTTTCATATTTTTTATTAATTTCGATCGAAAAACGACAAAATACACCCTCGGTACAAGAATTTTTCCTTTATACCCAAGGGTGTATGCCTTGATTTTTTATGGAGTTTTCTTAACGAATATTAATCAATTAAATAAATTGTTGTACAGTTCCGACAAAGTGTCTGCAGCCGCGCTGCTGACGAGCAGATTTTCCTCTCCGTTAAAGCTTATTCTCACTGATTTTTCATCATATGAGTATATCGTCATCACCATTTCGCTGAATTTTTCGGTATTTCTGTGGAAAACTATCTTCATCAGGACATTTTCGCCTGCTGCAGCACCGTCTGCAGTTCCGGTAGGGATCATCATATCAATGATATGCTTAAAGTTCTTCATATCACTGCCGCTTAGTTCTTTGCCGTTTTCTGTATACAGATATTGTCCGGCTTCACTGCTGTTGCCGTCCGCACCGGTCTCAGCTTCGGTATTTGTACTGTCATCCTCAGCTATATTTTCGGAAATATCTGAAGAAGCACCGCCATCGTCATTTATAGTTATATCAACACGATGTGTCGAGCCTTCGGCACTTATTTCCATAGCGGTCACGCTTTCCCACTGCATCCTGCATATATCCTTTGGCTTTAAGCTCTCATATGATGCATTTTCGAGTATTTCTACATATTTTGCGGAGATCGTATAAATCATATCCGAGCCTTCAATATATGCATAATATCCGCCCTGCACTTCATTTTTATTTCCTATAATAAGTGCCGCGCTCTCATCGTCTCCGGATACCTCAGCTCTGATATACGGATTGCTCAGTCCGTACTTGTCAAGAGCCTCCTGATCTGCACCGTATGCAGTCTTGTCGCCCCAGTCAGTATTTAGAACTGTTGCCGCAAGCTTTTCGCTTGAGCTTTCATCAAGCGGCTTATACGTTCTGTCTGTCTCGGTAAACCATGAATAATAATTCGTATAGGTATATTCTTCAGGATCTTCCGGCTTTGTCATGCTGAAAATGCTTCCGTCAGCCCTTTCTATGGTCATAGCTTCAGGATTTTCTATCTTGCTTGAGGATGACATGCTTATATAATCCAGCAGTCTCGCACTGACCTTAGCATATATATCCTCATCTGCAAGGTATACAGTATTGCTTCCTGATTTTCTGCAATAATATCCGCTGCCTGTACCTGCCTTATGCCCGAAATCTATTCGTTCGCTATCGCCGTCCTCAGTGCTGACAGCTGCATATACAGCAGGATCCTCCAGGCCGTATTTTCCAAGCTCCTTACAGTTTTCTTCTACCAGCTTAAGCTTTGCGCTGTGCAATGACGACAAAAGCTCATTTACTGCGTCCTTCATGACAGGAAAGTCTTCATTTCCCTCATAAATCCATCCGTTTCCGTCGGAAAGCATTTTTATAACACCGTCTCCGCCGCTTAATTCAAGCTCATTTACAGAACCTGCTTCTATAGATATAAGTTTAGTTTCCTCCGTATTTGAGGTCTCTAAACTATATCCGGTATCTTTATCAGTATAAATGCTTACGGCAGCGTATGCGGATGCACTGACAGCAAGCGCTGCAAGCATTAATATAAGCTGTTTTTTCTGTTTCATCATCTTTTCCTTCTGCGCATGCTTATAACTATTCCCGCCGCAAGGTAGATAAGCGGGATAATGCCAATAAGCAGTATTCCCAGATGTCCTGCAGCTCCGCTCGGAACTGTCAGCTTATTTCCTGAGATCTTCTTGGAATGTATTGCTATTGAGCTGTCTTTTCCGGAAAGCCAGCCTAAGGAATTCAGCATAAGATCGCTGTTGGAGCCGTTTACAAGCTCATCATAATCTTTATTCAGAAGATCTGAGGATGTATACCATACTATTTTAGCTTTGCTGCCTCTGTCTTCTATAGCTGCACCAAGACAGAACGGACCTTCCGGATCCCCTGCTGTCTTTGAAACAGAGCTTGTCTTTCCTTCCTTGGCATAGGAGTCTGCCGAGGTTTGCAAAAGCCCTGTCACAGTAATGCCGGATGGGCTGTTTTCAGGAATCTTGAGGCCGTGTCCCATAGGTACAAGTACTGAATAACCTCCCTTTACAAGCGGCATTGTTATGTCATGATATCCTATTACAGGCAAAAGCTGCATCGGATAGTTTCCGTAGCACATATACTGATTTGCTTCAAGAATGAGCCCCGGTTCAACCTCAATGCCGTATCCGTCAAGCAGACTCATAAGCTTAGGAAGCTCTGTATGCTCATAATCGGTATATACGAGCAGTCTGCCTCCCTTTTTAATATAATCGGAAAGACATTCTGCCTCTTTTTCTGTAATATCTTTTGCAGGGCCTGCTATGATTACACAATCAGCATCATCAGGCACACTGTCAAGTCCTACCAGATCAAGCTTTTCAAGCTGATAGTTTTCACGGCTTATCTGTTCTTCTAAAGATGAGCTGAGCGTTTTTTCGCCATGGCCTGTAAGCTTATAGAGCTTCGGCATGTATCCATTATTTATGTAATCTATAGCACTTGTTATCTGATTCTCACCGTCAAAAACAGTCTCTGCATCGCTGTCACTGAAGTAATTATAGTTTCTGACAAATATCTTGCTGTAATCTATGAGTCTGCTTCTGTTATTTCCTGCGGCAATGATACTGTTGTTATTAACCTGATCACCGGTATATTGCTCAGCAAAGCCTGGATTTACAATAGGATCCACCTTGGTGACCTTAATGTGATGCGATAAGCTGCTGTAACGGTTTAACAGCACTCCGAGCTCACTGTTTTCCTCTCCGCTCTGCACTATCCAGTAAAGCTCAATATCCTCGCTGATCTGTCCAACCGTTTCTTTAGTCTGTTCAGACAGACTGTAAAGTCCCGTCCCTGATATATCCTTTTCGGTATACTGAGACGGAAGCTTTGCCGCTGTGAGATTTACAAATATAAGTGTTGCCAGCAATATTAATGAGGTCAGCACGCTGAAAAGTCCCATGCTGAGTCTGTTTCCGCCGTTTCCCGACATTTTCATCAGCTCCACCTCCTTTTTTCAAGAGACTGAAGTGACAGATACAAAAAGAAGATTATTACTGACAAAAAATACACTATTGATTTAAAGTCAAATACACCTCTTGCGAACACATAAAAGCGCTCAAATACAGATATATTGCCGATTATTGACGCAAATAATCCCTCAAAAAGCTTCTTTGAATGTCTGTAAAGAAGCTCAAGCACGCATACGCAAACACAGATGAATATTCCGGCAGCATATATGTTCTTTGTAAATATAAAGAGTACTGCCGCTATAACAACAGCTGCCGCTATAAGAGCTGCAAGCGATGCCGCCGCAGTTCCCGGAATGTGATCTGTAAGATTTTTCCCGAAATAGGTCACCAAAAACAATGCAAAGCTGCCGCCTGCTGCTATTGCCTGGTTTTCCGTAAGTGTCGAAATAAAAAGTCCGGCTGCTATAAGTGCCGCTCCAAGCATATAGAAGGCAGCAATATTATATAGTGCCGTCGTATATGACACTGTGCCGTACTTCATAAGAAAAAGCGGATAAATGCACATTATTAAAGTAGGCACCAAAAGGGTGATAAGCATTGCAAGATACTTGCCTATAACCACATCCCACATTGATACCGGCAGAGAATATAGAAGCTGATCCGTTCTCTGCTTTCTTTCCTCAGATATCGATCTCATGGTGAGGATCGGAATGATTATAAGGAACATAAACGACATATTGTTAACGGTGTACTCATAATTGGCATAACCCATGCTGCAGTTTAATATGACTGTATATACTCCTGCAAAGGCAAGCAGTACCGCACCGAAAAACCAGCCGAACATTCCTTTAAAATAAAAGCTCAGCTCTTTTTTTAATATTTGTATCATCCGGCTTCCCCTCCGTTTGTGGCTGCCAGCTTTATGGCATTTTCCTGGGCACTGCTGTCATCAGTATAGGTATCGCGTCTTTCGGTAAGCTCAAGGAAGGCCTCCTCAAGCGTAGGCTTAACAGCAGTCATTTCTATAATAGGGATCCTTTTGTCTGCACATGCAAAGAACAGCTGTTCAGCCGTTTTTTCCGGCGTTTCTGTGCTTATTTCTATGCTGCTGATGCCATCTTCCTCAGAAATAATTCTGATGTTTTCAGGATCAGTTGCCGCACTAAGCATTTCCATACACAGCTTTCCTTCCCCTTTAAGTCTCAGCTTTATTACCGGTTCTTTTTTGAGAATGCTGTCAAGGTCATGTACTCTGCTGTCCGCTATAAGCTGTCCTCTTGCAATGATAATGATATGGTCACTTATTGTCTGAACCTCTGAAAGTATATGGCTTGAAAACAGCACTATATGATTCTTTCCGAGATTTCTGACAAGCTCTCTTATCTCAGTTATCTGCTTTGGATCAAGTCCCACTGTCGGCTCATCTAAGATGATGATTCCCGGGTTTCCAAGCATAGTCTGTGCTATGCCTACTCTCTGCTTATAGCCCTTTGAGAGATTCTTTATAAGCCTGTCCTTTATCGGAGTGATGCCGGTCACGTCCATAGCATAAGCTATCTTATCCTTAAGCTCTGTCTTTTTGACGCCTCTTGCCTCTGCGACAAATTTAAGATATTCATAAGGTGTCATATCCATATAAATCGGAGGCTGTTCAGGAAGATATCCTATGCCTGCCTTGGCCTTTTCCGGCTCTTCAAAGATATCATGTCCGTCTATTTTGACAGATCCCGAAGATGCAGCCAGACATCCCGTTATGATATTCATTGTAGTTGATTTTCCGGCACCGTTAGGCCCAAGAAAACCGTAAACACCGTTTTCCGTAATACTGAAGCTTATGCCTCTTACAGCAGGATCTTCATTATAATATTTATAAATTTCACTGACCTCTATCAAGCAGATACCTCCAAAATAATTCCGCTTAATCTAATAGCTGCCGCACTCTTGATCCTATCAATGTTGTAGGTCAGGGTGCAGCAGCACATATAATCCTAATCAGGCATTTTCAAGTTTCTCTATACCCTTTTTAATTCTTCTGATGCTTTCTTCTCTGCCAAGTATATCGCAGATCTCAACAACTCCGCCCGGTGTTACAAGCTTTCCTGCTGCAGCTATGCGGACAGGCCACATAACCATAGCATTCTTGCAGCCAAGCTCCTCGGCAAGACCTGTAAGACAGTTCTTTATGCTCTCCTCATCCCAGCTTTCAAGAGCCTCAAGTCGAGGAAGCGCCTTATTAAGCATATCAAGCGATACCTCAGCATTAGTCTTTGATTTTTTATTGGTATAGAATTCAACATCATACTCAGGAAGCTCATCAAAGAAATCAAGCTTTTCAGGAATATCGCTCAGCATCTCGCAGCGCTGCTGTAAAAGCGGAGCGATCTTAGCCGGAGATATGCTTTCTTTCTTGACTGCCTTTCTGATATATGGCTCCGCAACCTTAAGAAACTCCTCCGGAGTCATTTCTCTTATATATGCGGCATTAAAATACTTAAGCTTTTCAATATCAAATATTGCAGGTGACTTTGAAATACCTGAAATATCAAATGCTTTCTTAAGCTCATCTAAAGTGAAGAACTCCTGCTCGGCTATCTCTCCTCTCGGTGACCAGCCCAATAAAGCAACATAATTTAATATTGCTTCTGTAAGGAAGCCTTCATTTCTGAGATCCTCATATGAAGGATCTCCGTGACGCTTTGACATCTTATGCTGAGCATCACGCATGACCGGTGAACAGTGAACATACTCAGGGATATCCCAGCCGAAGCCCTCATAAAGAAGGTTATACTTAGGTGATGAAGCAAGATATTCACTTCCTCTTACAACATGTGTGATGCCCATAAGATGATCATCAACGACATTTGCAAAGTTATATGTAGGAAGTCCGTCTCTCTTAAGCAGTACCTGATCGTCAAGAGAATCATTTGGCACAGTTATCTCACCGTAGGAAATATCATGGAAGGTCGTTGTTCCTGTCTCCGGCACCTTCTGTCTTATAACGTAAGGCTCGCCGGCCTCAGCTCTTCTTTTTGCCTCTGCCGGATCGAGTGAACGGCACGGATCAGCAATCTTTACGAACTTTTCAGCTGCCGATGCCTCTGTATCGTCTGCCTCATCCTCATGCTTATCGCAGAAGCAGTAGTATGCATGTCCTCTGTCAACGAGCATCTTGGCATATTTTCCGTAAAGCTCTCTGCGCTCGCTCTGTACATACGGACCTACAGGTCCTCCGATATCCGGACCCTCATCGTGATTAAGACCGCACTCCTTGAGTGTGTTATAGATGACCTGCTCAGCACCCTCTACTTCTCTTTTCTTATCTGTATCCTCAAGTCTGAATATAAATGTGCCGTCATCCTTTTTAGCTATTAAATACGTATAAAGAGCAGTACGCAGATTACCTATATGCATATATCCGGTAGGTGAAGGTGCAAATCTTGTTCTCACCTTGCCGTGAGGTATGCGTGCCTCCATCTCTTCAAAAAACTTCTCGTCATTCATCAATATGTCCTCCGATAAAATTGACCTCAGCGCTCTGCCTTTAAATCACATAAAGATATCATTTAGGCACGGAGCTTATATGCCCGGTCTTTTATATTTTTATTGCTTAACATTTTTCTTTGCTAACGATTTATTATAACGAATTAATTAATGAATTACCATATACAGCATTAACAAAAGAAAAGATTATATGGCTGTACATAAAAATACAGCGGCTTTTTATACCGCTGTACGAGTTTCTTCTTAATTAATATCTTGTAAGCATTTTACCTTCTGCATCGAACTCAAGTTCAAATGGCTCTGATTCAATGCTGAGCTCCGATCTTGTCTTTGCCTCCGGTATAAGTGCCTCGGAAATGAGCATGGACTCAACCTCCAAAGAATTCTTAAGTATGATTATTCGTGGATTTTCCGGATCCATCTTAAGGCATATAGCCATGCATGCCTGAAGGCATTCTTTTTCATTATCCATTATAAGAGGAATCTTATAGGTGGATGAATCATGGTCTGTTATGGCATTCGGATAGGTATCATTAAAGGATATCTGCTTGAAGAAATCCATAGTTCCGACATCCGCTCTTCCCATGCCGGTAGCATTGCCGTGAGATTCCTCGCTGAGTCCCCATATACCCATACGCTCAGATTTGATGCCTATAGGAAGTCTTGAACGTCCTACAACATTCGGATCCATGCCGCCGCCGGAATAATTCTTTCCGATTTTCTCAAGGATAATGACATCGCAGGCATCAAGGAATATCTTTGCCATATTAGCCTTAGCATCAATAAGAAGCTTCGGCTCCTCTTCCGCGATCTTTGCAGGCTCAAGGAACTCTATGCGATATGTCTTATCAAAGGCATTCTCCATAAGACCTATTCCCATAATGACCGGAGCCTTTCTGATGATCTCGCTTCCTATTGAGAAAAGTCTTTCAGGCATGGCATCGTCTCCCTGACTGTGAGCAACATATGCGCCTGCCTGCTTTCCGAGTCCGATAGTCATCATTTTCATAAGGCCGCTCTCGTATTTACCCTTGAATCCGGTATGCGCCTTGATACGGTTCATAACGATGATTCCGTCTGCGCCGAATGCATTTTTATCTATCTGAACATCCTCATCTATTTCCTCTGCATGTCCTATCTTTACAGTCTCCATAGAGGAAATGATAGGGCAGCCCATACTTTCTTCGGTAATGTTATAGCTTCTGAGAATGCCTCTCTGGCCTTCTGCCGTAGCTCCGCCGTGTGATCCCATTGCTGGAATGATGAAAGGCTCTCCGCCTAATGCCTTCACACAGTCAACCACAGTCCTTGTGATCAGAACGATGTTTGAAAGTCCGCGGCTTCCTGCTGTAATGCATATACGCATGCCCGGCTTTATGGTGTTTTTAAATTCAGGCTTTTCAAAATTATCTTTTATCAGTTTCTTTATAGCTTCTTCGCTGAGCTCATTATGCGGAAAATTCTGCTTAACTTTTACGAATTTTGGCAGCTTCTGTCCTGCTATAAGCGGTGTTACTGTCGACATATCTCCCCTTATCCGACCTGATTTCTTATTTCAGTTCTTATTTCATTTGTATATATTTTCAATGCATATTCAGTTGTTCGTTTACGCTGAATATTTCATTTATAGTTCAATTTTGTTTTTTCGTCTATAGATTAATTCTACGGTTTATTCTGTTTGTAACTTTTTATTTGTTGCAATTAGATTGATTGTAAAATCAAGGACGAAAAAACAGACCCGGTAAGAGGTCTGCTTTTCGTTTTCTAAGATCAAGCGATAGTCTTTGGATCTACCTCGACTTCCTTTATATCAACGACCTCTGATGCCTTGTATCTCTTGGCATTCTTCATGCCAGGAATGATCTCTTCGGCATGAGCGATCATCTCTTCTCTTGTATATGGCTTTGCAACCGGCTTGGACATTTCTTCCTTTGAAATGCCTACGCTCTCAAGCTCTATCCATGCTCTGTCTGAAATATGGTCGATATCGATAGGCGTTCCGTATGCATGAGCTGTGCTAATAAGTGCAGGTGAAGGTCCTAAGTGACGGCCTACGATAAGTCCTGTATCAAGAGCATCAAGCATGAGCTTCATGAACTTTTCCTTAGGTGCGGCAAATGCAGGATAATCACTCTTAACTGTCTTTGCGTATTCTCCTGAGTTATGAGCAGACATTCCAGCCTTATAACCGCCTAAATTGCTTCCTCCGAAGATACGTCCCCATCTCTCGGAAACTACCATTCCGATTCCTACAGAAACCTCAGGGCCTGCAACACATACGGTAACTTCTCCGTCACGCATGAGCTCATTTGCAGCTGACATAAACACAAGTGCCTCTGTCATCTCAACCATGTTAAATGCCTCTGAACCGCAGTTGTTATTTGCAATACGTCCGGTAAGTGTCATATTTTCATTATGTCCTGCACGCTCTGTTCCTCTGTCCTTGGCATTCGGACCTCTGTGAAGAGGCTTTCCCTTAAACTGATCAAGATGCCACTGTCTCATATGAGGCTCATCCTCGAAAATGCCTTCATATTCAGGTGTCTCGCTGATTGGCATATAGCCGTAGGTCTTATTGACCATTCCGTGATCAACTGAAGCTATAGCTGTTACGGCGATTGGATTCATGATTCCGTCAGATGTAACTGAAACAGCGTCAAGATTAACTATATCAACTGCAGCATATGAGTCCTTATATTCATTTGCAATTACCTTGACTGCTTCGAAATTTGTAAGAGCAGCCTTCTTTATGTCCTTTTCATCTATAAATACCCAGTCAAGCGGCATTGCTCCGTCTGCTGCACCCTTTGGAATTACACGATACTTTAACTTCATGACTATAGCCTCCCCTTATAACTGTGTCTGCTTGTGACCTGCACTGCGGCGGTCATCAATGACCTCTGCGTCTGTCAGATAATACTCAACTGTAGGAATATCTGCAGCAAGATCATCCAGGATAGCGATCTTGCACTTTCCTGAAGCATCATAGCCCTTTGCTATAGATGAGTAAATGACCTCCGGATTAAACGGCACTATACGAAGCTCTACCTCTGTGATGTCAGGATCCTGAGTAACTTCATATATTTCTTCCTCAATACGTCCGCATCTGAGTGAAGCGACCTTTGCTGTATCGATGCTTTCAAGTCCCTTAATAGTTATCTTTGTCTCAGGGCGTACCCTTTTTGCTGCGGCCTGCATCTTCGCAAGGAAATCCGGCAGCTTCGTATGCATGCATTTCATGGTATTGCTCTCCTCCTGTTTTGAATATACCTTCGTGATATGCTTTTATTTAAAGTCATTTTTAATGACTGTTAAACTTAATTTATGCAATTTGTCTGCAGCAGCTTGTTAAGATTGTTTCCGAACATCGACCATGAGCCTGATTTCGTGATGCCTTTATGTCTGCTTTGACTAATGTCTATCAGCTCAGCCCTCCGCAGGCATCATTTCCGAAAGCCAATCCATGATTATCTCAGCAACCTCTGTTCGTTGATCTCCATGGAATCCGAAATGCTCAAAAAAGTGTCCGGCATTTTCAACGATCACACACTTGGATTTAGTGTTCCCGGCTGCATTGAGTGCCTCAGTCATCTTTTCAGCCCAGATCGCCGGCGTGATATTGTCTCTGTCGCCTGTTATGGCAAGCATCGGAGTCTTGATCTTGTCGGCAAGCTGCAGTGTCGAACGTTCAATGTAGCCTTCAGGATTATTGAACGGATCTCCGCCGTATTTCTGACATGCTCTTTTATAATAATCCGGAAGGAAATCCTTGGAATACTTAGCATAGTTCAGCCAATCCGAAAGCTGAGACATTGCAACTCCGCATGCAAAATCCTTTTCTGCCGCAAGCTTCTGCACCAGATCCGCTCCGAGTGAATGTCCAATGACTGCGATCCTGCTGCGATCGACAAGCGGCTGTGATGCAACAAAGTCAAAGGCTTCTCTGAGATCCTGCTGCTGTCTTTGCCCTGCATGATCGTTCACTCTCGGTTCACCTGATCCGTACCCTCTCTGATATAAGGAGTATACAAGATAGCCTCTTCTGCACAGTGTTCCTGATATCCAGTTATAATCCTCAGGCGAACACTGTCCTCCCGGAACTATGAGTGCTGTCGAGGTATGACCTTCCTTTGTATGAAACGGTACGAAGCACTGCAGATACATTGTGATCCCGTCTGATGTAACAAACTGCTCTGTAGTCTTTTTCATGTGAGCTCCTTCAAAACTGTAAGCAGCTTCTCGGGTACTTTTCACTTTTTCTAAAGTATATTTCAATTGCCATTTTCTGACAAGATAGCCCCATATACACTAATTTGTACAAACTTTAAGCGAATAAGGTGGCAAAAACGTGGAAAGTCTTTCAATTTATTGAGAAACTGCTTTCTAATATTAATTACTTTTAATCCTTTAATAATATCCAATGCAGTTTATTTGGTCAACAGAGGTGTTATTAAGATTTGTTAATACCGTACCTTAGGCACTGTTACAAAATACGCTTTAAGGATATTCATCAATTAAATCTTAACGCAAAGCGGACAGAACTACTTAAAGCTCTGTCCGTTCGCGTTTTCCAAGTTTTATATTATTGAAGTTGTTAGGTGTTTTTAAGCTGTCAGCTCTGCTTCGTCATTTGGAACAAGGCTCAGCATATCCTTAAGCCCCATTGGTTCATCTCTGAATATAGCCTCATCCATAAGCTTAAGATCCTTGGATATAATAGGCTTAAACTCCATGTGTGCCAGAATGTCCTTCTCAAGGTCGATTCCCGGTGCGATCTCGGTAAGCATAAGGCCTGCATCTGTAAGCTTGAATACAGCTCTTTCTGTTATATACATCACCTTCTGGCCTGCTGTATTTGCATATTCTCCTGAGAATGTTATCTGCTGAACATTCTTTATGAACTTATTCTGTCTGCCTTCCTCAATTATAACGAGCTTTCCGTCTCTTACCTCTTCCTTAAGTCCGCCTGCTGTAAATGTTCCTACAAAGCAAACATCCTTAGTATTCTGTGAGATATCAATGAATCCGCCCGGACCTGTGAACTTAGTGCCGAATTTGGAAGCATTAACATTTCCTGATCCGTCAGCCTCGGCAAGTCCTAAGAATGTCTTTGACAGGAAGCCTCCGTCATAAAGATGGAATACATTGCTCATATCAAGAATCGCTTCCGCATTAGCTGCGGCTCCGAAGCCTACTCCCTCTACAGGCACTCCTCCGAGTGCACCGTACTCAAGTGAAAGAGTAGAGGCAATTCCCTCTTCATTGGCAACACTTCCTATACCGGATGCAATGCCTATTCCAAGGTTAATAACGCAGTCCGGAACGAGCTCCATTGCTCCGCGTCTTGCGATGATCTTTCTGTTTGACATATCCATAGGCTTAAGACCGTCTACAGGAACAGTGATATCTCCCGAAAGCTCAGGTCTGTAAGCTGCTGCATAGCCCTGCTGATACTTGTCCTCATCGGCGATAACCACATAGTCAACGATTCCTGCAGGTATCTTGACATTTCTTGGATTAAGAGAGCCGTTCTTCACAACTCGTCTTACCTCTGCTATAACGATTCCGCCTGTGTTGTGAGTTGCTGCGGCAATGTCAAAGCCCATGTCTCCTGTAGCACTGTGATCAAGAGTAATGTTGCCGTTTTCATCTGCGGCATAGCCTCTGATAAAGCATGCATCAATGTCAAAGGTCTTGTAAGCAAGAGTCTCCTGACCGCCGATATTTATAAGCTCAACTATTTCTCTGCCCTGATCTCTGGTTTTCTGGTTGGCCTTGCATGCCTCCTGACGAGGATCTGCATAGGTCTTGAGTCCTACATTTGTAACCAGTGCAGGCTTATGTCCGGCAATAGCATCATAAAGATGAAGCATAACTCCGAGCGGTATCGGGTAAGCTGCAATTTCATTTTTTCCTATCATATCAGCTATAAGCTGTGGGATCATGAAGTGAGCTGCGATTATTGTATCTATAAGTCCCTTTTTGGCGATTCTGTTGAAGCCGACATTATTTTTGGAATTGTCTCCCGGGCTTATGGTACTTGTAACCGTAAGGTCTCTCGGAAGTCCTTCCTCTTCAAATCTGTCGGCAAGCGCCTGAAGAAGAGTTTCCGGTGCGCCATATGATCCTACACCTCCGACTGCAACTGTCATGTTGCTGCCTATAAGTCTTGCTGCCTCTTCTTTTGATATAAGCTTTTTCATAGGATGACCTCCTTTTACTTATTGTCCTTTTTAAGGATAATGTCCCCTTCGTTTGGGGAGGTGATGCTGCTGCAATGGCCTGCAGCTGCATCAAATGTTTCTAACGCCAATATATCATATTCAAGTATTTTGTAAAGTAAAAACTTTGTATGCAAAGTAAAAATAGCAAAATAAAAGACAGAACCTCATTTAAAAGCTCTGTCTTTGGCATTAATGCACTAATTATCTAATTTTTAACATAACAAGCTCTGTTATATACTGATAGTTTTACAATAATTGATAGTTTATTTTAATGAATATATGACTTGATTTTCGACATATATCTAATTACTTAAATGCCTGATTTTTCTCAACCGCCGCTATTACAGCATCCATTACTATGCCTCTCAAGCCGCCCTCCTCCAAGGTACGGACTCCTTCTATGGTGGTTCCGCCGGGTGAGCAGACAGCATCCTTCAATTCTCCGGGATGCTTGCCGCTAAGCATAGCCAACTTTGCCGAGCCAATAAGAGTCTGCTCTGCAAGCTCATAGGCCTGCGCCCTCGGAAGTCCTGCCTGAACGCCGCCGTCAGCGAGTGCCTCTATAAACATATATACAAATGCCGGTCCGCAGCCTGAAACAGCGCTTCCGGCATCGATAAGCTTCTCCGGAAGCTTTGCAAGATGTCCTGCACCCTTCATAAGCTCTGTAAATGCCTCAAGCACTGCAGTATCGACACCGTTCTCGGCATACAGTATCATTCCCTCTCCGATGGCTGCCGGAGTATTCGGCATTATCCTTATAATGCTGTAATCTCCCTTTGCAAGCTCACCGATCATTTCTATGGTAAGTCCTGCTGCCATAGTTATAAGTGTAAAGCTCTCACCTTTATTTTTTCTTTCTTTAAGAATAGGTGCGATGCCATCAAGCATATCAGCCATCATCTGCGGCTTAACGCCTAAGAATATAAAGTCTGCACTTGCCGCAATCTCAGCATTATCAGTAACTGCAGCATCCTTACCAAGCTCAGTGGCGATCTCCTCGGCCTTTTCGCGGGTCCTGTTGGCAAGCAATATTTTATAGTCCTTTTCAGCTCCGGCTACAGCTTTTGCCAATGCTCCTCCCATATTTCCTGTTCCTATAAAACCAACCTTTGTCATATCTCAAAGACCTTCCGTAATATTTTCATTTATAAAAGTTTCTGCAAAAATCAGCGCACCTGACCCTCGCCGTAAACAACGTATTTACAGCTTGTCAGCTCCTCAAGTCCCATAGGGCCTCTTGCGTGCAGCTTCTGAGTGGAAATGCCGATTTCTGCTCCGAGTCCGAATTCTCCGCCGTCGGTGAATCTTGTGGAAGCATTGACATAAACAGCTGCCGCATCTATCTCATTAAGGAAATGCTGTGCAGTAAAATAATTATCAGTAATTATTGCCTCGCTGTGTCCTGTGCTGTGCTGATCTATAAACTCCACTGCCTCTTCATAGCTCTTCACCACTCTTACGGCAAGCTTATAATCATCATACTCAGCATCCCAATCAGCTTCATTTGCCGGGATAATATAGTTTTCCGCATAGCTGTCACCGCAGATCTTCTTCATTGCATCAATCGAGCTGTCATCGCAGCGAAGCTCAACATTTTTCTGCATAAGAAGCGGCATTGCCTTTTTGCAGAAGTCTTCAAGGATGTCCTCATGTATAAGCACACATTCAACGGCATTGCATACCGAAGGACGTGAGCATTTTGCGTTATACAGTATGTCGGCGCCCATATCAAGGTTTGCTTCTTTATCTATATAGATATGGCAGACGCCTTCTCCGGTACGAATGACAGGAACCGTCGAATTCTTTGCGACAGATCTGATAAGTCCGGCTCCGCCTCGAGGAATGAGCACATCTATATATTTATCCATATGCATAAGCTCTTCGGCAGTTTCATGGCTGGTATCCTGCACAAGTGAAATGCATTCTCCCGGAAGCCCGGCCTCTATCAGTGCGTCCTGCATGATAAGCGTCGCCATACGGTTAGACCTTATGGCTTCCTTTCCGCCTCTTAAAATGCAGACATTTCCGGATTTAAGACACAATGCCGCAGCATCTACCGTAACATTCGGTCTTGCCTCAAAAATAATGGCAATGACTCCGAGCGGAACTCTTCTTCTTGATATAATGAGACCGTTTGGTCTTGTTACAGTCTTATCTGAAGTCGCTGTAGGATCAGGCAGTGCCATTACTGCCAGCACACCGTCTGCTATACCCTTTATCCTCTCAGGAGTAAGCTTTAATCTGTCGAGCATGGCCGCAGAAATTCCTGCTTTTTCTGCCGCCTCCATATCCTCTGCATTTGCACTGAGCCACTCATCCTGTCTCTTTATGAGTGCGTCAGCTATTGCCTTAAGTGCATCATTCTTTTTTGTTGTTCCGGCTGTCATCAATGTACGTGAAGCCTTTTTTGCAGCAATCGCCTGCTGTTCAAGTACAGTCATATCTGCCTCCGTCTCGTGTGATCAATTCAAATTTATATTTCAAGGTGTCGGAACACCTTTTGGTATCAAACATTTATCTGACGTAACAACTTCCATGAGCCATTTCGAACTCATGTTCTGAAACAATGCCGATGCTTGACTTTTCCTATGAAAATGCAAACTCGCTTCGCTCAAACAGTGCATTTTCAAACGGCAAGTCTGCACATACGGCATTTACAGAACTATTCGTTCTTCAGAACGCTCAGTCAAGCTGTTCCGTCAGTTATTATTTCAATTTCCGATAAATCTTGTTCCGACATGCTTGCCTTCTACGATATCATAGAGATTTTCCACATTTTCACTGTTGGTTATAACCATTTCAAAGCCTGCATCAAGTGCTATCTTTGCCGCGGCTATCTTGGTCGCCATTCCTCCGGTGCCGTGTACAGAGCCTGCGCCTCCTGCCATTGCCTCGATATCCGGTGTGATTTCATGCACCCTGGAAATAAGCTTTGCATCAGGATTCTTTCTCGGATCAGAGTCATACAGTCCGTCTATATCAGTCATAAGTATCAGGAGATCCGCCTCGCAGAGCCTTGCTACTATAGCTGAAAGGGTATCATTATCGCCCAGCACCTTGTGATGTCCGCTCTCAATCTCTACTGAAGAAACGGAGTCATTTTCATTTACTATAGGGATCACTCCCATAGATAAAAGGGCTTCAAAGGTATTCTTCAGATATTTTGAATCTGTCTCGTCCTCAACATTGTCTCCTGTGAGCAGTATCTGTGCTACGGTTCGATTATATTCAGAGAACAATGTATCATAAATATGCATTATTCGTGCCTGTCCGACTGCTGCCGTAGCCATTTTAAATTTAAGCTCCTTGGGACGTTCTGGAAGTCCCAGCTTGGCTGTTCCGACTGATATTGCGGCGGAGGTCACTATGATTATTTCGTTGCCGGCTCCCTGTATATCCGCTATCGCTCTTACCAGTTTTTCCATGCGGTGCAGATTGAGTTTGCCCGATGAATGTGTAAGTGTGGAGGTGCCCAGCTTTACGACTATACGCTTATCTTTAATCATTTTTACACCTGTTTCCAATCTGTTTATTATAAATGTCGATTTTACAGTACATCCGTAAACGGTAAATGCGAAAGTGCACTCATCAGCTCGCCGTTTCCTTTCAGAAGCTCATCCGTAAGTGTGCGGCGCTTAGGATACTTGCCGCTTTTGAAATTGTCTATAATAACTTCGTAGCGCTCGCATGCCTTATCTACAGCTGTTTCCCATGAAATATACAGCTGATCTGCGGCATTCTTTCCGACCTTTCTTACAGCTTCTATATTTTCACAGAGCCTATACATCATTACAGACAATGAAGCTGCCGACTCCGATATCAGAAAACCGTTTTTGCCGTCCGTAACCCCTTCGGCTGCACAGCTTCCTCTGACTAATATTGACGGAAGTGAGCATGAGGCTGCTTCTCTTACTACAAGTCCGTTAGTATCGTAGGTTGACGGAAATACAAATACATCGGCTCTGCAGTACCATGCCTTAAGCTTTTGTCTGTCATATACCGGGCCTGTAAAAATCACCTTATCGCCAAGATGCAGCTTCTCTGAATATGCTTTTATCTCATCAAGATCGGCTCCGCTTCCTATAAATACCATTCTGAAATCAGTGCCTATGGATTTAAGCCCTTCACATGCATCAAGTATGATTCTCAGCCCCTTGTACCACATCATTCTTCCTACAAATATAAAGACTGGAACATCCTTAGGAAGATCAAGACCTGCGCTCACAGCCATTGCCTCGTCATCAGAAACTCTGCCAAGCGGCATATCTACGCCGTTTTGCATTATTCTGTATTCTCCCTCAAATCCAAGTTCTTTTAGATTTTCACCGGCACCGCGGCTTACTGTCCAGACCTCATCGCAGGAATTGATGTTATTGATCATTACTCTTACGGCATTTTCAGAAAGAAGCTTGTTTTTAAATGCCTTATAAAGATCCACATCATACTTAGTATGATAAGTCATAACAACCGGTACATTAAGCGGAACTCTGAGCTGTCTTGCAAGTATCAATGCCGCAGCAGGACAATGGCAATGCAATAGCTCCACCTGTTCCTCTCTCAGCTGTTTGGTGACTGTAGGAGAAAACGGAATTCCGGCCATGTAGCCTATAAACCATCTTGCATCAAGACTGTGATATCTTATAACCGGATACGGAAATTTATAATCCTCCTTATCCGGAAATTCCGGAGTCACCACCACCGCATGTCCGTGAGATTTTTCTATATTGTCGGCATAATTTTTTGCTGTATTCGCCACTCCGTCAAGCTGCGGAGGAAACGAATCATTAAGTATGCATATATTATGATCCATAGTATTACTCCCTGAATATCGGCTGCCATAAATAATACCTTTAATGCAGCTTGAAACAGATTAATTTTGCCCTTGTCAATCGTTTAGCACTTTACCGTGCTGCATTGTATTATTGTATACATTTATATGACAATTCTCTTTTTAATTCAATAACAATCAGCTTATATTTTTATAGATATATCATTAAAAAAACTGAATGAAGCTTTTGTCTTTATTATGTTTCTCTTTCTTTCATTATCTTTATTATATCTATTCCATTCATTATCTGCCTTTTCATTTTTTCGAAATGATACCGTCACTGTCAATATTGACCGCAGGCGACAGATTTCTCATATATGAAAGAATACGCTCCTTTTCGCTTCCTTCAGCCGCAAAGGTTCTGCAGCCTGACTGTATAGCAGGTATAAATCTTATTTCTTTAAGCGCTGCGTCTTCTGCCGAAAGTGATACCGAGTATAAGCAGGTATCCTGTGTTTTGGAATTAAAAAGATAATTTCCAAGACTGTAAATGATAGGAGTATCTCCTATATAATCAAGCCTTTCAAGAACATGCGGGTGATTTCCTACTATAAGATCCGCCCCGGCAGCCGCGATTTCTTTTCCCTGCCTTAATTGCCAATCATCAACATTTTCAGAGCCTTCCGTACCCCAATGAATGCAGACTGCCACAAAGCAGCCCTCCGCCTTTGCCTTTTTGACTGCATCCAAAAGTCTGTTAAGTTCACTATCTGATACACTTCGAAGGACTCCCGATGTCGTGTCAGTCGCACCTACAGTATCAGGATTTGACATTCGCTCTATTTGTGTTGCCGCTATAACTGCAATCTTAACATTACCGTTCGTGTAATAAATCGGCTTTGCAGCCTCATCAAGATTCCTTCCGGCACCTGCATACGGCATATTTATCGCCTCAAGAGTTGTAAAGGTATCAAGCATAGCCTCTGTGCCGTAATCATTTACATGATTGTTGGCAAGCGTTACCCCATCCGCTCCCATATCCTTAAGAAGTGATGCGTACTGCGGCCTTGCTCTGAAGGTGAATTTCTTGTTTGGTCTCGGTTCACCTCTGTCAGAATAAGGAAATTCATTGTTTACTATGAAAATGTCTGCATTCCTCATGTATGAGAGCATTGCTGTATCAAAGGCTGTGGTAATGTCTGGAGCGCCTTTTGAACGACCAAGCATTGATGACATTATCGCATAGTGCTCGTCAAAAAGAATGTCTCCTGCAAAGCTCATGGTTATTCCATCCTTGTTGCTCTGCTCGATCGGAATAAAGCCCGCCTTGGTAAGCTCTGAAAGCTTTTTTTCTTTCTCTGCTTTTTCTATATCAGCTGCATTAATATCAGGGTTTTCAACCTTAATATCAAAGTATCCTTCGGATATCTCATCATCTGCATCATTACCATGATTTAAGGATGTTTCTTCAGCTAAGTCGCTATCTTTTGATTTATTCAGATAAATTCCTGCAGCTGTCATTATTCCGATCAGCATTGCAGCAGCAATTATGACAGCAATAAATAGCTTTGCTCTCCCGCCTTCCTTTTTTCTTCGTGATCTCGTGGGATCTTTTGGTTCATTTTCATTTATATAATTCATAAGAACGATCGTCTTCCTTCATTTTATATTAATCCATAAATTTTAGCATACACTCTATATAAAAAGAACCTCATTATCGGATACCGCGCATTACAGACAGCATTAAAAAACCAAAATAACGACCGATGCAGGAATAAGCTTAAGAATATTTCAGGAATCATTTGACATTTACACGTCCTATATATAAACTGATTCCTAAAGCATATCATTTTAATTGGTTTTAAGAGGTTTAAAATAATGGCGAATGAAAACACTCGTGATGCAGTAAAGCTTATGCAGACGATCGGTGAGGTGGCGGTATCTCTTCAGGACACCTGCAGCTCAGATTTCGACTCAAGATATATTGGCATGGAAGAGGCCGCAGAGGAAGCTATCAAGCACCTTTTTGTAGCTCTTTTCCCTTATCATTTCGGTAAATCCAGAGATCGCTTTGATCCTACAGAAAAGCGTTCCTGGGAGCTCATGCGCTGCTATGATGCAATTTCAAGAGCTCTTCGTTTCGTTGTAAATGATCAGAACTGTGCAGATTTTAAGGCTGACGAGCTTATCCGCAGACTTCCAAAGATTCTCGAATATCTTAATACAGACGTTCAGGCAGCATATGAGGGCGATCCTGCCGCAATCAGTCCGGATGAGATAATCCTCACATACCCGGGCTTTAAGGCTATATGCATTTATCGTATTGCTCATGAGCTCTATGAAATGAAGATACCGATCCTGCCTCGTATCATGACTGAGTATGCTCATGCTATGACCGGCATTGATATCCATCCGGGTGCAACTATAGGTAAATACTTCTTCATTGACCACGGAACCGGTGTCGTTGTCGGAGAGACCACCACTATCGGTGAGCATGTTAAGCTTTATCAGCATGTCACCTTAGGTGCAAAGAGCTTTGAGGCGAATGATGACGGATCTTTAGTTAAGGGCATTAAACGTCATCCTGATATCGGAAACTATGTTGTAGTCTATGCCGGAGCAACTATACTCGGCGGCAATACCCACATCGGAGATCACTGCGTTATAGGAGGAAGCGTATGGCTTACCCATTCTCTTCCTGCCGGTGAGACCGTAACTGTCCGTGTAACGGAAGGCACACAGGTCACCAACTCCCATGAAGCAAAATAATTTCAGTTAATAGAATATGAACCATGGGGCTGTGAAAAAAGCATAGCTCAGAAAAAAGAAGGACCAAGGGTACATAAGAGCCCAAGGTCCTTCTTTTATG
>CAKSBC010000015.1 GCA_934438085.1 uncultured Lachnospiraceae bacterium
TCTCGCTGAGATCCGATAATTCTTATTATCCATTTGGGATTAATCCTGAAACATTACCCGTTCGGTATAATACCGAACGGGTTTTTGCTTGCAAACATCAAGGCAAGTTATTATAATGTTATGGCAAGCTGTGTGAACGGTCGCTGCCGATATTATATCGGGAGAGGAAAGTCCGGGCTTCACAGGGCAGGATGCCTGATAACGTCAGGTGGGAGTGATCCTAAGGAAAGTGCAACAGAAAGTATACCGCTGTTTTTGACAGTAAGGGTGAAATGGCAGTGTAAGAGACTACCGGTCGTCCGGTAACGGAGGACGCATTGTAAACCCCATCCGAAGCAAGTCCATGAAGGAACTTTATGGCTGCCCGTCATGTTCCGGGTAGGACGCTTGAGGTTTGCGGTGACGCAGATCCTAGATAGATGACCGTTTTCAAAGACATAACCCGGCTTATAGCACAGCTTGTTAATTTATAAATATATGAAAGCTTATCTAAGAGCATTAGCTTAATTATCTTAAATTTATTTTGGATATATATTAGGCATCCCGCTCATTGGATAGGCTTTTTTTGTGCGTAAATAATGATGTGTATTAGTTAAATATTTCATTCGTAATATTTAACAATACAAGACTATGTAAAATTTGTTTTTAGTGATATAATGTACAAAAGTAAGAAGTTTTCGGAGGCACCACTATGGAAAACAAGAGATTTGCACTTTGTATCAACAGACAGTATGGTTCAGGCGGAAGGAGTGTCGGCAAACTCTTAGCAGCTGAGCTTGGCATAGATTTTTATGATGAAAAGATCTTAACTATCACATCCGAGACATCGGCTATAGGAGAGCAGTATTTCAGACTTGCTGACGAGAAGGCCGGAAGCAACATATTATATAAGGTATTTGACAATCTTAAACCGGCATTAAGTGAACCTACTACAGGCTTTAATCTTACTAACAGAGATAACTTATTCAGGTTTCAGGCCAAAATGCTCAGAGAGCTTGCTGCCAACGAATCCTGTATAATTGCCGGAAGAGCAGCTGATTACATTCTCAAGGAAGCTAATGTTACAGATGTTATATCTGTATATGTTTACTGCGATATCGAGAAAAAGATAGAACGTATCAAAGAGCTTGAGGTAATCGATTCTGCAGCTGCAGAAAAGAAGGTAATACAGAAGGATAAGGGACGAGCTGAATTCTATAATTACTATACGGGCCGTATTTGGGACGATTGTTCGCACTATGATCTCTGCATTAATACTACAAACCTCAATTATGAGCAGATTGCAGAAATTATCAAGGATTATATCAGGATCAGAGGATATGAGGTCTGAAATTTTAAATATATAAACAAAGCGAAGGGAGCTATATCTATATCATGAAAGCGTATGACACTAAGAACATCAGAAATGTGGTATTACTCGGACATGGAGGGGCGGGAAAGACAACAATAGTTGAAGCTCTTGCATATATCAGCGGTATCATTTCAAGACCTGGAAAAGTCACTGATGAGAACACAATTAGTGACTTCGACAAAGAGGAGCAGAAGAGAAAGTTCTCACTTTCAACATCTGTTGTTCCTATTGAATTCCATGGCGAGAAGAATGATATTAAGATCAACCTTCTTGATACTCCTGGCTCATTTGATTTTGTGGGTGAGGTTGAGGAAGCTATAAGCGTTGCTGATGCGGCTGTTATTGTTGTCAACTGTAAGTCAGGAATTGAACCTGGCACAAGAAAAGCCTGGGAGCTCTGTGACCAGTACAAGCTTCCGAGGATCGTCTTTGTTACAAATATGGATGATGATGATGCTTCCTTCAGAGATATTACTATAAAACTTAATACAGAATTCGGACGTTCAATTTCACCTCTTCAGATACCTATCAGAGAAGACGGAAAGTTCGTAGGATATGTAAACGTTATAAAGATGAAGGGTCGTAAGTATACATCGGCTTCAAATAAGGTCGAGATACCTATCCCTGATTATGTTGAGAAACAGCTTAATACAGCTCGTGCTTCACTTATGGAAGCGGTTGCAGAGACATCAGATGAACTGATGGAAAGATATTTTGAAGGCGAAGAATTCACTTCAGATGAAATCTATGATGCCCTCAAGGAAAATGTTCAGAAGTGTGCTATTACTCCTGTAGTTATGGGTTCAGGACTTAACTGCCAGGGTATGAACTATCTCCTTCAGTGTATTGAGAAGTATCTGCCATCACCTGATCAGAGAGAATGCATCGGTACTGACCTTGCTACAGGCGAGCGATTCACAGCTGTTCCTAATGCTGATGCAGCAACCTCAGTTCTCGTATGGAAAACTATTGCTGATCCGTTTATCGGTAAATACAGCCTTTTCAAGGTAGTTACAGGTGAGATAACAGCGGATTCAACACTTTACAACTCTGCAAAGGATGTTGATGAAAAGATAGCTAAGATATTTATTATGACCGGAAAGGAAACTACTGAGGTTCCTAAGCTTACAGCCGGAGACATAGGTGCATTATCAAAGCTTACATCAACACAGACAGGAGATACTCTTATAGCTCAGAGAAATGCTCCTATAGCATATAAAATGGCTGATATTGACACTCCTTATGAGTGTATGGCATATAAGCCTGTAACAAAGGGCGATGACGATAAGGTCGCTGCAGGTCTCTCAAAGATACTTGAAGAGGATAAAACTATCCGTCTTGTTAATGATACAGAGAATCGACAGTCTCTTATTTACGGTATCGGAGAACAGCATCTTGATGTTGTTAAGTCTAAGCTTGCAGATCGTTATAAGGTCAACATTGAGCTTTCAAAGCCAAGATTTGCTTATAGAGAGACTATACTTAAGACAGTTGAAGTCAGAGGAAAGCATAAGAAGCAGTCAGGCGGACATGGACAGTACGGCGATGTTCTCATGGTATTTGAGCCATCAGGTGATACTACAGTACCTTATATCTTCGAAGAAAAGATTTTCGGAGGATCTGTTCCAAAGAACTACTTCCCGGCTGTAGAGAAGGGAATTCAGGAATGTGTTCTTAAGGGACCTATGGCAGGATATCCTGTAGTCGGCATTAAGGCTACACTTACAGATGGTTCATACCATCCTGTAGACTCTTCGGAGATGGCCTTCAAGATGGCAGCAACTCTTGCATTCAAGGAAGGCTTCATGAAGGCTTCACCTGTGATCCTTGAGCCGATAGGAGCTCTTAAGGTTACAGTTCCGGATGCTTACACCGGAGATGTTATGGGTGACCTTAATCGCCGCAGAGGCCGTGTATTAGGAATGAACTCCAATCATCACGGTAAACAGACTATTGAGGCAGAGATACCTGTATCAGAGCTTCATGGTTACGGCACTGATTTAAGATCAATGACAGGTGGTCTCGGATCATATGAGTATGAGCTCGTAAGATATGAGCAGGCACCGGCAGATATTCAGGCCGCTGTTATAGCTGCATCTGCAAAGGATGAAGAGTAATATCTGTTAATCTTTAGACATATTAAATTTAATAAAAGTGTAATTTAAGCGAAAGGGATCAGCATGGAACTGGTCCCTTTTCTATGTTATACTTTTATTCGCATGAGAGCATATGACAATGAACTTATCGTAAAAAAGGAGCAATATATAAATTGAAAAACATTATACGTTCGGCAGCTTTAGCATTTGTTATTTTGTTTGCTTCAGCAGGCATAGGTTTTCATTCATATGCCGATGCCGTTCAAAATTCTCAAACAGAAATAACCCGACCGACAGAACATGTAAAATGGAATTCTTGTCAAATTGAGGGCAGCAATATAGTAATTAAGGGAACGATGGATGGGCAGCTTACTTCCTCTAATACAGCTGTCGGAGCAGATACAAACTTTTATTTACTTGAGCTGGCACCTTATGAGGACAGCATTGCTAATCACAGAAATATTGCATATATTCCAAAGTCCAAAGATCTTACATTTAAGATACCGCTTAATGCAGGACGAAAGGATGACAGACTATACAATAAATTTGTTGTTTGCGTGTGGACAGGAGAAACTTATGTCGTAGTTTCAGACATGATATATGTTACAAATCCTGAGGTCGTAGCTGCTAATCAAACCGAATACAAAACTCCGCTTTCAAAAAAAGGCCTTCTTATTGAGATAAGTCAGATTTCCGATGCATTTCAGCTCGGAGTTCATAATGTTATAGTTAATATTCCGTTTGACGCAATATTAGGCACCGGAATCGATTACACTTATGACGGAGAGACCTATCATTTTGATAAAAGTGTTGTTGAAGCATATGATAAAACCATTTCAATGTTTTCAAATAAAAGTATGAATGTTTCAGCTATACTTTTAAACCGTTTTACAGATAAAGCTCCTGAGCTTTTCTATCCGGGGCAGAACAAGCTTTCTAATGTCTTTTACTACAATTTTAATGCAAAAACAGAAGACGGATATAAATATATCAAAGCTATCGCATCCTTTTTAGCTGACAGGTATGGCGGAACCAATTCAGACCACGGCCGTATTCAGAACTGGATCATAGGAAATGAGATAAATAATCAGCGCTGGAATTATGTTGGTCCTATGAAGCTTTCGGAGTATATAAAAGAATACGAAAGATCGTTCAGGGTATTCTATAATGCAATAAGAAGCAGTCAGGCTAATGCAAGAGTATTTTTCTCTTTGGATAATAACTGGAATCAGGGTAATGATAACAAAATGACCTACACTGCCAAGTCAGTTCTTTCCGGAGTAGCTTATTCGATAGCAGCACACGGAAATATTGACTGGGGACTTGCATATCATCCTTATTGTGTGCCGACTGTTGAGCCGGAATTCTGGGATGACTTTGCAACCGGACAGGTTGAATGGAGTGAAAACTCAAAGGTTATTAATTTTGCTAATCTGTCAACACTTACCGACTATATGCAAAAACCGGCAATGCTTGACACAAACGGAAAGGTCAGACATATAATATTATCAGAGCAGGGATTCACCTCTAAGTCAAATTCCAGAGGTGATGTTGAGAAGCTTCAGGCTGCCGCATTCGCGTATGCATATTATATTGTTGATTCAAATCCGTATATTGATGAGTTTATACTTTCAAGGCAGATCGACGCACCATCTGAGGTCAAATCCGGACTTGCATTTGGTTTATGGACCACAAAATCCACTGAAGATGTTAATATAGTTCCTGACCAGAGAAAATATATCTGGCAGGTATTTAAAAATATTGACAAGCAAAAAACTACACTTCAATATTCTGGTTTTGCAAAGGATATATTAGGCATAAAGAATTGGTCTGATGTAATACCGAATTTTAAGTGGCGCAGACAGGAGCTACATGGATAAAAAGAAGTGCTTATTAAGGAATAATTTATTTAAAACAGCCATGATTCTGATCATGGCTCTTTTGCTTTGTTCGTGCAGACGTTACGAGCCAGCTGCATTAGACCCTGATTTTGACCCGTCATCCGTCAAGGAAACTAAGGCCATCGATGTTTCTATGGATGAAACATTAGAGGAAAATGATGAAGCAGCCGAAGATGAATTATCTGATTCTGCTGATGAGTTAAAGACAGATGATGATACCAGAAATCGTGTCAAGGTCAAAGGTATTTATCTTGCGAGCAAACCGCTTGCAAACGAGAGCTTTATGTCGAGCTTTTGGGACAATATGGATAATACCGAGCTTAATGCTGTTGTCATTGATATAAAGGATGACTACGGAAGAATTACCTATGACATGCACGGTGTTAGCATGGTTGATGAGCTTGGTACGGTAAATGCTATTATTGATGACATGCCTTCCCTTATGAAGAAATTCAAGGAACATGGCATTTATACGATAGCACGTATTGTTTCAATGCGTGATCCGTATATTGGCTCTGTCAAACCTGAATGGTGTCTTACAAATCCTGACGGTACAGTTTATAAGGATAACAGCGGTTATACTTGGATAAATCCCTACAAAACCGAATATTGGGATTATCTGTTAGACATAGGAAAGGCCTGCGCAGCGGACGGATTTGATGAGATTCAGTTTGACTACATTCGTTTTTGCACCGATAAGGGCGCTTCTGACTGTGTTTTTGATGAAGCAGAGACAAACGGAAGAGACAAGATAAGTATCATAACGGAGGCAGTTGAATACCTTTCGAGCAATTTAAAGAAAGAAGGAGTTTTTGTTTCCTGTGACGTATTCGGAACTATAATACTAAGTCAGATCGACTCTCGTTCTGTAGGTCAGGATTATCCTCAGTTAGCTCTTCTTGCAGATTATATGTGTCCTATGATTTATCCGTCACACTATTCAGCAGGAAACTTCGGGCTTGATATGCCGGATAAACATCCGTATGAAGCTATTCTTGGTGCTCTTAAGCGTTCAAAGATTGCTTTGGGACGTGCTTACGTTGACGGAGAAAAACAGGCACTTGTAAGGCCGTGGCTTCAGTCCTTTACGGCATCGTGGCTCGGAAGCGGCAATTATATCGCTTATGATGCGGCTGCTGTGAGACAGGAAATTCAGGCGGTTTATGATGCAGGATATGATGAATGGATACTTTGGTCGGCATCTGTCAACTATTCTTATGACGGATTGTTAAGCCCTCAGGAAGCTCAGAAGGAAAGCGAAAGAATTGCTGAATCAAGAGCCGCACTTCCGCCTGAGGATACAGCAGTAAATGAAGCCGAGACATTCCCGTCTGAACTTCAGAATGCGCTTGACGGAGACGATCTTTCCGAGGAAGATAAAGCTGTCCTTGAGGAAGACGGACCTATTATCACTTATGAATAATGAACAGGAAAATGTGAAATTTCATAATTGCGAATCGGATTTCGCAGATACTGAAAACGGTGTCACCGAGTCTTGCGGTGAGACAGTTGCGGAATGTGACAATTCCTTACAGGAAGATGATGCTTTCAATATACCGGAGGAGTTAAAAAAACTGCCGGATAAACCCGGAGTTTATATCATGCATGGCCCAAAGGACGAAATCATTTATGTCGGGAAAGCTGTAAATCTTAAAAACAGAGTCCGTCAGTATTTCCAATCATCAAAGGGGAAAACAGACAAAATCAAGAAAATGATCTCTCTCATAAGGAGATTTGAGTATATAGTAGTTGACTCCGAAATGGAGGCGCTTGTTCTTGAGAATAACCTCATAAAGGAAAATTCACCAAAATATAATACTCTTCTTAAAGATGACAAGACATATCCGTATATAAAAGTCACAGTTGAGGAAGATTTCCCGAGAATAATGCTTACAAGAAAGGTAAGACGAGACAGAGCGAAATATTTCGGACCGTATACTTCTTCAACCGCTGTAAGAGATACCATAGACCTTTTACATAAGCTATTCAGAATCAGATCCTGCAGCAGAAGGCTTCCTCAGGATATCGGAAAGGAAAGACCCTGTCTTTATTATCATCTGGGGCAATGTCTTGGTCCGTGCGGGGGCTTTATAGATAGCAGCGAGTATAAAAAACATATAGCAAGAGCGGTTGATTTTCTTTCCGGGAAATATGACTATGTAAGAAGATATCTTAAAGACAGAATGCAGCTGGCTTCTGATTCTCTCGAATTTGAAAAGGCTATAGAATACAGAGAGCTTCTTAATGAGATAGAGGTTCTGGCATCAAGCCAGAAGGTTACAGCTGCATCTGATACTGATGACAGAGATATAATCGGTATCAGTCAGCTTCTTGAAACTGCAGCAGCGCAGGTCTTCTTTATCAGAGGCGGCCGAATGATCGGAAGAGAATGCTTTCATCTTGATATAGATAAGAATGATAATATTGATGACATTCTCAGAGATTTTCTGAAGCAATACTACTTCGGAACGCCATATATTCCTAAAGAAATATGGGTGCAGACCGAACCCGGGGAAAAGGCGGTGATAGAAAGCTGGCTTACAGACAGTAAAAAACGAGCTGTTCATATTGTTATTCCAAAGAAGGGTGACAAGGAGAAGCTGGTCGAAATGGCTGTTAAAAATGCCGAGAATCAGCTTATGAAGGATTTCGAAAAGATGAAGCGCGAAGCACAAAGGACAAAAGGTGCTTCTGAACAGCTTAGAGAGCTTTTGGGACTTGATAAACTTAGTCGTATTGAATCCTATGATATATCTAACACCAACGGAGTAGAGTCGGTAGGCTCTATGGTGGTTTTTTCTGAAGGACGTCCTAAAAACAGCGACTACAGAAAATTCAAAATCAGAACCGTTACAGGACCGGATGATTACGCATCTATGCGCGAGGTACTTACAAGACGATTTACTCACGGACTTGTGGAGATACAGTCTAAGGGTAAGCTTACTGCCTTTGGTATGCTTCCGGATCTTATAATGATGGACGGCGGAAAAGGACAGGTAAATATTGCATTAGCAGTGTTATCTGAGCTTAAGCTGAGCATACCGGTCTGCGGAATGGTTAAGGATGATTATCACAGAACAAGAGGACTTTATTTTAATAATGAGGAGCTTCCTATTGATAATCACTCAGAGCTTTTTAAGCTTATAACCCGTATACAGGATGAAACACACCGTTTTGCAATCGAATATCATAAAAGTTTAAGGAGTAAGGAACAGGTAAAGAGTATACTTGATGACATTCCGGGAATAGGTGAAGTGCGCAGAAAAGCGCTTCTTAAGCATTTTAAGGATATTGATGCAATCAGAGTAGCTGATACTGCAGAGCTTGCTAAAGCTGACGGAATGAATTATGCCTCTGCGCTTAATGTATATGAGTTCTTTCACTGCAAAGAGAGGCATTGACATGGCTAATATAATGATTTAGACTTTATAAGTTAGAGACTATTTTGAAGGTCATTTAAATGAAAAAATTTATTATAAATAAGGTAATGAGGTAAGGTAATGGCTCAGTACAATTATCAGGCAATTGAAAAAAAGTGGCAGGAGTATTGGGATAAGAATCCTGTCAATGTTGACGATGGAAAAAAAGAGAAGTATTACTGCTTGGATATGTTTCCATACCCTTCAGGAAACGGACTTCATGTAGGTCATTGGAGAGGTTATGTTATTTCCGATGCCTGGAGCAGATATCAGCTTATAAAGGGAAAGTATATTATTCATCCAATGGGCTGGGATGCGTTTGGCCTTCCTGCTGAGAACTATGCTATAAAGAATCATGTACATCCTGCTATTTCAACAGAAGCTAATATCAAGAATATTAAGAGACAGATAAAGCAGATAAATGCACTTTATGATTGGGACAGAGAGGTTAATACTACTGACCCTTCTTTCTATAAGTGGACTCAGTGGATCTTTGTAAAAATGTTTGAGAAGGGACTTGCTTATGAGAAGGAATTCCCTATAAACTGGTGCCCTTCATGTAAGACCGGACTCGCTAATGAGGAGGTAGTAAACGGATGCTGTGAGCGCTGCGGAACCACAGTCACCAAGAAGAACTTAAGACAGTGGATGCTTAAGATAACAGCTTATGCTGACAGACTTCTCGAAGATCTTAATAAGCTTGACTGGCCTGAGAAGGTTAAGAAAATGCAGTCCGAATGGATCGGCAGATCTTATGGTGCAGAGGTATATTTTAAGCTTGAAAATCCTGTTGCAGATGCCGGTGAAGGCGTTGACGGAGAGAAAATCACAGTTTACACAACTCGTCCTGATACACTTTACGGAGCAACATTTATGGTACTCGCTCCTGAGCATGCACTTGCAGCTAAATTAGCGACACCTGAAACAAAGGAAGCTGTAGATAAATATATTCTTGATGCCTCAATGAAGTCTAATGTAGACAGACTTCAGGATAAGGAAAAGACAGGTGTATTCACAGGATCATATGCAATCAATCCTATGAATGGCGCAAAGGTGCCGATCTGGCTTTCAGATTATGTTCTTGCAGATTACGGAACAGGAGCTATCATGTGTGTTCCTGCTCACGATGACAGAGACTATGAATTCGCAAAGAAGTTTGAACTTCCAATCATTCCTGTTATTTCTCCTGACGGAAATGATGTTGACGTTTCCGAGAAGGCATACACTGAAGCTCAGGGAGTACTTATCAATTCCGGTGATTGGACAGGTAAACGCTCAGAGGATATGAAGAAGAATGCTCCTCAGATGATTGAAGAGATGGGTCTTGGAAAAAAGACTGTCAATTACAAGCTTCGTGACTGGGTATTCTCAAGACAGAGATATTGGGGAGAGCCTATTCCGATTGTTCATTGCCCTCATTGCGGCAATGTAGCTGTACCGGTGGAAGAGCTTCCGTTAAGACTTCCTGATGTCGACAACTATGAACCTACAGGAACAGGTGAATCACCGCTTGCAGCAATTGATTCCTGGGTAAATTGCAAGTGCCCTAAGTGCGGAGCAGATGCAAAGAGGGAAACCAATACTATGCCTCAGTGGGCAGGTTCATCATGGTATTTCTTAAGATATGTCGATAACCATAATGATAAGGAACTTGTTAACAGAGAAAAGGCAGATAAATATCTTCCTGTAGATATGTATATCGGAGGTGTTGAGCATGCTGTCCTTCATCTTCTTTATTCAAGATTCTGGACAAAGTTCCTCTGCGATATCGGAGTTATAGATTTCGATGAGCCGTTCACCAAGCTCTTCAACCAGGGCATGATAACCGGAAAGAACGGTATAAAGATGTCAAAGTCAAAGGGAAATGTTGTATCTCCTGATGATATGATCGATAACTACGGCTGTGATGCACTCAGACTTTATGAGCTCTTTATAGGACCTCCTGAGGCGGATGCTGAATGGAATGAAAACGGTATCGACGGAGTATTCCGTTTCCTCAACAGATTCTACAAGCTTGCTGATCAGTCAAAGGACCTTGACATAGAGCCTACAAAGGAAATGCTTGCTGAACGTCATAAGCTTATCAGAGATATAGAGACAAGATTTGATGCCTTCCAGCTTAATACTGTTGTATCAGGATTTATGGAGCATAATAATGCACTTATTGATATAGCAAAGACTGCAGGCGGTATCGATAAGGAGACTCTTAAGACATTTGCAGTGCTTATATCTCCATTTGCACCTCATATCGGTGAGGAAGTATGGAACATGCTTGGAGGTCAGGGCTCTGTATTTACAGCAGGATGGCCAAAGTATGATGAAGCCATGACAAAGGAAGATACTATTCAGATACCTGTACAGGTTAACGGAAAGGTTAAGGGAACTATAGAGCTCGAAGCTGATGCAGATAAGGAAAAGGTTCTTGCTGCAGGACGTGAGTTCATTCAGAAGAAGCTTAACGGCAATATAGTCAAGGAAATCTATGTTCCTGGAAAGATACTGAATTTTGTAGTTAAATAATTTCGGTTCTTTAGGGAGAAAGAAAAGATTAGAATGTATAATTCTTCAAACAGCAGCCGGAGAAGAAAGAGCTCCGGAAGAGGTGTTTATCAAAGCCATAACAGATCAAGGAGACGGCGTCATAAAGACCGTCTTCCTATGATCGTCGCTGCTATAGCTGTAGTTATTATAATTATAGCTGCATTATTATTTGCAAGAAAACATGGTGCAACAGATGCAGAAACCGGAACAGACGTCGCTGAAACTTTACCTGTCGGCATTATAAGAAGTAATGCTGTCATAGATATCAGTTACATTTTACCGGATAATGCATCTGACGAGGAGAAATATGTAAATATTAAGGGCATGACTCCTCAGGCGGTAATCGATGAAATTTCATCAAGATATACATGGTCTCTTTGTGTTGTTAACAAAGATGCTGAGGTCGGTTCTACTGTCAAGCAGACTGTAGATGCCAATGCAACCACCGAAGCAGCTACAATGGGTGATGCCGATAATCCGGACAACATATTGAAGAATGCGGCAGAGACTGAATCTGATGAGATCAGTGTTGAAGAAAAGGTTGAGATCCCTGATCTTATTGCTGCATCACTTCCGTCATTCCTGGACAAGATAGCTGAGGAGGATGAGCTTAAAGCTTCAATCGAAGCCGAGTCGGAGACAGAAACCGAATCAGAAAAACACAAAAAGGGATTTTTCTCGAAAAAAGAAACTGAGGAAGAAACAGAATCTCTTGATGAAGATGCTGAAGTGTATACCTTTACATTGGGCGATATTGATGAGGATACAGTATTAAGCGCTGTTAAAAAGGCATCATCTATGTGGTATATAGAGCCTCACGGCGGAAGTATAGGTTCTTATGATAAGGCATCGGATTCATTTGTTATGGAAGGGTCAAGAGCCGGCTATAAGGTTGATGAAGATAAGCTTGCTTCAGAGATCCGTAGCGCAGTAAGTAATAAAGAATTTACTAAGAGCATTAACGTTCCGGGTACAGTTCTTTCTGCTGAATCCAATATAACCGTCGGTGACTACAAAACACTTGCTTCATTTACAACAAATACTACCAGCAACTCCGTACGTAATAAAAACATAGAGCTTGCGTGTAATGCTCTTAACGGTACTATCGTCAGACCGGGAGAGGAATTCTCCTTTAATAATACGATTGGACAGCGTACAGAGGCAAAGGGATACGGCGCAGCAGCTGCATATAATAACGGTGAAGTTGTTCAGGAAGTCGGAGGAGGCGTTTGTCAGGTTTCCTCAACACTTTACAATGCTGTATTAAAGGCAGGACTTAAAATTACAGCAAGACAGTCACATACATTTAAGCCTACGTATGTAACTCCCGGACAGGACGCGACAATAAGCTGGGGCGGACCTGATTTCAAGTTTGCTAATATTCCTGCAATAGCTGAATATTCTAATTCTGAATCATATGCAATTGGTATTAAAGCAAGCTATTACAAGCAGACTGTGACTGTATCTATATACGGCAGACCGGTCCTTAAGGATGGATACAGCTATTCGCTCAGCTCTGAGCAGATAAAGGAGCTTGATCTTGTAAGAGAGCTTATTCCTGAAGGAAGCGATAAGCAGCCTACAAAGGGAAGCAAGGGATCTGTATGGGAATCAAAGCTTATTGTTAAAAAGGGCGATGAGACAGTAAGCAGCAAGGTAGATCACAAGGCTTATTATGCAGGCCATAAGGAATACTACGTTGAAGAAACCACTCCTGATCCTAATGAATCATCATCTGAAGAATCAGAATCTGCGTCTGAATCTATATCAGATAACTCAGTTCCGGAAGGACCGGGCGGGATCCACAGCGCAGGTGTGATAGGACCATCGGATTCAAGCAACAGTGAAGATTCTGATTTCACACAAGGATCGCCTTCACGTGAGAATTCAAGTTCTTCATCTGAACCCGGAGCACCCGGCAGTGACATAAGCGATGTACCGGGATCACCAAACAACAACTGATAAAACAAACTCATAAGAGGTTATATAATGAAAGACCAGTTATTGAAATTAACACAGGAGGCTCTTGCCAAAATCGCAAGCTCAAAAACTCTTGATGAAATCAATGAGGCAAGAGTAGAATTCCTCGGAAAAAAGGGACAGTTCACCACAATTATGAAAGAGATGAAAAATCTTTCAGCTGAGGAAAGACCTGTTTTCGGACAGTTAGTTAACGAAGCAAAATCAAAGACTGAGGAGGCAATCGAGAAGGCTAAGACTGAACTTCAGAATGCTCTTATGGAGCAGAAGCTTCAGGATGAGATCATCGATGTTACACTTCCGGCAAAGAAGCTTCGCACAGGCCACGGACATCCATGCCAGATAGCATTGGATGAGGTTGAACGTGTATTCATAGGTATGGGTTATGAGGTTATCGAGGGACCTGAAGTTGAATGGCAGGAATATAACTTTACAAAGCTCAATATACCTGAAGGACATCCGGCAAGAGATGAGCAGGATACATTCTACATTACAGATCAGATACTCCTTCGCAGCCAGACATCACCGACACAGGCGAGAGTTATGGAAGAAGGCAAGCTTCCTATCCGTATGATATCTCCGGGAAGAGTATTCCGTTCAGACAGTATTGATGCTACACACAGCCCTTCCTTCAATCAGATAGAAGGACTTGTAGTAGATAAACACATTACTATGACTGACCTTAAGGGAACCCTTACCCAGTTTGCTAAGGAAATGTTCGGAGAGGATACGGTTACCCGTTTCAGACCGCATCATTTTCCATTCACAGAGCCTTCAGCGGAGGTTGACGTTAGCTGCTTTAAGTGCGGAGGAAAAGGATGCCGTTTCTGCAAGAATGAGGGATGGATAGAGATCCTTGGCTGTGGTATGGTTCATCCGCATGTGCTTGAGATGTGCGGTATCGATCCTAATGAATATACAGGATTTGCTTTCGGAGTAGGACTTGAGCGTATAGCTATCCTTAAGTATGAGATCGATGATATGCGTCTCCTTTATGAGAATGATATCAGATTCTTAAAGCAGTTCTGATAATTTGGAGGATTTATGAATACACCACTTTCATGGATAAAAGATTATGTTCCGGAGCTTTCATGTACTCCAAAGGAATATGCAGATAAGATGACTCTTGCAGGCACTAAGGTAGAAAGCTTTGAAGTGCTTGACAAGAATCTTGATAAGATAGTTGTTGCAAGACTTGAAGATGTTGAGCCTCATCCGGATGCAGATAAGCTTGTTGTCTGCAAGGTTAATGTTGGTGATGTCAGAGCTGACGGAGTAGATGATAACGGCAGTGTTCAAATCGTTACAGGTGCTCCTAATATTACTAAGGATGTCATCGGAGCACTGGTTCCTGTAGTCTTAGACGGCGGACGTGTCGCAGGCGGCCACGACGGAGGTGCTTTGCCTGAGGACGGTATAAAGATCAAGACCGGTAAACTCAGAGGCGTTACATCATACGGAATGATGTGTTCTGTTGAGGAGCTTGGCTCAGATAGAAATTCATATCCGCTTGCACCTGAGTCAGGAATATACATTTTCCCTGAAGAGCTTATAAATGAGCTTTCACTTAAGCCTGGTGACAGTGCGGTCCATGCATTCGGACTTGATGATACAGTCGTTGAATATGAGATAACCTCAAACAGAGTTGACTGCTACAGCATTATTGGTATTGCAAGAGAAGCTGCTGCTGTATTTAACAAAGAGTTTGTTATGCCTAAGGTTGAGGAAAGCGGCAATTCAGAGGATATAAATGATTATCTTAAGGTATCAGTAGAGGACAGCTCACTCTGCAGCCGTTATACCGCAAGAATGGTCAAGAATATTAAGTTTGCATCTTCACCTGAATGGATGCAGAAGAGACTTCGCAATGCAGGCATAAGACCTATCAATAACCTTGTCGACATTACTAATTTTGTAATGCTTGAATATGGTCAGCCTATGCATGCATTCGATTATGATATGCTTACAGGCCATGAGATAGTAGTTAAGTGTGCTTCAAACGGAGACATTTTCCAGACTCTTGACGGACAGGAAAGAAAACTCGATGATACTGTTCTCATGATCAATGATGCTGAAAAGGCAGTAGGCATTGCCGGCATTATGGGCGGTGAGAATTCAAAGATAACAGAAAATGTTCATACTGTTGTATTTGAGGCAGCTACATTTAACGGTACAAATATCCGACTTTCGGCTAAGAAGGTTGGACTCAGAACTGATGCTTCATCAATTTTTGAAAAAGGTCTTGATCCTGCTGCAGCAATTGCTGCCAACAACCGTGCATGTGAGCTTGTAGAAGAGCTTGGCTGCGGTGATGTAGTAGGAGGCGTTATCGATATTTATCCTGAGCCTGAGACTACAGAACGTGTTAAATTTGAGCCTGAAAGAATAAATGATCTTTTAGGAATGAATTTCTCAGAGGAAGAGATGCTTGATATCTTTAAAAAGATCGAGCTTGGCTTTGATGCAGAAGCCAGAGAGGTTATCATACCTTCCTTCAGAAGAGATCTTCATGCAACCTGCGATCTTGCTGAAGAGGTCCTCAGATTCCACGGATATGACAAGATAGTAGATACTCTTCCTGTGGGTGAGGCTACTACCGGTAAGCTTTCATTTAAGTGCAGAGTGGATTCTGTTGTTCGAAATGTTGCAGAATTCGCGGGCTTCAGCCATATAATGACGTATGCATTTGAGAGTCCTAAGGCTTATGATCTTCTTAATATTCCTGAGAACGATGAACTTAGAAAGGCTATAGTAATATCTAATCCTCTCGGAGAAGATTTCTCTATAATGCGCACGCAGCCTCTCAATGCAATGCTTACAGCACTTAGCTTTAACTACAGCCACAGAAATGAAAATGTTTGGCTTTATGATATGTCTAATATCTATATTCCTAAGTCTCTTCCTTTAACAGAGCTTCCGGATGAGAGAGAGCAACTTACACTTGGTGCTTACGGTGATGAAATCGATTTCTACTCTATGAAGGGTGTTATTGAAGAAATATTCGAGCACTTGGGAATGAATGAACGCTATGAGCTCGATCCTAAAGCAGAAAGACCTTATCTGCATCCGGGAAGAAAGGCGGATATAAGCTACTCAGGAAAGAACGTTGGATACATCGGTGAGGTTCATCCTTCAGTTGCCAAGAATTACGGTATGAAGGACGGCGTAAGAGTGTACATAGCCGTTATTGATATACCTGAGATACTTCCTTTTGTAAGCTTTGACAGAAAACATACTGGCATCGCGAAGTTCCCGGCTGTATCAAGAGATATTTCAATGCTTGTGCCTCACGATATACTTGCCGGAGATATCGAGAAAATGATAATCCAGCGCGGCGGAAAGCTTCTTGAGAAGGTTGAGCTTTTCGATATCTATGAGGGAGTTCAGGTTAAGACAGGCTTTAAGTCTATGGCATATAGTCTCAGCTTCAGAGCAAACGATCATACACTTACTGATGATGAGATCGTATCAGTCATGAATAAGATACTTAACGGTCTTTCTTCAATGAATATTGAACTTAGATCCTGATACTTTACTTGACTTTACTGTGTGTAATATGTTAAAATAACTCTCCGTAGTTTGTTCAAAAACAGTGAGGATTTTATAATGACAGTTTTGTTAACAGTAATATATGTATTAATCGGTGTTGTGATCTCAGCTATTATCCTCATGCAGGAGGGTAATACTCAGGGTCTCGGAAGCATCGGAGGCATGGCCGACAGTTATTGGGGTAAAAACAAGGGCCGCAGCATGGAAGGTACACTCGAGAAGGTTACCAAGTTTGGTACTGCGATATTTATGATCCTTGCTCTTGTTCTCAATATACTTATGAAGTAATAGAGCTAAATGCTCTAAAAGCGGGCAGCCTTAGGGCTGTCCGCTTTTTTAAGAAAGAATAGGTGTACTAACAGTGGGATCTGAATCAATAAAAACAATTGCAAATAATAAAAAGGCTTATCATGATTATTTTGTCGATGAGACCTTTGAGGCAGGTATAGAGCTTTTTGGCACAGAGGTCAAATCTATTCGTATGGGTCATTGCTCAGTCAAGGAGGCTTTTATTCGGTCTGCAAAGGGTGAGCTTTTTGTTGAAGGAATGCATATTAACCCTTATGAAAAAGGAAACATCTTCAACAAGGATCCGCTTAGAACAAGGAAATTGCTTATGCACAGAGCAGAAATTAATAAGCTTATGGGCAATATAAGCGAAAAAGGCTATGCGCTTATTCCTCTTGAGGTTTATTTTAAAGGTCCAAGAGTGAAGGTTAAGGTCGGTTTATGCCGAGGCAAGAAGCTCTATGATAAGAGAGAGGATATGGCGAAGAAGGAACAGCGCCGCGAGCTTGAAAGAGATTTCAAATCCGCAAATATCAGAATATGATAACTGAGTGTAAGCTTTTTGTAAGTAGCGATATTTATATAATTGGTATATAATATCCTTAACGGGCTAGTACCGGTTTCGACGGGGATCATGCAGTCGGTGAAGCTATCCGTAGGACGATGCGTTAAATCTCAAACCTAAATATAAACGCAGAAGATAATTTTGCATTAGCAGCCTAAGCGCTGCTCGTCTCTCCTGACGTACCTGTCAGTCAGGGTCAGAGGCGTCGAACTGACAGGAAACTTCATATACAAAGCTTTGAATATATGGACGTATCATGAAGCTCAGTCTTTATCAGGCGGTGTCTGTTACACCTTTTAAGGATGAAATAATTCCGGCAGACTATGGTAGTAGAAGAACGAGGAATTGATTTTCGGACAGGGGTTCGACTCCCCTCTGGTCCATGTATAAAGAAATCACGCAATAGCGTGATTTTCTTTATTTTATGCGGGTTTCACTTTTATGATTATGAGAATCCAAGTATAGTGCGTGTAGTAAAAAAATGCTGCAGAAGCTCGGATTGTAGGCTCTGATGGACATAAATTTCTTGATTTGGTGAACAAAAAGACCTTGCTGAAAATTGAGGTAAGATGTGTTCAAAAATTAAAATAATTACGAAAAAGGAAAAAAATAGTAAGTGGAAAAATGTTTATGCATGGAGTAACTGCAGCTTATGACAAGAGATCTTTCAAAATCTAAGAAAAGAAGCCTTGCTACGCCGTCAAGTGGAGTTAAATCCTTCTCACATACGTCCAAAACGCCTCGCAGTACAGCTTCTTTTAAAGAAGGGTATCACATGAGAAATAATAATACAATCAGGAGTTTACTAATGTTGAAGCAATTCTTCTGCGGAATGAATTATAGAGTTTAATATTACTATTTAATAATGAGTGAGCTTTATGAATAAAGATATTTCAATTTCGCTTGAGTACAATCCACAAGAAGATAGACCAATAAAATGTCCTGAATGTGGCAAAGGAATAATAACTCCGATTAATTCAAAAAGTAAAATAAATCATTGCTTTGTATGCGATAAATGCAAATTTAACATAAACTTAACGCCTGATATTGAGGTCTAGTAATTTCATAAATGTTAAATCCGAGGTTACACCATGATTACATTTGAAATTGCAGGCTAAAATCTATTGTTATGGCTGTCAATAGCTTTGAAGTATTTCACGTTTTATTTAAGCCGTGTTAACATCTATTTAAGTAAATAACCAACCATGTTGGTAGTGAAATATTCAGGAGGTCACTATGAGCTTAATACTTAAGCATCCGGATTTGGATGAAAGCAGCCTTAAATTCGATACACAAGACGTACATGCAGGCGAACCCAGAGATATGTACGGTGCACTTATACCACCTATTTACCAGACCTCAACCTTTTATTTTGATAGTACTGACGACGCTGTTGAGGCCTGTGCTGATTTTGCTGAAAGCTTTGCATACAGCCGTATAACGAATCCTTCACAGGAGTATCTTGAAAGAAAGCTTGCTGCAGTAGAGCATGGAGCAGGTGCGGTAGTATATGCCTCCGGAATGGGAGCTGTAGCCGGAGCACTTTTTGCAGAGCTTTCTACCGGAGATCATGCGATATTTACAAAAGCCAAATATTCAGGAACAGAGGATATTACGAGTGATTATTTCAAGCGCTTCAAAATCGAGCTTGATACCTTTGATTCACAGAATCTTGATGAGATAGAACCTCTTATTAAGCCAAATACGAAACTTATTTATATAGAATCACCTGCAAATCCAACAATGGTACTCGTCGACATTGCAGGAGTAGTAGAGATTGCGCACAAGCACGGAATTAAGGTTTTTGTGGACAATACCTTTGCAACACCATACAACACAAATCCACTTGATCTCGGTGCGGATGTAGTTATTCATTCATTAACAAAATACATAGGCGGTCATGGGGATATTTTAGGTGGAGCTGTCATTTCAAATGACAAAGAGTTCCTTCGCGAATGTAGACTTGGTACACTTATGCATTTCGGATCTGTAATGGCACCGTTTAACGCCTTCCTTGCTACAAGAGGACTTAAGACACTCGGTGTAAGAATGAGACAGTATAATGAGAATGCATTAAAGATAGCTAAATGGCTTGAAGCGAATCCAAAGATCGAAATAGTTCGTTATCCTATGCTTGAATCAAACCCTCAGTATGAGATTGCAAAGAAACAGATGAGAGGCGGCGGTGGTATGATCAGCTTTGATGTAGCCGGCGGTCTTGAAGCAGGCAAAAAATTTATAAACAGTCTCAAGCTCTGCACACTTGCGGTATCACTCGGTGATACAGAGACACTGGTAGAGCAGGCAGCTGCCATGACACATACAATGATACCGAAGGAAATTCGCGAGGCTGCCGGTATTACTGACGGTATGATACGTATGTCTGTAGGACTTGAAGATCCTGATGATATAATTGCTGATCTTAAGCAGGCACTCGGAGATTGATAGTTTAGTATCACTTAAATATAATTGGTAAAACTGTCTGCACGCTGAACGTTGAAAAAATCACTGCAATGCATTAAAGTTACATCCATCCGGCAAACTATTTTGAACATATGATCAGGAGGTTACTACATGGATCGTTCTATAAATGCATTATTCCTTTACCAGGTGTACGCAGCCAGAGATTTTGAAGCAGACAAATACCGCATGATTGCAGATTTTCTTTATCTTGAGGACGCAGAGGCATATGTTGAATATCTCAAGAAGAATCCGCATGACGGTCTTTGCAAATTCTATATCAGAGACTGCGGAAAATAATATTGGATAAATAGAATACACTGCCGCTTGTGTACCGCAAAGACGTGACAAGGGCATATTAAAAGGGGCTGTCGCATTAAGCGGCGGCCCTATTTAAATACCCGGAGCGTTAATCGTTGCTTAACGCTCCATACCCACCCACCCGTTAAGGAAACTTCTTCTTCGAAGAAGCATCTGAAGCAGGTGCTTTTTTGTTTTTATATCACAAAAGCCAGGCTCCGAAGAACCTGGCGATCATGGTATAATTATTATTGTGAAAAACCAATTACACATTAAGGATTATACCCTTATCCGGAGCGGATATCAATTAGTACTTCCGCTGAATCTGGAAAGTATCATTTCATCTGATGACAAGGTTCGTCTGCTGAGTCAGTTCGTTGAGGAACTCGATCTGACCGATCTTTACAGAACTTATGAACGAATAAAGAAATCTTCGGCAACACCGAGACAGATGCTAAAAGTGGTACTCTATGCAGCAATGAATCGCCTTTATTCTACCAGAGACATTGAAACTGCTTGTAGACGCGATGTTAATTTCATGTTCCTTTTGGAAGGTGCACCGGCACCTGATCATGCTACCATAGCAAGGTTTAAATATCTTCATTTTCCTCAGATTTCTGAATACTGTCTTTCAGCCATGTCAGAATGGCTTTATCAGCATGGTGAAATATCCGGACGTAACATTTTCATAGATGGCACCAAGATCGAATCCTGCGCAAATAAATACAGCTTCGTATGGAAGAAAGCAGTAACGAAACAACAGGCGAAGTTGCTTCAGAAAGCAGCCGATCTTGTACAGTCATTTGAGGAGTTATACGGTATTCGTGTAGTTTACGACGGTAGAGTCTCTCTCCATAAGATGAAAAAACTCAGGAAAAAACTCTATGCCATGAAAGAAAAAGCAGGATTAGAATTCGTCCATGGTATAGGCAGGCGAAAGACAAGGATGCAGAAAGATATCGAGCAGCTGGAAGCGTATATGGAAAAATTGAAAGAGTACACTAAAAAAATATACGTTTGCGGTGATCGTAACAGTTACTCAAAAACAGATCCTGATGCGACATTTATGCGCATGAAGGAGGATCACATGTTAAACGGACAGTTAAAGCCTGCATACAATCTTCAGCATGGTGTGGATTCTGAGTATATCGTATGGCTTACGGTCACTCAAAATCCAACAGACACACTGACATTGAGACCATTTCTAAAAAGCATGGAGGCGCATCTGAGTTTCAAGTATGAAAGGATCGTTGCGGATGCAGGATACGAAAGTGAAGAAAACTATCTGTTCATAGAGAAAAATGGTCAGATCGCTTTCATCAAACCCTCTAACTACGAGCAATCAAAGACCGGAAAGTATCGAAATGATATCAGCAGGGTGGAAAATATGAAGTATCACGAGGAGCAGGATTTTTATACCTGTAAGAATGATCAGGATCTGCTCTTCAGTCATAATAGAAAAGTAAAATCAAAGAGTGGGTATGAGAGGATAACGAGTGTTTATGAATGCCACACTTGTCATGAGTGTCCTTATAAAACCGCGTGCATAAAAGGCAATAACAGCAAACGTCCGATTGAAAGACGATATAAAAGTCTGGAGATCTCAAAAGTATTCATGAAACACAGAAAGGAATGTCATAAGAGAATCAACAGCGATGAAGGATGCATGCTTCGTATGAACAGGAGTATACAGGCAGAAGGCTCTTTCAGTGAGATAAAAGAAGGCATGGGATTCAGACGTTATATGAGTCGCGGAAAGAAAAACGTCCTTGCCGAAAGCATCATAGTAGCAATGGCAAGAAACATCAATAAACTTCATGCAAAGATTCAGTCTGGACGTACCGGGACACACTTATATAAGCTGAAGAATGCCTAACTTTTAAAATATCAAAATATCAATATAGTTCCTTGATACTGTCAACAAACAGTTTTATTTAAGTACTGCCAAAAATTAAAATATGCACAATTCAGAGGAAAACCGTGAGGTTTTTCTTCCTTTTATGAACAAAAAGGGGCTGCCGCCCCAGAGTTTCTTTTTCTCTAAAGCGACAGCCCCTTGGCATTCTTTGAAATATCAAAGTCTGTCTTTAGCTGCAAGTATAGCATCAATCTCTGCCTTGCTGCTTGTAATGTTCATGTTCTCCTTAAGACCTGAGCCCTTTTCAGCAGCCTTCTCAAGCTCTGAAATCAAACGAACCTTTACTGCTTCGTCATCATTTCCGTCATTTTTCATATCAACGTACTTCTGGCATGCCCACATGAGAGATTCGTTAGGAGCTTCACTTGGGAATCCACAGAAAAAGAAAGCATCCTGCTTAAATTTTTCTCCGTCACCCAAAGCCTTAACCATAGCTACAAGATCATTACTAACTCTGGCTGCACCGGTATCAAGATTTATAACCATTTGACTGACCTCTTTCCATTAAAGATTACACGCAGCTAATTCTTATCCAAAGCTATTCTAAACATCTTGGCCCATACGTGTCAAGGTTATATGTATACAAAAAAATCAATAGCAAAATTATTTCACAATTTGCTGTTGACTTCACCAAATTGATGTGATAGTATTTCCTAAACCGATGAGGGAGAGTAAGTAAGCTGCTTCACTGTTATATGAGAGAGCTATGGATGGTGAGATCATAGCATAATATATTCAGCCGAATGGACTTCCGAGGGCAATCAGAAATGAGTATTCAGAGTATGTGCGACGGGTATTGCTTCCCGTAAAAAAGGCAGGCGTATGATTGTACGCACAGAGTGGATGTTTTAACATCAAGCCGGGTGGCACCGCAGGTATTTCCTGTCCCAGCAGTTAATGCAGGGGCAGTTTTTTTATTGCTTCCTGTCAAATCACACTCATATGAAAAACGGAGGAAGAAAAAATGAAAAAGTTCTTTTGCGTAGTCACAGCAATGTCACTTGCAGCATCACTTGCAGCATGCGGAAGCAGTAACACCGCTGATACAACAAGCTCAGCCGCAGAAAGTTCAAGCGAACAGACAGAGGAGCAGGTTACAGAAGAAGGCGCGTCAGATGCAGATAAGACATTTAAAGTTGGTATCTGTAATTATGTTGATGATGCTTCTCTCAATCAGATATACGATAATATAGAGTCACAGCTCAATAAGCTTGGTGAAGAAGAGAATGTTAAATTTGATATTTCCTATGATAACTGTCAGGCAGATTCAAATGTTCTCAACCAGATAATCAGCAACTTCGTCGATGCTGAAAAGGTAGACCTTATGGTGGGAATAGCTACTCCTGTTGCTATGGCAATGCAGTCTGCTACTGAAGACAGCAATATTCCTGTTGTTTTCTCAGCAGTTTCTGATCCTGTTTCTGCACAGCTTGTAGATTCACTTGAGGCACCTGGCGCAAACGTTACAGGAACATCTGATTACCTTAATACAGATGCCATCATGGATCTTATGTTTGCACTTAATCCTGACATCAAGAAGGTAGGTCTTCTTTACGATGTAGGACAGGATTCATCTGAGGCTGCAATAAAGGATGCTAAGGCATATCTTGAGTCAAAGAATATTGAGTATGTTGAGCGTACAGGAACTACTGTTGATGAGGTTATGATCGCAGCTGATGCTCTTGTATCAGATAAGGTTGATGCAGTATTCACACCAACAGATAACACTATAATGACTGCTGAGCTTTCAATCTATGAGAAATTTGCCAAGGCAGGTATTCCTCATTATACAGGAGCTGATTCATTCGCACTTAACGGTGCATTCCTCGGATTCGGTGTTGACTATGCAAACATCGGAGCAGAGACAGCTAACATGATCAACGAGATACTTGTTAACGGAGCAGATCCTGCAACAACAGCAGTAATGACATTCGATAACGGTATTGCAACAGTTAACACAGAGATCTGTGATGAGCTGGGATATGATCTTGATGAAGTAAAGGCTGCATTTGAGCCATTCTGCACAAAGGTTCAGGAGATCCAGACAGCAGAAGAGTTTTGATAGAATTTAAATTTTGTTGACGATCAGGAGCATTTAACATGGATATTTCCTCAATTATAAGTCTAATTCAGACTTCTGTAGAGCTTGGACTTGTCAGCTCACTTACTGTTCTTGCTCTGTTTCTGAGCTACACCATGCTCAATGTTTGTGACCTTTCAACAGATGGTTGCTTTACACTTGGTGCGGCAGTTGGTGCAGTTGTAGCACTTTCCGGACATCCGTTTTTGTCTATACCGGCAGCTATGCTTGCCGGTGTGACATCCGGATTCATTACCGGCATTCTCCAGACAAAGATGGGTATCGACAGCCTTTTGTCAGGTATCATTGTCAATACAGCGCTTTACTCAATCAATATTGCTATAATGGGTAATTCCTCACTTATTAATCTTAATAAGACAGAGACAGTTTTCACTATGCTGAAGACTGCTTTGGACGGAACTTCAATGGCAGGTATGTATAAGGCTGTAATTGCTGTAATTGCCGTTGCCGCAACAGTTATATTTCTCGCCTTATTTTTAAGTACAAGGCTCGGTCTTGCCATAAGAGCCACCGGTAATAATCCGGACATGGTACGTTCATCATCAATCAACCCTGTGTTTACCACCTTAGTAGGATTATGTGTTGCTAATGCATTTACAGCTCTTTCTGGCTGCATGCTCGGACAGCTTCAGAAGAGCGTTAATATTGACATCGGTACCGGAATGGTAACAATGGCTCTGGCATCTCTTCTTATCGGAAGAGCCTTTCTCGGCAGAGGAAAGATCACGACAAGAGCGATTGGTGCTGTTTTGGGCGCTGTTATATTCAGGATCGTTTATGCCGTAGCACTCAGGTTTAACATGCCTGCATTTATGCTTAAATTTGTGTCATCCGTAATCGTTATTATCGCTATATCAGGACCTTATCTTAAGTCAAGGATACCTGTCATCAAGCGTAGATTATCGGCAAAGAAAGCGAGGGCTTGATATGCTTGTTATAGATAAAATCACAAAGACGTTCAATCCCGGAACTATCAATGAGAAGCAGGCGTTAAAGGGTCTTTCTCTTACAGTAAATGACGCTGATTTTATTACTATCATAGGAGCTAACGGAGCTGGAAAATCAACTCTTTTTAATGCAATCAGAGGAAAATTTCTGACCGATAGCGGAAGTATTTTGCTTGATGGTGAAGATATAACACTTCAGCCGGATTATGTGAGAGCAAGGAATATAGGAATGCTCTTTCAGGATCCGATGTTAGGAAGTGCACCCGGCATGACTATTGAGGAAAACCTTGCTTTAGCTGCAGGCCGCGGAGGCTGGTTTGGCAGAATATCAAAAGCAGACAGAGAGCTCTTCAGAGAGAGACTTTCGCTCCTTGATATGGGTCTCGAGGATAGGATGGACAGCCTTGTAGGCTTACTTTCCGGAGGTCAGAGACAGGCGCTTACGCTTATGATGGCCACCATAAATAAGCCTAAGCTTCTTATGCTGGATGAGCATACGGCCGCACTTGACCCTGCTACAGCTGAGAAGGTTCTTGAATTAACAAAAAGTATAGTAAGAGATAATAATATTAGCTGTCTTATGGTAACACATAACATGCAGTCAGCCCTTGATCTCGGTAATCGTACAATAATGATGGATCAGGGTAATATTATTTTCGACACAAGCGGAGAAGAAAGAGCAAAGCTTACAGTAAATGACTTCCTGCTTAAATTTAAGGAGGCCGCAGGCAAAGCTCTTGATTCGGACAGAATGCTTCTTGAAAGATAAGTTCAGCACCGATTTTTTTTAGAAGAGTAACATTTTTTTCTTAAGAATAACTTGACTTCATTTTTTAAGAAGAGCAGTTTTGAATGTTTTTTTAATAACTGCAGCATTTATATGAAATATATTTCATTTTTAATGTCTGATTTCGATTAATTATTGTGTAATATTCACTAAATGTAACGTATTAATGATTTTTCACAATTTTAATGTCGACATTTACATTTTAAAGTGATAATATATCAGACAACAAAATATTTTGCATATAAAGGATAGAGGTGCAATATCAATCAGTAACATGTGTGAATGAGGCTTTCGCAGAGCCGCTGCATCATGTGAAAGGTGCTGTTGCCGAAGGTTCCGCAGGCAGGGCGGTTCCTGGGCAAACGAATAATATTCGTTTGACTGTCGCGATTTTCGCGGAGAGCTATGTATTTGATGTAATTTTCATTTGATCTGTTATTTACGATCAAATTACATTTATGACCGGTACATAGTTTAGTGTACCGGTTTTTCTTTATCCTTTGTCACAGTCAACATCAACATCTAAAAGGAGGAAGATCAATGAGCAAGACAATTTTCAGAGGCGCAGCCACAGCACTTATTACACCGACAACAGAGTCAGGAATTGACTACGGGGCATACGGACGTCTCATTGAATGGCAGATATCAGAAGGCATAGATGCTCTTTGTGTTGCAGTAACCACAGGAGAAAGCGCTACAATGTCAGATGAAGAGCAGAAGGCTGTAATCTCATATGCTGTAGAGAAGGTAGCCGGAAGAGTACCGGTTATCGCAGGTACAGGATCAAATAATACACAGCATGCAGTAGAGCTTTCACGTTTCGCATCATCAGAAGGCGCTGACGGTCTTCTTGTAGTTACTCCATACTACAACAAGTGCACACAGGCAGGACTTATAAAGGTTTTCGAAACTATTGCAGAGGCATCCGAGAAGCCGCTTATTCTTTATAATGTTCCTTCAAGAACAGGTGTTAATATCGCACCTACTACATATGAGGCATTGGCTGATAATGAAAATATCGCCGGAATTAAGGAAGCCAACGGAGATATTACATCAGTAGCAGATACCGCAATGCTTACAAAGGGAAAGCTTGATATTTACTCAGGAAATGACGACCAGATCGTTCCGATACTTTCACTTGGAGGAAGCGGTGTTATCTCAGTTCTTGCAAATGTTGTACCTAAGCAGACCTCAGAACTTTGCAGAAGATTCTTTGAAGGAGATGTCGAAGGAAGCCGCAGACTGCAGCTTGAGTATCTCCCGCTTATACATGCACTTTTCAGCGAGGTCAATCCTATCCCTGTAAAGGCAGCAATGGCAGATATGGGTTACTGTGAGAACTATTTAAGACTTCCTCTCACCGTAATGAGCGAAGCTAAGCATGAGAATCTCAGAAGCATTATGCGTGGACTTGGATTAATTTAAGTACTTTGAATATATGAAGAATATATTATAATAATTAAATGATATTATCAAAAACTTAAATATTAACTGTACAATTTAGCGATTTGACTATAAAATATCATTGGTCAAAGAGGAGTCCATATGAAAATAGTAATATACGGTGCAGCCGGAAAGATGGGTCAGCATGTTGCGGAGTTTTGCAGCGGTGAGCATCCAATGGCTGAAGCGGCAGCGTTTGTGAGCCGAAGCTTTACTACCGATACTAAGTTAAATAAGTATAAATCACTCTCTGAATTTAAAGGAGAGGCTGATGCGGTAATTGATTTCTCAAATCATTCTGCTACTAAGGAATTAATTGACAGCTGCATTGAAAAAAAGCTTCCGCTTGTAATTGCAACCACAGGCCATACAGAAGAAGAAAAGGCATTAATATATGATGCAGCAGCCAGCATCCCGATATTCTTTTCAGCAAATATGTCAGTCGGAATTGCTGTCCTTGCAGAACTTGCAAAAAAAGCAGCGGCAGCGTTTTCTGATGCAGATATTGAGATAATTGAAAAGCATCATAACAGGAAACTTGATGTTCCAAGCGGTACGGCACTTCTTTTAGCAGACAGAATAAAGGAAGCACGTCCTGAAGCTGTTTACAATATCGGTCGTCACGAATATGGTAAGCGTACTAAGGAAGAAATCGGTATACATTCTGTAAGACTCGGTAATGAGGTTGGCACCCACGAGATATTTATTTCTACAGGTGCTGAAACGATTACATTAAAGCACGAGGCTGAAAGCAGAGCGCTGTTTGCTGAAGGAGCAGTAAAAGCAGCAGCATTTGTTATGAATAAGCCGGCAGGACTTTATACCATGAGAGATATGCTCGATGCATAAACGGAGAATATATAAATGAATGCACAGGAAATAATCAAATATATTGCTGATTCCGAGAAGAAAACTCCGGTAAAGCTTTATGTTAAGGAAAAAGCACCTATTAATTACGGCAGTGCAAAGGTCTTTGGAGAGAGTGACAAAATCGTTTTCGGTGACTGGAATGAGCTTAAGACCATTATAGAAGAAAATGCCGATGACATAGCTGATATCGTCATTGAAAATGACAGAAGAAACAGCGGAGTACCGCTTTTAGATATGAAGAATGTTCCGGCAAGAATAGAGCCGGGTGCTATTATCAGAGAAAAGGTTGATATTGGCAAAAATGCTGTCATAATGATGGGAGCAATAATCAATATAGGTGCCGTTATAGGCGACGGAACAATGATAGATATGGGAGCTATTCTGGGAGGAAGAGCCACAGTAGGCAGCAATTGTCATATCGGTGCCGGAGCTGTTCTTGCAGGCGTTATCGAGCCTGCATCAGCAACGCCGGTAATCATTGAAGACGGAGTTCTTGTAGGTGCTAACGCTGTTATCATCGAAGGTGTGCATGTAGGAAAAAATGCAGTAGTAGCAGCCGGAGCTGTTGTTATTGATGATGTGCCGGATAATGCTGTAGTTGCAGGTTGTCCTGCAAGGATCATTAAGATGAAGGATGATAAGACAAACAGCAAGACAGCACTGGAAGAGGCACTAAGAAAAATTTAAGGAAAGCAGATAATAATGACAAATTCACTACCGTTCACAAAGGAAGACGCCGAAAATTGGGCAAAAGAATATCCTACACCTTTTTATGTATATGATGAGGAAGATATCAGAAACTGTGTTAATGCACTTTATAAGGCATTTTCTTGGAATAAAGGCTTCAAGGAATATTTTGCAGTTAAAGCAACACCTACACCTGAAATATTAAGATTATTAAGATCTCTGGGCTGCGGAGCTGATTGCGCATCTATACCTGAGCTCATGCTTTCAGAGCGTTCCGGAATTACGGGAAGTGATATAATGTTCAGCTCCAACGAAACCTCTGCTGAAGAATATAAGGCAGCTGTAAAAGTCGGAGCAGTTATCAATCTTGATGATCTGACACAGATAGACCGCATGCTTGAGTCGGTCGATGTACCGGACACCGTATGCTGCCGTTACAATCCCGGAGAATTCTGTATTACGAATGACATAATGGGTCACCTTTATGACTCAAAATTCGGAATGACAAAGGATCAGTTGTTCGAGGCTTATGCAAGGCTTAAATCACTTGGCGTGAAGCATTTCGGACTTCATTCTATGATTGCAAGCTGTTCTCTGGATAATGACTATTATCCGGGACTTGCTAAAGAGCTTTTTTCACTGATACTTGAAATTCGCGAGAAAACAGGAGTGACAATTGAATTTGCTGATATGTCAGGCGGAATAGGAATCCCATACAGACCTGACGAGAAGGCTATAGATATAGCTTCAGTCGGCGAAGGCGTTCACAAGGTTTATGATGAAATCCTTGGTAAAGCAGGCCTTGATGTAGCTATATATACAGAAATGGGACGTTATATTACCGGCCCTTACGGATATCTTGTAACAAAGGTCATCGGATTTAAGCATATTTATAAAGAGTATGTAGGAGTTGATGCGACAGCCTGCAATCTTATGCGCCCTGCTATGTACGGCTCATATCATCACATAACAGTTTTAGGCAAGGAAAATGCTGCCGATGCCGTAAAGGTTGATGTGGTTGGATCTCTTTGTGAAAATAATGATAAATTTGCCGTTGACAGAAAGCTTCCTGAAATAGATCTGGGCGATCTGCTGGTTATTCAGGATGCCGGAGCACACGGCCATTCCATGGGATATAACTACAACGGAAAGCTTCGTTCTGCAGAGCTTCTTATGAGTGCCGATCACAGTGTTAAGTGTATAAGAAGAGCTCAGACGGCAGAGGATCTGTTTTCGACATTAGATATCGATGATAGCTTTAATAACGCAAGCGGTACTGTTTTATGAGCATTGACTGGTATAAAGAAGCAGTCGGAATTTCTGATGAGATTATAGAAAACCGGAGAGAGCTGCACTCTCATCCGGAGCTTGGCAATCATGAATTCATGACAGCTTCTTTTATAGAAAATAAACTGAATAGCTACGGTATTAAAACCTGCAGAATGCTTGACACAGCGGTTATAGGTATTCTGGAGGGAGATGATAAGGGCGACTGTATCGCACTGAGGGCTGATATGGATGCCCTTCCTGTTACAGAAACGACAGGCTGTGACTTTTCATCGCAAAATGCAGGTCTTATGCATGCCTGTGGACATGATGTTCATATGAGCGCTGTTTTAGGTGCTGCAAGGCTTCTTTCAATGCACAGATCAGAGCTTAAGGGCAGTGTGAAATTTATATTTCAGCCCGATGAAGAAGGAAGCGGCGGAGCGGACAGACTGATAAAGGAAGGTGTGCTTAATGACGTGAATGCTGTTTTCGGAGCACATGTATCACCGGATCTTCCTTTAGGAACCGTAGGTATAAGATACGGTAAATTTTATGCCGCATCGGATGTTTATAAAGTGATTTTAACCGGAAAAAGCTCACACGGCGCCGAACCTCAAAAGGGTATCGATGCACTTTATGCTGCATCTAAAATACTGTGTGCGCTGCATGAACTTCCATCGGAGCTTGCACCGGAAAGAGCAGTTATAACCACCGGCATTCTTAATTCGGGAACTGCAGTTAACATTGTTCCCGGTAAGGCTGTATTTGAAGGCATCATCAGGACGCTCGGTGCTGACAGCAGAGCTTATATAAAGCGACGTTTTCAGGAGATTATCAATAATATCTCCAATGAAACAGGTGTATCGGCGGAAATTATAATTAAAGAAAGCTATCCCGGCGTTGTTAATACAGATAATGAGACATTGATGGCTGAAAATTCGGCCAAGGCTCTGTTCGGAGATGATAAAGTCATACGAATAGAAGAACCAACAATGACCACAGAAGACTTTGGATATTATATCAATGCCTCAAAGGGCTGCTTTTACCATATAGGTACAGGCGGCAGTACGCTGCACAGCTCGGATTATCTGCCTGATGAATCTGCGCCGGTGTTAGGAGCGGCTCTTCATGCCGAGGTTGTTTATGATTATCTTTCAAAGTCAGAGAGCTGATTAGATTTATTGCAGATATAAGCGTTTATATAATTAAGAATATTTTTGACTGATACATAGTCATTAGAGATATAAGAGGTAAATCACAATGCAGAAATTTGTAGCAAAATTCGGAGGAAGCTCACTTGCTGATGCCGGACAGTTTAAGAAGGTTGCCGATATTATAAAAGCAAGACCTTGCAGAAGATATATTGTTGCATCAGCGCCAGGAAAGCGCAGCAGTGACGACATTAAGGTCACAGATATGCTTTATGCATGCTATGACAAGGCATCGGCAGGAGAGGATTTTATGCCTGCACTTTCAGCTATTCGTGAACGCTTCAATGAGATCATGTCAACTCTTGAGATAGACTTTGATCTTGACAGTGAAATAGAAAAAATAGCAGAGCATCTTTCCTCAAATCCTGACAAGGATTATATGGCAAGCCGCGGAGAGTATTTAAACTCTAAGCTTCTTGCAGCTTATCTCGGGTTTAAGTTTATCGATGCTGCTGACTGCATTCATTTTGATGCTAACGGCAGGCTTGATAATGATGCTACAGACGAAGGCATCTTTATTGCCTTAAAAAATATTGATTATGCTGTCATTCCGGGCTTTTACGGAAGTATGCCTGACGGAAGCATTCACACCTTCTCAAGAGGCGGCTCTGATATAACAGGATCACTTGTGGCAAGAGCTGTTCGTGCCGATATGTATGAGAACTGGACCGATGTTTCGGGAATGCTTTCTGCAGATCCGAGAATTGTAGAGAATCCGGAGCCTATCGATGCAATAACCTACAGAGAGCTTAGAGAGCTTTCTTATATGGGTGCATCTGTAATGCATGAGGCTGCAGTATTCCCGGTAAGAAAAGCTAATATTTCGATGAATATCAGAAATACCAATAGACCGGAGGATAATGGTACTCTTATTTCTGCAGAGCTTCCTAGAATTCCAAGAAAGAGAAAGGTTGCGGGAATTGCCGGCAAAAAGGGATTTTCAGCTGTCCTTGTAGAGACTCCTTCAATGAATGAGGAGATAGGCTTTGGTGCTCGCCTTCTTAATATTTTTGCAAAACATAATGTTAACTTTGAGCATCTTCCTACAGGTATCGATACTATGTCTGTAGTCGTTCATAACGATGAATTTAACAAGGCAAGAAATGACATAATAGATGATATCAGCAATGAAATAGAGCCTGAGAGCCTCTATGTCGAGGATAACCTTGCTCTTATCGCAGTAGTAGGCCTTGGCATGGCATATTCAAGAGGCACTGCTGCCAGAGTAATGAGAGCGCTTGCCGATTCGAGAGTCAATATCAAGATGATCGACCAGGGCTCTACAGAAATTAATATTATCATAGGTGTAGATGAAGCTGACTATGAAACAGCTATCAGAAGCATATATAAAGCCCTTTTTGAAAATGACTGATCATAAGCCGACTGTGTAAAGCAGCCGGCTTTAATACTGTATAGAGGATATCTGTGGTTCAAGACAGACACTTCTTGTGTTATATTATTATATATGATTAAAACATCCGACTACAAAACAATAAGAGAAATGCTTGAAGCGGAGGAACAGCTTACACTGAGTCCTTTTGCTTCTTTGTCTCAAAATTCCCTGGGAAGAGACCGCAAGGAGCCTCAGGATGATATCAGACCGGTTTATCAGAGAGACCGCGACAGGATCATTCACAGCAAGGCTTTCCGCAGAATGAAGCATAAAACACAGGTATTTCTGGCTCCCGAGGGAGATCATTACCGTACAAGACTTACGCATACTCTTGAGGTTTCACAGATCGCAAGGACTATTTCCAAGGCTTTGAGGCTTAACGAGGATCTGACTGAGGCAATTGCATTAGGGCATGATCTCGGTCATACACCGTTCGGACACAGCGGAGAGGCCGTTCTTGACAGACTTTGTTCCGAGGGCTTTGTGCACAGTGAGCAGTCTGTACGAATAGTGGAGGTCATTGAGAAATCAGGCAAGGGACTTAATCTTACAAAGGAAGTCAGAGACGGTATACTTAATCATCAGACAGCCGGAAATCCAAGCACCCTCGAGGGACATGTAGTGCGGATCTCCGATAAGATAGCCTATCTTAATCATGATGTGGATGATGCTATAAGAGCAGGACTGTTGACTGAGCTTGATATTCCGAAGGAATATACAGATGTTCTGGGAAATAACGTCCATGACAGACTCAGTTCTCTTATTCATGATGTTATCATGCACAGCATAGGCAAAAACAGCATTAACATGAGTGCAGAATTTGAGCAAGCCATGTTTAAGCTGCGCAAATGGATGTTTGCCAATGTTTATGTCGGAGGCAGAGCAAAGGAAGAAGAGGGCAAGGCTCAGCATATGATTGAGCTTTTATTTAACTATTATATGGATCATCCTGATGATCTTACCAGAGAATACAGAGAGCTTATGGCAAACGGCACCGGTAAAGAGAGAGCTGTTTGTGACTATATTTCAGGTATGACAGATACTTATGCTATAGAAAAATTTGAGGAGCTGTTCGTACCAAAGGGTTGGAAATTCTGATAAAATTCATTTATGAGATATGATGAACAGACAATTGAACAGGTTAGAGCATCAAACGATATTGTTGATGTCATAGGTCAGCATGTAAGACTTACAAAAAAAGGGGCCAACTATTTCGGACTTTGTCCTTTTCACGGAGAGAAGACCGCATCTTTTTCAGTGAGTCCGAGAAAACAGATATACTATTGCTTCGGATGCGGCGCCGGCGGTAATGTCATCAGCTTTATGATGCAGTATGAGAACTTTACATTTACAGAAGCTCTCAAATCGCTTGCTGAAAGAGCTCATATAACGCTCGCCGAAGGCAATTACAGTGAACAGGATAAGGGGCATCGAGAACTTAAATCCTCGATACTCAGTATCAACAAGGATGCAGCTTTATTTTATCATGGAATACTTCGTACTTCGGAGGGCAGCATAGGCTACGACTATTTTTCAAATAAACGTCGTTTGTCAAATAAGACAATAACGCATTTCGGCCTTGGCTTTTCACCGAAGGCTCCGGATGCGCTATATAAGCATTTAAAGGAAAAAGGTTATTCGGATGATGTTATAAATGCATCAGGCCTTGTAAATTTCAATGAAAAAGGCGTAAGAGACAAGTTCTGGAACAGGGTTATATTTCCGATAATGGACACCAATAACCGCGTTATCGGTTTCGGCGGCAGAGTCATGGGTGACGGAATGCCGAAATATCTGAATTCTCCGGAAACTGTTGTTTTTGATAAGTCCGCAACATTATACGGACTTAATTTCGCCAAGAAATCCAATCGCAAATTTCTTTTGCTTTGCGAAGGCTATATGGATGTAATAGCTCTTCATCAGGCAGGCTTTACCAATGCGGTTGCAAGCCTCGGAACAGCCTTTAACGAAAAGCACGCAAGACTGCTTAAGAGATATACCGATAATGTTATCCTTACACAGGACAGTGATACTGCAGGAACTAATGCCAAGCTCAGAGCCTTCCCGATACTTCATGAGGCAGGACTCAATGTCAGAATTCTTGAGATTGAAGGAGCAAAGGATCCCGATGAGCTTATTAAAACAAGAGGTTCGGAAGCTTATGAGGAATGTATCAGCAAAGCAAAAAATGCATTCATCTTTATGATCGATGTCCTTAAGAAAAATTATGATCTGAGCGATCCGGCAGAAAAGACTGATTTTTATAATGCAGTCGCAGACAGATTGTGTATGTTTAAGGAACCGCTTGAGAGAGCTAATTACACAGACTCTGTAAGCACTGAGTTTATGATTGACAGAGATGAGCTTAAGCGAATGGTTGAAAAACGCTTTGAGCTTAAAGGACAGGCTGCTTCCGGCGTTATCATGAGCAGAGAGCCTATAACTATCATACAGAACTCCGCCAAGAAAAGGGCAGAAGCTTCCGCAGCTCTTAAATATGAGATACTGCTTGTCTCATGGCTTTGTGAAAGACCGGAGCTTGCAGATTTTGTATTCAAATACATTTCTGCCGATTCGATAGAAACACCTGTGCTTAAGGATATCGTCAGTGAAATTATAGATAAGCACTACATTGATGAAGCAAGATTCCTTTCAAAATATCAAGCTGATGAGGAAGAACTCAAATTAGCCGCAGAGGTATTTTCTGAAAATGATAAAACCGGTGTTTTAGAAACTCTTTCTCAGTCAGATCTGGAAAAGGGACTGACAGAGGCTGTAAGAGCTATTAAATCAGCAGCTATTGACAGAGCACTTAAGAGTGAGAATACGAGCCTTCCGGAAGCAGGGAAACTATTAAAAGAAAAAAATGAGCTTGTTAAGCTCCATGTGGAGATAAATAATGAAACTCTCTAAAAGACTTAACGGAGTGCTGCAGCTGATGAATAACTGCAGCCTGCTTGCAGATATCGGCTGTGATCACGGATATATCTGCATAGAAGCTGTATCCACAGGCCTTTGTGACAAGGCACTTGCCTGTGATACTGCATCAGGTCCGTTATCTATCGCACAAAAAAACATTTTTGCTGCAGGACTGAATGATCAAATACGCTGTGTACTTTCTGACGGCTTCACAAAATTTACAGAGGACATGAAGCCGGAATGCATTAACATTACCGGTATGGGAGGAAGACTTATTGTCCGAATTCTTGACGGTGGACTTAAAAACGGAGCACTTTCCGATGTAAAGCAGCTTATACTCGGCGGACAGTCAGATCTTGATATATTGAGACATTTTCTTATTGACGAAGCCGGAATGCATATTAAGAGAGAGCTTTGTATCTTTGATGACGGAAAGTATTACATGCTTATGGATACAGCGCCGGGAAGCATTGAAGGCGATAGTTATTCTGATATCGATTATATATACGGAAAGCATATCGCGTCTGAAGGCCTTGAAACCTATAAGGAATATATAAATGCACAGAAAAATAAGCTTTCGCTGGCTTTATCAAAGGCTGATTCCGGTACATCACCGGACAATGCTTTAAAGCTATCTAAGCTTAAGGAAAAAATCATCATGACTGAGAAAAGAGCGGAGGAAATCGGGCAATGGGCATAAAATCATCAGATATAATAGCTGAGATAGAAAAATCTTATCCTCGCAGCTTAGCAATGTCATGGGATAATCCTGGACTCATCTGCGGACATTATGACAAGGAAATAAATAAGGTGCTTATTGCTCTTGATGCGGATAATCATACTGTTGATAAGGCTTTAGAGTTAAATGTTGATATGATACTCACTCATCACCCTATGATATTCGGATCCATAAAGCAGATAAATGATGCAGATTTTCTTGGAAGAAAGCTTCTAAAGCTTATTGAGAATGGTATTTGCTGTTACGCAATGCATACAAACTTCGACATTGCTTCGGAAGGCATGGGAGATATAGTAGCAGAGAGGCTTGGTATAGCTTCACTGAGCCCTCTTGAAAAAACATATGAACAGGCAGGGAAAAAAAGTCTTGGAATCGGATTTATCGGAGATCTTTCAGAGCCAATGACTGTGAAAGAGCTTTCTTTGCTTGTAAAAGATAAATTCAAGCTGTCATCGGCATGGTTTTATGATGTAGGTCACACTGTAAGAAGAATAGCAGTATGCCCCGGCTCAGGAAAAAGCATGATGGATGAGGTAAAAGCATCAGGGGCAGATGTCTTTATTACCGGTGACACGGGACATCATGACGGACTTGACTATATTGATGCCGGTATAAGCCTTATTGATGCGGGACATTTCGGTCTTGAGCACATATTTGCAGATAAAATGAACAACTTTTTAGCAGCCAGATTTCCAACTCTTGAAACAGCTTTGGAGGTGACAGATGAAAGACAGTTTATTTGAAAAGGAGACCCGAACAAGAAACTATATGCGCACAGCTCTGCTTGTGATGTTTAAAGCCTTTGATGATGTTCTTGGCAGAGACAGCGTGTATAAGCTTACAGTAGAATTCACGCTTGGTCCGCACGTATTCATAAGACCGTCCTCCGATATGAAGCTTTCAAATAAGACATTTTCAGATATATGGACAAGAATGCATGACTATATTGATGCTGATCTCCCGATCATCAAGGAAAGTATTAAGGTGAGCGATGCGTACACTAAAATGGTTGACGAGGGCATAGAGGAAGCTGCATCATTTTTGCATTTCAGGCGTTCTTCGCGCATAACCATGAGCTGCATAGATGATTTTAAATGTTATTTTTACGGCTCGGTTATGAAGCATACCGGGCTTTTAAAGGCTTTCGATCTGATGCCTTATGAGACAGGCTTTTTCCTGCTTTTGCCGGATGTTGATGAACCTGACGTTATCAAGGAAATCGATATGCCTGTCAAGCTGTTTGAGGCATACAGTGAATCCTACAGAATAGCACACCTTCTTGAGACTGATACTATTACAGATGTCAATAAAGAAATATGTGCTGATAATGTCACTGATCTTATACTTACCTGCGAATCGATATTTGATGCCAAGCTTGTAAAGGCAGCTCAGGGCATAGTATCAAAGGGCAAGAAATTCGTATTTGTCGCAGGACCATCCAGCTCAGGAAAAACAAGCACTGCAAACAGACTTTGCTATGCCTTGAGAAATTATGGAATTAAGCCGAGACTGATCTCACTTGATGATTATTACAAGGACAGGACTGAAGCAGTAAAGAGCGGAGCAAATATTGACTGGGAATCTATAGAAACAATTGACGTTGCAAGATTCTCCTCAGATATGCTTGACCTTCTTGAAGGTAAGGAGATAGAGCTCCCTCGTTTTGATTTCAGAACTCAGGCAAGCCTTCCGAGCGGAAAGCGAATTTCACTCGGCGAAAGGGATATTCTGATCATCGAGGGCATCCATGGCCTTAATGATATTTTCGCAGAGCAGATACCGGAGGATCTTATATACAGAGTATACGTTTCTGCACTTTCACAGCTTAATATCAGCAGACATAACAGGATCCCAAGCACTGATATAAGGTTATTGAGACGCATAGTCAGAGATCATCGTTCCCGTGGCTATGATGCAGCAAATACTTTAAGAAGATGGCCGTCTGTCAGAAATGGTGAGATGGAAAACATCTTTCCTTTCCAGGAAAATGCCGATATTATCATTAATACAACAATGGTTTATGAGCTTGCGGCAATCAAGCCTTATGCCGAAAGAGCTTTGTTCTGTGTAGAACGCGGCACACCTGAATATATTAAAGCCAAAGAGCTTCTTAAATTCCTTGATTTTGTAATACCGCTTTCTACAGATCAGATACCTCCGGCTTCTATAATCAGAGAATTTATCGGCGGTTCATGTATGAATGTGGGGTAATGCTTTTTAATGGGACTTTATACATATGACGATAACCGACTGCTCAGACGCATTATCCGAACAGTCGTTTATCTTGTGGTTATTATTTCCACGGCTTGGTTCGTGGTCTATGGGTTTATGGGACAGACAGTCATCAGCGGACAATCAATGTCCCCTGTGCTTAATGCAGAGGATGTCTGTCTCGTAAATCGTCTTAAATATGATATTCTTTCTCCGGACAGATATGACATTGCTCTTATGGAAAGGGCTGACAGCGGCAAGCTGGTTGCAAAACGCGTGATCGGCCTGCCCGGAGAAACTGTGCTGATCAGGGACGGAAGCATTTACATTGACGGTGAGAAACTAAAGGATGACAGATTAGCGGAAATATCTCTTGCCGGTATAGCTGAAAATCCGGTCGACCTGGGCTCGGATGAATATTTCGTGATAGGCGATAATACTGAATCCTCAGAGGACAGCCGATTTGCAAATATAGGCAATGTCAAGCGAAGTGCTATGAAAGGAAAGATCTGGTTTAGGATCAAGCCGACGCAAAATGTCGGAGTTATAAGATAAAGCATACAGTATAGCAGAATGATTTTAGGAGCAGAATCAGACGAAAATGCTGAAGCTGATAAATTTATCAATTAATATAAAACGGTAGGTGTAAATTGAAAATACAATGGTATCCGGGTCATATGACCAAGGCAAAAAGAAAAATGGAGTCAGATGTCAAGCTGGTTGATATGGTTGTCGAGCTGGTTGACGCAAGGGCTCCTATAGCAACAAGAAACCCAGACATCAGACGTATAGCAAAAGGAAAGCAGATACTTATTCTGCTTAATAAGTCGGATCTTGCGGATGATAGCGTGACCAAAAAATGGATAGAATATTTCCGTTCTGAGGGAGCTATGGCAGTTGCACTTGACGGAAGAAAACGTGACAGTATAGAACAGGTCAAAAAAGCCTCCCAGAAGCTTCTTGCAGCCAAGAGAGAACGAGATCTCAAAAGAGGAATAACCGGAGAACGTGCAATAAAGGCGATGATCTGCGGAATTCCTAACGTCGGAAAATCTACGTTTATAAATTCCATGCTCGGAAAAGCATCAGCGAAGACCGGAAATAAACCGGGCGTAACAAAGGGAAATCAGTGGATAAATGTAAATGATGAGCTGTTAATGCTTGATACTCCGGGTGTTCTCTGGCCAAAATTCGATGATGAGCACACAGCGGAATGTCTTGCATTTATAGGTTCTGTCAATGATGATATAATTAATCTTGAAGAGCTTGCAAACGAGCTTCTTTATTATCTTTACAATAACTACAGAGCTAATGTTTTCGATCGTTATCAGATAAGCGAGGACGAATTTGAAAAAGCTCTTCTTGGCATAGATGACGGTATTCTTGGTGTTAAAAAGGAGCCGCTTGCTCTTTTAAACCTTATATCGGTAAAACGAGGAGCTCTTAAAAAGGGAGCTCAGTATGACTATGCAAAGGCCGCTAAGTTTGTAATTGACGATTTCAGAAGCGGCAGACTCGGACGTATAAGCTTGGAGAGACCATGACAAAGGAAGAAAGACTTAAGGCAGAGCATGAGCGCATAATGCTTATGTATGAGACTCAGCATGAGCTTTCTCAGGGAGCTCGATTTGTATTCGGTATAGATGAAGCCGGAAGAGGCCCGTTATGCGGTCCTGTAGTTGCTGCCTGCTGCATTCTCAGAGATGAGGATGAAATACTTTATCTCAATGATTCAAAAAAAATTTCCGAAAAGCGCCGTGAAGAGCTTTTTAAGCAAATCAAGGAATCGGCTCTTGCCTATGGTATAGGTATCGCCGGAGAAAAACTAATAGATGAAGTAAACATTCTTAATGCTACGCTTACTGCAATGCACGAGGCTTTTGAAGCATGCCTTGAAATGTACCGGGAGAAATGCTCAAAAAGGCTTTCTGATGAATTCGGGGATGATCCTACAGCACTTTTTGACAGCATACCGAGCATGAGTGACTCAATCGTTTTAGTTGACGGTAATAAAGAAATACCGGAGCTATTATTTAAGCAGCTTCCTATAGTCGGAGGAGATGCAAAGTGTCCTGCAATATCGGCAGCATCTATACTTGCAAAGGTTACAAGGGATCACATGATGATCAAATATGCCGAACAGTATCCGGAGTACGGTTTTGCTAAAAATAAGGGCTACGGAACCAAGGAGCATATTGAAGCACTCAAAAAATACGGTCCGCTCAATATACACAGACGTTCATTTCTGAAAAATATTTTATGAGTGATAATCTATCGAATAATTCCGATAAAAGATGTGTCGGAAGACACTATGAAGCTGTTGCCGCAAGGTACCTTAAATATCTCGGTCTAACGGTATTAGAACGTAATTATCGATGCAAAAGAGCTGAAATTGACATTATTGCACTTGATAACGATACTTTATGCTTTGTCGAGGTCAAATACAGAAGCTCAGCAGCATACGGTTATCCGTCTGAAGCTGTAGATATAAAAAAACAGCAAAGGATAATCCTTGCATCGGAGCATTATCTTGCTGAAAACCGTTTAAGCGGCGTATCACGAAGATATGATGTAGTTGAGATCATAGGCAATAAAATCAGATATTTAAGAAACAGCTTCGGAGGATATTAATGGCAACCTGGGGCGGGCACGGGCTGAGAGGCTCTACACTTGAAGATATGATAAACAGAACTAACGAGGCCTATCGTCTTAAAAGGTTAGCTCTTATACAGAAAATCCCTACGCCTATAACTCCTGTGGAAATGAACAGACAGCGACAGATAACGCTTGCTTATTTTGATCAGAAATCCACTGTCGATTATATCGGTGTGGTACAAAGCATTCCTGTATGCTTTGATGCAAAGGAATGCGCAGCTGAAACATTTCCATTACAGAATGTACATGAGCATCAGATTAGCTTTATGAAGGATTTTGAGGCTCAGGGAGGTGTTGCATTTTTTATTCTGTACTATACACAGAAGGATATAATGCTTTATATGACATTTTCGGAAATGTACAGGTTCTGGAAAAGGATGGAAGAGGGAGGAAGAAAGTCATTTCGATATGAGGAACTCAGCGAAGTAATACCTATATCAAGAAAAGGCGAATTCCTTTGCCATTATCTTGAAGGACTTGCCGAGGATATCGAAAAACGAGAACCATAATTTTATATTGAGAAACAAGAACTGTGACTTTATAATGTACAGCGAATTCAGCTGTAAAATAATAATTAAGTTCAGCTTGACAACAAGATGTGCTTTTGATATTATATTACAGCATGCCGCTTAATAAGGGTATAAGTGTGCCGTTATGACACCACCCGACTTAGCGAGTTTATAAAGAAGGAGGTACCTTAATCATGTATGCTATTATCGCAACAGGCGGAAAGCAGTATAAGGTAGCCGAGGGAGATATCGTAAGAGTCGAGAAGCTTAACGTTGCTGAGGGAGAGCAGATCACTTTCGATCAGGTTCTTATGCTTGGCGGAGATGAGACTGTTATCGGCAATCCTACGGTAGCCGGAGCAAAGGTAGCTGCAACAGTTACTGCAAACGGCAAGGCTGACAAGGTCATTGTATACAAGTACAAGAGAAAGACCGGATATCACAAGAAGAACGGTCACAGACAGCTTTTCACAGAAGTTAAGATTGATTCTATTTCAAAGTAATTTGATTAACACACGTTAAAGGAGGTGTTTTCATGGCTCATAAAAAAGGTATGGGATCTACCAAGAACGGCAGAGACAGTAATTCCCAGCGTCTTGGTGTAAAAAGATCAGACGGACAGTTCGTACTTGCCGGCAACATCCTTTACAGACAGCGCGGTACAAGGATCCATCCTGGTACTAATGTAGGCATCGGCAAGGATGATACATTATTCGCTAAGGTCGATGGTATCGTAAGATATGAGAGATGGGGCAAGGACCGCAAGAAGTGCTCTGTATATCCGGAGAACGCTTGATCGGACAATAAAGATTTTTAAACCAACAGGGACTGTGTTATTATAAACATAGTCCCTTTTGTTTCACTATGCGGGAGGTGTTTTTATGTTCGCTGATACAGCAAAAATTATTATAAAGAGCGGCAAGGGCGGTGATGGCCATATATCCTTCCGACGTGAGCTCTTTGTGCCGAACGGAGGCCCTGACGGGGGTGACGGAGGCAACGGAGGAGACCTCATATTTGAGGTGGATAAGGGTATGAATACTCTTTCCGAATTCAGAATGAAAAGAAAATACGCTGCAGAAAGCGGTGAACAGGGCGGAAAGAAGCGCTGTCACGGAAAGGACGGAAAGGATCTTATCGTTAAGGTTCCTTACGGCACTGTTGTAAAAGAAGCCAACAGCGGCAAAGTCGTTACGGATATGTCCGGAGATAACTTAAGAGAAGTCATCCTTAAGGGCGGTAAAGGCGGCCTTGGTAATCAGCATTACGCTACTTCTACAATGCAGGCTCCAAGATATGCGCAGCCTGGTAAGCCCGGACAGGAGCTTGAGGTCATTCTTGAGCTTAAGGTAATTGCCGACGTTGGACTTGTAGGTTTTCCTAATGTTGGTAAATCTACACTTATCAGTATGTCATCAAATGCGAGACCTCAGATAGCAAATTATCATTTCACCACTATTCAGCCGCATCTTGGCGTGGTGGATCTTGATGATGAGACAAGCTTTGTTATGGCAGACATTCCGGGACTTATCGAAGGTGCTGCTGAAGGGGCAGGACTCGGACATGATTTCCTGAGACACATTCAGAGATGCAGAGCTATAATTCATGTGGTTGATGCAGCCGGTTCAGAAGGCAGAGATCCGCTTGATGATATAGAGAAAATAAACAATGAGCTTGCCAGCTTCGACCCTGAGCTTGCTAAAAGACCTATGATCATAGCAGCCAATAAAATGGATGCATGGTTTGATGACGGTGAGACAGAAAACCCTGTTGAACGCATCAGAAAGGTATATGAGCCTAAGGGCATTAAGGTAATGCCGCTTTCAGCCGCAACCGGTGAGGGCGTAAAGGATTTGCTTTATGCTGTAGCGGAGCTGCTCAAAACCAGTGAACCTGAAACTAAGATATACGAGAAGGAATTTGATGTTGATGCAGCAATGCTTGAGGAACTTCCAATTAACATTTACAAGGAATCCGGACATGTATATGTGGTTGAAGGAGAGAGAATTGAAAAAATGCTTGGTTACACCAGGCTTGATTCTGAGAGAGGCTTTAACTTCTTCCAGAAATATATGAAGGACCAGAAGATAATCGACAAACTCAAAAAGCTCGGGCTTACTGAAGGCGATACAGTACGTGTCGGTGGAATTGAGTTTGAGTATTACGAGTAATTGGCATTAGCTATAAAGGAGAAAATGTGAATATTACAAGCAAACAGCGCAGTATGCTTAAAGGTCTCGCGATGAATATAGATCCTATTTATCAGGTGGGCAAAAACAGCCTCACTCCTGAGCTTACCGAAGGAGTAAGAGAGGCCCTTGATAAAAGAGAACTTGTTAAGCTTCATGTACTTAAAAATAACGCCGACGATAAGAAGGAGCTTGCTCAGACACTTGCTGAAAGAACCGGCTCTATAGTTGTACAGGTTATAGGCAGCATGATAGTTCTTTTCAAGTATCAGAATGATGCTTCCAAGAGAAAGATCGAACTCAAATAATAAGGCAAATATATGATCAGCATAGATGATATTATTAAAATAAGAGAGCATGTCAAGACAAAGCAGAACAAGAAGAGGTATGAGCACACACTTGGTGTTGCATATACCGCTGCCGCACTTGCCTTTATGTATGATATCGATCCGTTAAAGGCAGAGCTTACAGGTATGCTTCATGACTGTGCTAAATGCATGTCTGATGAAGAATTGATTACAGAATGCCGCAAAAACGGAATTCATCTGTCGAAGGAAGAGCTTGATTCTCCGCAGGTAATACATGCAATATACGGAAGTGTGCTTGTAAAAGAAAAATACGACATAAATGATGAAGATATTATCAATGCCGTAAGATATCACACGACCGGAAGAGATAATATGTCATTACTTGAAAAAATTATATTTACGGCTGATTATATTGAACCGCTAAGGTGCGAGGCACCGAATCTTGAAGAACTCAGAAAGCTGGCTTTTACAGATATTGACGAATGTGTATATAGGATACTTGCTCAAACTGTCAGCTATCTTGAAGATCTCGGCAAACAGATAGTTCCGGATACGCTAAATGCATATCAATGGTACAAAATTGAAAGGAATAATGACAATGAATGAAGAGAAGGATATTAAGGAGCTTGTAAAGCTTGCTTATAATGCTCTTGATGAAAAAAAGGCATCTGATATCTCCATAATAGATATATCAAAGCTTTCAGTCGTTGCAGACTATTTTATCGTTGCTTCTGCTGATAACATCAGACAGACTGCCGCTCTTTGCGATAACGTTGAGGATACACTCGGAAGAGCCGGATATGAGCCAAAACAGATTGAAGGCCGCAGCTCTGCAAACTGGATACTTATGGATTACAGAGATGTTATAATACATATTTTCGACAAGGAAAACAGACTTTTCTACGATATAGAAAGAATTTGGAAGGACGGCCGTAAGATCGTCAGCATTGAAGAGCTCTAAATTATGAAGATAGGTATACTCGGAGGTACCTTTGATCCGATACACGCAGGACATCTTCATATAGCAAGAGCTGCCGCAGACGAGTATTTTCTCGACAAGGTTTTGCTTATGCCTGCCGGAGATCCTTATTTTAAAGCGGATAAGAAAGTCAGTCCGCCTCAAATAAGGCTGCTGATGACTAAGGTCGCAGCAGCCTCAGATCCGCTGTATGAAATAAGTGAATTGGAGATATTCGATAAATCAGGTACTCATACGGCTGATACGCTATTAAAGCTTCATGAGCTTTATCCTGAAGATCAGCTGTATTTCATAATGGGTCTTGATTCACTCGAACAGCTGAATCTGTGGTACAGACCTGATGTTGTCCTGCAAAATGCAGTGATACTTTGTGCATCGAGGGACGCCGAGCATGCAGCACAGAGCTTTAATACGCTCAGAAATGAGCTAATGCTGATGTTTAAAGCAAATGATCCTGATATAAGACTGATACATACTTCGGAAATGGACATATCATCTACACAAATCAGACAGAGGATCTGTGAAGGTGAAGATGTTTCTGATGTGCTTTTACCTGAAGTACAAAGAATAGCAACAGATAATCGACTTTATACATAAGTATGGTATTTATCTTTAAAATCAGGTGCATTTTGTTGACTTTTGATGTATAGTTTTAGATAATATCTATTATAGATGCTGAAATAAGGAGTATATAAAAGATGAGTTTTATAAATAAAATCGTTGACGGACTCAAAGTAAATCAGAATCAAGAGGATGATGAATACTTCCTTGACGATGAGTACTATGATGATACAGATGACTACGAGGATGAGGCACCGAGAAGCGGCGGAAGTATCTTCAAGAGTAAATCATCATCAGCTTCCGATAATACAGAGCAGCGCTCAGGAGGTTTTTTCAGCAACAGAAACAAGATAGCACCTGTTCAGAATACAATGCAGGTAACTATGAGAAAGCCAAGAACACTCAGAGATTCCGAAGAAATCTGTGACGACCTTCTTGACGGAAGAGCTGTAGTTATTAATCTTGAGGGAATCAATTCTGACCTCGCTCAGAGAATTATAGATTTCACATACGGTGCTGTATACAGCATTGACGGAGAAATCCAGAGCATATCGAAATATATCTTTATGGCATCACCTCACTCCGTATCACTTGCAGGTGATTTTGCCGGATCACAGAGCATGATGGGTTCAGGTTCACAGAGCCAGTCATATTCTGAGCCTGCAGCAGCTCGTACAAGCGGTGGTTTCAGTTTCAATGGCTGATATTAGCAAATTCAAAAGAGCCCTGACATTTATTGTCCCTACATTGGCACTTATCGGTATTGACCAGTGGACAAAGCTCCTTACACTTACAAAACTTAAAGGAAGCGATCCAATCGTTCTTATAAAGAATGTATTGGAGCTTCTTTATGTTGAAAACAAAGGCGCGGCATTCGGACTCATGTACGGCATGAAATATATATTTGTACTTCTTGCCGCAGTAATTACTGTAGCTGTCTTTTATATGTTTATGCATATGCCGTCCGATAAGCGCTTTATTCCTTTTGATGCTGCACTGATATGTGTAGCTGCAGGAGCGGTAGGCAATGTCATTGACAGACTCAGACTCGGTTATGTTGTTGATTTCATTTATTTTAAACCGATAGATTTTCCGGTATTTAATTTTGCCGATATCTGCATTACCGGAGCTGCGGTATTGATAATTTTTCTCTTTCTTTTCATCTACAAGGAAAGCGATATTCAGCAAATTCCGTTCTTTGGAACCAAGGATCATATCAAATGACGAGTATCATTTTTCATAATACCGATAACGAAAAAATCAGACTTGACTCATATCTCTCAGAGCAATTTGAGGATATGAGTCGTTCTCGTATTCAAGGACTGATAAAAGACGGCATGATAACCGTTAACGGTAAGAATATCAAAACAGGATATAATCTTATTGACGGGGATGTTATTGATACAAATATTCCCGAACCTGAGGAAATTTCTATTAAAGCGGAGGATATCCCGCTTGACATAGTTTATGAGGATGACGATGTAATAGTAGTTAATAAGCCAAAGGATATGGTCGTACATCCCGCAAACGGACATTGCAGCGGAACATTGGTAAATGCTTTGATGTATCACTGTAAGGATTCTCTCAGCGGGATCAACGGTGAATTAAGACCCGGAATCGTACATCGCATAGATAAGGATACTACCGGTCTTATTATTGCATGCAAAAACGACAAGGCTCATAATTCTATAGCGGAGCAGCTTGCCGTACACAGCATAGATCGTGAATATATAGCGCTTTGCTACGGTAATATCAAGGAAGACAGCGGGACTGTTAATGCACCTCTTGCCAGAAACAAGACTGACCGCAAGCTTATCTCTGTATGCAGAGAGGGCGAAGGAAAACACGCTGTAACGCATTATACGGTCCTTGAGAGGTATCCAAAGGCTCAAGGCATGTCTATGCCGCTCACATTAGTTAAATGCCGCCTCGAGACCGGCAGAACGCATCAGATAAGAGTTCATATGAGCCATATCGGTCATCCGCTTGCCGGAGACGAAGCTTATGGCATTAAAAAGGATCCTCTTAACGGTCACGGGCAATATCTGCATGCGGCTGTCTTGGGTTTTATCCATCCTTCAACAGGTGAAAAGCTTCGTTTTGAAGCACCGCTTCCGGATTACTTCGAAAACACTCTGAACAGACTCAGAAGACTTTCATAAATACAAAATAAAATACATACATTCTACATTTTTTTGAACTATTATTATCACATGCATAAAGATGATCTTAAAAAGTTTCTGAATAACAAAAATAAAGAACCGATAGCCATTGCCGTTATAATGGCTGTTTTTTTCGTGTGTACGACATTAGTTATATCTGAGCAAATTGAATCCAATCCCATACAGTTGGAAAATGACAATGACTCGGACGATTCAGCTGATGCGGCTGCCGGACTTAAGTTTCAGCGCCCGAAATCTCTGTTAAAGGATATTTCAAAGGGTGATGAAGACGAAGCCTTTGTACCTGGACCGGATAAGCTCAATATGGCATATTATTATGCAGACGATGCCAATACCGACGATGCAATTAACTCATATGCCGGAAAAGTATATCAGGAGCTCAGCTCTAAAAACGCCAATTATATGGCGAGCTTTTATGATCTCACTGATGTTACACCGCTTAAGATGGCACAGCGTCTGGGGATCGACAGCAGCAGAGTTTTAGGTAAGTATAACCCTACCGACGGCAGTCATGATCCGGGAAATTCATCCACATGGACAGTCAATTCATTTAAAAATGTCAGTGTTAATTTTTATGACGGTGACGGAAAACGAATTAACGGATATTATGCTGTTCAGGAGATCATGTCTCTTGCCAGTGTATATATGTATTATCATGACGATTATAATGTCGAAGATTTTTCAAAATACTGCAATTCTCTTTTTGAAACAGCCGTAACATCAAAGGTAAGCCTTGGTTCTGTTTATTATTGTTCAGGATGTCTTAATAAAACGACTCAGCAGGAATCAACAGAGGCCCTTGCTATGGAGGCTCAGGCACTGGCTCAGGAAAACAAGCTTTCATTACAGACTGCATTAAGTTCAGGATTAAATCTCGGCACCGTTGAAACTATAAAAGAAAATGAATCTAACGCTGTCAGCAATCAGAGCACGACCATAGAGCAGATATTCGATTTCGGTTCTGAAAGTGATACCTATGTCAATTATTATCAGGAAACCTCTCAGACAGCACCGGCTGAAACAGCCTCAGAATCCGTTCATGAAGCTGTAGAAACCACGACGACACCGCCTGAAACAGCCCCTGCCGCAACTACTGCCGCTCAGCCTGCACAGACTCAGTTTGAGGAAATCATTGACTCGAACACACCTCCTGCAGTTTTAGGTGAAAGCTACTATGCACCTGAATATAAGCTCGCAGAAGAAACCTCTGCTGATACAGCTGTAGTTAACGGTAAAAGATTCAGTGGTTCAGATGAACTTCACTATGTTGAAGAAACTACTGCTGATTCAAGCTCAGCCACTCAAGGTGTTGCAGTATACAATTCTTCTGTAACTCAGCCTGCAAAAGCCTTTGTAGATGAAAACGGAAATATTGTATATGCTGATTCACTGAACACAGCTGAATCGAGCTCATCTTCAGTAAATGCACAGAACAATGCGACCGGCACAGCAGCTGACAGCCAAGCTTCTGAAACAGTTGAACAAATAGAACAGAATGCCGTGGCACAAAGGATCAATGCACTTTTACAGCAGGCCAATATCCAGGCTACCGCAGATTCATACTGTCCCGGACATGTTGACATTTATGTAACCATCAAGATTCGCGGTATCGATGATAAAAACGGTCTGTTTGCCGTTGATAAGATAGGAAATGATCCTGCTAACTTTAATGATAAATGGCAGGGCTGGACAGAAGAGCGAATAGCTGAGGCAAAAGCGCTCAACTCACAGGATTGGCTTGAGGAGTACGGACTTTCGATTTCATCAATCAATCTTGAGAACCCATTAAATGCAGAAGAGATTCAGAAATATCTTGATACACTTCCTGCAGATGTAAGTGAGCTCCGCAGAAAAGTTATTGAATTTGCATTGAATTCTGTTGGAAAAATTCCTTATTATTGGGGTGGTAAGCCTGCCGGCGCAGGTTATTCCTCAAACAGATTCGGAACTCTTATCGGTCCTGACACAAGAGGAAGGATACTTAAGGGACTTGATTGCTCCGGCTGGATAAATTGGATCTATTGGTCAGTGACAGGCAGAAGCCTTGCAGGCCAAAGCACCGGAACTCTCGTAGGATGCGGAAGAAAAATCTCAAGAGGTGATCTTAAGCCGGGAGACATTATAATAAGAGTCGGAGACGATGCGCACGTAGTAATGTTCCTATGCTGGGCAGGGGATGGTGATTTCTATGCCATACATGAAACAGGCGGTGTTATAAACAACGTAACAGTCTCTAAAATGACAGCAAACTGGCCTTATTACAGATCACTCGCGGATTAATACATTGCGGATATTTATGCATTAAATTATTTTATTATGTAGAAATATCCTATACATGGCTTTATAATGTAATAGATTTTAAAACAAATGAAAGGAGTTAGGTGTTTACACCGCTGATATATGGATAATTCTCAGCTTAAAAAACATGCCAACGATATTAGAAAAGGGATTATAACAGCTGTACACAGCGCAAAGTCCGGACATCCGGGCGGATCACTTTCAGCTGCCGATATTCTTACATATCTTTATTTTGAAGAGATGAATATTGACCCTTCTAACCCTAAAAACGAGGAGCGCGACAGATTTGTGCTTTCGAAGGGACATGCTGCACCTGCTCTTTATTCTACACTTGCAAACAGAGGATATTTTAGTACTGAAGAGCTTGAAACATTAAGACATGTTGGCTCTATTCTTCAGGGCCATCCTGATATGAAGCATATTCCGGGTGTTGATATGTCAGCCGGATCACTCGGTCAGGGACTTTCTGCAGCCTGCGGAATGGCTCTTTCAGCTAAGCTTGACAGAGCAAGCTTCCGTGTTTATGCAATGCTCGGAGACGGAGAGATCCAGGAAGGTCAGATCTGGGAGGCAGCAATGTTTGCCGGCCACAGAAAGCTTGATAATTTAGTTGTTATCGTTGATAATAACGGACTTCAGATAGATGGTAATGTCGCTGATGTATGCTCACCATATCCTATTGATAAGAAATTTGAAGCATTTAATTTCAATGTTATCAATATTGACGGTCATGATTTTGATGCTATCAGAGGTGCTTTTACTGTAGCCAAGGCATGCAAGGGAATGCCTACTGCTATCATTGCTCATACAGTTAAAGGCAAGGGCGTATCCTTCATGGAGGATCAGGCTTCATGGCACGGAACAGCACCAAATGATGAGCAGTTTGAGACTGCTATGGAAGATCTTAATAAGGCAGGTGAATTATAATGGCTGATATAAAGAAAATTGCTACAAGAGAAAGCTACGGTAATACACTTGCCGAGCTTGGTAAAACACATGAGGATCTTATCGTTCTTGATGCTGACCTTGCAGGCGCAACCAAGACAAGCATTTTCAAAAAGGCTTTTCCTGACAGACATATAGACTGCGGTATTGCAGAAGCCAATATGGCAGGTGTGGCTGCAGGACTTGCAACCTGCGGAAAGGTGCCTTTCATGAGTACTTTTGCTATGTTTGCAGCAGGACGTGCTTTTGAGCAGGTGAGAAACTCTATCGGTTATCCTCATCTTAATGTTAAGATCGGAGCTACTCATGCAGGTATTTCTGTAGGAGAGGACGGAGCTACTCATCAGTGCAACGAGGATATAGCTCTTATGAGAGAGATCCCGGGCATGGTAGTAATCAACCCATGTGATGATACAGAGGCAAGAGCTGCAGTTAAGGCAGCATATGAGTATGTCGGACCTGTTTATCTTCGTTTCGGCCGACTTGCTATTCCTGTAATCAATGATCCTGAGACTTATAAGTTTGAGATCGGTAAGGGCATTACAATGAAGGAAGGAAGCGATGTAACTATTATCGCTACCGGACTCTGCGTAAACGAAGCATTGAATGCAGCTGAAAAGCTTGGCGCTGAGGGAATTAATGCTGAAGTTATTAATATACATACTATTAAGCCTTTAGATGAGGAGCTTGTAATCGCTTCAGCTTTAAAGACCGGAAAGGTAGTTACAGTAGAAGAGCATTCAATTATAGGCGGACTCGGAAGTGCGGTATGTGAAACACTTTCCACAAAGGCGCCTACTAAGGTTCTTCGTATCGGTATTAACGACACCTTCGGTGAGTCAGGACCTGCTGTCGAGCTTATAAAGAAATACGGACTTGACGCAGACAGCATTGCTGCAAAGGTCAAAGAATTCTGCAAATAAGAAAATAATACATCATTAAAAACAATATTAAAAAACCGTGATTCGGTCTCGTTATGTATAAGACTGCTTCGCGGTTTTTTCTCTTTCTCAGTCTTCCCTGAGTTTTACCTTTGATCTTGCTAAGCGGCGTCGTTCCTCGCCGATAGCAGCATAGTGCTTTTTGGTGGTATTGACATCACTGTGACCTAAAACGTCAGCAACAAGATAAATATCGCTGGTTTCCTGATAAAGATGCGTACCGTAGGTGGATCTTAGTTTGTGTGGTGTAATGTGCTTAAGCGGGGTAACGATCTTAGCATATTTTTTTACCATAAGCTCTGCACTTCGTACGGATATACGCTTATTCTGAAGCGAAAGAAAAAGAGCATTTTCAGAACCTGGTTCAGGAAGTCTTGACTTTCGTTCCTCATAATAAGGCAATATCATGTCTGCGACCTCATCGCTGAAATATACGGTTTCTTCCTTGCCGCCTTTTCTGTGAATATTAACGGCAGTTTCATTTAAATCAATATCATTAAGATCTATACCTACACATTCTGAGACACGCATACCTGTACCGAGCAGAAGAGCAAGCATTGCTACGTCACGTTTTTTTGTTCGCTTATGAAATTCCTGCTGTCTTTTTGTAAGACCTTCACCTGATTCAGCCTCGTCTAAAAGGCTTGAAACCTCATCATAATCAAGTCTGATTATTTCTTTTTCCTTTATCTTCGGAAGGTGTACCAATGCCGCCGGATTAACAGTTATTTCCTCACGTTCATAAAAATAGTTATAAAAAGACTTAAGTGATGATATCTTTCTTTTAACGGCACTTTCTTTATTGGCAATATCCTCGCCGTCTTCACCGGGACGATATTTTAAATACTCCATATATTCTTCAATATCGGCAGGTTTTAGCTGTTCAAGTATTGAAAAGTCAATATCTATCAGCGCTTTATTCTTATAAAAAGGATTAGTATCCCTGATGAAAGTAAAAAAAACAGTGAGATCATATGCATATGCCAGTCGTGTCCTTGACTGAGTACGGGGTTCGATGCCTCTAAAAAATGCAGCACAAAACGGAGGGAGTTCATTAAGCATCTCCTTCAGCTTTAAATGTATTTTTTTATCTTCCTGCTCATGGTATTTAAAAGCCATTAAAATTCTCCGGATAAAAATTATGATTTTTCTGTTAAAACAATGCTACTTATAATGCATCGGTATATAATAAAAATTGATGCAAAAATCAATAATTACTATTATAAGCCGTATTAAAATTATATCATCATTAAGCATTGCCATGGTATAATTATTCGCAATTCGGGAAAAACAAGCATTATGAGTATGATATGGTCATAATGTAAAAAATAATCTGACGGAGGCAAAATGCCGGATTTATACAAAAAAGCTCATATAACACAAATATTGATAGCTATAAATGTTATCATTTTTTTTGCCGAATCCTTCATGGGTGGAAGTGAAAATCAGGCTGTAGCATTAAGGTTTGGTGCATTTTATGCCCCATATATTATCAATTTGAATGAATGGTACAGGCTTTTCACCTCAATGTTTCTGCATTTCGGACCGGAGCATCTGGGAACAAACATGCTTTCCCTTTTGGCACTGGGCCCGTATGCTGAGAAGATATTAGGAAAATTTCCGTATCTGTTTGTTTATTTATTTTCAGGGCTATGCGGAAATGTATTAACCCTTATAGCAGAGCTTATGACACATCAGGTATCGCTTTCGGCAGGTGCTTCCGGAGCAATCTGCGGACTGATGGGATTTATAGTTTTCTTATCTATACTCCCGAGATCAAGACGCATATTTCCGCTAAAAAATGTCGGACTGGCGCTTTTATGCATGATAGTACCCGGAATAACTGATCGCTCAATTAATCTCTATGCACATATAGGCGGTGCTGTCAGTGGTTTTTTAATGACAGCGATAATATACGGTTTTAGAAGATTATTTAATTTTGTACATAAATAGAGCTTTGAATAATCATGAAAATATAGTATAAGTAAAAATACTTCGATTTAATATATTTAATGAGAAGTTGAATAAGAATTAAATTTTCAGAAATCAGAGCATACTATTTATTAAATTACGCCGGTGTTTTCGTCCGGCAGGAGGCATTTTAAATACAATGAATCTTTCTGAAAAAACCTGCAGCTTTATCAATAATTATCCGGATATCATCAAGAACAGCGATTATATCAAGCTTCGTGATATTCCGAGACACGGATACACCAATACCTTTGACCATTCGATGAGAGTGGCACGACTTTCATACCTCATTGCAGAGCGTTTAGGTGCCGATAAGGAAAGTGCAGTTAAGGCAGCCCTGCTACACGATTTTTGTCTGATTGACTATCGCGCTGAGGACTATAAAAAGCCGGAGGGTGAATCCTGTTATCTTATAAAGCATCCTAAGGACGCTGTTATAAATTCAAGAGAATATAAGCTTACCTTGAAAGAGGAGAGAGCTATACTTACTCATATGTTTCCCTTAGGACCTATGCCTACAAGCAAAACAGGATGGATACTGACAATAGCTGATAAAATTGCAGCTGCATATGAATGCTGCGGAGGCTTCATCCTCAATATGGCTTCATTATATTTTGGAAAAAGCGCAGCCTGATCCATACAAAATCGAAAGGATACATTTAATATATGGAGAGAGAATATAAGGGACTTGCAGATGTAGCACTTGCTACAAGAGAGCTTGATAATTACGGAGAGGACAATGTTCAGCTCAACTATGATACTGTAAATGATAAAGTCTGGATAGATCCGCTTGATTCACTTGCAAGAAGCTCTGTAATCAAATACGAGGATGAGAACATTATCCACTGCGGAGTATTATGTCATCCTTCTACAAGACGCGAGATAAGAGAGCAGATAGAAAGAACTTTAAGAGATCTTTCAATTGAATATTGATCTTAATATAATTATTCCTAACTGGGCGGGACAGCAGATGAAGCTGTCTCGCTCTTTTCGTGTTTGTTATAAAAATAACAATTATCTGATTCCCTGGAAAATTTATAATTTGTTTTTTTAACAATTTATTATATTATAGTGATGTAAAAAAGTATGGGGCACTCTGTTTGTTCTGCATAAACAAGCAATGATGTCTCATTTTTTATGTTAGGGGAGAGGCTATCACTGCAGCGCATTGCAGCATTAGTCATCCAAAAGATATTTTTATAGGAAAGAGGGCATTATTATGGACAACAATAACGAATTCAAGCCATATGTACCCGCGGATAAGGTTATGCCGGAGTTTTCAGTTACAGCTGCAATTCTCGGATGTTTGCTTGCAGTTCTTTTCGGCGCTGCAAACGCATACCTTGGTTTACGTGTTGGACTGACTGTATCAGCATCAATTCCTGCTGCTGTTATTTCAATGGGTGTTATCCGTATTATCATGAAGAAGGATTCCATCCTTGAGAACAACATGGTTCAGACCATCGGTTCTGCAGGTGAATCTCTTGCTGCCGGTGCTATTTTCACACTTCCGGCTGTATTCATGTGGGCTATGGAAGGAAAATGCGACACACCTGGTCTTATTTCTATTACTCTTATCGCACTTTGCGGCGGTATCCTTGGAGTTCTTTTCATGGTTCCGCTTCGTAATGCATTGATAGTAGAAGAGCACGGTACACTTCCTTATCCTGAAGGAACAGCATGTGCCGAGGTACTTCTTGCAGGTGAGGCAGGCGGAGACAAGGCTTCTGTAGTATTTACAGGTTTAGGTTTAGCTGCAGCATATAAGTTCATCACTGACGGACTTAAGTTATTCCCAAGTGAGGTTGCATTCGATATCAAGACACCTTCTTATACATGCGGATTCGGTCTTGATGTACTTCCGGCGCTTGCAGGAGTAGGATATATCTGCGGTATTGATATTTCCGGCAACATGTTTGCAGGCGGTATCCTTTCATTCCTCGTATTCATTCCGGCTATCACATATTTCGGCGGAGACAGCCTTTCTGTAGTTAAGGATGCAGCAGGTAATGCAATGGCATTCAACATGCTTTCACCCGGAGCAATATGGAGCAACTACATCCGTTACATCGGTGCCGGTGCGGTTGCAGCAGGCGGACTTATCAGCCTTATCAAGTCATTCCCAATGATGATCAGCACTTTCGTTAAAGCTATGCAGGGCTTTGGTAAGAGCGCAGATACAGATGATCGTCTTTCTAAGAACATGTCAGGTAAGTCATTACTTATCGGAATTATTGCAGTAGTTATCGTTATGTGGCTTCTTCCGGCTATACCGATCACACTTCCTGGTGCTGTTCTCATCGTTATTTTCGGTTTCTTCTTTGCATCGGTTTCATCAAGAATGGTAGGAATCGTAGGAAGCAGTAACAACCCTGTTTCAGGTATGGCTATTGCTACACTTATCGTTACTACATTCATTTTTAAGTCTATCGGAATGACCGGAGTAGAAGGAATGGTTGCAGCTATCAGCGTTGGTACAGTTATCTGTATTATCGCAGCCATCGCAGGTGATGCTTCACAGGACCTTAAGACAGGTTATATTGTTGGTGCTACACCAAAGGCTCAGCAGTTAGGTGAGATATTAGGTTCTGTCATTGCAGCATTCGCTATAGGCGGAGTTATGTATCTCCTTCATGCAGCATGGGGCTTCGGTTCAGAGGCTATACCTGCACCTCAGGCTTCACTTATGAAGATGGTAGTTGAAGGCGTTATGGGCGGAACACTTCCTTGGACACTTATTTTCATGGGCATGTTCATTGCAATAGCAGTTGAGATCCTCGGAAAGCCTGTAATGGCATTCGCAGTAGGTCTTTACCTTCCAATCTACCTCAGTGCACCGATCTTTGCAGGCGGAGTACTCAGATGGTTCATCGAGAAGAAGAGAAAGTATGCAAATGAGGAAGATAGAAGCGAAAGCGTAGAGCGCGGAGTTCTTTATTCTTCAGGTCTTATAGCAGGTGAGGGTCTTGTTGGCATCCTTCTTGCAGTACTTGCAGTTGCAGGAGCTGATCCTGATCTTTCATCAATCTATGGTGACAGCTTTGCAACAACAGGCGGCTATGTAGGACTTGCAGCGTTCATTCTCCTCCTTTTAAGCTTTGTTTACTTCAGCAAGGTTAAAAAGAAGAATGCATAAGAAAAATAACAAAAATGCTTTAGATCTTATTCCAAAAATTATCTTAAACGAATGGAACATAAATGAAAACGGAATGGTAGTAGTAACCGTTGAAAACAAAGGTTTCTTCAATAAGGTAGCTCAGATGTTTTTTCACAGACCAAAGGTGAGCTACATAAGATTAGATGAGTTTGGAAGCTGCGTATTCAGAAATATTGACGGAAGTAAAACTATATATGAAATTGGGCAGGAGCTTATAAAGGAATATCCTGACTCTTCATATCAGTTATATGAGCGCCTTACAAAATATTTCGAGATACTTCGCAGCAATAAATATATCGGCTTTATAAATGCGAATTGATCCCGGCATACGATCTTAATGTAAAAACTTCAGTCAAACTGAATAATAGATCAAAAATAAGAAAGTACATTCCTAAAGAAAAATAGGTGTGTACTTTCTTTTTTAGTCGTAAAATCAGAGGAGACATTGAAAATATAAGAGTAAATCTTCGAGATATATCTATTCGCAAAACCCAGGTTTTACGAAACGTTCGTGTAAAAATCAGCAAGATCCTGAGCTTATTTATTATGATATATTATATTCTATATAATTCCTCATAATAATTCTTCATATATAAAGTAATTAATCATATTCGCAACAATATGTTTTATGATAAAATATATCATCTATAATTATTTTACTTATATTACAATTAACATTGAGTTTAATATACAAAAATATGATTAATGATAAATCTTTCAAAAACAATAAGGGCTTCACGCTTCAAGAATTACTTATAGTCATAGCTATCATCGCTATACTTATTGCTGTTACAATTCAGATATTTTCTGCTTCTCTTGAAAAAAGCCGCCGTGCAGTTGA
>CAKSBC010000016.1 GCA_934438085.1 uncultured Lachnospiraceae bacterium
AACATAAAAGAAGGACCTTGGGCTCTTATGTACCCTTGGTCCTTCTTTTTTCTGAGCTATGCTTTTTTCACAGCCCCGCCTTATTTTATTGGCTATTCAAGCATGTGAGTACGTATATGAGTATTGAGCGAAGCGAAATGCGAATAAGCGTACTCGCATGCGGAGCAAGCGAAGCTTGCGCTATTCGCGTTATAAAATTCATAAAGTATTTTCTCACTTATTCCAATAGCACATTGACTAAAAAAAATTGTTAAATTATAATAAATTGTTAAGAAGATTATTTTATATAGAATGTTAAGGGGAAAACAGGATGTATAAAGGCAACAAATATATTTCTCCGGCTATTATAAAGAGACTGCCGCGCTACTATAGGTTCCTGGGAGAACTCAAGTCTGAAGGCGTTGAGAGGATCTCATCAAGTGAGTTATCCAAGATGATGAATGCTACGGCTTCACAGATCAGGCAGGATCTTAATAATTTCGGCGGCTTCGGCCAGCAGGGCTACGGTTATAATGTTGAATATCTTTACAATGAGATAGGAAAGATACTTCATCTCAATAAACCGCACAACATGGTTATGATCGGTGCGGGTAACCTTGGAAGCGCCATTTGCGGATATAAGACATTTCCAAGATACGGCTTCAATATATTAGCTGTATTTGATGTTGATCCGAACAAGATAGGCTCACATATTCATGATATTGAAGTTCGCTCCATGGATGAGCTTGAGACTTTTCTTGATGATAATGCTGTCGAGATCGTTATTGTAGCTATTCCTACAGATAATGCTCTTGATGTAATGAAGAGACTTGAGAAAACACACATAAAGGGCGTTTGGAATTTTGCGCACATAGACTATGAAATGCCTAACGGCATCGCTGTCGAAAGCGTACATCTTTCTGAGAGCCTTATGATACTTAATTATAAGATTGCAAATAACGATAAGACTATAGATTGATATGATATACGGCGTTGGTACGGACCTTGTGGAGATAGATCGTGTCCTTAAGGCCTGCGATAGGGAGTCGCTTTATAAACGTGTTTTCACTGAAAATGAGCGTCGGGAAGCCTTTTCGAATAAAAAAAGGCTTGCCGGCGATTTTGCTGTAAAGGAAGCGGTTGCAAAGGCTTTCGGAACCGGTTTTTCGGGAATCGGATTTAGTGATATAGAAGTTTTAAGGGAAGCTTCCGGCAAGCCATATGTCGTTTTTCATAAGAAAGCACTTGATTTTTGCCGAGCTCACGGAATATCGGCTGTTCATGTTTCTATTTCAAATACAGATACTATGGTGTCTGCCTTTGCTGTAGCCGAGGGAGGTATTATTAATGAAGCACAGTGATTACTGCAGATGTGGAGCTATTGTTGATCTTAATGCCATAAGGCATAATCTTTCAGAACTCAAAAGAGCTGCAGGAAACAAAAAAATACTCAGCGTTATGAAGGCTAATGCTTATGGCCATGGTTCATGCGAAGCTGCAAATGCAATTAATGATATGAGTGATATGTTTGCCGTTGCAACTATTGATGAAGGTGTTCATTTGAGAGTTGCCGGAGGTATTACAAAACCAATTCTTGTTCTCGGACCGACATTTACCGGTGAAGATGATCAGGTGATCCTATACGGTCTTACGGAGACTGTTTTCGATCTTGACAGAGCAAAAGCGCTCAATGAGAGTGTTAATGAATTTGTCACCGACAATTTAGATAAGCTCAAGGAGATGCAATATACATCACCTGATTATAAGGCACATATACATATTGCGGTCGATACAGGAATGTCGAGAATCGGTCTTACTCCCGATGAAAGCGGTGCAGAAATTATTAAAAAGATATCTGAGCTTGGAAATATTGTCATTGACGGTATTTTTACACATTTTGCTACAGCCGATGCTTCAGATAAGACCTATGCACTTGAAGCATATAATAAATTCAGAAACTTCAAAAAGCTTTGCGTTGAAATGGGAATAAGCATTCCTGTTTGGCATTGTGCAAATACTGCATCAATAATTGACGGTATAGGTCTTGATGACGATATGGATATGGTGAGATGCGGTGTAGGCCTTTACGGAATGTATCCTTCGGAGGAGGTAAGTCATACAAATGTTAATCTGGCACCGGCAATGCTTTGGTATTCATATGTAACCCGCATAAAAGAGCTTGAACCGGGAACTTCCGTAAGCTATGGATATACCTTCACAGCAGACAAGAAGATGAAGATCGGAACTGTATGCTGCGGATATGCAGATGGTTATCCAAGACTGCTTTCAAATAAGGGAAGTGTTCTTATAGGCGGTAAGCGCTGCAGAATACTCGGAAACATTTGTATGGATCAGTTTATGGTTGACCTTACCGGAGTTGATAATGTATCAGTAGGTGCACCTGTTGTTCTTCTTGGAAGCGACGGTGTTAATAATGTTTCGGCAGAAGACATAGCAGATATATGTCAAACTATAAGTTATGAGGTGGTATGCGGAATTTCGTCACGCGTACCTAGAAAGTATGTATGATAATTAAAACGATTGCAAAAAAGATTCCGGAGACCTTAGGTGATAAAAAGTTTATAAAAAAAGCTGTGGGCATAGCCATTCCGGTTGCACTTCAGAATCTGCTGATGACATTTACCAATCTTGTAGATACAGTTATGATCGGCGGTCTGGGTGCATCATCTATCGCCGCTGTAGGACTTGCAAATAAATTTTTCTTTGTATTCAGTCTGCTTATATTCGGTATTTGTTCAGGTGCAAGTGTACTTGCGGCTCAGTTTTACGGAAATGATGATCATTCAGGAGTCAGAAAGATAACCGGACTTTGCTTTATTCTTTCGGTCTGTGCCTCAGTGTTATTCTTTATTCCTGCACTGCTTGCACCTCAAAGCATAATGAGGATATTCACTAACAGTGCCGAAGCCGTTGTAATAGGAAGCGGATATCTGAGTATAGCATGCTTTACATATATTTTCTTTGGTGTAAACAGTGTAATGATCCAGATGATGAGAGCAACCGGCAGAGTTAAAGCTCCGGTATACACCTCATTTGTTGCGGTTTCTGTCAATGTGGTACTTAACTATACTCTTATATTGGGACACTTCGGGGCCCCGGCACTCGGAGTAAAGGGTGCTGCAATTGCTACACTTATTGCACGAGTTGTTGAGTTTACGGCTTTGATTTGCCTTACCTTCAGAAAAGGATCCTTGTTCAGAGGAAAAATATCTGATTTTACAGGATGGAGTGAAAGCTTTATCCGTAAAACTATGATGACTGCATTACCTGTTATTTGTAATGAGTTTATGTGGGGACTCGGTACTACATTGTATTCGGTCGCATATGGCAGAATGGGAGATAATGCAGTTGCATCAATGACTGTTGCTCAGACTGTTATAGATATGATCCAGGTTCTCTGGATAGGTCTTTCTGCAGCTACATCTGTAATATTGGGCAATACCTTAGGAGCCGGCAAGCTTGATGAGGCAGAGGATTATGCATACAAGTTCTGTATTTCTTCGGTGATCCTTTCTTTTGCAGCTATGGCGCTTCTGTTTTTCACAAAAAACGGCATTATTTCAATATTCAATGCCGCACCGGATGTCGCAGGCAATACGGCAATGATAATCAACATGTTTATCCTTGTCTTTATTCCTAAAATGCTGAATTTTATTATCGTAGTAGGCATATTAAGAGCCGGCGGAGATACCACAATGTGTCTCTTTATAGACACTTCCGGAGTCTGGTTTATCGGCGCACCTTTAGCATTTTTAGGCGCACTTGTGTGGCACACACCTATACATGTGCTGTTCCTTCTGGTCAGCCTTGAAGAATTTTATAAGCTGGTGCTCGGATTATGGCGTGTATCAAAGAAAAAGTGGCTTAGAAACATTGCTATAGAAGTCTAATTGTGATAAAATTAATTGGTTTTTTACTAAGAGGAGGTTATATATATGTCAGGACATTCAAAATTTGCCAACATTCGTGCTAAAAAAGAAAAGAATGATGCAGCAAAAGGAAAAATCTATACTATCATTGGCCGTGAAATTGCCATAGCTGTCAGAGAAGGTGGACCTGACCCTAATAATAACTTCAAGCTTAAGTACGTTATACAGAAGGCTAAGGCCAATAACATGCCGAACGATACTATTGAAAGAGGTATCAAGAAGGCTGCCGGCGCTGACGGCGGAGCAGATTATCAGCAGCTTCGTTACGAGGGATACGGTGTAGGCGGCGTTGCTATCATTGTTGACACACTTACAGACAACAAGAATCGTACCGCTGCAAATGTTAAGTCAGCATTTACCAAGGGACAGGGATCTCTCGGAACTCCTAACTCCGTAGCATTCATGTTTGAAAATAAGGCTCAGATAATTATTGATCGTGAGGAGTACGAGGGAAGCGGAGATGATCTTATGGAGATCGCTCTTGAAGCGGGTGCTGAGGATATCAAGGAAGAGGATGACAGCTTTGAGATCATTGCTGCACCTGAGGATCTTGATGCAGTCAGAGAAGCTCTTGATGCTGCAAATGTTCCTATGACTCAAGCAGAGGTTGTTATGATACCTATGAATACAGTCTCTGTAACTGACGAGCAGATGGTGAAGAATCTGCGCAGAACACTTGATCTTCTTGATGAGGATGATGACGTACAGACATATTATACCAACTGGGAAGAGGAATAATGGCCTATGACGGTATTGTAGCTGCGGCTACGGTTAAAGAATTAAATGACAAACTGCTTTCGGGCAGTATCACAAAAGTAGCTCAGCCTGAAAAGGATGAGCTACTTTTAACGCTTAAATGTAACAGAGCGCAGGTTAGGCTTGCTGTTTCTGCAAATGCCTCAACACCTATGGTCTACATAAGGGAAGATAATACCCTTTCTCCGGTTACAGCGCCTAATTTCTGTATGAGCTTAAGAAAGCACATAGGAGGCGGCAGAATTGTAAGGATATTCCAGCCATCGTCTGATATATCAGATGGCGAAGAAGGTCTTGAAAGAATAATCGTATTTGCTATAGAGCATCTTGATGAAATGGGTGACATGAGCACAAAGTATCTTGTTGCTGAGCTCATGGGTAAATATTCAAATATCATACTTTTAAAGGATGATATGACTATTATCGACAGCATTAAACATGTGTCACACATGACAAGCTCTGTAAGAGAAGTTCTTCCGGGAAGAATGTATTTTATCCCGGATGCTATGGGTAAACATAACCCAAAGACAGTCTGTAAAGATGAAGCACTTTTCAAAGAAATATTTTCAGATAAGGAAGCCGGTATATCAATATACAAGAAGCTGTATATGTCCTTGACAGGTATAAGTCCTGTTGTTTCCGGAGAGCTTTTATTCAGAGCAGGAATCGATCCTGATAAGCCTTATGGGGAGGTGTCTGATGAAGAACTCGGCAGGCTTTTCAAAGAATTTTCTTTACTCATGACAGATGTCATGAATGGTAAATTCACACCGAATATTGTCTATGACGGAGACAGGATAACTGAATTTTCTGCAATCAGACTGAAAAGTCTCGAAGGCGGTGACATGAAGACCGTTTTCTATGATTCCATGTCTGAGGTCATAAGATTGTTTTATTCTGCAAAGGATAAAGCAAACCGTATCAGATCTAAATCCGAGGATATAAGAGGCGTTCTTAAAAATCTGACAGAAAGAGCCGCAAAAAAGCTTGATCTGTTGGAGAGACAGTATGCCGATACTGATAAAAGGGATAAGTTCAGAGTTTACGGAGAACTTATTAACACCTACGGATATGAGCTTAAGGGCGGTGAGAATGAGCTTGTCTGCTCAAATTATTACGATGAGGGAAAACTGATAAAGATACCGCTGGATAAAGATCTTACAGCTTTAGAAAATTCAAAGAAATACTTTGATAAATATAACAAGCTAAAACGCACGAGAGAAGCAGTCGGAGCTCAGCTTGAAGAGTGCAGAGCGTCACTTTATCATCTCGGTTCTATAGCTTCTTCACTCTCACTCTGCGAATCAGAAGCCGATCTTAATGAAATTCGAAGAGAAATGGCTGAAAGCGGATATATAAGCAAGCATCCTACAGGCAAAAGAGAGCGTAAAGAAGAGAAGAAATCAAAGCCTCTGCATTTTATTTCAAGTGACGGCATAGATATTTATGTCGGAAGAAATAATTATCAGAATGAAGAACTGGACTTCAAGGTTGCGGATGCTAATGACTGGTGGTTCCATGCTAAAAACTTTCCGGGATCACATGTGATTGCAAAAACAGGAAACATAGAGCTTCCTGACAACACCTGTCTTGAAGCGGCGGCTCTGGCAGCATACTATTCAAGAGCCTATAACGGAGCTGATGCCAATGCCAAGATCGAGGTAGATTATGTCCGTAAAAAGGAGCTGAAAAGAGTTCCGGGTGCGGCTCCGGGCTTTGTCATTTACCATACTAATTATTCTATTATGATTGAACCGAAAGCTGAGATAAGCTATAATTGAGCTTAAAATATTTCAGGATTTTTGACATTAAAAGGAGTATTATGCATTCCATACAGAGTATGACAGGCTTCGGCAGATCCGAGATCATAAATGACGAATATCGTATACTTGTCGAGATCAAATCAGTCAATCACAGATATCTTGATCTTTCCATTAAAATGCCTCGAAGATTCAACTGCTTCGAAGCCAGGATCAGAAAGGCCCTCAAAGAGTACATGGAGAGAGGAAAGACAGACGTCTATATCACCTATGAGGACTACACCGGTGCCAGTAAAAAGCTTATATATAACAGAGAGCTTGCTGAGGAATACGTGAAATACATTAAGAACATGGAGGAAAGCTTTGGTTTAAGAAACGACCTAAGCGCCCCGGCACTTTCACGTTTTCCTGAGGTACTTGTAATGGAGGAAAGCTCTGATGCCGATGATAAGCTTTGGGATATTGTTGAGCCGGCACTCAGAGCTGCAGCCGAGAGCTTTGTTTCAGAGAGAACAAGAGAGGGCGAGCATCTTAAGAATGATCTTTTATGTAAGCTTTCAATGATCGATTCATGGGTGGATGAGCTCATAAATATGTCTCCTTCAATCGTGGAGGATTACAGATCACGTCTTTATGACAAAATCAAGGAAACTCTTGCGGATTCAAGCATTAATATTGACGAGAGCAGGATCATTACAGAGGTGACTATTTATTCTGATAAGATATGCACTGATGAGGAAATGGTCAGACTTAAGAGCCATATTGCAGCTGTAAGAGGCAAGCTTGAAGCCGGAGGGAGCTGCGGAAGAGAACTTGATTTTATAGCTCAGGAAATGAACAGAGAGGCCAATACTACGCTTTCAAAGGCCAATAATCTCAAGAAGGCAGACACTGCCATAGCATTAAAAACCGAAATCGAAAAGGTCAGAGAGCAGGTACAGAATATTGAGTGATAAGAACATAGAGAAAGTACATCATCCGTTTATAAGAAACAAGGGCATGCTTGTCGTCATATCAGGTTTTTCAGGCTCAGGTAAGGGAACACTTATGAAGCAGCTTATGGAAAATTATGATTATTATTCACTTTCCGTTTCAGCAACCACCAGACAGCCGAGACCGGGTGAGGTAGAAGGCAAGGATTATTTCTTTGTGACAAAGCAGAAGTTCTTCGAGATGCTGCAGAATGACGAATTACTTGAGTATGCTTCTTATGTAGATAATTTTTACGGAACTCCGCGTTCATATGTAGAACAGGAAATGGAAAATGGCAAGGATGTTATCCTGGAGATAGAAATGCAGGGTGCGCTCAAGATAAAGGCAAAATTCCCTGAATCAGTTCTTGTTTTCATTACACCGCCGACTGTTGAGGAGCTTGGTGAGCGTCTCAGAAAGCGCGGTACAGAGACAGAAGAGGTTATAAGAAAGCGTATGGCAAAGGCTGCTCAGGAGGCTGAAGGCATTGAGGCATACGATTATATCCTTATCAATGATAATTTAGACAAGACAACAAAGCATCTTAATTATCTTATACAGGATCAGCATATGAGAGTCCGTTCACAGATCGATTTTGTAGAGAAGATCAGAAAGGATCTCAGAACGTATTACACAAGTCTTAATAATTAATATAGACAGACATGATTTAAGAGCATATAGTTTTTTTAAAAACGATGCTCAGTGGTTTTATAGAAAGAGGTTTATAGCTATGGCAATGTTTCAGCCTACATACGGACAGATAATGAAGAAGGTCAACGAAGAGAATGGTGAGGAGACTCTTACAAGCAGATATTCTGTTGTAATTGCAGCATCCAAGAGAGCAAGACAGATAGTTGACGGGGCAAAGGTACTTGTAAAGAGCAATGACGAAAAGCCTCTTACATTAGCTGTTGATGAAATATATGACGGCGATGTAAAAGTATATACAAAGAAGCACGAGAACGAATAATGCCGCGCATAGGAAAGAAAAAAGTTCATCTTATTTCTCTCGGATGTGATAAGAACCTTGTGGATTCTGAGAAAACACTCGGGCTTATGTATAAGGCAGGATATGAGTATTGTGAGCTTCCGCAGGAAGCAGATGTAATTATAGTTAATACCTGCTGCTTCATAAGAGATGCCAAGGAAGAAAGTGTTCAGACTCTTATAGAGATGTCTGACTTAAAGGAAGATCTTGGTGAGACAGCTCCGTTACTTGTTGTAATGGGCTGTATGGCAGAGCGCTATAAGGAAGAGATACAGGAAACACTGCCTGAGGTTGATGTTATTGTGGGCACCAACTCATGGCAGGATATTGTAGATGCAGTCGATAAGAGTCTGGCAGAGGATGAATATACCAAGGTCAGTGAATTCAGACCTATTTCAGACAATGTATTTGTCGAAAAGCCTGTAAATGAGCGATTCATCACAGCAGGCGGACATTATGCTTATCTTAAGATAGCAGAGGGCTGCGGAAAGAACTGTACCTACTGTATTATTCCGTCGCTTAAAGGAAAATATCGTTCGGTCCCTATGGAGGATCTTCTTAAAGAAGCTGAGAGTCTTGCAGAGAGTGGCGTGAAGGAGCTTATTCTTGTTGCACAGGAAACAACCTTATACGGAGTTGATCTATATGGCACGAAAATGCTTCCGGAGCTTCTTCAAAAGCTCAATGACATAGAAGGGATCAGATGGATCCGTATTCTTTATTGTTATCCCGAGGAAATTACCGACGAGCTTGTTCAGGCAATAAAGAAGCTTCCAAAGGTATGTCATTATCTTGATATTCCTATTCAGCATGCTTCTGACCATATTTTGAAGAAAATGGCAAGAAGAACTACTCATGACGAAATAATCAGCCGTATAGCGAAGCTGCGTGAAGAGATTCCTGACATAGTTTTGAGAACGACTCTGATATCCGGATTCCCGGGAGAAAGTGACAAGGATCATAATATTCTTATGGATTTTGTCCGCGATACTAAATTCGACAGACTGGGAGATTTTGAATACTCAAGAGAAGAAGGAACGAAGGCGGCAGAATTCAGCCATCAGGTTTCAGCTAAGACAAAAGCAGCAAGACGTAATGAGATAATGGCTGTTCAGCAGGAAATTGCTGTAAGAAAGGCCGAGGAAAAGATCGGCAGAGAATATCTCGTTATGATAGAAGGCAGACTTACTGATGCGCTTGGTGACAGTAAAGAAACTTCTGAGACAGGTAACGATAATATAGCCGCAGGCAATATTTATGTTGGGCGTACGTACATGGATGCACCTGATGTTGACGGTCTGATATATATTGATACAGGAAGCCGTGAATTCATGACGGGAGACATGCTTAGTGCAAGAGTGACCGGAGCAGACGGTTACGACCTTATCGGTGAATTGATATGAAAATGAATCTTCCGAATAAACTGACATTGCTAAGGGTATTTATGATACCCTTCTTTGTGTTATTTATGATACTTAGTCTTGACGGACATTTGGCATCTGAGCTGAGAGCATCCGCCGACGGCAGATTTATTTCATACAGGATCATCGCATGTGTAATATTTTGCGCTGCATCCTTTACCGATTTCCTGGATGGTTATATTGCAAGAAGCAGAGGACTTGTTACTGATTTCGGAAAGTTTATGGATCCGCTTGCAGATAAGCTGCTTGTCTGTTCTGCACTTATACTTCTGACAGCAGAGGGATCGCTTTCAAGCATAGTAGTAATTATTATAATAGCAAGAGAATTCATAATAAGCGGCTTCAGACTGGTTGCTGCCGATAATGGAATTGTTATTGCTGCTAGCTGGTGGGGAAAGTTTAAAACAGTATCACAGATGCTTTTATGCATTATACTGATTCTTCCTACTATGCCGGTTATTTTGGGTAAGACTGTTGTAGGAATACTTACTGCAGCTGCTCTGTTGCTTACAGTTATTTCACTTGTTGATTATATGAAAAAGAATATCAAGGTCATAACAGAAGGAGGCATGTGATGGGAAAGGAAGCCGAGCTTATAGGAATGCTCAGAGATAATGGCATGACTATAGCATGTGCGGAGTCACTTACCGGCGGTCTTGTTTCAGGAACGCTTGTAAGCGTGCCGGGTGCCTCATATGCATTTATGGAAGGATTTGTCACCTATGATATAGGGGCCAAGCATAGAACTCTCGGAATCAGCAAGGATATTCTTGATAAGGAAGGTGCTATTTCATCTGTTACAGCAAGAGAAATGGCCATTGGTGCTGCAAAAAAGGCAGGTACAGATATGGCTCTTGCAACTACAGGAAATGCCGGACCGGATCCATCGGAAGGTAAGCCGGTGGGGCTTGTATATACAGCTGTATACATTAAAGGAAATGTTCAGGTCTATGAGCATATGTTTAAAGGCACCCGTCCGGAAATCAGAGAGCAGACAGTAAATACTGTGATCGAAGAAGCGTGGCATTTACTTTCAGAACAAACGGAGCGCTAATAATTTGTTTTTGATTACTATCCTTAAGGTATTGGGCTTAATATTACTTATACTTGCGGGACTTATTATTTTAATTATCGGTCTCGTCCTTTTTGTGCCGCTTCGCTACAAAATTGACGGCAGCTTTATTGATGAAATTCCTGACGGCAGTGCATCCGTAAGCTGGATGTTTTCTTTGGTGAAAGGATATGTCATATACAGTAAGGAAGACGGCGTTTCGGCTGGTGTCAGGGTCCTTGGGAAAAAGGTATATGATCCGTTTGATGAGAAGAACGTTGATGATAAACCAACCTCAGCCTTTGATAAGGATATGACTATAGCCGGTACGGATACAGACAAAAATGCGACTAAGCAAAAACCGGATTCCGAGATCATTATACAAGATACATCAAAACAAGCTGTTGAACCTTTATCTGATAGTAAACCTGCTTCAAAAGAAAAAAACAAACCTGTAGGAATCAGAAAACGGTTTAAAGCGTTTATAGATAAATCTATCTTAAGCATTAAAAAGACATGTTCAGATATTTATGATTTCTTTAGGGCACTATACAGAGCAGTTAAGGACAAGACCGACAGACTGAAAAAACTCTATGAGCTTATTAATAAGGATAAGTATAAAAAAGCTCTTGGCTTTCTAAAAAAAGAAGTATTTTCTGTCCTGAAAGAACTCAAACCTAAAAAAGGAAGCGGTTATCTTGAGTTTGGCAGCGGAGATCCATACAATACCGGATTGGCCATGGAAGCTGCAGCGGTGCTTTATCCGCTTTATTGTGACTGGCTCAATATAAGTCCTGATTTTACACAGAGCAGACTTGAGGGAAAACTTAGCGTAAAGGGCAGATTCAGAATATTCTTCATAGCATTTCCATTGCTTAGGATATATTTTAATAAGGATCTGAAGGCACTATATAATAAATCACGTAAAATACTCGGCATAGCCGATAATTAATAAATACACGCTGATATTTCATATAAAACGGAGATAATTAATGGCTAATATCAAGGATCACGTTAAAGTTGAATACGGTCAGACAAAAGACGGACTCGGAGTTACGATACAGGCGCTTTTCAAGGGAATGGAAGGCCTTGTCCAGTCAAAAACCGTTGTAGGAGAGCCTATGGAGGTTGGTGGAGCAACTATTATACCTCTTATAGAAATATCCGCAGGCCTTGCTTCGGGCGCACTTATAAATAATAGCAATTCCAAAAATAACGGTGCAGGTGCCATGAGTGCCAAAATGTCACCTGTTGCACTGCTTATAATACAGTACGGAAAAACAAAACTTGTGAATGTTAAGAATCAGGATGTTTTTACCAGACTTTTAGATCTTATACCTGAGGCAGTGGACAAGGTAAGACACGGAACTGTCAGCGAGCAGGCAAAGGCTGATGCAGAAGCCTTGGCTTCGGCTGCATCTGATGAAATTGAAGTAATAAACGGCGATTGACCGGCAATATAAAGCGGAGGATTATTATGAAAATTGCAGTATTGGGCTACGGCACAGTAGGACGAAGCATCTGTAAGTATATCGAAGGAGACAGCAGAGATATTCAGATCGCATATGTGCTCAGAAGACCGGGTAAGGCAACAGAACCATTCATGACAGAGGATTTTGACGAGATACTTAATGATCCGTCTGTTGGTATAGTTGTAGATGCTCTTTCAGGGAAAATAGATTCATATGATTATATGAAGCGTGCGCTTTTAGCCGGCAAGCACGTTGTTACAGCAAATAAGGCAGCATTGGCATATGCTATGGAGGAGCTTTGCACCATAGCAGCCCAAAAGGAAGTACAGCTTAAGTATGAGGCTTCAAGCGGCGGAACAATACCGATAGTTTCAGAGATAATTTCAACTACACATACGAACTATCTTTCATCCGTATATGGTATCCTTAACGGTACATCTAATTTCATATTGGATAAGATGATCAATGAGGGCTCTGATTTTGCTGCAACTTTAAAGGAAGCTCAGGAACTTGGATATGCTGAGGCTGATCCTACAGCAGACATCGGAGGCTTTGACGTTAAGAATAAAATAATGATCCTTGCAAGCACTGCATATCATGGCTTTGTAACATCAGATTTCCCTGTTTCAGGAATAGAGAAGCTCACAAAGGAAATACTTGATGAATATGCAGCTGAGGGTAAGACCATTAAGCTTATGGGTATTTCTGTAAGAAATGACAATGACTATGCACTCGGAGTAGTTCCTTGCGTTATAGGTAAGGATCAGCTTGAGGCTCATGTACCGCTCAATAATAACATGATAACGCTTGTAGGTGATATGTGCGGCGAGATAAAGCTCTACGGACAGGGTGCAGGCGGTTCACCAACAGCTGATGCATTGTTAAGAGATATATATTCAATATTTAATTCTGTCAATGTTGATGTAGAATTCCAGTTCTTCAGAAAGCTCAGATATGTTCCTGAAATGCTTAAGGGAAGCGCATATATCGGAGGAACTAAATACGAAGGCACTCTTGAAGAGCTTGTAAAGATCGCAGAAGAAAAGAATCATTTTATAGCATTCGAGTGTCCTGAGATCTGTAAATAATTAAACAGCTGATGAGCCGCTTTATCGCAGAGTGGCTCATTATAATAACAAGAATAAAGCAAGATTTCTGTATATACGGAAACAAAGAAATAAAGAGGTAACAACAAATGCTTTATCACAGTACCAGAAGTAAGGCCGTATCATGCGGTTCAAAGGAAGCAATATTAAAGGGACTTTGCACAGACGGAGGACTCTATGTAAGCGATGACATCATGAGCGCTTCTTTAGATATGAGCAAGCTCATGGATAAGAGCTATGAAGAAATCGTATTTGAGGTGTTCAAGGTCCTTCTTGACGATTACACAGATAAAGAGATTAAAAGCTGTATCGCCAAGGCATATGCAGGAAAGTTTGAGACTGAGGAGCTTACACCTGTAACCAAGCTTGGCAAATATTGGATGACTGAGCTTTATCACGGACCTACATCAGCCTTTAAGGACATGGCTCTCTGCATGCTTCCTCAGCTTATGAGTAAGGCTCTTAAGGATGAGAAGGTCATGATACTTACTGCAACAAGCGGAGATACCGGCAAGGCAGCACTTTCAGGCTTTCAGGATGCTGAGAATATAGGCATTACCGTTTTCTATCCATACGGCAAAGTCAGCGATATTCAGTACCTTCAGATGGCTACACAGGAAGGCGGAAATGTTAATGTTGCCGCTGTCAGAGGTAATTTCGATGATTGTCAGACCGGTGTTAAAAAGATATTTGCAGCTGATTCGGAGAAAATACTTAAGGAGAGAAAAATTTCTCTTTCAAGTGCCAACTCTATAAATGTAGGAAGATTAGTTCCGCAGGTAATATATTACATAGAGAGCTATAAAAAGCTTGTGCAGGATAAGGCTGTAAGCTATGGAGATAAGGTCGACTTTGTTGTTCCGACTGGAAACTTCGGAGATATTCTTGCAGGCTATTATGCAAAGGCACTGGGTCTTCCTGTAGGAAAGCTTATAGTTGCATCAAATGAAAATAATGTCCTCACAGATTTCTTTAAGACGGGAATATACGACAAGAACAGAGACTTTGTTAAGACAATTTCTCCAAGCATGGATATCCTTGTTTCATCTAACCTTGAGCGCATGCTTTACTATGCTTCAGGCTGTGATGCAGAGTATGTTGCCGGACTTATGAAGGATCTTTCAGAAAAGGGCAGATTTGAAGTCACAAAGGATATTCTTGATACACTTCAGGATATATTCGGCTGCGGCTATGCAACAAATGAGGAGTCTAAGCAGGCTATTCGTGATGCATGGAATGCTGATCACAGACTTATAGATCCTCATACTGCAGTAGGCTATAAGGTAGCAAGGGATATTGCTTCAGGACGTCCTACAGTCATTCTTTCAACAGCCAGCCCATTCAAGTTTGCAAAGGATGTATATGAAGCGATCTTTGGTGAGCTTTCGGATAAGAATGCAGATGGTTTCGCATATATGGATGCACTGAGTGAAAAGACAGGAGAAAAGGCACCTTCACCTCTTGCTATGCTCAAAACAAAGGAAATAAGACACACTGCTGTTGTTGATATTGATAAGATGGAGCAGTTTGTAATCGATAGTCTTAACTGTATTTTATAAATAAAATGGATATTAAAACCGCAAAAACCAGATCTCAGCGTATAAGACTTGCGGTAACCTTGTCTATACCTGCGATAATTGAAAATCTTCTCATCACCTTGATGAGTATAGTGGACACCGCGATGGTCGGTGCATTGGGAGCTGCCGCAACAACTGCGGTGGCTCTTGTTGCCGCACCAATATGGATCATTAATGCTATTGCTATGGCGATAAATGCAGGCTGTTCAGTGCTTGTTGCTCATTATGTCGGTGCAAGTAACATGGATGGTGCGAGGCAGGGTGCAAGAGAGACCCTCGTTCTTGGATTAGGCTTTGGAATAATTGCTTTTGCAGTCATGTGGTTTTTAGCTCCATTCATACCTGTATGGATGGGCGGCGCACCGGATGTCTGTAATGAGTCCACAATATATTTAAGAACAGTAGCACTCGGTTATCCGCTTTATTATATGGGAATCGTACTTGGAGGTGCGATAAGAGGCTACGGAGATACTTCTACACCGATGAAAATTACTGCGGTTGCCAATTCACTGAATATAATAGGCAATTTTTTACTCATATATCAGACAAGAGACATCGTTCTCTTCGGAAACACAATGCATGTATGGGGTGCCGGTCTCGGAGTGAAGGGTGCTGCAATTGCTACAGCCTTATCTTCGGCTGTTTCGGGTGCTGCAGCACTGTTGTATCTTGTATTCTCAAAAGGAGAATTCAGGATCAGCTTTTCCGAGAGCTTCAGACTTGTAAAAAGAGATATGAGAGAGGTAATATATGTCGGGTTGCCTATGGCAATTGAGCGTGTATCTATCAATCTGGGTCAGGTTATATTTATAAGGATAGTTGCATCACTTGGTACTGTTATGCTTGCTGCACATCATATTGCTGTTAATGCTGAGTCAATCTGTTATCAGCCGGGCTATGGACTACAGTCTGCAGGAACAACACTCGCAGGACAGGCTATAGGTGCCAAAGATGAAGAAATGGCAGAGGATTATTCCAAGATACTGCTTTGGCTGAGTGTTGCTGTCTTGACCTTTAATGCAATCATGATGTACATTTTTGCAGATCCGTTTATATCTTTCTTTACACCTGATGCTGATGTTAAGCTTAATGCCATTATGGCCTTAAGACTTGTTGCCTATGCACAGCCGTTTTTCGGCATGTACATAGTGGGAACCGGTATACTCAGAGGCTTGGGAGATGTTAAGATCGCTGTACCTGTATCAATTATATCAATGTGGCTTATAAGGATACCTGCAGCGCTGATTATTGTTAACGGACTCGGACTTGGCCTTAAAGGCGCATGGTATGCAATGATCATAGATCTGATATTAAGAGGAATATATATACTTTTCAGAGTGTATTCCGGAAAATGGAAAAAGCTTTATCATAAAAGTATGCTTTAACCCACCAACAAAAAAATTTTTCAATAAAATATCACCCGTCATACAATAGGACACTTAAATTTGTTAGCATAATTGTATGACAGGTGATGTTTTTTATTAATGAATTATTTTTGGTTTTATGACTTTCCTATCAGGCTTTTCATAAAGATTTTTCTGAGCAGTCGTAAGCATCAGCTTAATACGATTGAGCTGGTTGACCTCAGATGCACCCGGATCATAATCAACTGCAATTATATTTGCACTTGGATAAGCATTCCTAAGTTCCTTTATAACTCCCTTTCCGACTATGTGGTTAGGAAGGCATCCGAAAGGCTGAACACAGATAATGTTAGGAACATCTTCATATATAAGTTCTAACATCTCACCTGTAAGGAACCAGCCCTCTCCGGTCTGATTTCCGAGAGAAAGGTATCTTTTTGCTCTTGCCGCAGTTACCCTTATATCTGACGGATGCTTAAAATGCTTTGACTGTATAAGTGCCTTTTTAGCTGTTGACCTGCATTTTTCAAGGAAGCTTATGGCAATATTGGAAAGATCTACTATTGAACGCTTTCCTCCGAGATACTTCCATTTAAATGTATTGTTATAGAAGCAGTAAAGCAGGAAATCCATAAGATCCGGCATTACGCACTCAGCGCCCTCTGATTCGAGGAGCTCAACAATGTTGTTGTTTGCAAGAGGAGAGAACTTGACTAAGATCTCACCTACAACACCGACCTTTGGCTTTTTCTCATCGGTACGCTCTAATTCATCAAAGTCCTTTATGATTCCGTTTATGTTCTTTTTGAACTCATTAAGTCCGGCTTTCTTTTTCTTTAACGATTCAATACAGCGTGCTTTCCAGCTTTCATAAAGCTTATTGGCACTTCCCGGAACCTTTTCATAAGGTCGTGTAGCATAAAGCACACGCATAAACACATCTCCGTAGACAAGGGCCTGAAGAGCCTTAATCGCAAGCGGGAGAGTTATCTTAAAGCCCGGGTTAGTCTCCATCTTATTAGCATTTATAGATATAACCGGAATTTCAGGAATGCCGGCCTTTTCAAGAGCACGTCTTATGAAGCCTATATAGTTTGAAGCTCGGCATCCTCCACCGGTCTGCGACATTATGACGGCAGTTCTGCTGAGATCATATTTACCGCTTAACAGTGCATCCATAATCTGGCCGATTACTATAAGTGACGGATAGCAAGCGTCATTATTAACGTATTTCAGTCCCATATCAACGGCATTACGATTGTCGTTCTGAAGAACTACCATATTATAGCCAAACTGCCTGAATGCCGGTTCAAGAAGATCAAAGTGAATAGGCGACATCTGAGGGCAGAGTATCGTATAGTCCTTTTTCATCTCCTTTGTGAAAAGAACACGATTATAAGAGGATGATGAAGCTGTTCTCTTAATATTCAGCATTTTACGTACTTTTATAGCAGCAATAAGAGAACGGATACGAATACGTGCCGCGCCTAAGTTATTGACCTCATCGATTTTAAGTACGGTGTAGATCTTGCCTGAGCCTGTAAGGATATCATTTACCTGATCTGTTGTAACGGCATCAAGACCGCAGCCGAAGGAATTCAGCTGTACAAGATCAAGATCATCGCGGGTTTTTACAAAAGTAGCCGCACGGTAAAGTCTTGTATGGTACATCCACTGATCGGTTACTATTGTAGGTCTGTCAACATCATTTAAATGGCTGACAGAGTCCTCGGTAAGTACTGCAAAGCCGTAGCTTGTGATCATGTCGGCAATGCCGTGGTTGATCTCAGGATCCACATGATAAGGACGGCCGGCAAGAACTATACCTCTGTGACCGGTATCCTCCATCCATTTAAGAATTTCTTCACCCTTCTTTTCGGTCTCAAGCTTAACATTAATAAGCTCATCATAAGCAGCATGCGCAGCGGCAATAACTTCCTTTTCCGTAAGAACAGGATATTTTGCGCCGTCAATTCCGATATTATCCGTGAATTTTGGTTTAAAAGCTTTTATTACTGATTCTGTAAATACTTCCTCATTCGTGAGAGGAAGGAACGGACACATAAATTCAACGCCACGTTCTCTAAGCTCAATATTATTCTTAATATTCTCCGGATAGGAGGTGACGATAGGACAGTTATAATGGTTTCCGGCGTGCGGAGATTCATTTCTCTCATACGGTATACAAGGATAGAAGATGAACTTAACGCCCTGATCTATAAGCCATTCAATATGTCCGTGAGTAATTTTGGCAGGATAACATTCTGACTCTGAAGGTATTGTCTCCATGCCCATCTCATATATTTTTCTGGTGCTGACAGGACTTAAAACAACTCTGTATCCTAACTTTTTGAAAAATACCGCCCAAAGAGGGAAGTTCTCATACATATTGAGTACTCTCGGAATACCGACAGTTCCTCTTATGGCATCCTTTTCAGCAAGAGGCTCATAATCAAACATGCGCTCAAGCTTGTACTTGAACATGTTAGGTATTTCATCGGAGGCTTTTTCCTTGCCGAAGGCCTTTTCACAGCGGTTTCCGGAAATGTAGCGTCTGCCGTCTGCAAAGTTATTTATCGTCAGCATGCAGTTATTAGTACAGCCGCCGCATCTTGTGAGTGTAGTCTTGTACGAGAAATCAAGTATCTCATCTATCGGAAGCATGGATGTGAGTACAGTAGTTTTGTTATTCGCTGTACTGCTGTCTTCATTAGCTTTATTTTTAGCCTGTGCTTCCTTAAGCTTGAAATTATATCTTTCCTTTGCAATAAGTGCAGCACCGAATGCACCCATAATTCCGGCTATATCAGGGCGTGTAGCTTCGCAGTCGGCAGTTTTCTCAAATGCTCTTAATACGGCATCATTGTAGAAGGTTCCGCCCTGTGTAACTATGTGACGTCCTAAATCTCTTGCATCGCTTATCTTGATTACCTTATAAAGAGCATTTTTGATAACCGAATAAGCAAGACCTGCTGAAATATCAGCAACAGTAGCGCCTTCCTTCTGTGCCTGCTTTACATTGGAATTCATGAAAACAGTACAGCGTGTACCAAGGTCTGTAGGCTGTTTGGCGAAAAGTGCTTCCCTGGCGAAATCCTGGACACTGTAGCCTAAAGATTTTGCAAAGGATTCTATAAATGACCCGCAGCCTGAGGAGCATGCCTCATTAAGCTGAATCGAGTCAACGGCACCATCCTTAATACGTATGCACTTCATATCCTGACCGCCTATGTCAAGAATACAGTCTACATCCTTATCAAAGAAGGCTGCAGCATAGTAGTGTGCAATAGTTTCGACCTCGCCTTCGTCAAGCTTAAAGGCAGCCTTAAGTAAAGCTTCACCATAGCCGGTGGAGCAGGAATATACAATATTAGCGTCAGCAGGAAGCTGTTCATTTATTTCTTTGAAAGCACGGATCGCTGTGTCGATAGGTGAACCGTTGTTATTTGAATAAAACTTATATAAAAGTTCACCGTCTTCGTTGACAAGCGCCAGCTTTGTTGTTGTTGATCCGGCATCTATACCAAGATAGCAGTTGCCCTTGTATTCTGAAAGAGAAGCTGTCTTAACATTAGATCTGGCATGTCTTTTAAGGAAATCCTGATAGTCTTCCTCATCCTTAAAAAGTGGATCAAGGCGTTTGATCTCAGTCTGCAGATCAATACGCTTTTTGAGTTTTTCAATAAGGATGCTGATAGCACACGGCGTAACATTATCTGTGGCCTTGTAAGTCGAACGCATGCCCGGAGCAGGAATCGCCATTGCAGCACCCATAGCGGCATATAGATGTGAATCCTCAGGAGCTATTACATGCTCGTCATCAAGTTTAAGTGTCCTGATAAATGCCTTTCTTAACTCAGGAAGGAAATGAAGCGGACCACCCAGGAAAGCTACATGTCCTCTTATAGGCTTTCCGCAGGCAAGACCCGATATGGTCTGGTTGACAACAGCCTGAAAAATAGAAGCGGAAAGATCTTCCCTTGTCGCACCTTCATTTATAAGCGGCTGAATATCTGTTTTTGCAAAAACTCCGCAGCGTGCTGCAATAGGATATATTGCCTTATAATTGGCTGCATAGTCATTGAGGCCTGCTGCATCAGTCTGTAAAAGTGCAGCCATCTGGTCTATAAATGATCCGGTTCCGCCGGCACAGATGCCGTTCATTCGCTGATCCACACCGTTTGAAAAATAAATTATCTTTGCATCCTCGCCACCAAGCTCTATGGCAACATCACACTCCGGTGATCGTACGCTGAGCACAGATGACACTGCAACGACCTCCTGAACAAAAGGAAGCTCAGTTGCTTTTGAGAGAGAAAGACCGCCTGATCCGGTTATGGCAGCACGAAAAGAAATCTCACCTAATTTTGCCTTTGTTTTTTCAAGCAGACCGGCGAGAGTTTCCTGTATGTTTGCAAAATGTCTCTGATAGTCTGCAAACAGAACCTTGTTTAATTCATCGATAACGGCAATTTTTACTGTTGTAGAACCGATATCAACACCTAATCTGTAATCTTTATTCTCCATTTAATCTCTCTTAAGGTACATTTATAAGAGCTGATGTAACAAATCAACAGCTCTTATACATATTTTATAATTATATAGGCATTGATTATAGCATATTTAATGAATAGTTTGTAGCTTAAGAAAATGAAACATCTGTGAACAATTGAATTATATATGTGATTAAAATGACATTTATGGTATAGTGAGCGATAACGGAATTTTTAAAAATGTTTATGAAACGGAGATATATGCACAGTTTATTTTACAAACTCAAATTTAAATATCAGAGATATGCAATCAGAAATCTTGCAGTCTATGCCTCAATAGCATTTGCGGTAGGCTATCTGCTCATGCTTACGCCTTTTTACGGTTATATGATGTTTCTGCCTAAGGAGGTACTTCACGGACAGGTATGGAGAATATTTACGGCATTTCTATATCCGCCTGTTACCGGTGGAATTTTTAATGTTATCCTGGGTATACTGATATATTACAGCTTTGCAGTATCGGTAGAAAGATCGATGGGTGAATTTGAATTCAATATCTATTTCTTCGGAAGCTTTTTTGTCGGTGAAATAGGAACTCTTATTTATTATCTTATAACCGGTATTAATGTTCCTTTTATACCTATGTTTACACAGTTTTCAGTGTTTATGGCTTTTGCAATAATGTATGCCGAATCAACGATACTGCTGTTTTTCATTCTTCCGATAAAAGCAAAGTTTCTTGCGGTATTTGAGCTTGCACTGTATACCTTTTATTTTATCGTAGGAAACGGTTTATCACGAATATTCGGTATGCTTTACACAAGAATATCTATCATAGCCGCACTTATACCGGTTTATCTTTTCTATCGTATGGTATACAGCGGAGGTGAGAGCATTTTCACTGAGATCAAGAATTATTTCAATAGGAGAAAGCGTCAAAAGGAATGGCGCGATCAGTGGAAGTAAACGGAGCGGACTGATGCTTGACAAGATCGATGCATTTTCAGAATACCTTAAGGCTTCCGGTGTTTCAGATAATACGGCCTTGTCCTACAGAAGAGATTTGAAACAGTTTGCTCTTTGGCTTTCGGACAGTTTTCCGGGTTATGATACACAGGACATAAGCCAGGTAATGACGGAAAGATATGTTGAAGAGCTTATGGCATCTGAAAGATCTACAGCTACAATATCAAGATGTGTTACCTCTTTCAGAAAATTTTTTTCATGGGCTTTTGCAAAGGGATATGTATTTAATGATCCTTCAGTGGGGCTTAAGGCCCCGAAGGTTATTAAAAATATGCCGGTCACAGCTGACACAACTGATATTGAAAGACTTATAGCTGCCGTAAACCATAGGACAGCAAAAGGAAAAAGAGATATCGCTATAATAAAGCTTATAAGCTCTACCGGTATAAGCTCTGCCGAACTTTTGTCTTTAAAAACAGTTGACATTGATTTAAAAAAAAGGCAGCTCAGAGCCGGTATTAAAAATAAGAGAGTTCTTAACATTGATAAAAAGACATTTTCAGCATTAAAACAATACCTATTAAAGGGAAGAGATGAACTTTTAAATATGGAAGCGGATAACACAGGAAGCGAGGTTCCAATCAACCATATTAGTAATTATACCGATAATGAGCTTTTATTTTTAAGCTGCGGAGGAAGCGAGATATCCAGACAGGGATTATGGAAGATCCTGAAAAAATATTCTGAGCTCGCCGGTATCGGTAAAAACGTAACACCGGAGATGCTCAGACATAGTTATGCTGTTTTGGCTATTAAAGAAGGCGAAGAAATATCAGATCTGCAGAAGAAGCTCGGGCATATAACTAAGAATTCTGTCACTGAATATGCGGAGATAGCTAAAAGACATTTAAGGTAAATGTTTAATAGCTGTGGATCGTATCATCATCCGATTCGCCTGTTTTTATCAGATTTTTAATAACTATAAAGTAAGAGTCTCCTCCATCGACATCTATTTTAACTCGGTCGCCTATCTTGCGGCCAAGAAGAGATTTGCCGAGAGGAGATTCGTTTGATATAAGTCCTTTTCGGGAATCACATCTTATAGGAGTAACTATTCTGTAGGTTTCAGTATAATCATCATCTTCAAAATATACATCGACTGTATTGTTAATGCCTATGGTGTCATCGGTGGATTCATCATCTATTACCGTGGCAAACCTGAGCATTTTTTCAAGGTAGCGTATTCTGCTGTTATTGAGATTATTGTCTCTTTTTGCACAGTGATATTCGAAATTTTCCGAAAGATCACCCATTGCACGGGCTTCTTTCAGTGCCTTAAGTGCAGCAGGTCGAACCACATTTTTTCTATGCTCAATTTCTTCTTCTATACGTGCGACATCAGCCTTTGTAAGCTGTTCTGAACCGTTCAAACTCATTTCAAATCACATTATCCATACTTATAACTATACGTATGGAATTCCTTTCAGCAAAATATTTTATATCAAATAACTGAATATGTAAACCAATCAGCTTTTTCATGCATCCTGAAGGCATAACGTGAAATCATAATCCATTAATCCATTAAGAAATTCGCCATGTTTTCTACAGTTTGACTTTAAATCAGCACAGCCGTATAATAAATCAGATGCGCATTTGATGCCGAAAAACATATTAAGGTATCGCAATGTAAAAACGGAGGACATGTATGGCAGGAAAAAGTTCTCATGAGCTTGATATTGTTAACGGAAGCGTTTTTCCTAAGTATCTGGCATTCATAATTCCTATGACATTAAGCTATATGCTTCAGATAGCCTTTAATGCTGCTGATGTAATTGTTGTAGGTCGTTTTGAGGGACCGAATGCACTTGCTGCTGTAGGATCAACTACGGCTATAGTCAGTCTTATCGTAAATTTTGTAGTAGGGCTTTCCAACGGTGTTAATATCGTTATAGCAAGAGACTATGCAGGAGAGAGATTCGATAAGGTTTCGGGTGAGGTACATACAGCCATCGTTTCTGCCTTGATCGGCGGTATTGTATTAGGTGTTTTAGGAGCAGTCAGCGCAAGGCCGGTACTTGAACTTATGAAATCACCGGATGATGTTATAGGCATGTCTGCAAGCTATCTGCTTTTTTACTATATAGGTCTTCCGGGAATAGCTGTTTATAACTTTGCTGCGGCTATTTTAAGGGCAATAGGTGATACGAAGAGACCGATGAATTTTCTTATATTTTCAGGTGTTCTCAACGTTATATTAAATCTGTTATTCGTCATGGTTATGAAGCTGGGAGTTGTGGGCGTAGGAGCTGCAACATCAATTTCTAACTATGTTTCAGCATTTCTGGTTTTGGGCGTTCTTATCAGAGAGGATTCATGTCTTAAGTTTGATCCGAAGCAGATGAAGATAAAGAAAGCTGAATTTTCGGAAATAATGAAGCAGGGATTACCCGTAGGACTGCAGGGAAGCATTTTCTCAATATCTAACATGCTCATACAGTCATCTGTCAATTCTTTCGGATCTGTATATATGGCAGGAAATGCCGCTGCTCAGAATATCGAGAGCTTTCAGCAGTGTTTTATAAGTTCGAATTTAAATACCATACTTACATTTACGAGCCAGAACGTAGGAGCAAAAAAGTATAGGAGGGCCAGCAACACTATCAGAAAAGCATGGCTGTGGGGAATGACGGGAACAATAATTCTCGGCATACTAATCGTTTTATTCAGATTCCCGCTGCTTTCAATGTTTACTACATCTGATGAAGTTGTTTCCGTTGCCGTCAGAAGACTTATACCCGTTGTAATGCTTGAATTTCTCGGTGTAACAATGGATGCGACAGCAAGTGCTCTCAGAGGCTTCGGATATTCAGTAGAGCCAATGATAATTACATTGCTCGGATCATGTGTATTCAGGATCATATGGCTGAACACCGTATTCATTTTATTCCCGTATTACGAGGTTATCATTATTGTATGGCCTGTCAGCTGGGTAGTAACGGCATTTGCTAACTTTTTATATTATAAAAAAATCAGGAAAAAATTCCCGGATGAGGATATGTGATCAAATAGGATCATAAGGAGACCGGCATGAAATTTATGCATTTATCCGATCTGCACTTGGGTAAGAAAGTAAACGAATACTCCATGCTTGAAGATCAGGAATACATACTAAAAAAGATCATAGGCATCGCAGACAGCGAGGCCTGTGATGCTGTGCTTATCGCCGGTGATATTTACGATAAAGCTGTTCCGTCTGCAGAGGCAGTTCAGCTGTTTGATGATTTTCTTGTTCAGCTGGCAAAAAGAAGGCTCCGGGTATTTGTTATAAGCGGAAATCATGATTCACCGGAAAGGATGGCCTTCGGATCACGCATAATGGATGCAGAGGGCATACATATTTCTCCGGTTTATAACGGGGATATAAAACCTGTTACTCTTAAGGATGAATTCGGAATCATTAATATTTACATGCTTCCGTTTATAAAGCCTGCTAATGTGAGAAGATATTGTGATGAGGAGATAAACTCATATACCGATGCATTAAAATATGTCATCTCCAAAATGAATATCGACACGACAGAGAGAAATATACTTATTACGCATCAGTTCGTTACAGGCTCTGTGCGTTCGGATTCAGAAGAAATATCTGTAGGCGGCTCAGACAATGTGGATGCATATGTCTTTGAACCGTTCGATTATACTGCACTTGGACATATACATTCTCCGCAAAAATGCGGATCTGAGAAGATACGTTATTGCGGAACTCCTCTTAAGTATTCATTTTCAGAAGCTAAGGACCAAAAATCCGTAATAATAGCTGAGCTTTCGGAAAAGGGAAAGCTAAATATAAGGACTGTTGAGCTTATACCGAAGCATGATCTTGTCGAGATAAGAGGAAAATATGAAGAACTTACCTTAAAAGCCTTTTATGAAAATACATCGCTCAGTGAGGATTATGTGCATATTACGCTTACTGATGAAGAGGACATTCCGGATGTGATCGGCAAGCTAAGGACGATATATCATCGATTGATGAAGCTCGACTATGATAATAAACGTACTCGTTCAAATAACGTGATAAGTTCAGACAGCACTGCTGATTCTAAATCACCGATGGAGCTCTTTGAGGATTTCTATGAGCTTCAGAATAATCAGCCGATGAGCGCAGAACAGACTGAATTCATGAAGGAACTTATAGCTAAAACATGGGAGGCCGGACAATGAGGCCAATCAAACTTATAATATCTGCGTTCGGTCCGTATGCAGGAAAAACGGTTTTTGATCTTGATAAATTAGGTACGAACGGACTTTACCTTATTACCGGAGATACAGGTGCCGGAAAAACAACTATTTTTGATGCGATAACCTATGCGCTATATGGAGAAGCAAGCGGAGAAAACCGTGAGCCGTCAATGTTCAGGTCAAAGTATGCCAAGGCGGATACTCCTACCGAAGTGGAGCTTGTTTTTTACTATGCCGGAAAGGTTTATACAATAAAGCGCAATCCTGAATATGAACGTCCGAAATCAAGAGGCGAAGGATCTACGGTTCAAAAAGCTGAAGCTATGCTAATTTATCCTGACGGAAATATAGTAACAAAGCAAAAAGATGTGGATAATGCTGTTCGGAATATAATGGGGATCGACCGTAATCAGTTTCTGCAGATAGCTATGATAGCCCAGGGTGATTTTCTAAAGCTTCTGCTGTCACCGACAGAGGATCGCAAAAAAATATTTCGGCAGATATTTAAAACAGAGCTTTACAGCAATCTGCAGGAAAATCTGAAAGCAGAATTAAGTAAGCTCAATACAAAGTGCAGTGATAAAAGAAGAAGCATTGAACAGTTTATCAATGGTATAAGCTGTGAGGAAGATAATGTATTGAGTATAGAGCTGAAAAAAGCAATGGATGGTCAGCTTCCTGTATATGCTGTCATTTCCCTCATAGAGGAATTGATAAAACAGGATAATGATAATAACAGTGATTTAATTAATACATTAAAGGAAGTAGACAAACAGCTTGAGATAGTCAATATTAATTTAGGAAAGATAGAAACAAAAGAAAAAACTGTCTGCTTGCTGAGACAGACTGAAGAAGAGCTGATAAAAGAGACAAAAAGAAATACTGATCTTAAGCGTATTTTTGAAGAAGAGGAATTAAGAAAGCCGGAAACAGAAAGGCTTTCTAAAGAAAAAGCCAAGATAGAAGCTGAATTTCCGAGATATAAATTTTTGAATGAGCTTGCTGAGCAGATCAAGGATTATGAAAAAAAACTATTAGAAAAGCAGATTGAGCTTGATAAGCACAAGACTGAGCTTTTAAATGATAAAAATAAATATACTGAGCTTAAAGCTGAATCGGAAGAGCTTTTAAACGCCGGAGAAAACAGAGAAAAGCTTAACGGTCAAAAAAAATCAGAAGAAGAAAAACTTACAAAGCTCAATGCTCTTGAAAATTTATTTGCAGAACTTCACAAACTCGAATCAGAGCTTAATACTTTACAGGATAAATATCTTACCGCTTCTGAAGAAGCTAAAAAGACTGCTGCAGACTTTGAAGATAAGAATCAGGCTTTTCTTGACGAACAGGCAGGAATTATTGCTGAAACCTTAGAGGAAGGAAAACCGTGTCCGGTATGCGGATCCTTAGATCATCCGACGCCTGCTAAAAAGTCACTAAAAGCACCAAGCGAAGAGGAATTAAAAAAATCAAAAGCTAAAGCCGATGCTGCACGCAGGAAATCCGAGGATTTAAGCTTACAATGCGGTCAGATTAAAATGAAGCTGGAACTAAAAAATGAAGACTGTGAAGAAAAGGTCGGAGAATTATGGGATAACAGCTCTTTAGCTGAGGCTGAAAAGGCACTTTCAGAAGAACAGACTGCCGCTTTAAGGAATATTAAAGAGCTTGAAGTGATGATAAAGGATGAAATCACCAAGATCTCCCGTAAAGCTGAGCTTGAGGAAATGATACCTGCTCTTGAAAATAAGATTAAAGAGAAGGAAGAATTAATAAATTCAGCAAATACATCTTATGAAGCTGATAAAGCTGCATTGACAGAAAAAAATTCACAGCTTGATGGTGAAAAGAAACTGCTTTTATTCAGCTGCAAAAAGGATGCAGAGACAAAGGTGAGAGAGCTGGAAACTGCTATTGACGTGATAAATGGGGCTTACAATAAAGCTCAGAGTGATTTATCAAAGTCTAATGAGCTGATAGCAGGATATAAGAAATCTATAAACACGCTGAACGAACAGCTCTCCATATCCTGTGATATTAACGAGGAAGAGGAGCAAAAAAAGAAAAAGGAGCTTTCTGAGAAAAGAAAGGTCACAGAAGGATTGACAAAGCTGATTCATTCACGTATTGAAGCTAATAAAAAGGCATTATGCAGCATTCGTGAAAATGCAGGAGAACTGGATAAGCTCGAAGAAAGACTTACCTGGCTGAAGGCATTATCAAATACGGCAAACGGTAATATCAGCGGTAAAGAAAAAATCATGCTGGAAACATATATCCAGATGACATATTTCGACAGGATCATAGCTCGCGCAAATACGCGTTTTATGATAATGTCGGGAGGACAGTATGAATTGAAAAGACGTAAAGAGGCTGAAAATAACCGCAGTCAGAGCGGCCTTGATCTTAACGTCACAGACCATTATAACGGAACAGAACGAAGCGTTAAAACTCTTTCCGGAGGCGAAGCATTTAAAGCATCACTTTCTCTTGCGCTCGGTCTTTCCGATGAAATACAAGCATCTGCCGGAGGAATTAAACTTGACACAATGTTTGTCGACGAAGGCTTCGGTTCACTTGATGAGGAATCCCTTGACCAGGCAATGAGGGCATTGTTAAGCCTGGCTGACGGAAATCGACTTGTCGGAATTATTTCACATGTCGCCGAGTTAAAGAATCGCATAGACAAACAGATAGTTGTCACAAAGGAAAAAAGCGGCGGAAGCAAAGCAGATATAATTGTCTAAGGAGTTAATTATGAGTGAAAGAAATCTTACACTGCTTACTGATTTTTATGAGCTTACAATGATGCAGGGCTACTTTAAAGAAGAAGAGCAGAATGTTAATGTTATATTTGATGTTTTCTACAGGAACAATCCTGACGGAAATGCATTTTCCATAAGCTGCGGACTTGAGCAGGTAATAGACCTTATCAATAATTTCCGTTTCGACAAGGAGGATATTGATTATCTTGCTTCACTCGGAACCTTTCAGGAGGATTTTTTAGATTATCTCAGAGCTTTTAAATTTACAGGAAATATCTGGGCTATACCTGAAGGAAACGTCATGTTCCCGAGAGAGCCTGTTATAAAGGTCATGGCACCTATAATGCAGGCACAGCTTATAGAGACAGCAATACTTAATATCATCAATCATCAGTCTCTTATTGCAACCAAGGCAAGTCGTGTGGTTCATGCTGCAAACGGAGACGGTGTAATGGAGTTTGGTTTAAGACGTGCTCAGGGACCTGACGCAGGTATTTACGGTGCAAGGGCTGCCGTTATTGCAGGATGTGTCGGTACGTCAAATGTGCTTGCCGGTCAGATGTTTGACATTCCCGTGCTCGGAACTCATGCGCACAGCTGGATAATGTCATTTAAGAGCGAGCTCGAGGCATTCAGAGCTTATGCAAAGCTTTATCCGGATAACTGCATTTTATTGATAGATACCTATGATACTCTCAAATCCGGACTTCCGAATGCTATAAAAGTATTTAAGGAAATGAGAGAAGCCGGAATTAAATCAAAGCGCTATGGCATCAGAATGGATTCCGGAGACCTTGCGTATCTTTCAAAGGTAGTTAAAAGAGAGTTTGAAAAGGAAGGCTTTACTGATGTAACGATTTCGGCATCAAATGATCTTGATGAAAATCTCATCTCATCATTAAAGCAGCAGGGAGCTGAAATTAACAGCTGGGGAGTAGGAACTAATCTTATTACTTCCAAGGATACTCCTTCATTAGGCGGAGTTTATAAGCTTGCTGCAGTTGCAGATAAAAAGACCGGAAAGCTCATTCCTAAGATCAAGATATCTGAGAACACCGAAAAGGTCACTAATCCGGGTGATAAAGTTATTTACAGAATATACGGAAAGTGTACAGGCAAGATAATCGCTGACCTTATAGCTCTTAAGGATGAGGTTTATAACGAAAATGAGGATCTGCTCCTGTTCGATCCTGTTGAAACATGGAAAAAGACTCTTCTGAAGGCCGGAACATATACTATGAAGGAGCTGCTGATACCTGTTTTCATAGACGGAAAATGTGTATATAACGACAGACCTTCTGTAATGGAGCTTCAGAAGATATGCAAGGCTGATCTTGATACACTTTGGGATGAGTCCAGACGTCTTACAAATCCGCATTCGGTTCACGTAGATTTAAGCCGTGAACTTTGGAACCTTAAACAGGCATTACTTGATAAGTACACTATAGTGTGATAAAATACATATTTGCTTAAAATTGCTCTTAAAGAGTATTTAAGGACTTTAAAACAAACCATTGTCAGAGGAGGAATGAAATGGCGCTTTACAGTAAAGTCGATACATCCATGAATTTTGTCGACAGAGAAAAAGAGGTCGAGAAGTTTTGGAAGGATAATGACATTTTCGAGAAATCAATCAAAGAACACGAGGGTGATCCAAGCTATGTTTTCTATGACGGACCGCCTACAGCAAACGGTAAGCCGCATATAGGACATGTGCTTACAAGATGTATTAAGGATCTTATTCCGAGATATCAGACCATGAAGGGCAAAATGGTTCCGAGAAAAGCCGGATGGGATACTCACGGTCTGCCTGTTGAGATCGAGGTTGAAAAGCAGATCGGCATCAACGGTAAGGATCAGATAGAAAACTACGGCATTGCTCCGTTTATCGAGCTTTGTAAGGAAAATGTCTGGAAGTATAAGAGCATGTGGGAGGATTTCTCATTTACAGTAGGCTTTTGGGCTGACATGGAGAATCCTTATGTTACATATTATGATGACTATATCGAGTCTGAGTTCTGGGCTCTTAAGGAGATCTGGAACAAGGGACTTCTTTATAAGGGCTTCAAGATAGTTCCTTACTGCCCTCGCTGCGGCACACCGCTTTCATCTCATGAGGTTGCTCAGGGCTATAAGGATGTTAAGGAGCGTTCTGCAATAGTACGCTTTAAATGTGTGGATGAGGATGCATATATCCTTGCATGGACAACAACACCATGGACACTTCCTTCAAACGTTGCGCTCTGCGTTAATCCTGAGGAGGAATACGTTAAAGTTAAGACCGGAGACGGCCATATTTACTATTTAGCTGAGGCACTTTGCGAAAAGCTTTTAGGCGAGGACTATGAGGTCTTAGATCGCATGAAGGGCAAGGCTCTCGAGTACAAGAAGTATGAGCCGCTTTATAAGAGAGCAGCAGAGCTTGCGGAAAAGCAGCATAAGAACGCTCATTTCATCGTTTGTGACAGCTATGTTACTATGACAGACGGTACCGGAATAGTTCATATTGCTCCTGCATTCGGTGAGGACGACGCCAAGGTCGGCAGAAAATATGACCTTCCGTTTGTACAGCTTGTTGATGAAAAGGGCTGTATGCTCGGAAATGAAAAATGGGAAGGCGTGTTCGTAAAGAAGGCCGATCCTATGGTGCTTAAGGATCTTGAGGAAAGAGGTCTCTTATTTGATGCGCCTGTATTCGAGCACAGCTATCCTCATTGCTGGAGATGCGGAACTCCGCTTCTTTACTATGCAAGAGAGTCATGGTATATCGCTATGAGCAAGGTTAAGGATGATCTTGTAAGAAACAATGCAACGATCAACTGGATCCCTGAGAATATAGGAAAGGGACGTTTCGGTGAGTGGATCGCCAACGTTCAGGACTGGGCTCTTTCAAGAAATCGTTACTGGGGAACACCGCTTCCTATCTGGGAATGTGAGTGCGGACACAGAGAATGTATCGGAAGCCGTAAGGAACTTAGAGATAAGAGCTGCAACTATGACGAGGTTTATAACGAGCTTAAGGCAGCAGGCGACAAGGGCTGGAACGGAGATCATATAGAGCTTCATCGTCCTTATATCGATAGGATCAAGCTTACCTGCCCTGAGTGCGGCAAGGAAATGACTCGTATAACAGACGTTATTGACTGCTGGTTCGATTCAGGTGCGATGCCTTTTGCACAGCATCATTATCCTTTTGAAAATAAGGAACTCTTTGAAAAAGAATTCCCGGCTCAGTTCATTTCAGAGGCTGTAGACCAGACAAGAGGTTGGTTCTATTCACTTCTTGCAGAGTCAACTATTCTCTTTAATAAGGCACCTTATCAGAATGTCATCGTCTTAGGACATGTACAGGACGAAAACGGACAGAAGATGTCAAAGTCAAAGGGAAATGCAGTAGATCCTGTTGATGCGTTAAATGAGTTTGGTGCAGATGCTATCAGATGGTATTTCTATACAAACTCAGCACCATGGCTTCCAAACCGTTTCTACGGAAAGGCAGTTATGGAGGGACAGAGAAAGTTCCTCGGAACACTTTGGAATACATATGCCTTCTATGTTCTCTATGCGAATATAGATGAGTTCGACCCGACTAAGTATACACTCAGGAAGGAAGGACTTCCTGTCATGGATAAATGGATACTCTCCAAGATGAACACCATGATAAAGAGTGTTGATACCAACATGTCTGCATATAAGATACCTGAGGCATGCAGCGCTCTTGAAGAGTTTGTAGACGATCTTTCAAACTGGTATGTAAGACGTTCACGTGAGCGTTTCTGGAAGAAGGGCATGGAGCAGGATAAGATCGATGCTTACATGACACTCTACACAGCACTTTACAACACAATACTCTGTGCAGCACCGTTCATACCGTTCATGACAGATGCTATTTATCAGAATATAGTACGCTCAGTGAATCCTGAGGCTAAGGAATCCATACATCTTTGCGACTTCCCTGTTTACGACGCTTCAAGAGTTGATGAACAGCTTGAAAAGTCAATGGATGAGGTGCTCAGCATAGTTATCCTCGGCAGAGCTGCAAGAAATGCTTCGGGTCTCAAGAACCGTCAGCCTATAGCTAATATGTATGTTCGTTCTGATATTGAGCTTGATGACTTCTGCAAGGACATCATTACAGACGAGCTTAATGTTAAGAATGTTGAGTTCAGAGAAGATATCAGTGACTTTACAGCATATACATTTAAGCCACAGTTAAAGACAGTAGGACCTAAGTACGGTAAGAACCTTGGATTTATCAGACAGCAGCTTTCAGAGATAGACGGTCATGCAGCTATGGAAGAGCTTAAGAAGGACGGAGCTATCAAGTTCACAGCGCCTGATGGCACAGCTATTGAGCTTGCTAAGGAAGATCTCCTTATCGATGCTTCAAAGAAGGACGGATATGTTACACAGGAAGACCTTCATACAACTGTAGTTCTTGACACTAATCTTACAGATGAGCTTGTAAACGAAGGCTTCATGAGAGAGATAATTTCAAAGGTTCAGACCATGCGTAAGGAAGCCGGCTTTGAAGTTATGAACAAGATCGTTATTACATATGAGGGCTCAGAGAGACTGTATAATGTAATTAAGCTCTTTGGAGATATTATCTGCCGTGACTGCATGGCTGACAGTATAGAGCAGAGAACTCCGGAAGGATATACCAAGGAATGGGATATCAACGGAGAGACTCTTAATATAGGTGTAAAGAAAATCTGATCATAAGAGGTGATTCAATTGACAAAGATAGATGTGATCTCAGGTTTTTTGGGAGCAGGAAAAACTACCTTTATAAAAAAGCTTTTGGGTGAAGCGTTAAACAGCGAAAAAGTAGTTCTTATTGAAAATGAATTCGGTGAGATCGCTATTGACGGAGGCTTTTTAAAGGATTCAGGCATTGAGATAAGAGAAATGTCTCAGGGATGCATTTGCTGCTCGCTTGTAGGAGATTTTGAAAAATCACTCAGAGAAGTCATAGAAAAGTTTTCACCTGACAGAGTTATTATTGAGCCGTCAGGCGTTGGTAAGCTTTCTGATGTTATGAAGGCAGTAACAGACGCTTCTGCAAGTCTTCAGGTTGTTCTCAACTCAGCGGTAACGGTAGTTGATGCAAAAAAGTGCCGCATGTATTCAAAGAACTTCGGTGAGTTCTTCTGTAATCAGATTCAGTACGCAGGAACAGTTGTTCTTACAAGAACTGATCTTGCTGATGAAGATGTTATTGCTGAAACTGTAAAGTATATTAACGGTCTCAACCCGAAAGTCGAGATAATCACAACTCCGCTTTCAGAGCTTAAAGGAGAGAGACTTTTACAAATCATTGAAAAGCGTGATGATATGCTTGAGGAAATGATGAATGAAGCTCTTTCAGAGCCTGACGGTGAGTCAGAGGAAGAACACGAGCATCACCACCATAATCATGACCATGAAGGTGAAGAGCATCATTGCTGCGGACACCACCATCATGATGAAGACGATGAAGATGAGCATGATCTCCACCATCATGATCACGAATGCGAACATCACCATGAACATGAGGATGAAGAGCATCATTGCTGCGGCCATCATCATGATGAAGAGGAACACGAGCATCATGAGGGCTGCGGCCATCACCATCACCATCATCACGGACATGATGCAGATGAGGTGTTTGAGTCCTACGGATGGCAGAATGTACCTGCCATTTCCAAGGCTAAGCTTGACGGTATACTTAAAAAGCTTTCGGAGGATGAGGATAATATCATTCTCAGATCTAAGGGTATGCTTAAGGCCTCCGATGCCGACACCTGGTATTATTTTGATATGGTTCCGGGTGAGTATGAGATCAGAGAGGGTGCGCCTGATTATACCGGAAAGGTATGCGTTATAGGCAGCAAGCTCAATGAGGATGAGCTCAAGGCATTGTTTTTCTAAATAATATTAAAGTACCGGACCGGGTGTAAAAGCTCGATCCGGTAAGCGCGGTTAAGGGATATATTTTTGTATGTATCGTCGGTTGGGGTAATTGATATGAATGGAATGATAGACGTAAACGAAATACCGGTTTTTTTAATAAACGGCTTTCTTGAAAGCGGAAAGACCTCATTTATAGCATATACTCTTTCTGAAGAGTATTTTCATATAGAGGGCGGCACACTCCTTATCGTATGTGAAGAAGGAGAGGTAGAGTACGACAAAAAGCTTTTAAAGAGGGAAGATGTCACAAGGATAGACATTGACTCAAAGGAAGAGCTTACAAAGGAACGCTTTGAGGAACTCAATGCTCTGTACAAGCCTGAACGTGTTCTTATCGAATATAACGGAATGTGGGGAGATCCGGGAGAGCTTGAGTATCCGGAAAGCTGGGTGCTCTATCAGCAGCTTACTTTGATAGACGGAACTACAGTAGGAACTTATCTTAATAACATGAAGGCTCTTATGGGACCTATGCTTAAAAACTCTGAGCTCTGCATAGTTAACCGCTGTGACGGCAAAACCGATCAGGAGCTGATCGAATATAAGAGAAAGCTCAGACCTATGCTCATTTCAGGTTCTACAGTTGTTATGGAGAATAAATACGGAGAAATTGAGTTAGAAACTCTTGATGAGGAGCTTCCGTATGATGTTAAGCAGGATGTAATAAAGATCGGCAATGACGATTACGGCATATGGTTCATTGATGCAAAGGACTACCCTCAGAGATATATGGGAAAAAGCGTTGAGTTCACAGCTCAGGTTATGAAACCTAAGGGACTTAAAAAGGGAGAATTTATCCCTGTGAGAATGGTTATGACATGCTGTGAAGCAGATATGCAGCCGCTTGGATATATCGCCTATTATAAAGATATTGACGCATTCAATGACGGAGACTGGGTCAAGATAACAGCTGCATTCACAACAGAAGACAGGACAGAATACCACGGAGAGGGACCATATCTCAAGGTCGAATCAATTGTCAGAACCGGAGCGGTGGAAACAGTTGCCGGATTCTGATGACAAAGGAATAAACATAATACTATTTGTACGCTTAAGATGTTTTTACTTTCTTTGAATTTGTGCCTTGGATGTCGTTAAACTCTGTTTTTGTCAGACAGAAAGAGCGGAATAATTATGAATACATCAAACTGGAATATTTTGACGGATGCGGCAGAATCAGATGTCGAGGTAAAAAAATCACATTTTTTATGTGAGCTGAAACTTGTACATAGTGAGGAAGAAGCAAAGGATTTTATCGACAGCATAAGAAAAAAGCATTATGATGCACGACACCATTGCTTTGCAATGCGTATCGGTACGCCGTCAGATGTATTTGAACGCTCAGGGGACGACGGTGAGCCATCAGGAACAGCAGGAAAGCCTATGCTTGAAATCCTTAAGGGCGCAGGTATATATGATGTTTGTGCTGTTGTGACCAGATATTTCGGAGGAACACTACTTGGCACAGGCGGTCTTGTAAGGGCGTATTCGGATTCTTTAAAAGAGGCGATTAATTTATCGGATCTTGCACCGGTGCTTGAAGGGATCAGATTTAAGGTTAAATGCGGCTATTCGGCTGCAGAAAAAATTAAACGCCAGGCGGCTAACATGGGACTTTCATCAATGGGAGAAGAGTATGCTGAGGACTGCACTCTTAATCTTCTTTCACCTAAAGCGGAAGCGGAAGCATTTGCAGATAAGGTAATACAGCTGAGTATGGGACAGGCACAGGCTGAACGGCTCGGGGAGGTCCTTTACTATGATGAGAAAGCTCCGAAAATATATTCTGACTGTGCTCAGGATTCATAATGGACTAACGGAGGGAGCGAATGATAAATTTTCAGGAAGAGATACGCAGATTTAAGCCTTCGCTGGATGTTGATAACATTGAAGATGCGATTGCGGGCATTGACTTAACTGATATGACTGATCTCATGATGCAGCTTGTTGAAAATGCTGCTGATACAGCGGGAAAGAAAAACGCTGATACAGATAAACAGAATGAATTATAATACAGATCTGATTAAAATTTCAAAGGCCTATTATAATCGAGGACTTGAACGAGCTCTGCTTTCCGACCTGTCGGGCGCAGCAGAGTATCTTAAAAAGTCTCTGATATATGATAAATACCGTACTGACGCCAGAAATCTGCTCGGTCTTATTTTCTATGAAATGGGAGAGACAGCCGATGCTTTGGTTCAATGGGTCATAAGTATGAATCTTCAGCCTGAGGATAATATTGCTGACAGCTATCTGGATGAAATTCAAAGAAAGGCCGGCGCGCTTTCAGAAGCCTCAAGTCTTGTAAAAAGATTTAATCAGGCACTGAATATTGCACAAAACGGCGGCGAGGATTTTGCTATAGTAGAGCTTGGCGATATTACCAAGAGAAAACCGAATTATGTTAAGGCTCAGCTTCTCCTGGCGATACTCTATATGCAGGCAGGAGAGCATATTAAAGCCGGACGAGCTCTTATGCAGATACTGGACATCGATAAAAATCATCCGCAGGCAACCTTCCTTATGGAAGAGGTTAAAAAGGCAACCGGCAAGGCCGAAGTCGAAAGAGCCAAGCTTGAAAATGCATATAAGCACAGAGAGCTGGAAGATGATGACGTGATCATACCTAAGACAAAAACTCAGTCGAATCTTGACAGAGTTGTCATATATATAGTCTCAGGTGTGATTATTGGTCTGCTCAGCTTTTATATTTTGATACTTCCGTCTGTTAGACGTGCTTATAATACTGCGCTTAATGAGAGTATTATCTCAAATTCGCAGGAGCTTTCCGATGTTAATGCTTCGTATTCAAAGCTCAGCAGTGAGTATAGTGAACTCGAAAAAAACTATAACGATGTCAGTCAGAAGCTTGATGCATATGAAAAGCAGAATCTTGCATTTACATCAGCATATGAAAAGCTTAATAAGATAATAAGTGACTATTCAGCAGGTAACTATGAGGCTGCAGCATCAGAATATCTGGAAATTGACAGGTCTGTCATTACTTCGGAGCCGCTTTTGGGACAGCTTAAGGAAGTTGACAGAGTTATGCTTAACGACGGCTTCAAGACTGTACTTGAATTGGGAACAGCTCAGTGGAACGGCGGAAATAAGGAACAGGCAGAGCATTATTACAGAGTAGCCTTAAGCATTAAAGCAGATGATCCGGAGGCAATGTTCCTTTTAGCAAGGCTGCTTCAGTCACAGGATCGTACCACAGAAGCTAATGAAATATTTGACAGGATAGTCGGAGAGCACCCTGACAGTCCTTACGCTCAGCGTTCAATAGATGCGAGAGGCTATTGATATAAGACCTTTGTTTGTGTTAGGTGCAATAAACTCACTTTTAATGCAGTTTCCGTACTGCGGGTACTGTTTTGATAAATTTTCACCATTTTTATTCGGGAGAAATAAATGATTTCAAAGAGAGAAGACATTAGAAACGTAGCAATAATTGCCCATGTAGACCATGGCAAGACAACGCTTGTTGACGCACTTTTACGTCAGAACGGCGTGTTCAGAGAAAACCAGGAAGTCGTTGAGAGAGTAATGGACTCAAACGATATAGAGCGAGAGAGAGGAATTACTATTCTTTCCAAGAACACAGCCATAAGCTACAAGGGACATAAGATCAATATTGTTGACACTCCGGGCCACGCAGATTTCGGAGGAGAAGTAGAACGAGTTCTTAAAATGGTAGATGGTGTCGTTCTTCTGGTAGATGCATTTGAAGGCCCTATGCCTCAGACAAGATTTGTTTTAGGCAGAGCAATGGATCTTGATCTTCCTGTCGTTGTCTGTGTCAATAAGATCGACCGTGACGGAGCGAGACCTCAGGAGGTCGTAGATGAGGTATTGGAGCTGCTTCTTGAGCTCGGAGCTTCTGATGAGCAGATCGACTGCCCATTCGTATACGCTTCTGCAAGAGAAGGCGTTTCATCAATGGATCCTGACAGCCTCGGAACAGATATGCAGCCGCTGCTTGATACTATATTAGAGCACATTCCTTGTCCTACAGGTGATCCTGATGCACCGCTTCAGATGCTTATTTCCACAATAGATTACAACGAGTATGTTGGACGTATCGGAGTGGGAAAGGTCTCAAACGGAGTTATAAAGGTTAATCAGCAGGTTGTCCTCTGCAACCATCATGATGAATCCAAGATGATCAGAACCAAGGTATCAAAGCTCTATGAGTACAACGGACTTGCAAGAGCCGAGGTTGCTGAGGCAGGCATAGGTTCTATAGTTGCAATATCAGGAATTCCGGAGATACACATCGGAGATACAATATGTGCTCCTGAAAAGGTTGAATCCATTCCTTTCCAGAAGATTTCAGAGCCTACGATTGCAATGTACTTCATGGTAAATGATTCACCGCTTGCAGGAACAGAAGGTAAATATGTTACCTCAAGACATATAAGAGACAGACTTTACAGAGAGCTTAATACAGACGTTTCTCTGAGAGTTGAGGATACCGAGACTGCAGATTGCTTCAAGGTTTCAGGACGCGGAGAGCTGCATCTTTCAGTTCTTATTGAAAATATGAGACGTGAAGGCTTTGAATTTGCAGTTTCAAAGGCAGAAGTGCTTTACAAGACCGACGAGAACGGCAAGCGCCTTGAGCCTATGGAGAAATGCTACATTGACGTTCAGGATGAATATACAGGAGCTGTCATCCAGAAGCTTACACAGCGTAAGGGCGAGCTTCTTAACATGAATCCTAACGGTGCCGGAAATACAAGACTTGAATTTACAATACCTTCAAGAGGCCTTATCGGTTACAGAAATGATTTCCTGACTGATACAAAGGGAACCGGCATTATGAATACAGCATTTGACGGTTACGGTCCTTACAAGGGAGATCTTTCTTACAGACCTACAGGATCTATTATTTCCTGCGAGAAGGGTGAGGCTATTACCTACGGTCTGTTTAATGCACAGGAAAGAGGAACACTGTTTATAGGTCCGGGTGCAAAGGTTTATAACGGAATGGTAGTAGGTCAGTCACCAAAGACAGAAGATGTTGAGATCAATGTCTGCAAGACAAAGAAGCTTACAAATACACGTTCATCAGGAGCAGACGATGCACTTCATCTTACACCGCCTAGAATAATGTCTCTTGAGCAGTGCATGGACTTTATCGATACCGATGAGCTTCTTGAGGTTACTCCTCAGTCACTCAGGATAAGAAAAAAGATCCTCGATCCGCTGTTAAGAAAGAGAGCGTCATTCAAAAAAGGCTGATATAACATTCAGGAAGGGATGCTTATAATTGGACGGACGAAATAAAAAATTCATTCTTGAGCTTCAGAAAAAACCAAAGCTCAGACGAGAATCCGGGTTATATACCATAGACGGACCTAAAATGGCCGGAGAGATAGATCCTTTTGATGCAGAGAATATATTTGTCACAAAGGAATTTCTATCCTCAAAGCATTTTGAAGATTGTGCCGAGCTGATAAAATCAAGACCGTATACGCTTATAAGCGAAGCTGAGATGAAGCAGTTATCCGATACTGTTTCACCTCAGGGTATCCTTGTTATTGCAAAGCAAAAAAAATATAAGGGTCTTGGTGCTTTCGCAGAAGCATCATTAAAGTATGCTGCGGATAATAATGCAAAAGCTCCTCTTTTTGTATTGCTGGAGACCTTACAGGATCCCGGCAACTTAGGAACTGTCATAAGAGCCTGTGAGGCTGCAGGAGCGACAGGAATTATTGCTGATGCCGAAACTGTGGATATATATTCTCCAAAGGTCGTAAGGTCCACTATGGGAGCCATTCTCAGACTTCCGTATATAGCTGTGCAGGATTTAAAAAAGGCAGCGGATTTACTGAAAAGCGGTGAGCTCTGCGGTCAGAGTGTAAGACTCTATGCGGCTCATCTTGACGGTGCAAAAGACTATACAGCTGTTGATTTTACCGGTCCTTCAGCATTTATGATAGGAAATGAATCAAGAGGACTTTCAGACGAGCTTACTAAGCTTGCAGATGAAAAAATATTGATACCTATGTGCGGGCATACAGAGTCCCTTAATGCTGCGGTTGCTGCTGCGGTTATATGCTTTGAAGCCTCAAGACAAAGAAGGAAGGCATAATCGGAAAAGCTTTGATATAAAGTTATTCTTTTCTAAATATAAGACCACAGGATGACAGATCAATTTGATTGATATACTGTTTCGTGGTATAATTATATACTAAACTCATCGGGAGGGAGGAGACAATGGCTTATAAGCACAAGTATTCGCCGAGAAAAATTGGAACTATTGTCGATAGCGTGCATATCGTAATAGGCGTTGCCGTGACGATCATGGCTGTGTTTGCGATATTTGAGCCTGTTAAGTACATGTTTCTTTTTCCTGTGATATTTGCACTTGCTGCAGTCTTATCCGGAGTGACCGGCTGGTACAGTCTTGTTACATATCAGAGAAGATCCGGAAAGAAAGCAGCAGGCATAGTTTACCTCATTGTTGCCGTATTGCTTACAGTACTTACGATCATAAGTGCCGTATCCATATGGGGACACAATTAAAAGGAAGGCAGGAACGGATATTGGATAATAAAGAAAAATTTTTGGAGAAAGTCAATAAGCTGACTGAGGCCGCTAAAACAAACAACAACATCCTGACCTATGATGAGATCGGCGATGCATTCAAAGAGGATGATTTAAATGCCGATCAGATGGATAAGCTTTATACCCTTATTGAGGGAAGAGGCATAGATATTGTCAATTCAGACAGAGAGGTCGAGCCGAGAGCTGAAGATGACTTCGGAAATCTTGATCTCAATAAATTAGACAGTGTAGACATCGGATTAGATGATGACTACGATGATGATAAGTTCGAAGACAAGGACCTTGATGAAAATATCGATCTCGATGCTGTTGATCTTCTTGACGGTGTAGGAACAGACGATCCGGTAAGAATGTATCTGAAGGAAATAGGTACAGTGCCGCTTCTTTCTGCAGAGGAAGAGATAGAGCTTGCAAAGAGAAAAGCAGACGGAGACGAGATCGCAAAAGAAAGGCTTATTGAAGCAAACTTAAGACTCGTTGTCAGCATTGCAAAAAGATATACAGGCAGAGGCATGAGCTTCCTGGATCTTGTTCAGGAAGGAAACCTTGGTCTTATTAAGGGAGTAGAAAAGTTTGACTATACTAAGGGCTATAAGCTTTCTACTTATGCTACATGGTGGATCAGACAGTCAGTAACACGTGCTCTTGCTGATCAGGCAAGAACAATAAGAGTGCCTGTCCATATGGTAGAAACTATCAACAAGATGTCAAAGATGCAGAGAAAGCTTACTCTTGAACTTGGCTATGAGCCTAGCATACCTGAGCTTGCCAAGGCACTTGATATGTCTGAAGAGAAGGTTATGGAGATCATGCAGATCGCCAGAGAGCCGGCTTCTCTTGAAACTCCTATCGGAGAAGAGGATGATTCTAATTTAGGAGATTTCGTTGCAGACTCAAATGTTGTAACACCTGAGCAGAATGTCGAGTCAGTTATGCTCAGAGAGCAGATAGATACTCTTCTGGGTGATTTAAAGGAAAGAGAAAGACAGGTTATAGTTCTCAGATTCGGTCTTGAAGACGGACATCCGCATACACTTGAGGAAGTCGGCAAAGAATTCAATGTCACAAGAGAAAGAATTCGTCAGATCGAGGCAAAGGCGCTCAGAAAGCTCAGAAATCCTGTTCGTTCAAAGCGCATCAGAGATTTCCTTCAGTAAAAATGAACAAACGAAATTATCAGAATGAACTTGATAATATAATTAAAAGCTATGAGGAGGCCGGGATTCGTCCCAGTCTCCTTGTGCATAGTTGCTGTGCACCGTGTTCGTCCTATGTCATGGAGTACCTGACGAAGCATTTCGAGCTTACAATGTACTTTTATAATCCCAACATGAACAGTCGTGAGGAATATTATAAAAGGGCGGATGAATTAAAGAGGCTTATAGCTGAAATGAAAAAATGCGGACGAATAGACTGCATTATAGAGGATTATGATCCGGAGAGTTTTGAGGAAATAGCAGCAGGTCATGAGCTTGATCCTGAAAGAGGTGCAAGATGTCATCTCTGTTACAGGTTGAGGCTTAAGAAAACGGCTGAATTCATGAGGAAGTGGAATAATGAGCATCCAGACAAAAGGTTTGACTTTTTTGCCACTACACTCACACTCAGTCCGCTAAAAGATGCTGCTGTACTTAATAGTATAGCTAAAGAGCTTTCGGAGCAGTATAATGAAAAATGCCTTGAAACTGATTTTAAGAAAAAAGGCGGTTATCAAAGAAGTATAGAGCTGTCCAAGGAGTTTGGGCTCTACAGACAGAATTACTGCGGCTGCAGATTTTCAATGGCTGAAGCTGCATATAGAGAACAAGGAGGAGTTAATAATGAGTGAACAGTGCACATCCACAGATTGTTCAAGCTGTACAGCTGACTGTGCATCAAGAAAGGGAGAGCAGGTAGACTTTTCAGCACATCTTTCAAAGGGTTCATCTGTAAAGCATGTTTATGCCGTAATGAGCGGAAAGGGCGGAGTAGGAAAATCTTTAGTTACTACACTTACAGCCTGTGCATTTGCTAAAGCCGGATATAAAACAGCTATACTTGATGCTGATATAACAGGACCGTCAATACCTAAGGCCTTTGGCGTAGACAGAGAAACTCTCAGAGTTACGGAAGATCAGCTTATGGTTCCTGTAGAAAGCAGAAACGGCATTAAGATAATGTCAGCCAATCTGCTTCTTGATAATGAGACAGACCCTATCATTTGGAGAGGATCACTTATTGCATCTGCAGTCAAGCAATTTTATGAGGAAACACTCTGGCAGGATGTTGACTATATGTTTGTTGACATGCCTCCCGGAACCGGCGACGTTCCGCTTACAGTTTTCCAGTCTCTTCCTGTAGAGGGAATTATTATGGTTACAAGTCCTCAGGATCTGGTATCCATGATAGTCGCAAAGGCTGTAAACATGGCAAAAATGATGGAAAAGCCGGTCGTAGGTATAATTGAAAATATGTCTTATTACACCTGCCCTGACTGCGGAAAGCAGCACAGCATATTCGGTGAGAGTCATATTGATGAGGTTGCAGGAAAATACGGACTGTCTGTTCTTGCAAAGCTACCTATTGATCCGCATACAGCAGAGCTTATTGATGCCGGAAGAGCTGATGAAATATCTACTGATGCAATGAAGAAGGCGGTTGACGTTATAAGCGCTATCGCAAAATTCGGATCTGATAAATAATAAGGAGCATACATAATGCAGAGGATCCTTGTCGCCGGAGGTGCCGGCTATATAGGCTCACACATTTGTGTTGAGCTTTTAAATAAAGGCTATGATGTCACAGTTGTAGATAACCTCTATAATTCTTCAAAGCTTTCAATGCAGAGAGTTGAGGAAATAACAGGTAAAAAGCTTAGTTTTTTTGAAGCTGATTTTCTTGATGAGGATGCCATAAACGATATATTTGCAAAGCAGAAGCCAGAAGCGGTTATAATGTGCGCAGGCTATAAGGCTGTCGGAGAATCGGTTGCAAAGCCGCTGGAGTATTACTACAACAATTTGAACAGTCTGATGCTTACATGTGATGTTATGAGAAAGAATGGCTGCAAAAACATTATTTTCTCATCTTCAGCTACTGTATACGGTGATCCGGAGGAAATACCGATAACTGAGGAATGTCCTAAGGGCGAAATAACAAACCCGTACGGACAGACAAAGGGAATGATAGAGCAGATCCTTACTGACATTCACAAGGCTGATGACAGCTTTAATGTTATTCTGCTCAGATACTTTAATCCTATCGGAGCGCATCCTTCGGGACTTATCGGAGAAGATCCTAAGGGAATTCCTAATAATCTTGTTCCTTATATAGCTCAGGTTGCTATCGGAAAGCGTGATGCCGTACATGTTTTCGGAAATGATTATGATACACCTGACGGAACCGGAGTAAGAGACTATATCCATGTAGTGGACCTTGCCAAAGGACATGTATGCGCAATCAACAAGCTTGAACGCGACAACGGACTCTTTATATATAATTTAGGTACAGGCAGAGGATATTCAGTCCTTGAGGTCATTGATGCTTATGAAAAGGCCTGTGAAAAGCCTATAAAGAGAGTTATTGATCCTAGAAGACCGGGAGACATTGCATGCTGCTATTGTGATCCGTCAAAGGCTGAAAAAGAGCTTTTTTGGAAGGCGGAGCTCGGTATATATGAAATGTGCCGAGACTCATACAAATGGCAGAGCATGAATCCTGAAGGTTACGGCGAATGTGAACACGCAGATATATGTCTTAAATAACTATTTATGTCTAATGTAATTATTATTGGTGGAGGCGCAGCCGGAATGATGGCTGCCTGCGCAGCAGCTGCAGGCGGTCACACCGTGCGCCTACTTGAGAAAAACGAAAAATTAGGTAAGAAAATATATATCACAGGCAAAGGCAGATGCAATTTCACCAATGCCTGTGATTTTAATACGTTTATGGGAAATGTGGTCTCAAATCCAAAATTCATGTTTTCCTCACTAAGATCCTTTGATCAGCAGGCTGTAACGGATTTTCTTGAAGCTAACGGCTGCAGAACTAAGGTTGAACGAGGTATGAGAGCATTTCCGTTATCAGATCATGCTTCTGACGTTACAAAGGCATTGGAACGATTTTTAAGATCGAATAACGTCAGGGTGGATCTTTGTACCGAGGTAATTGAGGTTCGAAGAATAAGAAGAACTCAGAACGAAGCTGCAGAGGCTTTGAAATCTGCTGATACTGAGTCACCGGAAAAAATAATCATCAATGAAGATACTGATACAGCATTTTCTGTTGTTGCAAAAAAACAGGGCGGCAAAAGAGCTGTATTATATGCAGATAGTGTTGTGGTCGCAACAGGCGGGCTGAGCTATCCTTCAACCGGTTCGACGGGAGATGGTTACATGATAGCCAGGGATCATGGACTCTCGGTAGAAGAGCTTTCTCCGGCATTGGTTCCGTTAGAAACCGCAGATGATTTTGGGGAACACAGAAGGCTTCAGGGTGTAAGCCTTAAAAATGTTTCCGTAACAGTCCTTGAGAAAGGCAAAAAAAAGCCGATATATGAGAGCGAGACCGGAGAACTTCTGTTTACACACTTTGGATTAAGCGGTCCGCTTATTCTTTCGACTTCATCTCTTATCAGCAAGGGTTTAAGGGACGGCAAAAAATATACGCTGGAGATCGACCTTAAGCCTGCTCTCAGTGAAAAGGCTCTGGATGAAAGAATACTCAGAGACTTTGAAAATGCTATGAATATGAATATTGAAAATGCACTTTCAAAGCTTCTTATATCTTCGCTTCGTCCTGTGATCTTAAGACGCACCGGTATACCGGAAACAAAGAAGGTACGAGAAATAAGCCGTAATGAAAGGTCGTCTCTTATAAATGAAATCAAGCATATGTCCTTTGATATTACCGGTACAAGAGGCTTTAACGAAGCCATAATCACACAGGGCGGTGTAAAGACCTCGGAGCTTGATCCGAAAACTCTTGAAGCAAAAAAATGCAGAGGCTTGTATTTTGCAGGAGAGGTGATAGATGTGGATGCATTTACAGGAGGATTTAATCTGCAGATAGCGTGGAGTACGGGGCACGCTGCAGGATCAAATATCAGATAAGCTTAGTGTCTTGTTGTGGTATTTATTGGCAACTTAAATAATGTATATAAAAAGGAATTCAATAGATTTATTGATATCCTTTCACTGCATGCAGCTAAAGACAGGAGAAAAAAGTGTATGGCATCTCAGGTTCAAAAGGGTGAGATATACGCTGAAAAATCAATATTTAAAATAATCATGAAGACAGCACCGCCTATTATGTTGGCACAGCTTATACAGGCTATGTACAACATAGTAGACAGTTATTTTATCGGAATGTACTCAGAGGACGGACTTACGGCTCTTTCGGTAATTTTCCCGATACAGCTGCTGATCATGGGGGCTGCAATAGGTACAGGAACAGGTGTCAACATTGTAATGGCCCATCACTACGGCCTTGGTGAGAATGATAATTCAGAACAGGCGGCAGGAACAGGTACATTTCTTATAGTTATGCTCTGGGTGCTTATAAGTGCAGTCTGTATTTTCTTTATGAAGCCGTTTGTAAATGCATCTTCACAATCAGAGGCTGCAAGAGAAATGGCTTATACCTATGGATACATAGTAGGGATAGGCAGCCTTGGACTTATAGCGGAAAGCATTTTCTCAAAGATCCTGCAGGCAGGAGGAAACATGAAGAGACCTATGACGGCAGAAATCGTAGGTGCGCTTATTAATATAGTCCTTGATCCCATACTGATTTTCGGCATGTTCGGACTGCCTGAAATGGGCATAGCAGGAGCCGGAATTGCAAGTATACTCGGACAGTTTGCTGCTGCGGCGATAACAGGTGTTAAAGCATTTACTATGCCTCCGAGCATGAATACGGCAATAAGCTGCACAAAGCGTATATTTAAGCTTGGATATCCTGCAATTGTGATGCAGTGCCTCTATACTGTATATATTGCATTACTTAATTTTATCCTTGCTGGCTTCTGTGATGAGGCGGTAACCGTACTTGGTCTTTACTACAAGCTGCAAACCTTCTTCTTCATACCGTTTCTTGCACTCGAGACATGCGTAGTCCCTATAATAAGCTACAATTTTGCGCTCAAGCTTTACAAACGATGTACGAAGACATTCTGGGAATCAACAGCTATATCAGCTGTATTGATGCTGGTAGGAGTTTTCTGCTTTGAAGTTATCCCTGGACCTTTGATGAGGATCTTTACGGACAGTGAAAAGGTTATCAAGATAGGAATACCGGCATTCAGGCTCATAGGCTTAAGTTTCGTACCTGCTGTTACATCCTGGCTTTATCCGATATTCTTTCAGGCTATAGGCAGAGATTTTACAAGTGCATTCCTATCTGTATTCAGACAGCTTATATGTCTGGTTCCTTTGTTTTATGTATTTTCAAGGATAAGCCTCAACTTAAGCTGGGCTGCATTTGTTATGACAGAGCTGCTTGTTACGATAGCCGGAGCGGCATTTTACGTTCCTCAGGTTGCAAAATGGAAGGCAGAAGAGGAAACTGCCGCTATTAATGCGAAGGGAGAAAACAATCAATGAAGCATATAAATATTGCTATAGACGGTCCTTCAGGTGTGGGCAAAACTACACTTGCAAAGATCACAGCCAATAGATTCAACTGTATACATGTCGATACCGGAGCTATGTTCAGAACCTTTGCAGTGTATTTTGATAAGAAAGGCATCGATGAAGAAAATGAACAGGCAGTATGTGATGAACTTTCAAACCTTGATATAAACATCAAATACATTGACGGCGAACAGCACATGATACTTAACGGCGAAGACGTCACAGGCCTTATAAGGACGGAAAGAATATCTCATGTTGCTTCTGTTATCTCACGCTACGGCAAAGTGAGGGATAAGCTTTTAAAGCTGCAGAGAAAGCTTGCTGCCGAAAACAATGTCATAATGGACGGAAGAGATATAGGAACAGTGGTCCTGCCTGATGCCGGAACCAAGATCTTTCTCACAGCCAGACCGGAGGTCAGAGCAAAAAGACGATATGACGAGCTTAAAGCCAAAGGAAAGCTTGAGGGAGCGGAGCTTTCTGATATCGAGAAGGATATAATAGAAAGAGACTACAGAGATTCGCACAGAGAAATTGCACCGCTTGTACCGGCGAAGAATGCTGTAATAATAGATACATCTGATCTTAGTATTGATGAGGTTGCCGAAAGGATAGCGGGGGAAATACATGGATGTTAAGCTTGCAAAAACTGCCGGATTCTGCTACGGAGTCGAAAGAGCTGTTAATGCTGTTTATGATGAGCTTTCTCATGAACACGGAGCAATATATACCTATGGTCCGATAGTCCATAATGAAACCGTAGTAGGTGAGCTTAAGGAAAAAGGCGTGAATGTTATTGACAGCTTTGACGAGCTTAAGGAGCTTTGCTTATCGGGAAGCATGAACGGTTCATCTGTGATCATCAGAGCACACGGAGTTGGAAAAGAGGTCACCGAATTATTATCGAAACCGGAATATGGTATAAAGGTCATTGATGCGACCTGCCCGTTTGTAAAAAAAATTCATGACATAGTTACAGAGCACTATAAAGCAGGACAAAAGATAATTGTAACCGGTTCTGCAGTGCATCCGGAAGTTCTTGGGATACTGGGACAGATCAATAATGATGCTGTTGTTGTCGAAAATCTTGAAGAAGCGAAGAAACTTTTAGTTAATATTGATGATAAATACTGTATTGTTTCACAAACCACTTTTAATCTACAAAAATTTCAAGATATTATTGAATTTTTTAGCAAAAAGTTATATTATGTTAATGTTGTAAATACTATATGCAATGCTACACAACTTAGACAGAAAGAAGCTTATGAGTTAAGCCGTGAGTGTGACGCTATGATAGTCATCGGCGGCAAGAATTCATCCAATACTGCAAAGCTTTACGATATTTGCAAAAAAGCATGCAGAGCGACTTATTACATAGGATCTTTAGAGGATTTTGATGAAGATATAGATAGTTCTGTACACTGCGTTGGGATTACAGCAGGGGCTTCAACCCCAAAAACCATTATTCAGGAGGTCCTAAAATATGTCAGAGATGAGTTTTGAAGATATGCTCAATGAGTCTTTCAAAACAATACGTACAGGAGAGATTGTAACAGGAAAGGTAATCGATGTTAAGCCTGAGTGCATTCTGTTAAATATCGGCTATAAGTCAGACGGTATCATCAACAGAAACGATTATTCAGCAGATTCATCCTTAGATCTTACAACTGTAGTAAAGGTCGGCGATGAGCTCGAAGCAAAGGTAAGAAAGGTAAATGACGGCGAGGGTCTTGTTGTTCTCAGCCACAGAGACATTCTTACAGAGAAGAATAACCAGAAGGTTCAGGAGGCATTCGATAACAAGGAAGTGCTTACCGGTAAGGTCGATAAGGCTGTAAACGGCGGACTTTCAGTAGTTTACGAAGGTGTACGTCTTTTCGTCCCTGCAAGCCTTGTATCAGATAATTTCGAGAGAGACCTCAATAAGTATGTTGGTCAGGATATTGAGTTCGTTATTACAGAGTTCAATCCTCAGAAGCACAGAATCATTGGTGACAGAAAGCAACTCATCGTAGAGCGTAAGGCTGCTGCTAAGCAGGCTCTTCTTGAGAGCATTCACGAGGGTGACGTTATTGACGGAACAGTTAAGAACGTTACAGACTTCGGCGCATTCGTTGATCTTGGCGGAGCTGACGGTCTTCTTCATATCTCAGAGATGGGATGGGGCAGAACAGAGAGCCCTAAGAAGGCATTCAAGTCAGGCGATACAATCAGAGTTATGATAAAGAGCATCAGCGAAGACGGTAAGATCGCTCTTACACGTAAGTTCCCTGATGAGAACCCATGGGTACTTGCTCTTACAAAGTATGCTGTAGGCAATGTTGTAGAGGGTAAGGTAGCAAGACTTGCAGATTTCGGTGCATTCGTAAATCTTGAGCAGGGTATCGACGCTCTTCTTCATGTTTCTCAGATCGCTAATGAGAGAATCGAGAAGCCTTCAGATGTTCTTAAGGTCGGTGATGTAGTTAAGGCTAAGGTTACAGATCTTGACGCTGAAGCAAAGAAGATCTCACTTTCTGTAAAGGCACTTCTTAACGAAGGCAAGAAGAAAGAAGCAGCTCCTAAGGAGGAAGATACTGAGGTAGCTGATGTTTATACCGATTCTGAAGAGGAGTCAGAGGAGGAATAATCTCCAAATCTATATTATAAACATTGAGGGCTGTCGCTTTTGCGACAGCCCTTTTACAAAGTCAGGCTTCAAAGCTTTATAAATGCCGTCAAAGTATGGGAATTATATGAGATTCGAAGGGAGAGGAATAATGGAAATTGAAAGAAAATGGCTTGTAGGAAAGCTCCCGGATAATTTAGACTCATACCCTTCGTCACTTATATATCAGGGCTATATATCAAAGGATCCGGTCATTCGCATAAGAAAGCGCGATAATGACTTTTATCTTACGGTTAAAGGAAAAGGACATTTATGCCGTGAAGAATTTGAGCTTTGCATAGATGAAAAATCATTTGAAAAGCTATTGAATAAATGCGAAGGCATTGTCTTAAAGAAAAAACGTTATGTTATTCCTATTGACCGATCCGGAAATGTCTTAAAACCCGGCATGACCGGAAAATACAGCATCGAATTGGATGTATTCGAGGGTGATTACGAGGGACTTGTATATGCCGAGATCGAATTTGATACAGAGGACGAGGCAATACAATTCATACCTCCGGAATGGTTTGGAGAAGATGTCACATTGCTTAAAGGCTACAGCAATGCAGAGCTCTCTGAGGGTAATGAAGCTTTGATGAATAAAAACGGCTTCGGCATCTGAGAAAATATGGTAAAAACCATATATTATGCGTATTTTGAAGCTTTCAGGGTACTTGAAATACCACGTTTTTTGTGATAAAGTATGATTTTGTTTATAATAGCATTAGTATGCAATATTTAACAACAGGAGACAGTTTAAATGAACGTAAAGGTAGAGACATTAGAGAAGAACACAGCGAAGATCATTGTTGAAGTATCAGCAGCTGAATTCGAGGATGCAACTGTTGTTGCATACAACAAGAATAAGAATAAGTTCAATATACCGGGCTTCAGAAAGGGCCATGCAAAGAAGGAAGTTATCGAGAAGATGTACGGCGTACAGGTATTCTATGAGGATGCCCTCAATCACATTCTTGATACAACATATCCTAAGGCTGCCAAGGAGTCAGGTCTTGAGATCGTAAGCCGTCCTGAGATCGATGTTGAGAAGATCGAGAAGGGACAGCCTATAGTATATACAGCTACAGTTGCTACAAAGCCTGCTGTAGAGCTCGGAGAGTATAAGGGCGTAGAGGTTGAGAAGGCTGATGCATCTGTTGTTGCAAAGGACGTTGATGCAGAGCTTAAGAGAATTCAGAATCAGAATGCTCGTATAGTTACTATTGAGGACGAGAAGAGAAAGCTTAAGAATGATGATATTGCAGTTATCAAGTTCGAAGGCTTTGTAGACGGTAAGGCATTTGCAGGCGGAAGCGGAGATGACTATCCTCTTACAATCGGTTCACACAGCTTTATCGAGGGATTCGAGGAGCAGCTCGTAGGACATAAGAAGGGCGATGAGGTAGATGTTAATGTTACATTCCCTGTACCTTATCAGGCAAAGGAGCTCGAGGGTAAGCCTGCACTCTTCAAGGTAACAGTTAAGGAAATCAGAGAGAAGCAGCTTCCTGCTATAGATGATGAGTTCGCAAGCGAAGTTTCAGAGTTTGAGACATTAAAGGAGTATAAGGCATCAATAAAGGCTGACCTTAAGCTTAAGAAGGAGAACGCTGCTACTCAGGAGAATGAGAACAGAGTTGTAAGAAAGGTCGTTGAGAACGCTTCAGTTGAGCTTCCTGATGCAATGGTTCAGACAGCTGTTGAGAACATGATGAATGACTATGCAAGAAGACTTTCACAGCAGGGTCTTACTATTGAGCAGTACCTTGGTTACATGGGAATGACTCCTGAGGCATTCATGGAGGCACAGAAGCCTGATACAGCAGACAGCATTAAGACAAGACTTGTACTTGAGGAGATCGTTAAGAAGGAGAACATCACTCCGTCAGAGGAATCTGTAGATGCTAAGCTTACAGAAATGGCTAACATGTACAAGATGGATCTTGAGAAGTTCAAGTCAATGATCACAGATGCTGACATCCAGGGTATCAAGGATGACCTTGCTATTCGTGATGCTGTTGACATGCTTGTTGCAGAGGCTGTTCTTAAGGCTCCTGAGAAGAAGTCAAAGAAGGCTGCTGAGGAGAAGGAAGAGGCTCCGGAAGCATAAGCAAGATGAAATACTCTTTGTGAATTTCAATCATTATCGAGCAGCTGCCGGGATATCCGATATTTTCGGGGCCCTGACAGCTGTTCGCATTAATTCAACATTTACAGAGGTTAAATAAATGCCATTTTCAATACCATACGTAATCGAACAGTCTTCAAGAGGAGAGCGTTCCTACGATATTTTTTCCAGACTTTTAAAGGACAGGATCATTTTCCTCGGAGAAGAGGTAAATGAAACAAGTGCTGCACTCATAGTTGCACAGCTTCTTTTCCTTGAGTCGGAAGATCCTAACAAGGATGTCCATTTATATATAAACAGTCCTGGTGGTGTCATTACTGCCGGTATGGCTATATACGATACAATGCAGTATATTAAATGCGATGTATCAACTATTTGCATCGGTATGGCTGCCAGCATGGGTGCATTTCTTCTCGCAGGCGGAACAAAGGGCAAGAGATTTGCACTTCCTAATTCAGAAGTTATGATACATCAGCCTTCAGGCGGAGCACAGGGACAGGCCACCGAGATTCAGATAACAGCAGAGTGGATCCTCAGAACCAAGAAAAAAATGAATGAGATACTTGCTGCCAACACAGGAAATACCTACGAACAAGTTGCTGCAGACACCGAAAGAGATAAGTGGATGACTGCTGAAGAGGCACTTAACTACGGTATTATCGACAGCATTATCGAAAATCACTGAGGATAAAAGATGGCTGATAAAACACAACACGAAAGAATCAGATGCAGCTTTTGCGGCAAATCACGCGGACAGGTGCAGAAGATGGTATCCGGAGCAAATAATACATATATCTGTGACGAATGTATAGAAACCTGCTATGAGATCCTTAAAGAGGATATGGATAAGGGCGGTTTCAGCAGACCTTCGTTCAGAGATGAGATAAAGCTTCAGAAACCAAAGGAGATAAAAAAATTCCTTGATGAGTATGTCATTGGACAGGATGAAGCTAAGAAAGTACTTTCTGTAGCTGTATATAATCATTACAAAAGGATCACGGGCGACATCACAGATATTGATGTTCAGAAGTCTAATATTCTTATGATTGGACCTACAGGTTCGGGTAAGACGTATCTTGCACAGAGTCTTGCAAAGATGTTAGGTGTTCCTTTTGCTATTGCAGATGCAACAACACTTACCGAAGCGGGCTACGTCGGAGAAGATGTCGAAAACATCCTTTTAAAGCTTATTCAGAATGCTGATTATGACATTGAGAGAGCGGAATACGGAATCATTTACATAGATGAGATCGATAAGATCACGAAAAAATCTGAGAATGTTTCAATAACAAGAGATGTCTCAGGTGAAGGTGTTCAGCAGGCACTCTTAAAGATCATAGAGGGAACTGTAGCTTCCGTACCGCCTCAGGGTGGAAGAAAGCATCCTCATCAGGAAATGATGAATATTGATACAACGAATATTCTGTTTATATGCGGAGGTGCATTTGACGGACTTGAGAAGATAGTCAGCCAGAGAGTTTCCGCAGGAGGCATCGGCTTTGGCGCTGAGCTTGTCAATAAGTCAGAAGAGAATATAGATGAGCTTATAGCGCAGACAGAGCCTGAGGATCTTACAAAGTTCGGACTCATTCCTGAATTCATAGGACGTGTACCTGTAACTGTGGCATTAAGATCATTGGATGAAGATTCACTTGTACGCATCCTGAAGGAGCCTAGAAACGCTCTTATCAAGCAGTATCAGAAGCTGTTTGAGATTGACGGTGTCGGTCTTGAATTCACAGATGATGCGCTCAGAGCTATTGCGCATAAGGCTGTAGTTAAAAAGACGGGGGCAAGAGGATTAAGAAGCATACTTGAATCAGTTATGATGAACATAATGTATGAGATCCCTTCAGATCCTACCATCAACAATGTAACTATTAATGCCGATTGTGTAGAAAACGGTGCCGAGCCGAAGATAATTCGTTTCAGCAATCCGATTGAATAATAACTTTCACTTTATGGAGGATCTATGGCTGATAATTTTAATTTCGTAGTAAAAAAAGTCTCACTTGAGACTGTATGCGGTATTACCAGCAAGATCCCCGCTAATGAGCATCCGGAATTTGCTTTTGCCGGTAAATCAAATGTCGGGAAATCGAGCCTGATAAATGCTCTTATCAACAGAAAGGCTTTTGCGAGGACTTCCGCACAGCCCGGTAAGACACAGACGATAAATTTCTATAATGTTAATGATGATTTTTATCTTGTCGATCTTCCGGGTTACGGTTATACGCGTATAGCCGAGTCCGTTAAGGCTGATTGGGGTAAAATGGTTGAGCGTTACCTCAAAAAGAGCAGCATGCTTATTAAGGTGTTTCTGCTTGTTGATATGAGGCATAAGCCAACAGAGGATGACAGGCTGATGTATGATTGGATAGTGGCTCAGGGATTTACGCCGGTTATAATTGCTACTAAATCAGACAAGCTTAAGAAAAACGAGAAGCCTAAGGCACTTAAGCTTATAAGAGACACATTCGGACTTCCTGATGATGGCATCATAATTCCGTTCTCTGCTATAGACAAGACGGGACTTAATGGCATTTATGCGGTAATTAATTCCGAAAAATCCGAAACAGAGCATAAAGAATAAAATTCATTATGTATTAAATTAAGACAATTAATATAAGCTGGCCGGATCATAAAAATTCATAAAAGTGAAATATATAATGTAGGGAAAAGTCAAGAGTAAATGCGAAAAAAATTAAATAAATTTTATTAGGCCCCCAAAAGGGCGTCCATTTGCTCTT
>CAKSBC010000017.1 GCA_934438085.1 uncultured Lachnospiraceae bacterium
TTGGTTAGAGCATCTGACTGTTAATCAGGGGGTCCCAGGTTCAAGTCCTGGTTGGGGCGTTTTTCACCGGTTCTTTTTGAGCCGGTTTTTTTAGGCTGTTTTAATTCATATAATATTACTTTTAACTGAAAAGTGCATTTTTGTGCGCAAAAACAAACAATTAATTAATATTACACGATATATGAATGATTGTTTAACTATTGTTACAGCATACTTAAAAATACTTAAAATGTGTTAATATAAATTGTGAATATGTAAAAAATGTGCATTTTTGTTTTTGCTATTCAGCGAATTGCACCAAAACAAGCTCTTTAATATAATTTAATCATAAATTTATTAGGAGGCTATCTTATGAGAAAAGCATTAGCAATGGTACTTGCTGCTTCATGTGTATTCGGACTTGCTGCCTGCGGCGGTTCAGGTTCTGAGAACACATCAGGTGAGGCAGGAACACAGACAACAACAGAAGCTTCAGGGGATGCTGACACTCTCAGAACTATTCAGTCTGTCGATCCTGGAACATTTGAGCCGGGCAACAATGATGAGCAGTCTTATCAGAGAATCATGCTTCAGATCTATGACACACTTACAAGATTTGATGCTGACGGAAATCTTCAGCCTTGGCTTGCAGAGTCATGGGAGTGGGATGATGATACTCACTTAAGAGTAAAGCTCAAGGAAGGAATCAAATTCTCAGACGGAAGTGATTTCACAGCAGAGGATGTCATCTGGACAATCACACGTGCTATCGAGAATAACCTTCCTAACGCTCACTTTAATATGATCGATCCTGCAGAGTGCTCTGTAGTAGATGATACAACATGTATTATAGGAACAAAGTATGCATGCGCTACACTTCCTAACCATCTTGCAAACGGTCAGTGCGTAATCGGTTCAAAGAAGGCTTATGAGGAGAACAATGGTGATTACCTCGGCGGAGCTGTAGTAGGTACAGGTGCTTACAAGCTTGACGAGTATGTTCAGGGAGACATCATTAAGCTTTCAGCTAACGAGAATTACTGGCAGGAAGGCAAGCCTGCATTCAAGAAGCTTGAGATACGTGTAGTTGCATCAATTGATGCAAGATCTACAGAGGCTAAGACAGGCTCATATGATCTTGTTATTGCTCCTAACTCAAGAGAGTATGACAACATTGATACAACTCCGGGAATGCATATGGAGCTTGGAAATACAGCAAAGACAGTTTATCTCCTTCTTAACACAAAGAAGGCACCTATGGATAATGTAAAGGTAAGAGAAGCATTTGCAAGAGCAATCGATGTTAATGCAACTGTTACACTTGCATTCGGCAAGGTTGGTAAGCCAGCTGAGGCATTTATCACACCTGGTATCCTCGGTTCAAACGCAGATACATATAAGAAGTATTTCGGAACAGGACATGATGTTGAAACCGCAAAGGCTCTTCTTGCAGAGGCTGGATATGCAGATGGTCTTACACTTGAGATGACAGTTGAGTCAACTGATTCACAGAGATGCGATATGGCTGAGGCTATTCAGGCACAGGTTGCTGATGCAGGAATTACTCTTAACATCAACAAGATGGAAATTGCTCCTATGCGTGAGTATCTTTCAGCAGGAAACCATCAGATGACCATCTACGGCTTTACAGCATCGACAATGGAGGCAGACGGCTTCCTCAACCAGCTTCAGCCTGGATCAGATGCTCTTAACCGTGTAGGCTATGAGAATCAGGAATTCTTCGATCTCTTTAAGGTAGGCTGCGGTACAGCTGATCAGACAGAGAGAGGAAAGATCTGGGAGGATTGCCTTGAGATGCTTATGAAGGATTATGTATGTATACCTCTTAACCATCAGCAGCAGTTCGTTGCAGTTAACGACAGACTTGACGGCGTATGGCTTCCACAGGACTACGAGGAGATTTTCTACGAAGATATTAAATTAAAGTAATTTGATATCATTTATAATGCTTAAAGCATTAACTTAAAGGCAACGATAGTGGCGGAAGAAGATTCCGCCACTATCATGTATAAAATAGGTTGGAGACAAAGATGTTAAAATATTCTGTTAAAAGATTACTTTTCATGATCTTGACTCTTTTCTTGACTACGCTGTTTGTATTTGCGCTTCTGGAATTTGTTCCGGGAGATCCGGCCAGGATCATAGCCGGTGAAGGCGCTACAGAGGCGAGCCTTGCGGCTATCAGGGATGAGTTTCATTTAAATGATCCATTCTTCGTAAGATTTTTCAGATATATAGGAAATCTCTTACAGGGAAATTTAGGTGTTTCATATAAAACAAGACAGCCTATAGCAGGCGCTATCGGTTCAAGACTTCCGCTTACCATGGTCATTGCCTTCTGGGGCGTTATCGTTGGTACACTTTTAGGACTTCTTGCAGGAACAGTTTCTGCAGTAAAGCAGTATTCACTGTTTGACCGTGTACTTACTTTTATTTCACTTTTCGGTAAATCAGCTCCTTCCTTCTGGATCGCAATGCTGTTCGTACTTATCTTCTCACTGAAGCTCGGATGGCTGCCGGCCAGCGGAAGCTATAGCTTTAAATATTGGATTCTTCCTGTCGCTACTATAGGACTTCAGGCAAGCTCGGGTATCACACGTATGACCCGTTCATCAGTGCTTGAGGTTATCAGACAGGATTATATAAGAACCGCAAGAGCAAAGGGACAGGTTGAATGGGTCGTTGTTATCAGACACGGACTCAGAAATGCTTTCATTCCTATCCTTACACAGATAAGCTCTTCACTTTGCGAGTACCTCGGCGGTACAGTATTGGTTGAGTCTGTATTTGCTATCCCGGGACTCGGCAACTACGTACTTGAAGCCGTACAGAGACAGGATCTTCCGGTTGTATTAAGCGGTATATTCATTATCTGTGTAATGTGTTCTATCGTTATTCTTGTGACAGACCTTGCATATGCTTTCATTGATCCGCGTATCAAGTCAACATATGGCTTTGCCGTAAAGAAAAAGAAAACAGCTCAGAAGGAAGGAGGTAATAAGTAATGGCTAAGAATGATGCTTATAAGAAAAAAGAAGGCGGAAACAGCCAGTTCAAAATGGTCTGGATCAAGCTCAGAGAAAATAAGTTTGCTATGGCCAGCTTATTCATCCTTATAGCTGTTTGTCTTGTAGCTATACTTGCTCCGCTAATCGCTCCGTATGACTATACGAAGCAGAATTATGAAGAAATACTGATGTTCCCATGTCTTAAGCATCCTTTCGGAACTGACCAGTTCGGAAGAGATATTATGAGCCGTATCATCTGGGGATCACGCTACACAATAGTTATCGGTGTTCTTACAATGGTAGTATCCTGTGTTATCGGTACTGCCCTCGGAATCTTTGCTGCTTATTATCCAAAGCTTGATAACCCTATCATGCGTTTCCTTGATATTTTCTCAAGTATTCCTGATATGGCACTTCTTATGTGTCTCGTTATCATTCTCGGAACCAGCATGAGAAACATGATCATTGCACTCGGTCTTTACTATATTCCGGGTTACGCAAGACTTGCACGTTCAAAGGTTCTCACACTCAGAAATGAGGAATATGTTGAGGCTTCAATAGCACTCGGAGCAAGCGACGGACGTATACTTATGTCACATATACTTCCAAACTCATTAGCTCCTATTATTGTTAGATTTACAATGTCAACAGGCGGATGTATTCTTGAGGCTGCATCACTTTCATATATAGGACTTGGTATTCAGCCTCCGGAGCCTGAATGGGGACTTATGATATCACAGGGTAAGGGATTCCTTAGCACCAACTGGTACTATTCAATCATTCCTGGTCTCTGCATCGTTCTCGTATCATACTGCCTTAACTATCTCGGAGACGGTCTCAGAGATGCTCTTGACCCAAGACTTAACTATTGATTTTTGAGGAGATTTATTTATGGATGAGAATACACTTTTAAAAATAGATAACCTCGTAGTTAAGTACTTCCTCAGAAAATCAACTGTTGAGGCTGTAAACGGGGTATCATTTGAAATTAAAAAAGGAGAAAGAGTCGGACTTGTAGGTGAAACAGGTGCCGGCAAGACAACAACAGCTCTTTCAATCCTTGACCTTGTATCAAACCCTCCCGGAAGGATAGTATCAGGTGATATATATCTTAACGGAGAAAATCTCAGACAGAAGAGTGAAAAGGAGATGCGTAAGATCCGCGGAAACGATATTGCGATGATCTTCCAGGATCCTATGACATCACTTAACCCGGTACTCACTGTCGGAGATCAGATCATGGAGGTTGTAAGACTTCACAATGATATGACCAAGTTTGAAGCTATGGATAAAGCCAAGGAGATGCTTGAGTTCGTAGGTATTCCGGGAGAAAGATATCTCGAGTATCCGCATCAGTTCTCAGGCGGTATGAAGCAGAGAGTTGTTATTGCTATAGCGCTTGCATGCAACCCGAAGCTTCTTATTGCAGATGAGCCTACATCTGCGCTTGATGTTACTATTCAGGCACAGGTACTTGATCTTATTAATGAGCTTAGAAACAAACTTGGTATGTCACTTCTTCTGATCACACATGATCTCGGTGTTGTTGCAGAAACCTGCGATAAGGTTATGATCATGTATGCAGGACATATCGTTGAATCAGGTACTGTAGATAAGGTATACAGAAATATCATGCATCCTTATACAAGCGGACTTTTCAATGCTATTCCTAAGCTTGATGAGGACACAGACAGACTTCAGCCTATCAAGGGTATGATGCCTGATCCATCCAACCTTCCTGAAGGATGTGCATTCTGTGATCGCTGTCCTAACGCTGTTGAAGCATGTAAGACTCGTAAGCCTGAGCTTGTTCAGGTTGAAGAGGATCATATGGTTGCCTGCTTCAATCCAATAAAGAAGGAGGCTTGATATGGAAAATAATTACATGCTCAGTGTTAAAAACCTGAAAAAGTACTTTAATACTCCTACCGGTATGCTTCATGCTGTAGATGATGTATCATTTGATATTCCGGAAGGAACTACATTAGGTGTCGTTGGAGAATCAGGCTGCGGAAAGTCTACATTAGGACGTACCGTTCTTCATCTTCATAAGAAAACTTCAGGACAGATCTTCTTTAACGGAAAAGATATATCAGAGATCAATAAGCATGAGTTCCATGAACTCAGAAAAGAAATGCAGATCATTTTTCAGGATCCGTTTTCATCTATAGATCCTCGTATGTCTGTAAGACAGCTTATTGCTGAGCCGCTTAAGATCTTTAAGCTCTGCAAGAGCAAGGAGGAGATCGAAAAGAAGGTTAAAGAGACAATGGATACAGTCGGTCTTGCTTCAAGACTTGCTGATTCATATGCTCATGAGCTTGACGGAGGACGTCGTCAGCGTATAGGTATCGGACGAGCTATCATACTTGAGCCTAAATTTATCGTATGTGATGAGCCTGTATCAGCGCTTGATGTTTCAATTCAGGCACAGATACTTAATCTTATGCAGGATCTTCAGGCTGAAAGAAATCTTACATACATATTCATTACACATAACTTAAGCGTAGTTAAGCATATTTCAAATGACATTATGGTTATGTACCTTGGATGTGCAGTTGAGAAGGCTTCTTCTACAGAGCTTTTCAAGCATCAGTATCATCCATATACGAAGGCACTTATATCGGCTATCCCGAGAGTTAACCTTGATGATAAGTCAGTAAGAATTCCTATTAAGGGTGAGCTTGTATCACCTATTGATCCTAAGGATCAGTGCAGATTCGCACCAAGATGTGAGTATGCATGTGATAAGTGCTTTGCATCAGCTCCTACACTTGAGGAGGTTGAGCCTGGCCACTTTGTTGCCTGCCACAGAGTAAGAGAACTTAATAATCTCTAAATGCAGTAAATATTATAAATGCAGTAAATGCCGCACTGAGTTGGAGTTAATCAACCGGTGCGGCATTATTCAGTGGTGCGCCTAGCGGCACAAAAAAAGAACCAAGCACTCGCTTGATTCTTTTAGTGACCCTGCCGGGAATCGAACCCGAGCCTTCGCCGTGAGAGGGCGACGTCTTAACCGCTTGACTACAGGGCCATATCGATATTGATCGAGGTGACAAGATTCGAACTTGCGACCTCTGCGTCCCGAACGCAGCGCTCTACCAAACTGAGCCACACCTCGCTGTTGTGTTCGTTTGTGAAGCACGTGTTATATGATAAAGTATAAGCTAAAATATGTCAACAATTTTTTTGGAATTTTTTTTAAAAATTTTATCCAAGGTAAAGCTGATATTCACAACCAGTGTTATCGCTGTATTCACTAATGCTTCCACTGTATTCAATAGCAAGCATTGGTGAATGAGTGCCCTTAGTAATATCTGCAAGGCCTTTAAATCGATCAAAACTCTTTGTATCAAAAAAACAAAGGTATTTTCCAGCAGGATAAGTGTGAATTGACTCGATAATACTTGGATCTAAATTTTCCGGTAATTCTTTTATGAACATAAATTCATAAACAGGGCAAAAATTACCATTAACAAGTTCGTTTGTATTAAGTTCATACCCGAACTGTCTATAGTAATTTAGTGTTTTTCCTGAAGTACTGTGCCTAATGGTTGCAAGTCGTATTTCTGAATCTTGCGGTCCTTTTTCTTTGGAATATAGTACACTCAGGGAATGTCTCTGCGAAAAATATCTGAGATATGGAGTATGAAGCGATGAAACGCTTTCTTGATGTTCAATTGTACCGAGATACCAGCTGATAATTTCATCAGCAGCACGAAGTCTTGATATTTCTCTTTGCAGTTTTTTATGTTGTATTGCTAATAATGGTTTTAACGAGTCATTGTCAGAAGTGTTTATTGCATCTTTAATCTGAGACAGAGAAAGATCTAATTCACGCAGATATTTGATTTTATCTAAAAGGTGAATCTGATTAATAGTGTAATATCTGTAGCCGGTATGAAAATCTACTCTTTCCGGAGAAACAAGTCCCATATTGCTGTAATTTCTAAGGGTTTGGACAGAAAGACCTGTTATTTTTGACGCTTCGCCTATGCTAAATATTTTATTCATAATAAACTCTGTAGCTGTATTAGAGTTAGAATGCTCTCTATACAAGGAAATTAGATATAATTATTCTATCAAATGTAGTATGTTGAGATTTTATCACTGTTCATCATACAGATTCAATAAAAATATCTGTTAAAGTATTCTAATTTTGTTTGATTATTGAAGTCTTTTACATCAGAATGTTGTGCATTGTTAGATAGATTGAAAATACAAATTAGCTTGACTCAATAAGTATTTTAGGGATTAACATTAATGAAAATCAATGGAAACGATCAAAGAAAGTGTAATCTTTGAATAAAACACTGAGTTATTATTTTGAAAGGAGAAAAGAATGAATAATTTAAAGAAAGCAACGGAGTTATTATATGCAGCTGACAGAGTCGGAGGTGTAGATCATTCTCCAGAGTCATTGCCTATATATCAAACCACCGCATTTACAAGCAGATCACTTGATGAGGTACGTGAGCGATATGCGCTATTGGAGGATGAGGAGACATACTCATATTATAGAATGTCAAATCCTAATAGGGGCGCAGCAGCTCATACTATGAGTTTTCTTGAGAATGGAGAAGCTTCTCTCATGTGTTCATCAGGAATGGCAGCGATATCAGGAGTACTTATGACACTGCTTAATAAAGGAGACCATATCGTTTATTCAAACTGTTGTTATGGAGAAACTTTGGAAATAATGACAGAGCGCTTTGAACATTGGGGGATAGAAGTTACTGCCGTAAATATTGATAATCTTGATGAAGTAAGAGCTGCATTGAGACCAAACACGAAGATCATATATACGGAAGTGGTTGCAAATCCACTTATGAGAGTAGCTGATATAGATGTTCTTTCAAAATGGGCTCATGAAAGAGGTGGATACTGCATAGTTGACAATACTTTCACATCGCCATTTTCAATAAGACCGCTTGAACATGGTGCAGATATAGTTATTAACTCAATGACGAAGTTTTTAAATGGGCATTCAGATGCCTGTGCTGGTTCAATAACTGCCAATAAGGAAATTATAAAAAAACTTGATCCGATGATACAGCATTTTGGAACGCCATCAGATCCTTTCACATCTTGGCTTGTAACAAGAAGTTTAAAGACAGGGGAGCTCAGAATAGCCAGACAGATGGCAAATGCAGCCAAGCTTGCAAAAGCACTTATCAAGAATAAGCATATTGTAAAAGTATTTCATCCATGTATAGAAGGCTTTTCAGGCCACGAGACGGCTCTTAAGCTTTGGGGAAACGGCAAAGATGAGGAAATGTGTGGTATGTTGAGCATAGTTGTAGATACGGAAGACTATGAAAAAAGAAATGATTTCGTAAAAAGGCTTAGGTTTGTTAGATATGCACCTACATTAGGAGGCCTTAGAACGACATTCCAGCAACCGATTTATTCATCACAGGCACATATGCCGGACGAGGAAAGAAGAAGAATAGGTATTACTCCGGCTATGTTTAGAATATCTGTAGGTATAGAAGATGCAGAAGATCTTATAAATGAATTTAATGAAGCATTAAAAGCGTTCGACTGATTGTTCTTGAAATGATATAATTATGCAAGAACGTTATACAATCAGAAACCAGAATAGATAAGACTTTCCTGTCATATCTGTATAGGGTGGATTAAAAGGAACCTGAAAAGGAGAAATATACTATGAATTTTACGTGTGCAGATTGCCCTTCTAAGGCTTGTGAGGACCATCTTTTTGAGAAAATGCCAAATGAAAAGGCGTGTGTTACTAAGAAAGTAGATCCGGAATTCTTTAAGGATCTGTATAATGAGGAAGATCTTAAGATAGCAAACAGCGCTGCAAGGGTTGAGAGCAGAGGCTATTGCAGATGGACAAGAGTAGAAGAGACAATGGCGTTTGCACATAATATGGGCTATAAGAAGATCGGCCTTGGATTCTGCACCGGATTTTCAAGGGAGGCAGAAACGTTTGCAAAAATATTAAGAGCGAACGGTTTTGAGGTTGAAGCTGCATGCTGTAAGTGCGGAAGCATTTCAAAGAAATTTATAGGAATAAAGCAGGAACAATTTGTTCATCCTGAAAATGAAATGGAGATAATGTGCAATCCTGCAGGACAGGCAGAATATCTTTCGGAGCAGGGCTGTGACATGAACGTTGTACTGGGACTGTGCGTAGGACATGATACCTTATTTATGAGACATAGTAAGGTACCCGTAACGGTACTTACCGGAAAGGACAGAGCACTTGCTCATAATCCTGTAGGTGCATTATACCTTGCAGATTCATATCTTAAGAGAGTATATACATTTATAGAGGATACTTTCGGAAAAGAAGAGGAATGATAATTAAATACAGTATTAAATGACTGCGGCATTAATAACGGCGCAGCTTATTGAATCGAGGGCACCTATAAAATATGCATATAGGCGCCCTTTTGCTTTTCAGTAAAGTGCGTGTTTAAATAATGCATAATATTTAATGCTCAACTTGGTTTATTTTGGTAAAAATACTTGTTGACATTAGACTTGCAGATGATTATCATATACTCATAATTACTCAAAAATATGAATAATTATACAGAACTGCTCGATAACTATATTTACAGCCCTATAAATAGAAATAGGTAATGTAAGTGAAACAACTAAAATAACAAAATTAATGCACCGGAGGCTTATATTATGAAAAAAGAAGGAATCAAGAAGATAGTACTTGCTTATTCAGGCGGACTTGACACATCAATTATTATTCCGTGGCTCAAGGAAAATTATAATAATCCTGAGATCATCGCAGTAGCTGCAGATGTAGGACAGGGAGATGAGCTTGACGGACTTGAAGAAAAGGCCATCAAGACAGGCGCTTCAAAGCTTATCATTGCTGATCTTGTAGATGAGATGGTGGATGACATTATTATTCCTTCACTCAAGATGGATGCAAAATATGAGACATATCTTTTAGGAACAGCATTTGCTCGTCCGGTAATCGGCAAGAAGCTTGCTGAGATCGCTATAGCAGAGGACGCTGATGCAATTGCACACGGAGCAACAGGAAAGGGTAACGATCAGGTTCGTTTCGAGCTTGCTATAAAGAGATTTGCTCCTGATATGAAGATCATCGCTCCTTGGCGTGAGTGGGATATCAAATCACGTGAGGAAGAGATAGATTATGCTGAGGCACACAATATTCCGCTTAAGATAAGCCGTGAGACAAATTACTCAAAGGATAAGAACCTTTGGCATTTAAGCCATGAAGGACTTGACCTTGAGGATCCTGCAAATGAGCCGCAGTATGAAAAGTCAGGCTTCCTTGAGATGGGAGTTTCTCCGATCCAGGCACCTGATGAGCCTACATATATAAGCATTGACTTTGAAGCCGGAGCTCCTGTTGCATTTAACGGCGAGAAGATGAAGGCATCAGACATTATCAGAAAGCTCAATGAGGTCGGAGGCGCTAACGGAATCGGTATCATTGATATCGTTGAGAACCGTCTTGTGGGCATGAAGGACCGCGGAGTATACGAGACTCCCGGCGGAACTATCCTTTACAAGGCACATGAGCAGCTGGAAATGCTTACAGTTGACAAGGAAGTACTTCACGAGAAGCAGAAGCTTGCTGTAGATTATGCAGACCTTATCTACAACGGAAAGTGGTATTCACCGCTTCAGGAGGCACTTACAGCATTTGCAAATGAAGCAGATAAGTATGTTACTGGAACAGTAAAGCTTAAGCTTTATAAGGGAAATATCATTCCTGCAGGAACAACCTCACCATATTCACTTTACTCAGAGAATCTTGTAACATTCGGAGAGAGTGATTACGATCAGGCTCAGGCTGAAGGCTTCATCAATCTTTGGGGACTTCCTACAAAGGTTCAGGCATATCGCGAGCTTAATAAGCTGTAATCAGTCGGAGCAGACAAATAAGCATATAATATATTTAATTGATTCGGGAAATTTGAGTTAACAGAAAGTAAGGGGAATTTAAACATGGCAAAGATGTGGGCCGGAAGGACTGCCGGAGAGACAGACCAGATAGCGGATGATTTTAATTCATCGATACATTTTGACTGCAGAATGTATCAACAGGATATAAAGGGCAGTATGGCTCACGCTGCCATGCTTGCAAAAACAGGCATCCTCTCTAATGAGGATGCCGCTGCCATAATAGACGGACTCGAAGGCATTCTCAAGGATCTTAACAGCGGAAAGTTAGAGTTTGATTTAAGCTGTGAAGACATTCACATGTTTATTGAGCAGGTGCTTACCGAAAGGCTCGGAGATGTCGGAAAGAAGCTTCATACAGCGAGAAGCAGAAATGATCAGGTTGCGCTTGATTTAAGAATGTATTTAAGAGATGAGGCGGCAGAGATAAGTTCGCTTGTAAGAGAGCTTACAGAAACACTCGTGGCTGTGGCAGAGAAAAATATGGGAGTTGTAATGCCTGGCTATACTCATCTTCAGAGGGCACAGCCGATACTCTTCTCACATCATATGATGGCCTATGTCATGATGCTTTTAAGAGATCGCGACAGGATAGCGGATGCAGTTAAGAGAATGAATGTTTCACCTATCGGAAGCTGTGCTTTGGCAGGAACCACCTATAATACTGACAGAGTTTTTGAAGCTGAAAAGTTAGGATTTCACTCCATAGCATGGAACAGCCTTGACGGTGTTTCGGACAGAGATTTCTGTGTTGAGCTAATGAGTGCCATTGCAATACTTATGATGCATCTTTCGAGATTTTCGGAGGAGATAGTACTGTGGTCAAGCTGGGAATTTAAGTTTATAGAGCTTTCAGACAGCTATACTACAGGCTCCTCAATAATGCCTCAGAAGAAGAATCCGGATATGGCGGAGCTTATCAGAGGAAAAACAGGCAGAGTCTACGGTGATCTTATGGCACTGCTTACCACACTTAAGGGTCTTCCGCTCGCATATAACAAGGATATGCAGGAGGACAAGGAGGCAGTCTTTGATTCAGTGGATACCGTTAAGGTATGCTTAAAGGTCATGATACCTATGATAGCTACAATGAAGACACTTCCTGACAACATGAGAAAGGCGGCAAACGAGGGCTTTATAAATGCTACCGATCTTGCGGATTATCTTGTGAAGAAGGGCATGCCTTTCAGAACTGCCTATAAGATATCGGGACAGATAGTTTCAGAATGTATAGGAAAGGGCCTTGTACTTGAAACCTTCCCTATCGAAGAATATAAAAAGCACAGCGAGCTTTTTGATAATGACGTATATAATGACATTAATATAGAAAACTGCGTTGAAAAACGTATATCAGCAGGCGGAACCTCATCTGCATCGGTTAAAGAAGAGATCGAGCTTGTGAAAAAGGAGCTTGAAAAATGACAAGGATCTTTATAGACGGAAGTGCCGGAACGACAGGCTTAAGGATATATGAGAGGCTGTCGGAAAGAAAAGATATAGAGCTGATAATACTTCCGGATGACAAGAGAAAAGATGAGGCCTCAATAAAAGAGGCACTGCATGAAGCCGATATAGCATTTTTGTGTCTGCCGGATGCAGCCGCTGTAGAGGCAGCCGAGCTTGCAAAGGATTCAAAGGTTACGATAATTGACACCTCGACGGCGCACAGGACCGCAGAGGGCTGGACCTACGGATTTCCTGAAATTGGAAGCTTAAGAGAACAGATCGCATCATCAAAAAGAATAGCAAACCCGGGATGCCATGCAAGCGGATTTATTGTTTTGGTCGAGCCTCTTGTTGAAGCAGGCATAATCTCTAAGGAGACAGCGCTTTCCTGCATATCACTTACAGGATACTCGGGCGGCGGAAAAAAGATGATCGCCGACTATGAGGCAGCCGACAGAGATAAGCTTCTTGATGCTCCGAGAGTTTACGGTATCGGACAGCAGCACAAGCATCTTAAGGAGATGAAGCATATCTGCGGACTTTATGAAGAGCCTGCATTTTACCCTATAGTCGCTGATTTTTATTCAGGAATGGAGACCAATATATCGCTTTTCAAAAAGGATATTAATGGAAGCATTGAAGATATCCGTGCAATATATAAGGAAAAATACAGCGGGAAAATAGTTCATTATGAGGACAATGTAGATGACGGAGGTTTTATCTCCGCGGCAAAGCTTTCAGGCAGAGATGATATGATAGTCAGTGTTGCCGGAAATGATGATCGAATGACACTGATCGCGCTTTTTGATAATTTAGGAAAGGGCGCATCAGGGGCAGCAATACAGAACATGAATATAGTTATGGGAATTGATGAGGCAATAGGCCTTTCACTCTGACCTATGGCTCAAAATTAAACAGCTGATTTTAAAGCGCAATACAAAAGCAGTGTTTTCGGTCTTATTTCAAAAAAGCACTAAGAAAAGGGTATTGATAAAGGGAGAGCAAAAATTATGAAAATGATAAAGGGCGGTGTATGTGCCGCAAATGGATATAAGGCAAACGGAATTCACTGCGGTATTCGTCACAATACTACGAAGAAGGATCTTTCAATGATCTTAAGCGAGGTTCCTGCAAGCGCTGCCGGAGTTTATACGACAAATCTTGTCAAAGGAGCTCCGATATATGTCACAAAGAAGCATCTTGAGAACGGCATAGCACAGGCTGTTATAGTAAACAGCGGCAACGCCAATACCTGCAATGCCGACGGCATTGAGATAGCTGAAAAGATGTGTGCGCTTACAGGCGGTGTGCTCGGAATAGATCCGCATGATATAATAGTAGCATCAACAGGAGTGATCGGCCAGCCGCTCGACATTACACCTATAGAAAATGGTATTGAAGAGCTTGCAAAGGGACTTTCTGAAAACGGCAATGAAGCTGCGGCAGCAGGCATTATGACTACTGATACCATCATGAAGGAGGCTGCTGTTGAGTTTGAGCTTGGAGGTAAGACCTGTCATATCGGAGCTATGGGTAAAGGCAGCGGAATGATTCATCCTAACATGGCTACCATGTTAGTATTTATCACTACAGATGCTGCGGTGAGCCCTGAGCTTCTTGATAAGGCGCTTAAGACAGATGTTCAAAAGAGCTTCAATATGGTTTCCGTAGACGGCGATACTTCAACGAATGATACTGTAACCATTATGGCAAACGGGCTTGCAGGAAATGCACTCATTACTGAAGAAAATGATGACTATAAAGTGTTCATGGAGGCTCTCAACACAGTTACAGTGGCGCTTTGCCGAATGATCGCCGGAGACGGTGAAGGTGCAACCAAGTTTCTTGAGTGCTGCACAAGCGGAGCAAAAAGCTATGAGACGGCAAAAATCGTTGCAAAAAGCGTGATATGCTCATCACTTTTGAAGGCAGCTATGTTCGGAGCCGATGCCAACTGGGGACGTGTGCTCTGTGCTATAGGCTATTCAGGAGCAGATGTTGATGTAACAAAGATCGATGTGTCATTTAAATCTCCGAAGGGAGAGATCCTTGTATGCAAAGACGGAGCCGGAGTTGCATTTTCAGAGGAAAAGGCAAAAGAAATATTGCTGGAAAAGGATATTCAGATATTGGTTGAGCTTAATGACGGTGAATTTAGTGCTGAGGCCTGGGGCTGCGATCTGACATATGATTATGTCAAGATAAACGGAGACTACAGGAGCTGATTAGATAAGGATAGGACACAGGGAGAGACATTATTATGGAAGGGGCACTTACAAATATTCAAAGGGCCGAGGTGCTTGCAAAGGCGCTTCCGTACATCAAAAAATATAATAACAAGATCGTTGTTATTAAATACGGCGGCAATGCTATGATAAGCAATGAGCTTAAAGAGCAGGTTATGGAAGACATAGTTCTCCTGTGGCTTATCGGAGTCAAGGTCGTGCTTGTGCACGGAGGCGGTCCGGAGATCAATGAAATGCTCGGCAAAATCGGCAAAAAGTCCGAATTTGTCGGAGGCTTAAGGGTTACCGATAAGGAAACTATTGAGATTGCAGAGATGGTACTTGCCGGAAAGGTTAATAAGGGACTTGTTAATCTTCTTGAGGTTAAGGGCGGCAATGCAATGGGCATATCCGGCATGGACGGAAGGCTTATTGAGGCAAAGATCAAGAATGAACAGTTAGGCTATGTCGGAGAGATAACCTCTATTAATAAAAAGCCTATCCTGGATCTTCTTTCAAACGGATATATTCCGGTAGTTTCTACGATAGGCTGTGATAAGGACGGGAATATCTTTAACATTAACGGAGACACAGCCGCTGCTTATATAGCCGGAGCACTTCAGGCAGAAAGACTTATCATGATGACGGATATTGCAGGCATTATGAGAGATCAGTATGATCCGAAATCCTTGATACCGGAGCTCAGCACTGAAGAGGCGGTACAGCTGTATGATAAGGGAGTTATCTCAGGAGGCATGATACCTAAGGTGGATTCCTGTATCAAGGCTATAGAAATGGGTGTTCAGAACTGTGTTATCATGAACGGCTGCTTACCGCATTCTATACTGATAGAGCTTCTTACAGAGGAAGGCGCAGGAACCATGATAACAGCTCATAATAAATGATCATGAGGCAAAAAGATGAATATAATCGAGACAGATAAGCAGTATATTGCAAATACATACAAGCGTTTTCCAGTATGCCTTGTAAAAGGACATGGTTCGGAAGTTTTTGATGAAAACGGAAAGCGTTATATAGACATGGGCTCCGGCATAGGAGTCACGGCCTTCGGCATCGCAGATGAAAAATGGCAGCAGGCTGTAACAGCTCAGTTAGGCAAGATTCAGCATTCTTCAAATCTTTACTATACTGAGCCTGATGCAATGCTTGCGAAGCTTCTTTGTGAAAAATCAGGCATGGATAAGGTATTCTATGCAAATTCCGGAGCAGAGGCTAATGAAAACGGCATAAAGGCTGTGAGAAAATATGCTGCAGAGCATAAGGGAAGCGACTATTACACTATAATCACACTTGAAAACAGCTTCCATGGCCGTACGCTTACGACACTTGCCGCTACAGGTCAGGAGGTATTCCACAAGCAGTTCACACCGCTCACACCTGGCTTTGTATCGGTACCTGCCAATGATATTGAGGCTATGAAAAATGCCGTAAAGGCTCACAAGACTGCAGGCATTATGATAGAATGCATACAGGGAGAAGGCGGAGTCAAGGCACTGGATTATGATTATGTAAAGGCTATTGAGAAGCTTTGCGAGGAGGAGGATCTTGTGCTCCTTTGTGATGAAGTCCAGAGCGGAAACGGCAGAAGCGGATACATGTATTCATATATGCATTACGGCATTCATCCGGATGTTGTTACGACCGCTAAGGGACTTGGCGGAGGACTGCCTATAGGTGCATGTCTGCTCGGAGGAAAGGCCGGAAACATTTTCAGTTACGGTGATCTCGGTTCGACCTTCGGCGGAAACCCTGTTGTATGTGCAGGAGCCTTAAGCATTCTTGAAAGAATAGACGAAAGCCTTCTTAATGAGGTTAAAGAAAAGAGTGATTATCTTTTTGAAGTGTTCGGAAAGGCAAAAGGCATAAAGAAGGTTTCGGGAATGGGTCTTATGATCGGACTTGAAACCGAAAAGCCTGCGGGAGAAATCGTCAATGCGCTCATCGCCAAGGGTGTGCTTTGCCTTACGGCAAAGGATAAGGTACGTCTCCTTCCGGCGCTTAACATTCCTATGGATGTTTTGAAAGAGGCAGCAGAGCTTATTATTGCAGAGTGCGAATAAGCCTAAAAAATGATCGTTTGGCAGCCTTACATGATAACAATAGTAACAGGCTGTGCCAGATCACAATTAATAGGTTTCAGTGACATTCAGAAACAAGCGACAATAAAGGAGGAACCACAAATGGCTCTTATAATGATGGGCAATGAATTCAAGGGCAGAAGCTTTTTAAAGCTCCTTGATTTTAAGCCTGATGAAATCACACAGCTTCTGGATCTTGCAGCTGAGCTCAAGGATCAGAAAAAGAGACATGAATCACATAAGGTATTTGCAGGCAGAAACATTGCTCTTATTTTTGAAAAAACATCTACCAGGACACGATGCTCCTTTGAGGTTGCCGCTGCGGATCTCGGCATCCATCCGGTATATCTTGATCCTAAGAGCTCACAGATAGGAAAGAAGGAATCCATTGCCGATACTGCAAGAGTACTCGGAAGAATGTTCGACGGAATAGAATACAGAGGCTTTGCTCAGGAGAGAGTCGAGGAGCTTGCAAAATATTCAGGAGTACCCGTATGGAACGGTCTTACCAATGAATCACATCCAACACAGATACTTGCGGATTTCCTTACGATAAGAGAGCATTTCGGAAGATTGAAAGGAATCAAGCTTGTATATATGGGTGATGCCAGATACAATATGGGTAACTCACTTATGGTGGGCTGTGCTCTTATGGGAATGCAGTTTACTGCATGTGCTCCGAAGAAATATTTCCCTGAGGCGGATCTCATTGCAAAGTGCGAGGAAATAGCAAAGGAAACAGGAGCTGTATTAAGCTTTGATGAAGACCCTATGAATGCCACAAAGGGAGCCGATGTCATCTACACAGATGTCTGGGTATCTATGGGAGAGCCTGATGAGATATGGACAGAGCGTATAAATGATCTTATGCCTTATCAGGTTAATCAGAAGATAATGGATAACGCAGGACCACAGTGCAGATTCATGCATTGTCTGCCGGCATTCCATGATCTGGAAACAGAGATCGGAGAAGAAATCAGTGAAAAATTCGGCATAGATGCGATAGAGGTCACTGATGAAGTTTTTGAGGGATCGCAGTCAATAGTGTTCGACGAAGCTGAAAATCGCATGCATACGATCAAGGCTGTTATAGCAGCTACTATGCTTTGAGCAAAAACAAGCTCAAAAATATAATTTCTTATGTGAAATATTATGGGCTTGTAGTAGACACTGATTTAAGATAGAATATATCCGATAAACAGATGAGCATAAAATACGGATTCTATGCCCGTCTGTTTTGTCGGGCATAATCATAAAGATATGAAATACAAAATAAACATTTGCAGCAGCGAGAGAGAAGGACGAATGGAAAAGGCATATCTTGTTTTAAGCAACGGAAAAATATTTGAAGGAACCCGCATAGGAGCCGATATCGACTCCGTTGGTGAAATTGTTTTTACGACCGGTATGGAAGGATATCTTGAGACTCTCACGGATCCTAGCTACGCCGGTCAAATTATTACCCAGACATTTCCTCTTATCGGAAACTATGGTGTAATAGAGGAAGACTTTGAGGGAGGAATATTTGCAAGGGGCTATATTGTAAGAGAGCTTTGCGATGAGCCTTCTAATTTCAGATGTCAGTATCCTCTTGAGAAATTACTGAAGGATCATAACATTCCGGGTATTGCAGGCATAGACACCAGAGAGCTCACAAGAATAATTCGTGAAGAGGGTGTTATGAATGCCAAGATCTGCAGCTGGGTACCTGAGGATCGTTCAGAAATTGAAAATTACTGCATAACAGGCGTTGTTGATGAAGTTGGCATAAAGGATGTTGAGATATTTCCTGCAGAAGGCGAAGCTAAGTATAATGTTACTCTTATAGATTACGGAGCTAAACACAATATACTTCGCTGTCTTCAGAAGAGAGGCTGCACAGTTACGGCAGTTCCTCATACATTTACAGCTGAGCAGATCCTTGAAGGAAATCCTGACGGAATTATGTTAGGAAACGGCCCGGGAGATCCTGCTGAGAATACCTTCTGTATAGAGCAGATAAAGAAGCTCATCGGCAAGGTGCCTATGTTCGGAATCTGTCTTGGTCATCAGCTTGCAGCACTTGCAATGGGCGGAGAGACAGTTAAGCTTAAGTACGGACATCACGGAGCAAACCAGCCTGTAAAGACGGCTGACGGAAGCCGTACATTTATAACAAGTCAGAACCATAACTATGCGGTAGTTGCAGAAAGCCTTAAGGGTAAGGGTGTTGAGATACTTATAAATGCCAATGACAACAGCTGCGAGGGTATGGAATATACAGGAAAGAACTGCTTTACAGTTCAGTTCCATCCTGAAGCCTGCGGAGGCCCTAAGGATACGGAATTCTTATTCAACAGATTTGTCGATATGATGGGAGGAAAGGTAAATGCCTAAGGATACAAGCATTAAAAAGGTCCTGATGATAGGTTCAGGCCCGATAGTTATCGGACAGGCAGCAGAGTTTGACTATGCAGGAGCACAGGCCTGCCGCGTACTTAAGGACGAAGGCATCAATGTTGTACTTGTAAACTCTAATCCTGCCACCATCATGACAGATAAGGATCTGGCTGATGAGATCTATCTTGAGCCGCTTAACGCAGAGACAGTAGAGCGTATTATAGCAAAGGAAAGACCTGACGGACTTTTAGCCGGACTCGGCGGTCAGACAGGACTTACTATAGCTATGCAGCTTAAGAAGAACGGAGTATTGGATAAGTACAATGTCAGACTCTTAGGCTCACCGGTAGAGGCCATAGATAAGGCTGAGGACAGAGAGCTCTTTAAGGAGACTATGGAGGCAATAGGCCAGCCTGTAGTCCCTTCAGAGATTGCAAATACAGTAGAAGAGGCTATCGCTGTTGCCAATAAGATCAGCTATCCGGTAATCGTTCGTCCGGCCTTCACATTGGGAGGAAGCGGCGGCGGTATCGCAAATGATGAGGAAGAGCTCAGAGTCATTGCAAAGAGCGGACTTGATATGTCTCCTATCACACAGATACTTGTTGAGCGCTGCATCTCAGGCTGGAAGGAAATCGAGTTTGAGACAATGAGAGATGCTCTCGGAAATGCAATCACTATCTGCTCAATGGAAAACTTCGACCCTGTCGGAGTTCATACCGGAGACTCTATAGTAGTTGCACCTGCACTCACTCTTTCAGACAAAGAATATCAGATGCTTCGTACAGCATCATTGGAGATGATTTCCGCACTCGGAATCGTAGGAGGCTGTAACTGTCAGTTTGCACTTAACCCTAACAGCTTCGAGTATGCTGTTATCGAGGTTAACCCTAGAGTATCCAGATCATCTGCACTTGCTTCAAAGGCAACAGGCTATCCTATTGCAAAGATCACAACAAAGATAGCACTCGGATATACTCTTGACGAGATCGTTAATGATATTACTAAAAAGACATGTGCATGCTTCGAGCCGGCAATTGACTATGTAGTTGTTAAGTTCCCGAAGTGGCCGTTTGATAAATTCGCCGGATCCTCAAGAACCGTAGGCACTCAGATGAAGGCTACAGGTGAGGTCATGGCTATTGCCAACAGCTTTGAGATGGCTCTTATGAAGGCCGTAAGAGGAGCTGAGATCGGAGCTGATACACTCAACCTTCCTCCGCTTTCAGATAAGCCGGTAATGGAGAGAGTTGCAGAGCAGAACGACAGACGTCTGTTCTCTATCTTCGAGGCATTAAAGGCCGGACATACTGTTGATGAGATCCATGAAATAACAAAGATAGATCGCTGGTTCTTAAATAAGGTAAGAAAGATCGCTGAGTACGAAATGTATATAAGCAATCTTAATACCGATACTATGTCTAAGGAAGACTATGAGCACGGAAAGAAGCTCGGATATACAGATGCAGCACTTTCACGTATAAGCGGTGTTGCTAAGGATAAAATGCCTCACAGACATTTCAGCTATAAGATGGTAGATACCTGTGCAGCTGAGTTTGATGCAGAGACACCGTATTTCTATTCGACCTGCGATGATGCATGTGAGTCAAGAAGCTTTAAGAGAAGCGGCAAGGACGTTGTTATAGTATTGGGTTCAGGTCCTATCCGTATCGGACAGGGTATTGAGTTTGACTATTCATCAGTTCATTGCGTATGGACACTCAGAAAGCTCGGATATGATGTTGTTATCATAAACAACAACCCTGAGACAGTATCAACAGACTATGATACAGCTGACAGACTGTACTTCGAGGCTCTTACACCTGAGGATGTTATGAACATCATTGAGATCGAAAAGCCTATCGGAGTAGTTGTAGCCTTCGGCGGACAGACAGCTATCAAGCTTACAAACTTCCTTGATCAGCAGGGCATACAGATACTCGGAACCTCTGCCGAGGGTATCGATGTGGCTGAGGACAGAGCTAAGTTCGATGCACTGCTGGAGCAGTTCGGAATATCAAGACCTAAGGGCTTTGGTGTAAGCACTATAGAGGAAGCAGTTAAGGCTGCAGATACACTCGGATACCCGGTACTCTTAAGACCAAGCTATGTTATCGGCGGTCAGAACATGACTATATCGCACGATGACGAGCATACAATAAAGTACATGAAGAACATCCTTGCAGGAGGAATTGACAATCCTGTACTTGTAGATAAGTACATGCAGGGACCTGAGCTTGAGGTAGATGTTATTTCCGACGGTGAGAACGTACTTATCCCGGGAATCATGGAGCACGTAGAAAGAGCCGGAGTACATTCAGGAGACTCTATAGCTGTATATCCGCCATACAACCTCACAGATAAATTCCTTGAGATCATCTGTGACAGCTCAGAGAAGCTTGCTCTTGCACTCGGAACAAAGGGACTTGTAAATATTCAGTACCTTATCTATCACGATAAACTTTATGTTATCGAGGTTAACCCGAGAGCTTCACGTACAATTCCTTATATAAGCAAGGTTACAAATGTTCCTATGGTTGATCTTGCTACTAAGGTAATGCTCGGAGCAAAGCTTAAGGATTTAGGCTACGGCACCGGACTTTACAGAACACCGCCTTACTGCGCAGTTAAGGTACCTGTGTTCTCATTCGAAAAGCTCAATGATGCAAACTCAATATTAGGACCTGAGATGAAGTCAACAGGAGAGGTACTTGGTCTCGGAAAGACCTTATCAGAGGCTCTTTACAAGGGACTTACAGCCGCAGGATTCACAGTACCTCCAACAGACTCAGAGAATACACCCGGCGTACTCATTTCTGTAGATAATACAGATTATGAAGAGGTGCTTTCTGTGGCAAAGCGCTTCTATGATCTTCGCATGGATCTTTATGCTACACCAGGAACCGCTGATGCTATAAGCAAGCTTGGTATTCCTGTAATAAGTGTAGAGAATGCTACTGAAAGCTCAGCGATACACGAGCTTATGGAATCAGGAAAGCTTAGCTATATCATCTATACAGGAGCTGCACTTGATGAAACAACAAGGGCATATATCAAGCTTCACAGAAAGGCAATGCAGTTAGGCATTCCATGTATCACAAGCCTTGATACAGCGGGTGCTCTTGCTGAGATGATAGAGAGCCGCTTCAACATTAACAATACTGAGCTTGTAGATATCAATAACATGAGACATGAGCACAGCCATGTTAAGTTTACGAAGATGCATTCCTGCGGAAATGACTACATTTTCATTGAAAACTTTGACGGTAAGATAACCTGTCCTGAGTCACTTTGCGTAAACCTCTGCGCACCTCATTACGGCATAGGTGCGGATGGTATCGTTCTTATCGAGCATTCCGATAAGGAAGGCGCAGATGCAAAGATGCGTACCTTCAACAAGGATGGTTCGGAAGGAAAGATGGCAGGAAACAACATCCGCTGCGTTGCAAAGTACCTTTATGACAACGGCTTTATCGAAAAGGACAGATATTCTGTAAATGTCGAGATAGCAGGAAATGTTCATAAGCTTAAGCTCTATACCAGAGACGGCAAGGTAAGCTCAGTTTCAGTAGACATGGGCAAGGTAAGCTTTATGGCGAAGGATATACCGGCTATTACAGATGATCCTACAACTAATATCATAAATCAGCCGCTCAAGGTTGTCGGTGAAGAATTCATGGTTACCTGCCTTTCAATAGGCAACCCGCATTGTGTAACCTTCGGCGACGGGCTTGATAAGCTCTGGCTTGAGAAGATAGGACCTGAGTTCGAGCATCATCCGATGTTCCCTGAGAGAATAAATACAGAGTTTGTAAGACCTGTAAACCGCAACACTCTTCGTATGAGAGTTTGGGAAAGAGGAAACGGTGAGACTCTTGCCTGCGGTACAGGAGCATGTGCGGCAGTTGCGGCAGCAGTTGTTAACGGACTTTGTGATAAGGGCTCTGATGTAACAGTTAAGCTGCTCGGAGGAGATCTTGTTGTAAACTACACAGATGAAAAGGTTACTCTGACAGGAGCTGTAACAACAGTATTCAACGGAGAATTCGAATATTAATAATTGATCATAAGATCTAAACGGCTGCGGATAAATAGCATAATAAAGGCTTTTTATTTGGCAGCCGTTTTCTTTTAAACTTAAATGTGGTTGGAGATGGAAAAAACACATAATAATCAGGATAATTCACTGCTTCTGGAAACCGTCATGCTTGAAGGGGAGATAATGCTGCAAAGCGGAGCTGAGGTATACAGAGTAGAGGATACTATGCGACGCATATTAGACTGTTTCGGCTTTGATCCGGACTATATGCTTGTTATAACCACAGGGATAATACTTTCACTGCATGATGAAAATAACAGTCCGGTGACTATGGTAAAGCGCATACATCAAAGAAGCGCTAATATAAGCCGCATATGCGGAGTGAATACTGTTTCAAGAGAGCTTTGCTCCGGAACGATTGATCTTTCGGAAGCGAATAAAAGATTAAATGAGATAAAATGCGAAAAGCATTATAATAAATTCGTACATTCTGTCGGAATCGTGGGCGTTGCGGCTTTTTTTGTAGTTATGTTCGGAGGAACAGGCATAGACTTTGCGGGAGGTCTGGCAGTGGGAAGTATATATGCGGCAGCAGACTATTTACTTTCTAAAACACGATTCAATGATTTTATAATAACAAGCTTAAATGCAAGCATCATAGCTATAACTGCTTTCCTCTTGTCTACCTTTGTGCTGCAGGGAAGCAATCCGGACACTATGATAATGGGTGCAATAATGACGCTTGTTCCAGGAGTTTCTTTTGCAACAGCTATAAGAGACATGCTTAACGGAGATTATTCCTCAGGTACCGCAAGAATAATGGAGGCGGTCGTAATTGCCCTTGCAGTTGCTACAGGAGTCGGCTGCGGTATCATTTTGGCGGAATTGTTTATTCCGTAAAGGAGAGACATTCTTAGCAGAAATATGGCAGCAGCAATACATAAGCGCAAATACATAATTTAAATTCAGACTATAAGATTTAAGATAGACAGGGGATAAGCTATGCTTCCACAGATCATAAGCTCATACTTAGCAATACTTGCATTTTCAGCATATCAGGAAGTGCCGAAAAAATATATTTTCTTTTCAGCATTTACAGGTGCTGTGGCATGGACATCATATCTGATAATACTGCAGCAGGATCATTCAAAAATGGCAGCGGCATTTTTATCAACAGCTCTCATGGCAGTACTGAGTCATGTCCTGGCAAGAGTGATAAAGGCGCCTGTCACGGTATTTCTGATACCAGGACTGCTTCCGGTAGTTCCGGGAGGCTCGATATACAAAAGCGTATATTATCTGATTCAGAGCAATCAGGATCTTTCAACCCATTATCTTGTAGAGACACTGCAGATTGCAGGAGCCATGGCACTTGCGGTGTTTATAGTAGATTCGCTGTTTCCGGCAATCATTAAAAATAAAAGCATATGCGGATGCAAAAAAGGCGGAGCTGAGAATCGCAAATGATGAGCTTCATCAGGCTATAGCAAATAAAGCTGAATATTGTTTTTTTAAGTCTGCTGTGATATACTACATAAGCATTTGATATGCAGGCTTCCGTGGCTCAGCTGGTAGAGCAACGCATTCGTAATGCGTAGGTCGCCGGTTCGAATCCGGCCGGGAGCTTTATATATTCGGAGATGGCCTAATAAGTCATTTCCTTTTTTTTACGCAGGCAGTTATTCTAAAAAAGGTAAGGTATAAATGGCAAAAACACAAAGCTACAATGCAGACAGTATAACAGTTCTCGAGGGACTTGAACCGGTCAGAACAAGACCCGGAATGTATATCGGTGGAGTAGGTATCAAAGCTCTTAACCATCTGGTATATGAGATACTTGATAATGCCGTGGACGAGCACCTTGCAGGCTACTGCACAGAGATATGGGTGACACTTGAAAAGGATGGCTCATGCACAGTCAAGGATAACGGAAGAGGTTTGCCGGTAGATCTGCATTCTAAGGGAATGTCGGCGGAAAGAGTCATAATGACTACACTCCATGCCGGCGGTAAGTTTGACAATCAGGTCTATAAGACTTCGGGAGGACTTCACGGCGTAGGTTCTTCTGTTGTTAATGCGCTTTCAAAGCGCATGACTGTGGATGTTGCGAGAGAGGGAAAGGTATACCACGACTCATACTCAAGAGGTATACCTACCACTGAGCTTCACAACGGACTGCTTCCTGTAGTGGGAAAATCCAAAGAAACAGGCACTACGATCAATTTCCTGCCTGATGATGAAATATTCGAAAAGACAGTATTTAAGAGCGAATGGATAAAATCACGCCTTCATGAGACCGCATATCTTAATCCTGAACTTACTATTCATTTTTCGGATATGAGAGAATTTGCTACATCAAATGTCAAAGCAGAAGCATTTGTATTAGGTGATGACGGTCAGATATCCTTCGGATTAGACAATACATCAAAGGATAATGCGGAAGAGGCAGTAGAAAAGGCATCCGGCGGAGAGCATGTTACATTCCATGAGCCGGATGGATTGAGAGCATATATTACGGCACTCAATAAAGGCCAGACAACGGTCACTCCACTGATTTATTTCAAGGACACCTGCAATGATACAGAGGTAGAATGCTGCTTTCAGTACGTAGATGCATTCGAGGAAAATATTCACGGCTTCTGCAACAATATCTTTACGCAGGAGGGCGGCACTCATATAACAGGCTTTAAGACAAAGTATACTCAGCTTATCAATTTCTATGCAAGACAGATAGGTATCCTTAAGGAAAAGGATAACAATTTTACAGGTGCCGATACAAGAAACGGAATGACCTGCGTCATTGCCATCAAATACAGAGATCCTATATTTGAAGGTCAGACCAAGACAAAGCTTGCAAGTGCGGATGCTGCATCTGATGTGGCTTCAGTAACCGGGGAGAAGTTAGAGCATTTCTTTGACCGTAATATAGAGACCGTTAAATCCATAATAGCATGTGCTGAAAAGTCAGCTAAGATAAGAAAGGCTGAAGAGAAAGCAAAGACAAATATGCTTTCAAAAAATAAGTTTTCTTTCGATTCTAACGGAAAGTTAAAGGTATGCACCTCAAAAGATCCGTCTAAATGCGAAATATTTATAGTAGAGGGAGACTCAGCTGGAGGCTCTGCAGGAACTGCCAGAAACAGAGAATTCCAGGCTATACTGCCGATAAGAGGTAAGATATTAAATGTTGAGAAGGCTTCAATAGATAAGGTACTTGCAAATGCCGAGATCAAGACCATGATAAACAGCTTCGGCTGCGGCTTCTCGGAAGGCTACGGAAATGACTTTGATATTACAAAGCTCAACTACAATAAAATCATTCTGATGACCGATGCAGATGTCGACGGAAGTCATATTGATACACTTCTGCTGACGTTCTTCTACAGATTTATGCCGGAGCTTATCTACAACGGACATATATATGTTTCTATGCCGCCGCTATATCTTGTTACACCTAAGGCGAAAAACGGCAAGCCGCAGTATATGTACAATGACAGAGAGCTGCAGAAATATCAGAAGGATCATGACTCTTCAAGCTATGAGCTGAAGCGCTTTAAGGGTCTCGGAGAAATGGATCCGCCTGATCTTTGGGCTACGACTCTTGATCCGGAGAGACGAGTTTTAAAGAGGGTCGAGATCGAGGATGCAAGACTTGCTTCGGAGGTCACTGAGATGCTTATGGGATCTGAGGTAGGTCCGAGAAGAGATTTTATCTATGCTCATGCAAATGAAGCTGAAATAGACAGCTGATAACGAATGTTTTTGAGGATCGCAGAAGCGAAAAGTGCTAAGTGATCCGGTATCAGTTGGGGCTAATGAACTTTTAACCCAAACAGCAAAAATATAAAAGGGTGAATATATAAATGTCTGAAAAGATACTTAGAACAGAATACAGCGAGGAGATGCAGAAGTCATATCTTGACTACAGCATGTCTGTTATAACAGCAAGAGCCGTGCCTGATATAAGAGACGGACTTAAGCCAGTACAGCGAAGACTCTTATACGACATGGATAATCTTCATGTTCATCATGACAGAAAGGAAATGAAATCCGCACGTATTACAGGTGACTGTATGGGTAGATTTCATCCGCACGGAGATTCATCCATATATGAAACCATGGTCGTTATGTCACAGGACTTTAAGCGTTCTGTACCGCTTGTGGACGGAAAGGGTAATTTCGGTTCTATAGAGGGTGATACCGCTGCCGCATACAGATATACAGAAGCGAAGCTGCAGGCATTTACTGATGAGGTATTTCTTAAAGATATCGATAAGTCGGTAGATTTTGTTCCGACATATGCCAATACTGAGACCGAGCCGGTCGTTCTGCCTGTAAGGATCCCGAATTTTCTCTTGAACGGTTCCGAAGGAATTGCGGTAGGAATGACTACATCTACACCGTGCCATAATCTTACTGAGCTTTGCAGACTGTGCATGGCATATATCGATGATCCAGATATAAGCATTGATGATATGCTGAATATAATGCCGGGACCGGATTTTCCTACAGGCGGTATCATTTCCAATAAATCAGAGCTTAAAGGCATATATGAGACAGGTGTGGGCAAACTTAAATTAAGAGGCAAGCTTGAATATGTACCGGCTCAAAAAAGAAGTGAGAAGGATAAGCTCATAGTGACCGAGATACCTTACACCATGATAGGTGCGGGAATCGGAAAGTTTATGCAGGACACCGCAGATCTTGTTGAGTCAAAGAAGCTTCCGGAGATAACAGATATAGGAAATGCCTCTGATGCAAGCGGTATAAGCATTTTCATGGAGCTTAAAAAGGACAGTAATATCGACAGGATCACGAATATGCTGTACAAAAAGACCAGACTTGAGGATACATTCGGTGTAAATATGCTCGCAATTTCTGAGGGGAGACCTGAGGTGATGAATCTGCGAAGCATACTCAGTTCATGGCTTTCCTTCCAGCATGAGATACTTGAAAGAAAGTATAGGGCGCTGCTTGAAAAGGAGGAAGACAGAAGAGAGATTCAGGAAGGTCTCATAACTGCCTGCAATATCATTGATCTTGTTATAGCTGTAATAAGAGGAGCTAAAAATCGTAAGGATGCGGAGAACTGTCTTACCAAAGGAGATGTCTCAGGAATTGCATTTAAAGATAAGGAATTCATGGAGGATGCAAAAAAGCTTAGATTCACGGATCGTCAGGCAAAGGCTATCCTTGAAATGCAGCTCTATAAGCTTATCGGACTTGAGATAGTTGAACTTGAGAAGGCCTATAAGGCTACAATGAAGGCAATAAAGCAGTATACTTCGATCATAAACGGAAGATCTGAGCGTAATGCACTTATTAAGACTGATCTGGAAAATATTATAGAAAAATACGGCTATCCGAGAAGAACACTTATTGAAGACAGCAAGGAAGCCGTAATAGAAGAAGCTCCTCAGGAATCCATTCCATGTGTATTTGTTATGGACAGACTCGGTTACTGCAAGCTCATGGATATGAATATATATGATAAGAATAGGGAGGCAGTTGATACAGATAATAAATATGTTATCGAATGTGCAAATGACGGAAGGATCCTTGTGTTTACAGATAAGGGAAATCTTCACATGTTAAAATGTGCGGACATACCTATGAAGAAGCTTAAGGATAAGGGCGTACCTATCGATAATATATCTAAGTATCAGGCTTCTGAGGAAGAGATAGTTTATATTGCAGCAAAGGCCGGTCTTAATGACATGAATCTGCTGTTCCTTACAAAGGACGGTATGATAAAGCAGGTAGAGGCATCTGAATTTGATACAAATAACCGACTTGTAGCATCTACAAAGCTGCAGGAGGCGGATAAGGTAATTTCAATACTTCCTGTAAAAGAGATAGGCCAGAATACGGTATGCATCTGGACTAATGATGAGTATGCGCTTAGGTTTGCACTTGACGATGTTCCTGTTCAGAAGAAAAATGCAAGAGGTGTCAGAGGAATAAAGCTGCATAAAGATGACTTCTGCATTGGATGTGAGGTAGTTACACCGGAATCAGCTGTCAAATTCGGAAAACGAGAAGTTAAGCTTTCAAATCTCAAGACTGCTGTCAGGGGCGGAAGCGGAACTAAACAGAAAAATTCCTGAAAGGCTTGATTGACTATGAAAAAAAATGAAGCAGAAATAAAAAAGCTACTTGATACAGAGCATACTGCGGCAAAAGAACTTTTAGAGAACATAACATATCCATGGGAGGCATTGCCGCTTATAAAGGATTTTATATTAAAGCTCGGAAACAGCCTTGATCCGGAAGAATATGATCACCCGGCTGAGGATGTCTGGATACATAAAAGTGCAGTTGTATTTGAATCAGCTTATATAAAAGGACCATGCATTATAGGAGCGGGCACAGAAGTAAGACATTGTGCGTTCATCAGAGGCTCGGCACTGATAGGAGAGAACTGTGTCGTAGGAAACTCTACCGAGCTTAAAAATGTGATACTGCTTGATAATGTACAGGTACCGCATTACAATTATGTAGGAGATTCTATACTCGGCTATAAAGCACATATGGGAGCCGGAAGCATTACAAGCAATGTTAAAAGTGACAAGAAGCTTGTTAAGGTGCATTTTGAGGATGAGGATACCGAGACCGGACTTAAAAAGTTCGGAGCAATATTGGGAGATCATGTTGAAGTCGGCTGCGGTTCGATACTTAACCCCGGAGCTGTTATAGGAAGAAACACCAATATATATCCTCTTTCAAGTGTAAGAAGTGCAATCGACGGCTCATCCATATATAAAAATCAGGGCGAGATAGTAAAACAAAGAAACCAGTGATTTTGTAAAACAGGGCATATTTCCGAAACGGAGATAAGGTTTTACGGATCATATATTTATAAGATGAAAGGCGGCAGCTAATGAACAAGCTTTTTGACAACGTTTATGAATTTACACACCCTCTTATTCAGCACAAGATAACTATCCTCAGAGACAAGAACACAGGAACCAACGAGTTCAGAAAGGTAGTTGAGGAGCTCGGAATGCTTATGGGCTTTGAAGCACTTGCTGATCTTGAGACTGTAGATATTGAAATCGAGACTCCTATTGAAAGCTGCAAGAGTCCTGTTATTGCGGGAAGAAAGCTTGCTATAGTTCCGATATTAAGAGCGGGTCTTGGTCTTGTTCCGGGCATACTTTCTCTTACTCCTTCTGCAAAGGTAGGACATATAGGAATGTACCGTGACGAAGAGACACACGAGCCGCACGAATATTTCTGTAAGCTTCCAGATCCTATATCAGAGAGAGTTATTCTTGTAACAGACCCTATGCTTGCAACAGGCGGATCTGCAATCGATGCAATCAACCTTATCAAGAAGCGCGGCGGAAAGAGAATTAAGATGATATGCATCATCGCTGCTCCGGAAGGCGTAAAGAAGTTCCATGAGGCACATCCTGATGTTGAGCTTTACATCGGACACCTTGACAGAGAGCTTAATAAGGCTGCATATATCTGTCCTGGATTAGGCGATGCCGGAGACAGAATATTCGGAACAAAATAATCCGGATCATTCTTATATAAATGTATAAGAAAATTGATTAGAAAATGAATTGCGGCTGCTGCCGGTAAATGCACCTTCTTGCGGGGGAACGCTTTTACAGGCAGCAGCCGCTTTTAGAAAGAGATTATGAACAGTGATAGTCAGACTGAATCTGATAATATAGGCAATTATCGACGGGAGTTTTGTGTTTCTATGTATTTTCAAAATACAACTAAAATAATGCTTGCATTTATACAAACAATGTGTATAATGAAATCATAGTTAAACAATCGTTCAAATGTTCAATACGAACTTAAGAAACAAAAAGGAGAGCCAAAAATGAAAAAGAGCTACAAGATCGAAGTTGACTGTGCAAACTGTGCAAACCTTATGGAAGATGCAACAAAGAAGACAGCAGGTGTTAAGGACTGTGTCGTAAACTTCATGACTCAGAAGATGAATGTTGAGTTTGATGAAGGTGCTGATGTTGCTTCAGTTATGGAAAACGTAGTAAAGAACTGCAAGGCTGTAGAAGAGGATTGCGAGATTTTCCTTTAATCAATAGCTGACAAAGCTGGTGCGAACAGACGCTGTTAAATATTAATTTGTTAATAAGTCATAACGCACAGCATTTTGAGACTTGTCTATAAAAGCCAACTGTTGAAGCCTTTCAGTGGTTGGCTTTTGTTATACTAAAAAGCCGCATAATAGAGGTAGCGTATTATGAATAAAAAACAGAAAAAAGTCCTTATAAGGATCATAATCTCATTCGTGCTGCTCATTGCCCTCAGATTTATTTTCGGTGAGGAGGAGCCTGCCACAGATACAATGAAGGTGGCAAAGCTTTTAGCATATCTTGTACCGTATCTTATAGTTGGCTACGATGTTCTGCTCAAGGCATTTCACGGAGTTAAGAACAGAAGACCGTTTGACGAGAACTTCCTTATGGCAATAGCAACTGTCGGAGCTATGATGCTTTCTGATTACCAGGAAGGCTGTGCGGTTATATTGTTCTATCAGATCGGAGAGCTGTTCCAGAGCTATGCAGTAGGAAAGAGCCGCAAAAACATTTCGGATCTTATGGACATAAGACCTGATTATGCGTTCATTGAGAAGGAAAACGGTGATCTTGAAAAGGTGGATCCTGACGAGGTTGAAATAGGTTCTGTAATCGTTGTTAAGCCGGGTGAAAAGGTACCGCTTGACGGTATTGTAACCGAAGGCAGCAGCTCACTGAATACAGCAGCTCTTACAGGCGAGAGCGTTCCGAGAGATATAAAGGCCGGAGAAGAAATCACATCAGGCTGCATTAACCTTACAGGTATCCTTAAGATAAAGACAACTAAGGAATTTGGTGAGTCTACAGTTTCAAAGATACTTGATCTCGTGGAAAATGCCAGCTCAAAGAAATCAAGATCAGAAGCATTTATATCAAGATTTGCAAAGGTATATACACCGGCAGTATGCTATGCTGCACTTGCATTGGCAGTAGTAGTTCCGGTTGCTAATTTCGTGATGGGTCATGATCCAAACTGGGGAATTTGGGTATACAGAGCACTTACATTCCTTGTTATAAGCTGTCCATGTGCACTTGTTATCAGTATTCCGCTTTCATTCTTTGCAGGAATCGGCGGAGCCAGCAATGCCGGCGTACTCGTAAAGGGATCCAGCTATCTGGAAGCACTGTCAATGGTAAAATATGTCATGTTTGATAAGACAGGAACCATGACAGAGGGTGTATTCGAAGTAACTGATATCAAGGCAGAAGGCATTGACAATGACAGACTGCTTGAGCTTACTGCTTATGCTGAGAGCTATTCAACTCATCCTATCAGCTTAAGCCTTCAGAAGGCATACGGCAAAGCTATCGATAAGAAGCGTATAGGAGACGTTAAGGAGATAGGCGGAAAGGGTGTAACAGCTGTTATAGACGGAGTGACTGTTGCTGCCGGAAACTACAAGCTTATGGATGAGCTTGGCATCAAATATACTACCTGCGAGGATGTTGGAACTATAGTATATGTTGCAATTGACGGAAAATATTCCGGACATATCCTTATATCAGACCGTATTAAGGAGACTGCGGGAGCAGCTATTTCAAAGCTTAAGCATGCCGGAATCAAGAAGACTGTAATGCTTACAGGTGATGCTAAGAAGGCCGCAGAGGCAGTTGCTGCCAAGCTTGGAATAGATCAGGTTTATTCAGAGCTTCTTCCTGCCGATAAGGTGAGCAAGGTTGAGGAAGTTCTTGCACAGGCGGGAGAAAAGGAAAAGGTTGCATTCGTCGGTGACGGAATCAATGATGCGCCTGTACTTACCAGAGCTGACGTAGGCATTGCCATGGGCGCTCTCGGTTCGGATGCTGCTATAGAAGCTGCTGATATCGTACTTATGGATGATAATCCTGAGAAGATCGCAAAGGCTATCAAGATATCCAAGAAATGCATGACCATAGTATATGAAAATATCTATTTCGCAATTGGCATTAAGCTTATCTGCCTTGCCTTGGGAGCAATAGGTATTGCAAACATGTGGGCTGCAATATTTGCGGACGTCGGAGTAATGGTAATGGCAGTTTTAAATGCTATCAGAGCGCTTTACACAAAGAATCTGTAAATATAAATTCCTGTACAAAAAGAAAAAGCCATGCTGAGTATTTCAGAATGGCTTTTTCGGAATATATTTGCTATAATTATTCAAATGTTTTATTAAAAATACACCATAGAGGTCGGCAGATAAGCATTTTCATTCTGTAGGAGCCTTGTGACTATAAACACGGAGGAAAGTGTATGGCAGAAAATATTACGAGGATCACAAATCTTAATGATGAACAAATGGCGACCATTGCTGAGTTTTTTAAGGTTTTCGGTGATTATACAAGAGTAAGAGTTTTAGCATATCTTTTTGATACAGATGAAGTATGCGTCAGCGATCTTGCAGAGCAGCTTGGCATGACAGCATCAGCTATTTCTCATCAGCTTAAGATACTTAAGCAGAGTAAGCTTGTTAAGGCACGCCGTGAAGGAAAGCAGATTTACTACAGCCTTGCTGACGAGCATATAACACTCATAATTGAAAAGGCCATAGAGCACGTCTGCGAGTAAAACTAAGACGTAAGGTTATCGATTTGTTATGAGTTTATATTAATATATTGGAACTTGTTTGATAACGATCAATAACCTATGATTATTACATAAAATCATAGCTTTGATCGTTATTCTTTTACAGGAGGAACTAAAATGGCATCGAAGAAAAAAGGCGTAATTGTATTGAAGAAAAACAATACATTAAAAGTGACTTATTCACATCGTAATTCAGAAATGAGACTTGTCGGAAAGCGTACCGTAAAGTGGATAAGATCCGCTGGCGTTGATGCTATCAGCGATTATTACGATAAAGTTACATTGATTGAGGAAGAAACACCTATGACAGAGGAGCAGAAGGAATCCTACAAAAAGTACATTCCTGAACAGCTTTGGCCGGAAACAGAGCATATGACCTGGCAGGAGGCATTGGCATGGACAAAGGATGCAGTGGCACCGCTTAAGGATTTCTATCCGTATATGGTAGATTATTCAGGCTTTGTAGGAGCATGGGCTAACCGCTGGAGATACATCATCGATCTTGATAACAACCTGTTCATAGTAGTAAGAGCCGGACTTGAAATGCTTTTATTCGATTCATGCGATACATATCCGCCTGAGTACGACTGGATGAGAAAAGTCGCACATACAGAAATAGGACGCTTCCCGCTCGACAACATCCCTGAGGACTGGATCGAACAGTGTGACAAATACTGGAAGAGCCTTATGATCATAGCAGTCGACTACAGCCATAACAAAGAAGCAATGGATTCCGAACACGTACAGGAAATGGGAGTAAATGGCTATAACCCTGCAGATAGCGATTGGGAAAAAATAAAATTCTTCTACGGTCAGAACAGCTACAACAAAATGATCTCAGACATGTGAAAATAATGCTAGATAATAGGCTCTCGGAAGCGACTGTTTACAGATGCTGACGAGAGCCTATTAGATAGATAAACACGCATGAGCAAAAAAGCGCGGAGCGCGATTTGCGAATGTGTGTTTACGGGGAGCGGGAGTGCGAAGCACGCAGCTACCCGGATTATTTTTCAAAACACTATAGCAAGAGTTAATGAGCAAAAAAGCACGAAGTGCGATTTGCGAATGTGTGTTTACGGGGAGCGGGAGTGCGAAGCACGCAGCTACCCGGATTATTTACCAAAACACTATAGCAAGAGTTAATGAGCAAAAAAAGCGCGGAGCGCGATTTGTTCTTTTATGATTCAAGCAAATAATGATGACTTATCAGCTTTATATACATCTCCGCCGGCTCACTCAGCACATGCCCTTTTTCAGTAATATATCCGACAGTAAGCTCTGCTTCGTCTCCGGTGATATCGATCCTTTTGATGATTGAACGATCAACAATGCCGTTATAGGAACGATTCAGGCTGAAGTCTACAAGCTCAGTCTCCGTAATAAGATATTGACGCGTCTGGTTGCAGTTTGAGGACACAGAGGTTGAGAAAGCATCACTTCCGGCCATTCCGAGGTTTTCTCTTGAGAAGTTGTTCTCTGAAAAGTAATCCTGAATACCGCTTACAAAATGAAGTCCTGAAAGCTCAGGATAGCTGATGCTGTCACGTTCATATATAGGCGATTTAGGACCGGCATTCACACAGGCTCTGCAGGAACAAAGCTCCTCGTATTCAAGATGCTTTTGCATGAGAATGTTTGTGAGCGACTGCATATGCTTGTTTGAAATATATATGATTCCTATCTCTGAAATATTTGTCTCGACATTCTTTACTATTTCTTCTATATTGGCCTGCCTGTGGTCGATTCGAATATTCGGGTATTCGTGATATAGATCCGCAAGCAGTCTGGCAAGAGAATTTGATTGAAAGGTTGAAACACTGAATGTCTCCGGGATATGTTGTTTGCATATGGATGTAATGCATCCGGCATTGGTCATGATCCTGTTTGCATATTCAAATATGGCCTTGCCGTATTCATTAAGCTTTAGGCCTCTGGGATTTCGTTCAAAAAGAGGAGTGCCAAGCTCTGTTTCAAGAGAGTGGATAACTTTACTGACGTTCGGCTGTGAAGTAAATAGCTTTTCGGCTGCCTTTCCGAGGCTGCCGCACTGGCTCACAGTTACAAAATATTCAAGCTGCTGCATTTTCATAATGTAAATTGCCTCCAATATCTTATAAAATAATTTATATCATTTATAACTGCTTATAACAAATTAATTTCTGTATATAATGTAAACATGGACGATATTATTAAATGGCTTATGGATATGGTTAATTATAACAGTACTGCTGATACCGGCAATACTGCTGATTGTGCTGAATACGCATACCATATTCTTAAGGATCATGGAGTTAATGCTGAGCTTATCAGTTATCCTGACGGTAACTGTATGGTGACGGCATTTATAAAAGGCCGCTCCCCAAAAAGAATAGTTCTTCATGCGCATCTTGACACAGCGCCTTACGGGAATGAAGCTGAGTGGAGATTCTCGCCATATAAAGCATCATTAAAAAAGAACTGCATCTGCGGACGAGGCACCACAGATTGTAAGGGACAAGCTGCTGTTTGGATCAGACTGATGTGTGATAAGGCAAAAGAAGCAGCAGACAAAAATCATAAGGAAATGAATTACAGTCTCATGCTGATACTTACAGCTGATGAAGAAAACGGCGGCACCTGCGGCATTAAAAGACTTATTGAAGAACATAACGCAGCAAGGGACGCTGCACTTGTCATAGGAGAAGGCGGCGGCTTTCCTGTGCCGTTTAAAAATAAACTGCTGTATACCATTCAAACAGAGGAAAGAACAGATGAGATATTGCTTTGCGACGAGGCTTCATCAGCAGTAAATTCTGAAAATACCGAAAAATATACAGATAAAGACATTGAACGTATTATTAATAAGGGCATGGAAAAGGGATACTACTCAGAACTTTTGCCTGAATATATAAAGGATTGCGGAAAAGAAAAACGCAGACTTGACATTGAAGCCTTATATGATGGCATGGAGGAGTTTTTTGATACTGCGAAGGGGTCTTCTGCAAATAAATGTGTTATTGAAGTATTTCAAAAAGCTTTGCGGCAGTTTATACCGAATGCGGACATTTTACCTGTTATAACACCAGGATGCAGTGACAACAGATACCTCAGAAGCCATGGTATTCCGGTGGTGGGATTTTTTCCGTTCGATGAAAGAAACGGCATACATATGCATGCACCAAACGAATATATAAGCATAAAAACTCTTGAGCTTGCATATAATGTTATGAGTGAGGTGCTCGACAGTCTGATTTATGAGGATGACATAAATTTATAAAGAAGGATGATAAGAATATTAATGACATCTAAATTTTTGATGCATCAGCTAAAATTTCACCTTTGTATTTTAAAAGAACAAAAAATGCACATGTTTAAATTATCATAATTGAAATTTTAGGTTTTATCCTGACGGGATATAAGTTATAATTGGTTAAAGTTTGTATTTATTTCAATCGGCGGAAGCTCTTTGATATTTCGCAGTGCCGGGATACCTTCACATTAATCATATCCCGGTGCTTTGTTATGAAGAGACTTCTGTCAGTTTGTATTTGATTTTTATATATTTTCATTGGGAGGAATGACATGACAAAGTACATCTTCGTCACCGGAGGAGTTGTTTCCGGTCTTGGCAAGGGCATAACAGCTGCATCTTTGGGAAGACTGCTCAAGGCACGCGGACTCAAGGTGGCAGCACAGAAGCTGGATCCTTATATCAATGTGGATCCTGGAACAATGAGCCCTTATCAGCACGGCGAGGTATATGTCACAGAGGATGGAGCAGAGACTGACCTTGATCTCGGACATTATGAGAGATTTATAGATGAGGATCTTAATAAGTATTCCAATCTTACTACCGGAAAAGTATATTCCAACGTTATTTCTATGGAAAGACGCGGAGAATATCTCGGAAGAACAGTTCAGACTATTCCTCATATTACCAATGAGATAAAGAACTTTATATATAAGGTGGGCAACAGCACTAAGGCCGATGTCGTTATCACAGAGATCGGCGGAACAATAGGCGATATCGAAAGCCAGCCATTCATAGAGGCTATACGTCAGGTAGGTCATGAGGTTGGCAGTGATAACAGTCTTTATATTCATGTAACACTTGTGCCTTATCTTAAAGCTTCAGGAGAGCATAAGTCAAAACCTACACAGCATTCCGTAAAGGAACTTTTAGGCATGGGTATTAATCCTGATATCGTTGTATTGAGAGCTGATGAGGATATCACTGACAGCACTATCTTCAAAAAGATTGCTGATTTCTGCAATGTTAAGCCTGACTGTGTTATTGAAAACCTTACACTTCCTTACCTTTATGAAGCACCGATTTATCTTGAAAAGTCACACCTTTCAGATATTGTGTGCAGAGAGCTTAACATAAGCGCACCTAAGCCGGACCTTTCAGAGTGGAACGCTATGGTTGACCGCATTAAGTCCAGCGAGACCATCGTTCGCATAGGTCTTGTAGGAAAGTATATTGCACTTCATGATGCTTATCTTTCTGTATCAGAGGCACTTAAGCATGCCGGATGGTCACTTTCATCAAATGTTATCATTGACTGGATCGATTCTGAGGAGATAACAGATGAGAATGCTGCTGAAAAGCTGAGCGGTCTTGACGGAATCATTGTTCCGGGCGGATTCGGTGACAGAGGTATTGCAGGCATGATCTCTACTGCAAGATATGCAAGAGAAAATAACATTCCTTATTTCGGAATTTGTCTCGGAATGCAGATCGCAGTTATAGAGTATGCAAGAAATGTATGTGGATTAACTGATGCCAACTCAGGAGAGTTTGCGCCGGGTTCACAGAACAAGGTTATCGACTTTATGCCTGGTCAGAGCGATGATATAGATAAGGGCGGTACACTCCGCCTCGGAAGCTATCCTTGTGATATTCTTCCGGGAACAACTATGGAACGCTGCTACGGTATGTCTCAGATATCTGAGAGACATCGTCATCGTTATGAGTACAACAATGATTACAGAGATGTCCTTACAAATGCAGGACTTGCTATAGGCGGTGTATCACCGGATAAGCGTCTTGTTGAGGCAGTAGAAATCAGTGATCGTCCTTTCTATGTAGGTGTTCAGTATCATCCTGAGTTCAAGAGCCGTCCTAACAGACCTCATCCTCTGTTTGTAGGATTCATAGATGCTTCAATAAAGAATAGAAAAACACGATAATAAATATAAAAAGGCTCACGCATTGATGATTCTGTGCGTGAGCTTTTCTGATTGTTGGTTATGTATAGTTATAGGCCAAGTATGGGTTATAGGGTTATAGGACAAAATGGGTTGTTTTGAACCTTTTGAACCGTGGATCAGCTAAGAAAACATTAAAGCTTAGTTTTCTCCGTATTGGCTTATGATGTGCTCTGCGACAAGGCGCTTTGAGCATCTGTCATCCATAGCCTTTTTCTCGATAAAGCGGTGTGCATCAGGCTCCGTCATATGTGCATGATCGATGAGCAGCCATTTAGCTTTGTTGACTATACGCATTTCTTCGATCTTGTCATTTACCGTATCCTGCTTCTGCATAATTCGTTTTATTCTTTCTGAAGCGGCACATATAAATCCCAAAGCCTGACGAAGTGAACTTTCGGTAATAGGCTTTGCCATAGTCATAACTCCGTGTCCTATGACCTTATAGTATACCTCATAATAAAATTCATTTCCGACCAAAAGAAGAACTCCTGCCTCAGAGCGGTCACAGACATCGGTGGCAAAGCGACTTCCGAAGTCATCCGGAAGAGGCGCGTTTATTATAACAATGTCAAAGCCTTTGTCGTAAACGATCCTGCGGGCATCCTCAACAGTTTTAACAAACATAAGAGGCCAGTACTGATTGCTTGGGAGAAGCTTTTGTATGGAATTATTAAATTTTTCGCCTGAGGATACTACAAGTACACTGTAGGTGTGATCTGAAAAAACCATATTTGCTCCTCCTTTCTGCGGTTATTTTTTCTGTAATTTGAAAGCTTATTTAAGGTTTCGAAACTTATGCTGAAACTGAAGCTTTGTATAGATCGGGCTTGTTATCTGTATCAGCATTCACAGTAATGGAGTATGAGAGATTCCGGAAGTATCTCATTTATAAAGCTGCTTTCAAATGCCAGTTTTCTTGCCTTCTCAATATTAGAAGGAAGCTTTGAAAATTTGTTAATGATATCTTCATTTGCAAGATAAAGGTCTATATCACAGGCATCAGAAAGCTTGAGCTGCTCTTTTATGCCGTGGAGTCCGGCGTAAATAAGCAGTGCAAGTGCGATATAAGGATTTGCAGTCGGGTCAGGCGAACGCAGCTCTGCTGTTCTTGCTCCGTCAGGAGCAGGAGGTATACGGAAAAGGTGGGATCTGTCACCCTTTGACCAGCTGATGAATCTCGGAGCCTTGTTTCGACCGAGTCTTTCGTAGGAGTTTGCTACAGGATCCAGGAAGACTGTCATATCGCTTATTTTGTCCATTATGCCGGCGATTACATTATCAAGAAGATCCTCGTTGTCCTCGGATGTGACTTCTATGCTTATATGCAGTCCGCTTCCAGGAAGACCGATTACAGGCTTTGGAGAAAAATCTGCAAACAGTCCGTTTCTTGCTGCAATGGTTTTTACTACCGAGATGAAGGTGACAGCATTATCAGCACAGCTCAGAGGTTCAGCACTTATGAAATCAATTTCATTTTGTCCGGGGCCTTCCTCATGATGGGAGCTTTCCGGCTGTATGCCCATACGCTCCATGGTAAGCTGGATCTCACGTCTGACATTTTCACCTTTATCTGCCGGAGCTATGTCCATATAGCCTGCATTATCATGAGGGACAGCAGTAGGTGTGCCGTCCTCATCAGTCTTAAAAAGATAAAACTCCATGGATGTGCCGAAGCGGAATTTGATACCGTAGTCTGCTGCCTTTGAAACTGCTTCCTCCAGCAAATGTCTGCAGTCAGCGCAATAAGGAGTTCCGTCGGCATGAGTGACATTGCAGAACATACGGACAACGCGTCCGCTCTCAGGTCTCCAAGGAAGCTGTGTCAGTGTTGAAGGATCCGGATGCAGAAACAGATCTGAGGCATTATCCGCATCAAAGCCTGTTATGGCTGAAGCGTCTACCGGCATGCCGAAGCGGAAGGCTCTTTCAAGCTCATAAGGCATTATGGCCATATTTTTCTGATTTCCGTAAATATCACAGAAGGCAAGACGGATGAATTTGACATCCTCCTCGCGAACATATTGGATGACTTCGGATACTGAATATTTCATAGTATGCTCCTATTATAATAATAAATGCCTCGGAAAAGCCTGAAAAGACTTATACCAAAGCATAGGATCGAAAACTGTATAAGGCTGTCCGAACAGCCAAAACTAAGTAAGAGGACCTCTTACTTTTGTTCGACTCTGAACGCTTAATAAAAAGATAGAAGTTAAAGGAATGATTGTCAAGATAAAATATCGGGCTAATGAGTATTATTCGTTATACAATTAGCCAAAATCGCTTGATTAATAATCGAATATAGGTAAAATATAAGAGTGGCATTTTGTGTCGGTGAGGGCTGACAGCAGAAACCGCATAAATTTATTATTCAGATTAAAACAGCAAAAGGAGCTGCATCCTTAAGCTCCGTTCATTATTTATGTTCGGACAGCTGTTAATGTTATTAAACGGAGGCGAGAGACATATGTCAAATTGTGCTATCGTAGGTATTAACTGGGGAGATGAAGGTAAGGGCCGTATGGTCGACCTGCTTACAGAGGATTATGACGTTGTAGTCAGATTCCAGGGAGGCGGAAATGCCGGTCATACCGTAATCAATGAATTCGGTAAGTTCGCACTGCATCTTCTTCCATCAGGTATCTTCAGAAAGGGCACTGTCAACATACTTGGAAACGGAGTTGCTCTTGATGCGGAAAACCTTTCAAAGGAAATTGATCAGGTTATATCACAGGGTGTTGATATTAATCCTTCAAATCTTATGATAAGTGAGAGAGCTTCACTGCTCCTTCCTTGGCACAGAGACTTAGACGGACTTGAGGAGGCAAGACTTGCCGACAAAAAGTTCGGATCAACAAAGCAGGGTATCGCTCCGTTCTATTCGGATAAGTATCAGAAGAAGACTATCCTTGCAGGAGAGCTTTTCTACCCTGAGCATCTTAAGCAGCATGTTGCTGATATTATGGAGTGGAAGAACCTTACTCTTCAGAATGTTTACGGCGCAGAGCCTTATACACTTGAGGGCATCATGAACTGGCTCAATGAGTACGGCGAGAAGATCAAGCCTTTCGTATGCGATACCAGACGTTTCATGAAGAAAGCTCAGGCTGAAGGAAAGAGCATACTTTTCGAGGCTCAGCTCGGATCACTCAGAGATCTTGATAACGGTATCCATCCATTTACAACATCATCCAATACCATAGCTTCATATGCACCTGTAGGTTCAGGACTTACAGACGCAAAGGTTGACAGAATAGTAGGTGTTGTTAAGGCATATTCATCATGCGTAGGAGAAGGTCCATTCACCTGTGAATGGTTCGGCAAGGAGGCTGACGAACTTAGAAATGCAGGCGGAGAGTACGGTGCAAAGACAGGAAGACCGAGAAGAGTAGGACCTATCGATATTGTGGCTACACGCTACGGTGTTGAGATCCAGGGTGCTACAGAGATAGCTCTCACAAAGCTGGATGTCCTCAATTATATGGACAAGATCCCGGTATGCACGAAGTATATTGTTAACGGTGAAGAGACAGAGGATTTCCCATTCCCTGTACTTCTTAAAGACGCTAAGCCTGTATTCGAATACATGGACGGCTGGAAGTGCGATATAACCGGAATCAGAAAGTTTGAGGATCTTCCTGAGGCGGCTCAGAAATATGTAGAGTATGTGGAGAAGGCTATAGGCTGCCGCATATCTTATGTTTCGGTAGGCGCTGAGAGAGATGAGTACATAAAGAGATAATATTGACCCGCCTTTTAACTGCGGCAGTGATCTGCCTTAAGCAGCTGAAATCCGAAATATCAGACATGAGCAGGCAGTGCGGCAGCATTAACCCTGATGTTTGCAGCGCTTTTGAAGTTTAACAGACAGATAAAGCGCTGTTGCTTTATACATTATAATTAAGGAGATATTTGATCCAAATGAATAATAGTTACGAATCACCTTTGTCACAGCGATATGCATCAGAATATATGCTGAAGCTTTTTTCAGCAGATACAAGATATCAGACATGGAGAAAGCTTTGGGTAGTGCTTGCAGAGGCAGAGCATGAGCTTGGACTTCCTGTAACCAAGGAGCAGGTTGAAGAGCTTAAGGCACATATCACAGATATAGATTATGACGTTGTAAGAGCCCGTGAAAAGGAAGTGCGTCATGATGTTATGGCTCATGTGTATGCATACGGTAAGGTTGCACCTAAGGCAGCAGGTATTATACATTTAGGAGCAACAAGTTGTTATGTAACAGACAATGCCGACCTTATTATTTATCGTGACGGACTTGTTCATCTTAAGGAAGAGCTTAAATCCGTTATAAAATCTCTCAGCATTTTTGCTGACCGCTACAAGGCGCTTCCGACATTAGGCTATACACATTATCAGCCGGCTCAGCTTGTTACTGTAGGTAAGAGAGCCAGCCTTTGGATACAGGATCTTGTTTCGGATCTTGATGAGCTTGAGTATGTACTCGGCACTATGAAGCTTCGCGGAATGAGAGGAACAACTGGTACAGAAGCAAGCTTCATGGATCTCTATGAGGGAGACGAGGCAAAGATCGACAAGATGAATCAGATGCTCTGTGACCACTTCGGATTCAAGGAAGTTTATGATGTCTGCGGACAGACATATCCTAGAAAGCAGGATTCACGTATCCTCAATGTACTTTCATCAATTGCTCAGAGCTGCTATCGCATGGCTAATGATATCAGACTTTTACAGCATGACAGACAGATAGACGAGCCGTTTGAGGAGAACCAGATCGGTTCATCAGCTATGCCTTATAAGAGAAATCCTATGCGCTGCGAGCGCATATGCTCACTTGCAAGATACCTTATGGCAGATGCAATGAATGCTCCTATGACAGCGTCTACACAGTGGCTTGAGAGAACTCTTGATGATTCTGCAAACAGACGTATATCAATGCCTGAAGGCTTCCTTTGTGCTGATGCAATACTTAAGATCGCCGGAAATGTTGCGGCAGGAATGAGAGTCAACGAAAAGGTTATCGAGAGCGCTGTTATGGAATATCTTCCGTTTATTGCTACCGAAAATATCATGATGGAGGCAGTAAAGAAGGGCGGAAACCGTCAGGAGCTTCATGAGATTATAAGAGGCTGCACAATGACAGCAACAGCACGCATGAAGAATGGCGAGAAGGGCGGACTTATGGACCTGCTTGCAGCAGAGCCGAAGTTAGGACTTAAAGAAGGGGAGATCAACGATATCTTAAAGCCTTCAAAGTATATCGGACGTTGCCCTCAGCAGGTTGATGCTCTTCTTAAGAAGATCGAGCCTATGATCGCCGGAGCACAGACCACGGTTGAAGAAATCAACATTTGATAAATATTAAAAACGGATAAATATCAAATACTGCTTAAAATAAAAGATTACTCAGGAGAAATAAACGATGGATAATTTTACAACAACAGGCTTCCGCGGAGATGATCAGTACGTTGCTTCGGAGGATCTGCTTTCAACAGTCAACATTGCTATGGCACTGGAAAAACCGCTTCTTGTAAAGGGTGAGCCGGGAACAGGTAAGACAAAGCTTGCTGAGGCTATTGCACATGCGCTCGGAAAGAAGCTTATTATCTGGAATATAAAGTCAACCACCAAGGCGCAGGACGGACTTTATGTTTATGACGTAGTTCAGAGACTTTATGATTCACAGTTCGGAACAAACGGAGTAGATGATATTGCAAAGTACATCAAATTAGGAAAATTAGGAGATGCCTTCACTTCAGATGAGCAGGTAGTTCTTCTTATTGATGAGATCGATAAGGCAGATATAGAGTTCCCTAATGACCTTTTATGGGAGCTTGACAAGATGGAGTTCAATATTCCTGAGACAGGTGAGACAATAACTGCCAAGAAGAGACCTGTGGTTATTATCACATCAAATGCTGAAAAGGAGCTTCCTGATGCATTCTTAAGAAGATGTATCTTCCATTACATCGAGTTCCCTGATCAGGCACAGATGGAAGAAATCATTAAGGTTCACTTTGAGAATCTTGACGATAAGCTCTTAAGACAGGCTATGGCTGCATTCTATATGATCAGAGAAATCAGCAACATAGACAAGAAGCCGAGCACATCAGAGCTTATTGACTGGATCCGTGCTCTTTCCACAAGCGGAGTTAACCCTGATAAGATCAAGAAAGAGATACCTTTTGCAGGAATTCTTCTAAAAAAGGACAAGGATCTTGTAACATTAGCAAAAAATTTAAGATAATAGGCAGGGATATATTATGTTCCTGAATTTCTTTTACGCACTTAGGAAAAACGGCCTGGACGTGTCAGTGGGTGAATGGATGACTCTTATGGATGCCCTTGAAAAAGGACTTCATCATCAGAGCTTTACCGGATTTTACTACCTTGCACGTGCTATCGTTATAAAGACTGAGGCGGAGTTTGATAAATATGATCAGACCTTTGCGGAAGTCTTTAGAAATGTACCGTTCGAAGGCCCTGTTCCGGATGAGGTCATGAACTGGCTTAAGAAGCCGAAGGATCACCTCGGCAGAGAGTTTGAAGATGAAAAGTTAGATGGCTTCTATAAGGATCAGGACTTCAAGGATCTTCTCAAAAAAATGGAGGAGACTCTTAAAAAGCAGGACGGAGAGCATAACGGCGGTACAAAATGGGTTGGAACCCAGGGACGTACGGGCTACGGAAACAGCGGATGGTTTCCGAACGGAATAAGAATAGCCGGTGAAAGTATGCACAGAACGGCAATGACTGTTGCAACGGACAGAACCTTTAAGGACTTTCGTACAGATAAGACTCTTGATACAAGATCTTATCAGATGGCCTTCAGAAAGCTTCGTGCATTTTCAACAGACGATCCGACTGCCGAAAAAGAGCTTGATATCGAAGGTACTATCAGTGATACCTGTAATAATGCCGGCAATCTGAAACTTAGATATAAGAATCCTCGTAAGAATGCCATCAAGCTTTTATTGCTTATGGATAGCGGAGGATCAATGGATTGGTACAACGGGATATGCAATATGCTGTTCCAGGCAGCCACCAAGACGAACTACTTCAAGGAGCTTCATACATATTATTTCCACAACTGTATTTATGAAACCATGTATACCGATCCGCGCATGAGGATGCAGGACGGCATATCTACAGACTGGATACTCAATAACTACAGCAGTGAATATAAGGTTATAATAGTCGGAGATGCGGCTATGAATCCTTATGAGATAGTAGAGCATCGCTATGACTGGAGAAATAAGACCTACCAGCAGTATTCCGGAATGGAATGGCTGGAGCGCTTTAAGGCACAGTACAGATATCTGATCTGGCTCAATCCTGAGCCGCTTCCGCAGTACAGAAACTTCTGGTCACAGACCCATCTTGATCTTGCTCAGAAATTCAAGATGTATGACCTTTCTGTTGACGGACTCGAGCAGGGAATCAAAGCTCTCATGGCAAGAAAATAAAAATATTCAAAAGCTGAAGAGCTTAAATACGGATGAAAAAAGAGCGTCGGCACTATGCCGGCGCTCAAATTTTACCCAAAATATTAAATTCAGAACTTTCCGTTCTCAGCTGCCTGCTGGATGGCAACCGCTACAGAAACAGTCATACCGACCATTGGATTGTTTCCGGCACCGATAAGGCCCATCATTTCAACGTGAGCAGGAACAGATGAAGATCCTGCAAACTGTGCATCTGAATGCATACGTCCGAGAGTATCTGTCATACCGTAGGATGCAGGACCTGCAGCCATATTGTCAGGATGAAGTGTACGTCCGGTTCCGCCGCCTGATGCAACAGAGAAGTATGCCTTTCCTGCCTCTATGCGCTCCTTCTTATAGGTTCCTGCAACAGGATGCTGGAAGCGTGTAGGGTTGGTTGAGTTTCCGGTGATAGAAACGTCAACATTTTCCTTCCACATGATAGCTACGCCCTCAGGAACAGAGTTCGAACCGTAACAGTTGACCTTGGCTCTTGGTCCGTTGGAATAAGCTGTGCGTCCGGTTTCCTTTACAGTGTTGGTATATGGATCATACTCAGTCTCAACGTGGGTGAAGCCGTTTATTCTTGAAATGATAACAGCTGCATCCTTTCCGAGACCGTTAAGGATAACGCGAAGAGGCTTTTTACGAACCTTATTTGCATTATTAGCTATACCGATAGCTCCCTCAGCTGCTGCAAATGACTCGTGTCCTGCAAGGAAGCAGAAGCACTCAGTATCCTCAGAGAGGAGCATTTTTCCTAAATTACCGTGTCCGAGACCGACCTTTCTGTTGTCGGCTACTGAACCCGGAATACAGAAGGACTGAAGACCTTCTCCGATAGCTGCGGCTGCATCTGCTGCATTTCTGCAGTTTTTCTTAATCGCGATGGCAGCACCTGTGATGTATGCCCAGCATGCATTCTCAAAGCAAATAGGCTGAATTCCTTTAATCATGCCGTATACATCAAGTCCGGCATCCTCAGTAATCTTTCTTGCTTCCTCGATATCCTTTATACCGTAAGAATTGAGGACGGCGTTAATTTTATCTATTCTTCTTTCATATCCTTCAAAAAGTGCCATTGTAAAGTCCTCCCTTCTTATTTCTTCTCTATTTCCTTGTCGGTACGAGGATCAATGATCCTTACCGCATCATCAATGCGGCCGTACTGACCCTTTGCCTTTTCCCAGGCAGTGTTAGGATCGTCACCCTTTTTGATAAAGTCTGTCATCTTTCCGAGAGAAACAAACTGGTATCCGATAATCTGATCCTTGTCATCAAGAGCGATTCCTGTGACATAGCCCTCAGCCATTTCAAGGTAACGAGGTCCCTTCTTGAGAGTACCGTACATGGTTCCAATCTGTGAACGGAGACCTTTTCCGAGATCCTCAAGACCTGCACCGATTGCAAGACCGTCATCTGAGAATGCAGACTGTGAACGTCCGTATACTATCTGGAGGAAAAGCTCTCTCATGGCAGTATTGATGGCATCGCATACAAGGTCGGTATTGAGAGCCTCTAAAATAGTAAGGCCAGGAAGTATTTCTGAAGCCATAGCAGCTGAATGAGTCATACCTGAACATCCGATGGTCTCAACAAGGGCCTCCTGAATAATGCCGTCCTTTATGTTTAATGAAAGCTTGCAGGCACCCTGCTGCGGTGCACACCAGCCTATGCCGTGAGTGAAACCGGAAATATCCTTAATTTCTTTTGCCTGAACCCATTTACCTTCTTCCGGGATAGGGGCTGCGCCGTGATGAACGCCCTGAGCAACAGGACACATCACCTCAACTTCATGAGTGTATATCATGTAATTATCCTCCGCAGTTTTCAAAATAAAAAAATGTGCTTTATTACGTTGCCATTATCGCACAATTTATAATAAAATTAAAGAGCAAATGAGCGTGCGAGCAAACGCGCTCAGATTAAATTGATCCTTGGAGGATCAGGAATACGGAGGAAATTTATGGAACGCTGTGATAACGATATGCCGTTTCTTCTTAAATATGAAAATGTTGCATGGTATGAAAACGGAAAGGTCAGGATTCTTGACCGCAGAGTTTATCCTACAGAAGTAAAATTCGTTGAGTGCACCGACTACAGAGAAGTGGTAAAGTGCATCCAGGATATGGTCACACAAAGCACAGGACCTTATACTGCTGTAGGAATGGGTATGGCGTTAGCTGCCTATGAATGCAAGGATAAGCCCGAAAAGGAACAGGAGGAGTTTTTGAAAAAGGCTTCTGAGGAGCTTGCTAATTCAAGACCGACAGCAGCTCATCGTTACGGAAAGGTTACCGGACACTGTCTTGATTCGGCGCTTAAGGCATTAAAGGAAGGTAAGGATACCGTACAGGCCTGTGTAGACAGAGCTATAGAGTCACTTAACAGACGCTATTCCACTATGCAGATAGTGGGAGATTACCTTTGTGATATTATTCCTGACAACGGAACTATTCTTACACAGTGCTACGGCGAAACTATTATAGCCACTGTTATCAGAGCGGCACACAGAAAAAATAAGACATTTAAAGCCTTTTGCGCAGAGACCAGACCGTTCTTCCAGGGAGCAAGACTTACTGCAAGCTGCTTTGCAGAAATGGGTATAGATACTACTGTTGTATCTGACAATATGATCGCATGGGCACTGCAGACACAGGGGATAGACCTTTTCACCTCAGCATGTGATGCAATGGCGCTGGACGGTTACATCGCCAATAAGGTTGGCTCGTTCCAGATTGCCATACTCAGCAAATATTTCGGGATACCTTATTATGTGACAGGACTTCCGGATCTTGGAAAAAAGACAAAGGATGATATTACGATCGAAATGAGGGACCCTGAGCAGGTGCTTTCGGCAAGAGGCATAAGAAACTGCCGCCCGGAGGTTCACGGACTGTATCCTGCATTCGATATAGTGCCGCCGCATCTTATAACCGGACTTGTTACAGACAAGGGCGTATATGTGCCTGAACTTCTCAGACATTACTTTGACACTCCGGTTAAGGAATATTATTAATATTAATTAATATTATTAATCTTGCTTTTAAGGAATATTAATGCTGATTCCGGCAATGCTGTATAGATATGGTTGAGCTGTATTATTGAGAAGAAGCTTGGTATAAATAATATTTGCAAATAAAAACATAAACACATAACTGCAAGCTATAACTGGCAGCTATGTGTTTTTTTGTTGTGTGGTTATCATTGAACTTAAAATCGGCATTTTCACGGGAAAATGCCATCGAAATTCAGCAATATTACAAAATATATGGTATCTTCTGTGTCAGCAACGATCAAGGCGTTTATATGTGAGCATGAACATAGAGCTTTTATGTGAATATATTAGATCGGAGCGTGAAATAAATCAGAGGAGCAACAAAGAAACTATGGGTAAGATATATACGGGAGACAATAAGAAGACATCATTCGGATTAGCGTTTTCTGTAGGTGCGGTATTATTCTCCGCACATGCAGGCGGCGGATTTGCAACAGGCAATCAGGCTAATACATATTATGTAAGCCTTGGCTGGCCGGGAGCACTATCTGCAGTACTTGCAATGCTTCTTCTTACTCTTACTATGCGTGAAGCAATGATAATGTATAACGCAAGAGGTCTTAAGACTTATAAAGAGCTTTTCAATACACTTTTTCATCCGTTTGACAAGCTTGAATGGATATTCGAGATATTCTTCAACATAATGGTGCTTATGGCTGTTGCTGCTGCAATATCCGGAGCAGCGTCGGCGCTTAAAGGATATTTCGGACTTAACTACTATGTCGGAATAGCGGCTGTCGGAGCGATAGTTTTGGTGCTGACGATATTCGGAGCGGATCTTGTTAGAAAGGCTACGGCATATATGGGCATCATAATACTTGTTACCGCAATAACTATTTATGCAATCGGTATAGTAAAGGGCGGCGCAAGCTTGGGAGATATTTTAAAGGCTGACTTTACCGCAAACGGCTTTGGAAGCGTTAAAAAGGCAATTTCCAATTCATTTGTTTATGCCGGATTTCAGTGCGTGACCATGCCTACAATGGTTGCCTGCGCAACTCACCTTCCTGACAGTAAGGGCTGTGCAAAATCAATGTGGTTTTCATTTGTTATGAATACAGTGGCATTAGTGCTTTCAGTTTTCATGCTTCAGTCATGGAGCCCTGTATATACAACAATAGATGGAGGAACAACTATACCTACACTTACCACCTGCAACCAGATGGGTATGGCGTGGCTTACGGTAATATATGCAATATGCCTGCTTTTATGTCTTGTATCAACCGGCGTTACAACTTCATTCGGCTTCGTTTCACGTTTTGAAAAGCTCAGCATTTTCTCAAAGATAGAAAAGGTACCTGTAAGAAGCGCGATCGTCTCTGCATTTATAATCATTCTCTCTATGGGAATATCACTTGCGGGACTTACCAATATTATCAAATACGGCTACGGCTACTGCGGTTATCTTGGCATTATCATAGTAGTTATCCCGTTCCTGACGGTTGGTTACTATAAGAACAGAAAGTACATAAAAGAAAACGGCGATTCAAATATGCATATGAAATATATGTAAATAAATACATTTGACAGATTACAGAGGATATAAAAATGAACAGAATGTTATTTCCGGGATATTCAGTTGGCGTTGATGCCTATGATGATATAAAAAACATTTGTCCTGCATACGGCAAAAAGGCGGCGATAATAGGAGGCGAGCGTGCGCTTAAGGCAGCAGCTGATAAGATAATCGCAGCATGTAAGGATGCCGGTATAGAGGTGATCGGACCGTATTTATACGGCGGAGAGGCTTCTTATAAAAATGTCGATAAGATAGAGCCTCAGGCGGCCGATGCAGATATGATATTTGCTGTAGGCGGAGGAAAGGCAATAGATACAGGAAAGGCTTTGGCACATCGTACAAACAGACCTTTCTTTACATTTCCGACTATAGCTTCTACCTGCGCTTCATGCACCGGACTTGCTATAATGTACAATCTTGACGGTTCTTTGGATCAGTATGAATTTTCAAAGGTTCCGGCAACTCATATATTTATAAATACACAGATCATCGCCGAGGCTCCGGACAGATATCTGTGGGCAGGTATCGGAGATACCATGGCAAAATATTTTGAGTGTACGATTTCATCAAGAGATGCAGTACCGTCACACAGTGATGCTATGGGAATAGCTATAAGCTCAATGTGCGCAGATCCGATCATTCGCTGGGGCGAAAAGGCTATGGACGACTGCAAGGCAAATACAGTGACCTATGAGCTTGAAGAGGTCGTATTAGGAATTATTGTATCTACAGGCTTTGTATCAAATTTTGTTCAGGTGGATTATACCACAGGGCTTGCACATGCAATCTATAACGGATTTACGATGGTGGATTCGGTAGAGGCTAACGGACATCTTCACGGCGAGGTCGTTTCTTACGGAATACTGGTAATGCTTACTGTAGATGAACAGTTTGATAAGCGTGACGAGCTTTACCGCTTCAGCAGATCTATAGGACTTCCGACCAGACTTGCTGATATAGATGCAGTTGCCGGAGATCTTTCTACTGTAACAAAGAAAGCTCTTGCAGGTATTGATGTCAGAGTGTTCCCTTATACCGTAACAGAGGAAATGATAGTTAAGGGAATCATGGACATGGAAGCTTACGACGCCGAGCATAGAGATAACTGAAGAAATGAAGCAAAGAAGTTAGGTAAAGCGAAGCATTTAAACAAAAAATATTAAATAAAGAGGCTATTAAATAAAGAAGATATTTAATAAATGTCAACGAATAAAAAAGGGCGTGTGAAAAAATGAAAGTTTTTTCACGCGTCTTTTTTCTTTTGTGGATAAAACAGATTTTTTCTCAAGAA
>CAKSBC010000018.1 GCA_934438085.1 uncultured Lachnospiraceae bacterium
AGGGTGGTTTCTCCCACCTAATACATATGACTGCGGCTCATTTGTGGTGAATGGAACAGCAGTTGTAGGAAAGGAGTAGAATAATCCTTATAATTGCCGAAAATCAACACAAAAAGGATCTGATTCTTATGAAATCTCTATTTGAGGAAATGGGCGGCACATACCGCCAGCGTTGACGACCTATGTGGCGCAGAATATCGGGGCAAAACAGTGGCACCGGGTCAGACGGGGAACATTGACGGGGCCGCTATGTCTGCTGGAGCCGTTGGCATCGTCAGCTTGGTGCTGTATGTCGGGGCGGGCACTTTCGGACGCTGGTTTATCGCGGAACAGGATGCGGCGCAGATCGTCCCCCTGGTGTCCCATTATATGGCGCTGATGTGTCCGTTCTATGTGTTTTACACCTTTGCGGAGTCCTTTTCCGGGGCTTGCTGCGGCACCGGTGATACCCTCGCCCCTATGGTGACGACGCTTTTGAGTATCTGCCTGTTCCGGGCCATCGGCATCTTGTTTGTGCTTCCTAGGTATGAAAGTATGGATTGCATTATTTGGATATACATTTCGTCCTGGATCCTTTCCGGGGCGGCGTTTACGGCTATGTTTGCTTATAAGTTTACGCGGAAACCCGGAAATAGCTCCATGTGAAAAACCGGGCAAATGAGGAGAGCGCTACATGAACAATCAGGAAATAGAAAACCGAGTTGTGCGGTACTGGACAATCCGTTCCCATGATTTTGGGACGATTCGGAAAAATGAGCTAAGCAATGCCATGGGTAAGCGTTGGCTGGAAGAATTGGAGGCAGCGCTGCCGCCGAAAAATCACCTCCGCATCCTGGACGTTGGCACCGGAACGGGCTTTTTTGCCATTCTGATGGCGCATTTGGGCCATCAGGTCACAGGCATTGATTTAACCCCTGCCATGCTGGAGGAGGCCTCCGCTATGGCGAAGGGTCTGGGACTGGCTATTGATTTCCGGCAGATGGATGCCCAGGCATTGGATTTTGCGGACGACACCTTTGACGTGGTGCTAAGCCGGAACCTGACCTGGACCCTGCCGGAGCCGGAGAAGGCCTATGCCCAGTGGCACCGGGTACTAAAGCCCGGTGGAACGCTTCTGAATTTCGATGCGGACTATGCCGAAAATGTCCGTAGCGAGAGCACCCAGAACTGCTCCGTGGCACCGGACAGTCCCTATGGCCATGTGGGTATGACCCAGGCTCTGGTAGAGGAAAACAATGCCATCACTTTGGCCATGGATGTGGGGCAGAAGCGGCCTGAGTGGGATATCGCCATACTCAAAAAGCTGGGCTTTACGGATTGCCGGGCAGACTTGACAGTAGGACAGAGAGTTCTAGGGGATGCAGACCTGGTAAACGCACCCATGTTTAGGATTTATGCGAGAAAATAAAATGAGAAAATCTATCCCCCCGGTGGGCTTCCGTGGCGGAAAAGCTGTGTTATTATATAGCTACGGTTAATACACCCCCTAAAAATTCTTTCCTACCAGGGTAAGCGCCGCACTGTGAGAATGCCGTGCAGTGCTTATTCCGCCAGGATATTCTTATCAGGAGCTGCGTTATGAGACAGTTTGTAAGTTACGAAGAAGAGAACATCCACTATTGGGCCAACCGGGCCTCCGGCTATTCCGGGGGTCAATCAGGAGGAGCTGGAGACGGACCAGAAGCATATCTGGGGCCGCACCATTTCCGAACGGATCGCTGCCCGGTTCCCCGGCAGAAAGCCAAGCTCCATCCGGGTGCTGAATGTGGGCACCGGTCCGGGATTCTTTGCCATCATTCTGGCGGAGATGGGCTACCGGGTCACGGCTGTGGACTACACGGCTTCCATGCTGGAGGAGGCGAGGGCCAATGCCGGAGCCTTGGCGGACAGAATCGACTTCCGGCAGATGAACGCCGAGGCGCTGCTGTTTGACGACCACAGCTTTGATGTGCTGGTGACCCGGAATGTGACCTGGAATCTCCACGACCCGGAGAAGGCCTACTGGCACTGGACAAGAGTTCTGGCCCCCGGCGGACTGCTGCCGAACTTCGATGCCAATTGGTATCGCTATCTCTGGGATGAAAAAGCAAACCTGGGGCATAAACAGGATCGGGAGAATCTGGCTGTCTCCGACGTGCGGGACGAAAATGCCGGAACGGATGTAGACGCTATGGAGACCATTGCCCGGCAGACGCCCCTGTCCCGGCAGCAACGGCCCCAGTGGGATCTGTCCGTTCTGGCGGGACTGGGCATCTATGCCAGCGCCGACGAGCATATCTGGCGGCAGGTATGGACCAGAGAAGAACGGATCAACAATGCTTCCACTCCCATGTTCCTGGTAGAGGGCTGGAAAGCGAAGCTGATGGAAAGCTGAAAGAAAGAAGGAATCGAAATTTGAAGAAATACATAGACAAGCGCTTTTTGCAGCTGATCCCAGTGTTGCTGGGCATCACATTTCTGTCCTTTGCCATGATGCGAGCCGCGGGAAGCGATGCCGTCATCGAGCTGTACGGCGACAAAGGTGCGGTGGCCCAGGAGATCATTGATGCCAAACGGGCGGAGCTGGGCCTGGACCAGCCATTCCTCGTTCAGTATGGCTCCTGGCTGAAAGGCCTCCTGACCGGAGATATGGGCATCAGCTACGTTTCCGGAAAGAATGTATTCGATACCTTTGTGTCGAAGCTCCCAGCAACGCTGTTGCTGACAGTTCTGTCCATTGTGGCTACCGTGGTCATCTCTATCCCCCTTGGCATCTGGGCGGCGGTGAAGCATGACCGGTTTACAGATTATTTCCTGCGGTTTTTCAGCTTTGTGGGCAACAGTCTGCCCAACTTCTTTGTGGCGCTGCTGCTGATGCAGGTGTTCTCCATCCGGTGGAGGATACTGCCCGTCATTTCCAACGGAACCACCGTGCAAAGCGCCATTCTGCCCACGCTGACCCTGGCCATCGCCATGTCCGCCAAGTACATGCGGCAGGTGCGGGCCACGGTGCTGGAGGAGCTGAACAAGGACTATGTGCTGGGAGCCAAGGCCCGGGGAGTCCGGGGCAGCGTGACACTGTGGCGAAGCGTCCTCAAATCCTCCATGCTGACCATTATTACCTTGCTGGCCCTGTCCATCGGCAGTCTGCTTGGCGGCACCGCCATTATTGAAAGCATCTTTATGTGGGACGGGGTTGGCAAGCTGGCGGTAGACTCCATCACCATGCGGGACTACCCCATGATCCAGGCCTATGTGGTCTGGATGGCCATTATCTATGTGATGGTGAATCTGATCACGGATATTCTCTATCATGTTCTCGACCCGAGAATCCGATTGGGGGTGCAGGAAGGATGAGCGAAGTAACGGTTCGCAAGCAGACGCTGCGAAAGAATACGGTAAAAACCCGGCTGATTATCTTCGGCACGCTGGCAGTCATTCTGATTGTGTGTTCTTTCTTTTCCGAATATCTCACCCCCTATGACCCCTACCTGCAAAACTTGGATATTGCCAAGCAGGCTCCTACCAGCGCCCATCCCTTGGGAACAGACCGGTACGGCCGGGATATGCTGTCCCGGGTCATTGCGGGCAGCCGTGCCAGTATTTTTTCTACCCTTTTGCTGGTTGCCGTTATCACCGCACTGGGAACGGCGGTGGGTGTCACCTGCGGCTGGGTTGGCGGCTGGGTGGACACGGTGTTGATGCGTATTTCTGATGTGTTTCTGGCCTTCCCGGGGCTGGTGTTCGCTTTGGCGGTGGCCGGGTCCCTGGGCGGCGGATTGCAAAACGCTATTATCGCCCTGGCGGCCATCTCCTGGCCCAAGTACGCGCGAATCGCCCGGAGCCAGACTCTGAGTCAGAAGGAAACCCAGTGGATGAAGGCGGTGCGGCTCTCCGGCAGCGGCACGGGGAAAATTATTTTCAAGCACATTTTACCGAATATCATCGGGCCCATCCTGGTAACGGCCATGCTGGACATCGGCACCATGATGATGGAGCTGGCAGCCCTGAGTTTCCTGGGGCTGGGCGCAAAGCCCCCCATCCCGGAGTGGGGCAGTATGATGAGCGACACCCGGAGCCTCATGACCACTTCTCCCTGGATCACTTTCAGCCCCGGCATTGCCATTTTCATCTCGGTGATGATCTTCAATCTTCTGGGCGATACCATCCGGGACTACGCGGACCCCAAGAGCCGGAGGTGATCAATGGAGAAACTACTGAAATACGATCATGTGGATATTTCCTACCTGGGTCAGCCCGCCATCCGGGATGTGAGCTTTACCCTGGCTCCCGGTGAGATTCTGGGCATCGTGGGCGAAAGCGGCAGCGGCAAGAGTACCCTCATCAAGGCGGCCATGGGGCTGCTGGGAAGCGAGGGCTGTGTCACCAGGGGAGATATCTGGTACAAGGGGAAGAACCTCCCCGATTTGTCCCCGAAAGAGCTTCGCGGGCTCAACGGCCCGGAGCTGGGCTACATTTTCCAGAGTTCCGGCAGTGCCTTCTGTCCCATCCGGACTGTTGGCGCACAGTTGTACGAAACCATGAAGGAACATGGAAAGATCTCCAAGGCGGATTTTGAAATTAAGGCCCTGGAGTTGCTCTCCAAGCTGGGCTTTGAGGATGGAAAGCGCATTCTCGGAAGCTACTCCTTTGAGCTGTCCGAGGGAATGCAGCAACGTGTGGGCATTGCGGCGGCGATGCTGCTGAATCCGCGCATTCTGCTTGCGGACGAACCCACCTCCGCCCTGGATGTGACCATCCAGAAGCAGGTGGTAGAGGAAATGCGAATGGTGCGGGATACCTTCGGAACGGCCATTGTGCTGGTTGCCCACAACCTGGGTGTCATCGGTGCCATGGCGGACAATGTGCTGGTGCTGAAGGACGGCGTGTGCGTGGAGTACGGAAGGACCCAAGAGGTTCTGTCCAATCCCCAGGCGGACTATACCAAGGCACTGCTGGCCGCCGTGCCCCGGCTGCGGAGGTGAAAGCATGGAACCGATTCTGAAAGTAGAAAATCTCACGAAAATCTTTTCCCGGCAGGGGCAGGCGGATTTTACCGCCGTCAACGGCATTTCCTTTGAGCTGTTTCCCGGAGAGTGCCTGGCCATCATTGGGGAAAGCGGCAGCGGCAAAACCACCGCCGTAAATATGATCTCCAGACTGATAGATGCAACATCCGGGCAAATTACCTTGAACGACCAGGACATCACCCATTTGAAGGGGAAGGCGCTGCGGGAGGTTTATCGCACCATGCAGATGGTTTTCCAGACCCCGACAGATTCTTTTGACCCCCGCCGCACCCTAGGAGACGGCATTGGGGAAAGCCTGCGAAACGCTGGCGTATCCAAGCAGGAGGTCCGGGAACGGGTTGAAGCGCTGCTGGAAAAATGTGGCCTGCCAAAGGAATTTGCGGACCGCTACCCCCACCAGGTCAGCGGCGGTCAGTGCCAACGGGCGGCCATCGCCAGAGCCTTGGCCATTGAGCCGAAACTGCTGATCTGTGACGAGGCCACCTCTGCCCTGGATGTGACTGTTCAGAAGGAGATCATCGAGCTGCTGAACGAGCTTCGTGCCCAGCAGGGACAGAGCCTGTCCATTCTGTTTATCTGCCACGATATTTCCCTGGTGCAGCAATTTGCAGACCGGGTGCTGGTCATGTACCATGGGAATATTGTGGAAACAGGAACTCCGGATGAAGTGATCCGCAACCCCAAAAACGACTATACAAAGCGCCTCATAGACAGCGTATTGTAAATCCGATGTTAAGCCGTGACGTACGGCAAAACATAAAAGAACAACGAAAGGGATATGAAAAGAACATGAAAAAAATCATTTCGATTCTGCTGATTGCCTGCCTGGCACTTTCTCTGCTGGCTGGCTGCGGCAACAGCAGCACGCCCGCGGCGGAAACGCCCACCCAGAGCGGCAGCACGGCACAGACCACCGCTTCCACCGCCGCCAAGAAAACTATGGTCATCGGCGACACCACTTTCAACTCCGAAAACTGGGAAGAAACCGTTGACCCCCACCGGACCTACAATGGCTGGGCCTGCATCCGTTACGGTGTCGGCGAAACCCTGGTACACTACACCGATACCATGGAACTGGAACCCTGGCTGGCAACAGACTGGACAAACGACGGCAACTGCACCTGGACCGTTACCCTCCGGGATGGCGTGAAGTTCTCCTCCGGACGGGACATGGACGGAGAAGCCGTGAAGCAGTGCCTGGACCACCTGCTGGAAGTTCACGACCGTGCCCCCAGCGACACCAAAATCGTGGATGTCCAGGCAAACGGTCAGGTATTGACCATTACCACCAGCGAACCCAACCCCGCCCTGATGAACTACCTGGGCGACCCCTACGGCTGCATCATCGATGTGGACGCTTCCGATTTTGACACCGGTATCGTGGCCGGTACCGGCCCCTACGTTGTCAAAGAGCTGGTAACGGACGACCATCTGTCTCTGGTGCCTAACACCTATTACTGGGATGGTACGCCGAAAATTGACGATCTGACCATCCGCACCCTTTCTAACGGCGACACTCTGTCCGCCGCCCTCCAGGCCGGGGACATTGATGCCGCCTACGGCATGGCCTACGAGGCTTACCCCAACTTTGAAAACGGCGGCTATCAGTTCTCTGCCATCCAGACCTCCCGGGCCTTCTTCGGCTGTATGAACATGACCAGCCCCATTATCCAGGATGATGCCGTCCGCAAGGCCATTGCCATGGGCATCAGCAAAGAAGGCTTTGTGAAAACCCTCTTGGATGGCCACGGCGTGCCCGCCAACGGCGCTTTCCCGGATGGATTCAGCACCTTCGGCGGTGAGCATGTGAAGACCGAGACCTATGACCCCGAGGGGGCCAAGGCGGTTCTGGAAGAAGCCGGTTGGGTGGACAGCGACGGCGACGGCATCCGGGAGAAAGACGGCGTGAAGCTGACAATCCGCTGGCTGACCTATCCAAGCCGTCAGGAGCTGCCACTGCTTGCCGAATCCGTCCAGGCTTCTCTGAAGGAAATTGGCATGGATGTGGACATCAACTGCACCGCCAATCGCCGGGAGTTCCTGGCCGATATGAGCAGCTTTGATATCTACGCCTCCGCACTGGTGACTGCCCCCTCCGGCGATCCCCAGTATTTCTTCACCACCTCCTGCGTCCCTGGCATGAGCTATAACTTCGGTGCCTATGACAACCCGGAGGTAACGACCCTGATCGAAGAACTATCCAAGGAGTTCGACACCGCCAAGCGTGGCGAAATGGCCGTGAAGCTCCAGCAGATGATCCTGGACGACAACGCCTACGTCTTCTGCTCCTTCCTGCAAATGAACATGATCTCCAAGGAGAATGTCAAGAACTACACCGCCCACGCCTGTGATTACTACCAGGTGACAGTAGATCTAGACATCGAATAAAAGACGCACAGTGCTTCACTGGCATCAGCAATGTAATTCTTCAATTCTTAGCCTTTTGAAGATAGTCGTAATAGTGCGTCGCTACACCGCTCTATGAATTGAGAACTTCTACCGTCTGTAGGGAGTAACCACAGTGCGGTAGAAGTTCTTTGCGTCCAAGGATATCTTCATAATCGAACTACTGCCAAACAACCTGACGCATAAGCCGTGTAATTTGACCTTTTAAATAAGCAACTCTATCATTGCGTTACAGAAAGCATAAAATCCCCTTGACAAATCTCGTCTCAAAAGGAATGCGTTGATATAGATAGAGAAAAACGTTACATTTTAATTAGGCTCATATAGAGGCGGATTATTTTGGAGGAGATTATTAATTCAGCAAAGAATACGGAGGACACACTATGCAAAACATGAAGGCATTTAGTGGCATTCATCATATTGCTCTGAAATGTGGTGACGCGGGAGAATATGTAAAGGTCATCGATTTTTACAGAGACACTCTCGGACTTGAGACAGTACGCAGCTGGGGCACCGGTGATGATGCCGGATGTATGCTCAGTGCCGGAAGTGATATCGTAGAGATTTTTGCGACAGGTAAGATCATGGATGGAATCGGTGGACTCAATCACTTTGCATTTGAAACAAATGCTGCGGAAGATGTCGATACCTGGATCGAAATTGTACGGAGTGAAGGATACACAGTAACTCAGGAGGCTGAAGATGAGACGATTTGTTCAGATCCGCCCATGCCGATCCGGTGTGCGTTCTTTACCGGACCTTTGGGTGAGACAATAGAGTTGTTTTATGTCTATTAAAGCGGATTGAATAAGGCATTTGCGAAACCAAGCTTACTTTGATCCCCGTCTCGTGCTTCTTTTCATGCGCCCTTAATTGGGTGTATTTTTCTTTCATACTCTCACAAAAGGCAGCAACTGCATTTTTTGTACTTTCTGTTATAGTTTTAGTCAACTGATTTATTGTGGAAGTATTACTATATGAAAGTGAAGCCTATTAGCCAAAAATGAAAGATAATTAAAAATGGCTAATAGGAAAAATGAGAACTATAGATCTGCTTTATAAAAATATACAGCTATGATGCGGCGGTCCTTAAATAGGGCCGCCGCTTAGTGCGACAGCCCCTTATTTAGTTGCTCCTAAGCAGCTCGAAATGATTACGAGTTGTCTTCAGCAATCCTTCCTTTTGCAGCTTTGAAAGCTCTACGGACATAGCTGCACGGTCAACACACAGAAAGTCAGCAAGCTGCTGACGATCAAAAGAAATGTCAAAAGACAGAGAAGCGTGTCTGATAGATTCAGAAGATAAATAGGATAAAAGCTTTTCTCTTGTTGTTCGTTTGCTGACATGAGTGATCTTATCATTTAAGATCAGGATCCTGTTCGCCAGTACGCGGACAAGGTTGCGAATCAGCTTCTGATGATGATCACAGGCGGTCGGACAGGAGACTAACAGACGCTTAACATTTAAAAACAGTATTTCACAATCTGTTTCAGCCACAACACTGATATTTAAGACTGCACCGGGATTTGAGGCATAGGGTTCTCCAAAAAAATCTCCAACAGAGCATTTGGATAATATATTGCGATGCCCCCAAAGGTCCTCCTGAATTATCAATACTGAACCGATTAGTACAAGCCCCATAACTTCTGTGGAGTCTCCTGCTCTGAAAATATATGAACCGCGAGGTCTGGAGATTTTGGAAGCATTTACACAATGAAGAATAGATAGTATTTCATTATCATTAAGCCCTGTGAAAAAAGGACAGCTTCTTAAAATCGGTAAATATTTCTGCATAAAACACTCCTATTGTTTGAAATCAAACATACAAGTTAGATATATCATACTACGATTAAGCCACAAAAGCAAAAATATTTTCAATGGAGGAAAATCAGATGATTCGTAAGATTATTCATATTGACGAAGATAAATGCAACGGATGCGGAATATGTGCAAATGCCTGTCATGAGGGCGCTATCGGTCTCGTAAATGGTAAAGCAAAGCTGTTGAGAGATGATTACTGTGACGGGATGGGCGATTGTCTCCCAACATGTCCTACAGGCGCTATCACATTTGAAGAAAGAGAAGCAGCTGCATATGACGAAGCTGCGGTTCATGAGAATATGAATAAGGAAGGCTGTCCCGGCTCCAAAATACAAATGATAGAGCATTCTGAGGAGAATGCTGGAATAAGTGATACTGTTACGACATCACAGCTTCAAAACTGGCCGGTTCAGATCAAGCTGGCTCCTATAAATGCACCGTATTTTAATGATGCAAAATTGCTGATTGCAGCAGACTGTACGGCATATGCTTATGCAAATTTCCATCAGGAGTTTATTAGAGGCAAGGTGACATTGGTGGGCTGTCCGAAGCTTGACGGTGTAAATTATAGTGAAAAGCTGACGGAAATATTGCGAAATAACGAAATCAAGAGCGTTACAGTCGTACGCATGGAGGTACCGTGCTGCGGAGGGCTGGAAATGGCTGTGAAGTTAGCACTGCAGGCCAGTGGGAAGTTTATTCCTTGGCAGATAGTTACTATATCTATCGATGGGAAAATTATTGTATAATTACATAAGTATTTAAAAGAACTGACTTTACAGGCAGCAATCAGGAGGCAGAAGGATGAAAGCGGTAATTCTTGTGGATAATAACGGAACAGAGTGCCTTACCGGAGAATGGGGTCTGTGCGTTTATATTGAAACCAAAGCAGCTGATATTCTGTTAGATACCGGTGCTTCAGCATTATTCATTGAAAATGCCGAAAAGCTTGGCAAGGATCTTAAGAAGGTCGATGCGGCCGTACTGTCTCACGCTCACTGGGATCATGCAAATGGCATAGCTGATTTTCTTAATGTCAACAGCAGAGCAAAATTCTATCTGCGTAAGCCGATTGCACCTAATTGCTATTCCTATGAGGATGGCGAGTATGGTTATATTGGTATTCCTGAAAATGTTTTAAGCGATTATAGTGAGAGGATCGTTCTTGCTGAGGGCGATGTGACAATTGCACCGGGCGCTTATCTTATTCCGCACAAGACAGCAGGATTAGAGCAGATCGGAATCAGAGAGAATATGTTTCTTAAAACGGAATATGGTTATAAGCCGGATGATTTTGCTCATGAGCAGAGTCTTGTTATTGAAACCCCAAAGGGACTTGTGATCTTCAACAGCTGTTCTCATGGCGGAACAATGAATATCTTAAGGGAGGTTGAAGAAACACTTCCGGGAAAGAATATCTATGCACTTATCGGCGGATTTCATTTATATAATAAGACGGAAGATGAGGTCAGAACTGTCGGCAGAGCACTTAAGGAATACGGAATTAAGTATGTCTGCACCGGACACTGCACCGGAGATGAGGCATATGCGGTTCTGAAGGAAGAGCTCGGAGAAATACTCCATCCTATGTATTGCGGTATGGAGATAGAGATTTAAGCGGATTTTTTAGCCATTTAAGCGAGATATTTATAATGAGAATAATTAAAAGCGATAATTTTGATAAATTTGTATGCTCTGCCGGGGCCTGTCCTACAAGCTGCTGCTCAGGCGGATGGCAGATCATGATAGATGATAATGCTATCGATAAATATACGAAGGACACCGGAGACAGTGAGCTTAATAAGAGACTTGCCGAAGGGGTGGATCTTGTTGAGCAGTGCTTCACACAATGTGGAAATAATTGCTACATGCTTGATGATGACGGACTTTGTTCAATACAAAGGGCATTGGGTGAAGATGCATTATGCGATACCTGCAGGATATATCCGAGACATGTCGAAGAATTTCGAGGCATTAGAGAATGGTCACTGTCGCTTTCATGTCCGGAGGCGGCAAGGCTGATACTTGGCAATAAGGACAGACTTGATTTTATTGTTGAAGATACGGATGAACCTGAAAATGATGCCGAATACGAGGACTTTGATGATGAGCTTTACTTCCTGCTCTTTAATGCAAGAGACAGGATATTCGATATCATTCAGAGCAGAGAGCTTTCCTTTAAGGATAAGGCTGAGCTCATAACAGCCTATACAGCAGGAATACAGGAATGCATAGATAATGAACGTTTTGACATCCTGCAGGCATTTATTGAGGATATGCATGAAATCGATGGAATAACGGAAGTTGATTATAATGCCCTGAATAAAGACATGTTCAGTATACTGTTTGATCTGGAGCTTCTGAGTCCTGAGTGGAAGGGCATTCTGGAGAATACATGGAAGGCCTGGGATGATGATATCAAGCTTACAGCTGAGGAAGAGATTCAGGCTGAACAGCTCCTTATGTTCTGGACATATACTTATTTTTGCGGTGCTGTTTATGACGGATGGATATTTTCCAAGGCGAAGCTTGCCATATGCAGTACATGGTGGATATTTGAAATCAACAAAGCGAATGTTTTTGATGGCGGCATAATTGAGGCTGCATACAGATTCGCAAGAGAGATAGAACATTCCGATGAAAATCTTAATGCGCTTGAGGAATATTTTATGATGAGAGGCTGAGCATACTGACTGTTTAAGCTTTTAAGTTTTAATCAAAATAAAGCTTATAATATCTTGAAAAATGACTGGTATTCCAAATCGTAATGGATATTGCCGACATACCCATATGGGTATGTGTGCTGTTTAGCGGCGGTTAACACTATATAAAATTGTATAATTTAACTATGCGAAATGCTGTAATTCATCGATATTACGGCATTTAATTTTTAGAGGTGGTTAAATGCTCCAAAACGATAGTCAGATTATACATGGCAGTGTGAGTGCGGCAGCAACTGTACAGTCACATTCATATTTAAGAATTCACAATAAAAAAATCCATTATGCCTGGGTCATCTGCATTGCCTGTACACTCATGATGTATTGCAACAGCGGCATAACGGACGGTATGTTTTCGGTATATGCTCCGTTCATTCTTGAAAAATACAGCATCAGCAATACACAGATATCATTATTAATGACTGTGAAATCGATGTCGTCACTGCTTGCGGTAATTTTCAGCGGTATTTACTATAAAAGATACTCACTTCGTATAGGCTGTCTGGCGGCAACGATACTATGCGGTTCAAGCTTTGTAGTATTCGGATTTGCTGACAGAATGCCGATTTTTCTGCTTGCATCCGTTATGCTCGGTATCGGCAATGGTTTAGGCACGAATATCCCGATAACGATGCTCTATGGGCTGTGGTTTAACGAAAAGCGTAAGCTTGCCATGAGTATAACTACATTTGCCGCAAGCGTCGGACTCATAGGACTTCCGCAGCTTATAACGCATATTATTGAAGGTACTTCAATGCGCACAGCATTTCTTCTGAATGCCGCACTTGTATTTGCAGTAATGCTGATAGTGTTTGCAATAATGAGGAACAGGCCTGAGGACATGGGACTTAAGCCTTACGGAGTCAGAACAGGACAGGCTAACGCTATAAAGGAATCTGAATCTAAGTATGCTGAAGAGGCTGACGACAGGGAATTAAGCAGACCCGACTGGTTATTCTTAGCTCCATCCTGTGTTGCAATAGGAATTATATGCTGCACAAGCTACAGCTTCTATACATTATTCCTTAAAAATGAAGGAGTTTCGTCCGCATTAATAGCCGGTTTGCTCACGGTCACAGGCATTTCGGTAGGAACCGGAAAGCTGAGCTACGGCTGGCTTGCAGACAGATTCAGCTCATATATATGCAACAGGATATATTTCGGAGCATTTATCTCGGGGATCACATTGCTGACGATATTTGTTCATAATGAATACATTTTGTTTATTGCTACAGTGCTTATGGGATTTGGCTCACCGCTCGGAAGCGTCGGCTTTGTTTCATGGGCATGGGATCTCGGCGGACATATGAGTGCAGATGCTATAAGAAAAATGCAGATAGCACTTTATGTCGGAATGATGGCCTTTAATTTTATACCGGGTGTAGTGGCAGATCTTTGCGGAGGTTCGTACAGAGGCATGTATATGCTGTATGCTATTCTCGGAATACCTACATTTCTTGCAATACAATATCTCTACAGAAGAAAAGGTCTTAATAAGATAAGACAAGAAAAATCAATGTAAATCAAAACAGCCCTAAACTGCAATAACTGCAGCTTGGGCATATATCCCCCTATAAAAATAACTGCCGGCGGCTTAATGATCGTCGGCAGTTATGCTTTTATCTAATATAGTATTTCTATATTATTTCCATGCGAATGTGAGCATTCCGTAGATGTAGATGAAGATTATTGCTGCAGGAGCTACATACTTAAATATAGGCTTCATCCATGGCTGTATCTTGAGACCCTTTCCTGTATTGGCTTCAGCTACGAAATTATCCCAGCCCCATCCAAACTTGTTGCAGCAGAACAGTGCAAGTATAAGAGAACCAATAGGAAGGATGTTGTTGGAAACTATGAAATCCCAGAAATCCAACCATGCAGTACCTTCTGCAAACGGCTGGAAATGGAATACACTGAATCCTAAAGCTGTAGTGAGTGCAAGCAGGAATACGCAGATACCGCATATCATGCAGCCCTTTGGACGTGACCAGCCTGTAAGCTCACGAAGCATAGCAAGTATGTTCTCACATACGCCTAAAACTGTTGACATAGCGGCGAATATCATGAACAAAAAGAACAGTGTTCCCCAGACACGTCCGCCGGCCATGTTGTTAAATACGCTTGCCATTGTGTCGAAAAGCAGACTTGGACCGGCGTTTACAGCAAGACCGTAGCTTGAGCAGGCAGGGAAAATGATGAAGCCTGCGAGTATTGCGACAACGGTATCAAGCACGATTACATTTACAGATTCTCCGAGCAGTGAATGATCCTTATCAATATAGCTTCCGAAGATGGCCATGCCGCCCATACCGGTAGACAGTGTAAAGAAGGCCTGGTTCATGGCACCGACTATAACACTTCCGTTGATCTTTGAAAAATCAGGTGTGAGGTAAAATGCAAGACCCTCTGCAGCACCGCCAAGTCTTACGCAGTGCACGGCCAGTACTACCATGAGTACCAAGAGAGCTGTCATCATATATTTTGTTATGCGCTCAAGGCCGCTCTGAAGATCCTTACTGAGTATAAAGAATGCAACTGCCACGGTGACAAACAGGAATACTACATTTATTGTAGGATTGCTTATCATCTGAACAAAACCAAAGGACTCGTTTGTGCCTGTAAGGAACTTTACAAAGTAGTAAATGATCCAGCCGGTAACTACAGTATAGAATGCCATCAGGGAAATATTTCCTATTAAGCATACCCAACCGTACAGATCCCAATGCTGTCCCGGCTTTTCGAGCTTTTTATACATGCGTATAGGGCTTGCCTGCGAAGCACGTCCTACTGAAAACTCCATAACCATAGCCGGAATTCCGAGCAGTATCAGACAGATGATATAGACTAACATGAAGCTTCCGCCTCCGTTTTGTCCGCACATCCACGGGAATTTCCAAACATTGCCGCAGCCGATAGCGCAGCCTGCCGACAGCATTATAAAGCCCATTCGGCTTCCGAGTCTTTCACGATCATTCATAATGATTACGCTCCTGTTGATATTAATAAAGGATATCGTTTATTTTATGCCCCATATCCTTCTCCATTCTTACAATAATACGCCCGAGCATAGCATTTGTAAAATTGATGATAATACGATATAATAACGAAAATATCGTTTCTATATTTCTGAAAATACATATAAAAGAGGCATACATAATCATGGATATAAATGTTCTCAAAACCTTTGTAGCAGTGTGCGAATACGGAGGATTTTCTGCGGCAGGAGAAAAATTGGGATATACGCAGTCAACGGTTTCATCACAGATAAAACAGCTGGAAAAAGAGCTTGATGTGGTGCTTTTTGACAGACTCTATCATAGGATCATTCTTACAGAGGCAGGAAATACGGTTCTTAATTATGTGCGCGGAATACTTATCTCTCAGGAAAAGCTTATGTCGGAGCTGCACCATAAAGAGGACATAACAGGAGAATTGCATCTTGCTATGGCAAGCTCTGTATGTGCACGATTTTTTGAATATGACTATTTAGGCTTCCACGAACAATTCCCGGGCATCAAGCTTACGATAACCGAAGCGGGTACAGAACAGATGTTCAGTATGCTGAAGAAAAATGAAGCAGACCTTGTTTTAACCTTAGACAGTCATATTTATGACTCGGAATTTGAAATATGTGCGGAATGTGAAGAAAGAGTTAATTTTGTAGCTGCCGCAGAGCATCCTCTTACAGAATTCAAGGAGCTGAGTATAGAAGACATTTTAAATAAAGAATTTATTCTGACTGAAAAACATATGAGCTATAGAAGGATACTTGATGAAGAGCTGGCATCAAGATCTATCGAAATTATACCTACGCTGGAGCTTGGCAATACGGTTCAGATATGTAATATAGCCGCAAACAGCAGAATGATTGCATTTCTTCCTGAATACATAACAGAAGGCTACATTTCTTCAGGGCAGCTTAAGACTCTTCCTGTCAGGGATTGCAGTGTTTCTGTGTGGACACAGCTGCTTGTTCATAAGAATAAATGGCATTCACCGGCGCTGAATTCCTTAATTGATTATTACAGGCAGCTTATATAATACTTTAGACTTATGTAAGGAATCGGGCACAGTTTAGACACAGCTTCCATGTTATAATCCTGATACATAAAACATAACCGATCGGTTATATCGAAGGGAGAAAAAGTTTATTATGAAGAGAAAAATCGCTTTAGTTGCGACATGTGCATCATTAGCGCTTATGACAGCAGCTTGCGGAAATAAAGCTGACACAAATAAGACAGAAGCAGAGACAACTGTTGAGGCATCAGTTGAATCTGAGGCAGATGAGGAAACTGATGAAGCATTGGATGCTGATACAGAGGCAAGTGATTACTACACACAGACACCTGTACAGAGTTTCGGAACCATCGAGTCAGTTGATGTAGAGACCGGTTCAATCAGCGTAAATACTATTGTTAAGGGCGAAGCTGAGGATGGATCAGAGAACAGCACAGAAGAGATCATCTTTAATTCTATCGCAGGCGTACCTATCATCGATGCCGTTACAGGACTTCCTGTTGAGCTTAACGAGCTTGAGACCGGTTCAAATGTTCTTGTATGGGGCGGAGATGCAATGACAATGTCTCTTCCTGCACAGACAAATCTTCAGGCTATGATAGTGAATATTCCGGCAGACGCTCCGGCACCGACTTATGTAGTTGTTAAGGGACTTGAGTGGAGCAAGGATGATACAGATGTTACAATCACAGATCAGGATGGTAATGTATGGCATGCCGACAGTGCTGCTCACGTATCACCTTATACAACAAAGCAGATTGTTCGTCTTGAGGATATCACAAGCGGAAGCCGTCTGTTTGTATGGCCGTCTTCAGAGCCGGATGCTTCTGAGGGAGACGTAACAAAGATCGTACTCATGAATGAATAATAACAGCATATATAAGCTGTAATTCCCAAAACTCCTTTTAAATAAATGCAGCCGCCAATGGTTTAGATAAGCCCTTGGCGGCTGCGTGCGTATTATGTGCTTAGAAGTGAGTCTTAAAAATAATTAGTAACGATTTAACAACATATCTTCATGATCTATGTAATTAATTATTGCTCTTTCAACGGATGTATTAAGTGAAACATCATTTTTTTTAGATATTATAGCAAGCCGTCTGTGAAGATCCGGTGCAATACGCACATTGAATGAACCTTTATATGGTCTCTCAGGCGAGGTATTGCTTTCCTCACACATTTTAAGATAAGCATCTACAGAAGCGTAAAAGTCAGACGTAAGGCTTTTTGCATCAATGCCTTCATAGGATATAAGTGAGGTTATACCGAGGACCTTGCCGTAAAAAAGCATATCTTGTTGTGAAAATTCAATGCTTCCAACATAGCCCTTATATTGCATAAAGTTATTCATATAAGTCCCTCCTGCTCAAGTTTAAACAAAATCTGTTTTATCTGATATATCTTCAGAGTATTATTTGGATGCGGTTTATGCAGCATTATAGGTGAATAGAATTCGGATATATAGATAATGCGCGAACCGCTGGTTTTCCCCTTGTTGGATCTTTTAAAGGAGAAATAGGATAATAATGTATCCATTTCATCTAAAGTAAAATCATGTGGTTTTGCTTTTAAGCGTTCAATTAACTTGTCTTTTTTACTCATTTAATATCCTTTCTTTAAATATACATGCTTTTTTCTTAAAAGCAACTAAAAATAGTTGCAAATTAAATAACAAATATATCTCAGAAAGGAATAGTTCATGTATGTTTTATGATTTTTAATCCGGGAAAATTAAGAAATGAATTGTCTGGAATCAGAATAGCATTAAGAGAAGTGAAAGGTCAATATAATATATGTACAAGTAAAATCTTTCTGCCGCTTAAATTATTCATATATTAAAAACTCTCATTGTAAATATTATGATTTTTTTGATAAAATATTTACATATTAATAATCAAACCGTTTAAATAATCAAATATACTATTGGAGGTAAATGCCTTTGCACAGCGTCAAATTCCTTAACGAAAAGCTTAGAGAAGCCCTTGTTGCAGTAATGCCGATAGTCGGTATAGTTCTTTTCCTGTGCTTCACTATAGCCCCTGTATCATCCAGCATACTTCTTTGCTTCATTATGGGCGCAGCGCTCATTATTATCGGCATGATGTTTTTTACTTTGGGTGCCGAAATGGCCATGACACCTATGGGTGAAAGACTCGGTGCCGCTCTGAAGAAAAGTAATCATCTTATAATAATTGTCCTCGTCACATTTCTATTAGGATTTATTATCACCATTTCTGAGCCTGACCTTCAGGTCTTGGCAGCGCAGGTTCCGTCTGTACCGAATATGACGATCATTTTGTCTGTTGCCTGCGGCGTCGGTGTTTTTCTTGTCATAGCGCTTTTGCGTATGCTTTTTTCAATAGCACTTCCTCCGATACTTGTGACTTTCTATATAATCATTTTCATACTTGCCCGTTTCGTCCCTAACAGTTTTTGGGGTGTAGCCTTTGATTCCGGCGGTGTCACTACCGGACCTATGACAGTTCCTTTTATAATGGCTCTCGGCGTGGGTATATCTTCTATTCGAAGCGACCGCCATGCTGCTTCTGACAGCTTTGGTCTCGTAGCGCTCTGTTCAATCGGGCCGATATTGGCTGTACTGATACTGGGAATGCTTTTTAACCCCGATGAGACCGCTTATATGCCTCCGGCTATTCCTGATATTCATACTTCCACGGAGCTTTTTGAGCTGTTTGCAAAAGGACTTCCTACCTATATAAAGGAAATAGCTGTTTCACTTTTTCCTATCGTGCTGTTCTTTTTTATTTTTCAGCTGATAGTTTTAAAACTTTCAAAGAAAACGCTTATAAAGATCTCGATTGGTCTTGTTTACACCTATATCGGACTTGTTCTTTTCCTTACAGGTGCAAATGTCGGATTTATGCCCGCCGGTAATTATCTCGGCAAAGAATTAGCGACAGGAAGTACATCCTGGCTGCTTATACCTATTGCAATGATCATAGGTTATTTCATAGTCAAGGCCGAGCCTGCTGTATATGTTCTTAATAAGCAGGTCGAAGAGCTGACTGACGGAGCTATCTCTGCAAAGGCTATGGGGCTGGCTCTGTCTGTAGGAGTTGCCTGCTCCTTAGGACTGGCAATGCTGAGAGTGCTTACTGGCATTTCGATAATGTGGTTGCTTATACCTGGCTATGCTATCGCACTTGGAATTTCCTTCTTTGTGCCGAAGCTCTATACCGCTATAGCATTTGACTCCGGCGGAGTTGCTTCAGGTCCTATGACTGCCGCCTTTCTTCTGCCTTTGGCGCAGGGAGCCTGTATTGCAGTAGGCGGAGACATAGTTGCCGATGCATTCGGTGTCGTAGCCATGGTAGCAATGACGCCTCTTATAACCATTCAGATAATGGGACTTGTATCTCAGATCAGATCGAGACAGTCCATCTCTGATGAAGCTGCAGCATTTGCAGGCTTTTCTTCTGAATTCGATGCACTCCCTGAGGATGCAATCATTGAGCTTTAATTATGAAGCTTAATATACGCATTTTCATGCATTTGTCCTTCGGAAAGCATTAGATTACTGAAATATAACATTAGCAAAAGCTAAATACACATAAATTAAGACTGAAGAGAAAATAATATTATGAATGATCTCTATTGGATGATAACTATAACAGACAGACACAGCACGGACAGGTTTACTGATTTTTATGATAAATACGGAGCATCCGTAAGCTTTGTCAGTGTCGGACGCGGAACGGCCGCCAGCGAAGTCCTTGACTTTCTCGGGCTTGATATAACCGAAAAGTCTGTAATTTTTTCAACTGTTACCCATAAAGTTTGGAAAGCTATACGATACGGACTTCAAAATCGTATGCGCATAGATGTCCCCGGCACAGGCATCGCCTTTATCATACCATTTTCAAGCATAGGCGGAAAAAAGGCTCTGGCAGCACTTACCTGCGGGCAGGAATTTATAAAAGGAGAAGAATCTGTTTTGAAGGATACTAAATACGAGCTTCTTGTAGCTATTACAAATCAGGGATACACAGATCTTGTTATGGATGCAGCACGTTCAAAAGGTGCAGGCGGCGGCACGATCATTCACGCAAAAGGAACCGGAGTTAAAAAAGCAGCTCATTTCATGGGAGTTTCGCTCGCCACAGAAAAGGAAATCGTGCTTATAGTTGCAAAGGCCTCGGAAAAAAGTGCTATTATGAAGGCTATCATGGATAACACAGGTGCCGAATCAAAGGCTAAAACTCTCGTATTCTCACTGCCTGTAACTGAAACTGCAGGCATGAGATTAATTGAAGAAGAATTTCCGGAAACAGACGAATCTGCAGATACTGATAAATAATTCTTCCTATACTTATTAAAATAAGAATTTATCAAATATTTTCTCATTTTTTATAAAACTTTTATCATTTTCAATTTGGAACGCAGGATGCTGCGTTCCTTTTTTGATAATATTTTCTCATTTTTAGATATAATATATAACTTTTTATCTCTTTATAGGTCTAAATGCTGAATTTTATTTACTTGTTGACATGTATTATTAGTAACTTTATACTAACAGTAAAGATGATAATAATTTCTTATCATTAAGATAATTTTTGTTTCAGCTGTTGGGGATGAAATAGAAATTATAGTATGAGGCAGTATTCTCATAACCGGATCTGCCAAAGTTTCTTTTAACAGAAGGGAGTTTATATGAGTCCAGCATTCACAATCATCTGTATAGTGTTAGCGATAGCACTTCTCGTTCTGCTGACAGTCAAGGTTAAGCTGCATCCGTTCTTCGCACTTACCTTTTCAGCATTGTTCTTCGGCATGATAATAGGAAAGAGCCTTCCTGAGGTAGTTGCCTCCTTTGCCGATGGACTTGGCGGAACGATCGCCGGTATCGGTATCGTAATTGCAATCGGAACTGTCATGGGAGCTCTTCTTGAGAAGAGTGGTGCAGCCGAGACTATGGCTGAGACTATCCTCAAGATAACAGGCAAAAAGCATGCGGCACTCGGTCTTGCAGTTACAGGTTATTTCGTTTCAATCCCAGTATTCTGTGATTCAGCATTCGTTCTTCTTTCCCCGCTTGCAAAGCGTATGGCACGTGACACAAAGGTCAGCATGACCACAATGGCAGTTGCTCTCGGTATGGGTCTTCATGCTACTCACATGCTCGTTCCTCCGACTCCGGGTCCTCTTTCAGTAGCAGGTATCCTTGATGCGGATCTCGGACTTGTTATTCTTTTAGGTATGTTAGTATCTATTCCTGTAGTTGCAATTGCACTCTTTGCAGGAAAGATCCTCGGAAACAAGTACTACTATGAAATAGAAGATATCCCAACATTTGATGAAGGCGACACAAGCGAACAGAAGCGTCCTGGAGCATTAGGTGCATTCCTTCCGATCCTTCTTCCGATCCTTCTTATGCTTCTTAATACAATTGCATCATTGAACAGTGCACCTTTCGGAACAGATACATTCCTGGCAAACTTCTTTGAGGCAGTAGGACAGCCATCAACAGCATTACTTATCGGTCTTATTTGTGCATTCGTCACATATCGAAAGATATATCCTGATGACAACAAGGTTTGGACATTCGACGGAGAGTTCGGTGAGGCCCTTAAGACAGCAGGTCAGATCGTTCTTATCGTTGGTGCAGGCGGCGGCTTTGCAACAGTACTTAAGCTTTCAAACCTTTCCGAGATCGTTACAGCTGCATTCTCAAATGTATCTCTCGGAATCATAGTTCCATTCATCATCGGTGCTATCTTCCGTACATGTATCGGTTCCGGTACAGTAGGTATGATCACAGCAGCATCTATGCTTCTTCCTCTTATGGACGTACTCGGCTTCGCATCACCTATAGGCAGAGTAATAGCTATGCTTGCATGTGCATCAGGCGGATTCATGGTATTCCATGGTAATGATGACTTCTTCTGGGTAATCACCTCTACCTCTAACATGAAACCTGAGGTTGCATATAAGGTATTCCCACTTATAAGTGTTCTCCAGGCCTTCACCAGCCTTGCATGTGTATTCGTGCTTCAGCTTATATTCCTTTAATAAAAGCACCTCTTACACGGTATAAGAATCTGCAGCAGATAAGTTCATAGTATCCAAACCTATCTGCTGCACACTGCATTAAAATTAAATAACATAAAAACTAAATAGCATTAAAAATAAATAGTAACAAAAACAAATAGTTATTAGTAACAAAACTGTAATCAAGCTTCTTTATGTTTTCAATGAGGTAATAAAAATGAAAAAGGAAATGTTACAGACACCGGCAATTATGGTTTACATGGATGCTCTTGAGCACAATCTTAAAAAATACCACGATGCAGCAAAGGCTGCAGGTAAGCAGGTATGGCCTATGATCAAGACCCACAAGAGCCTTGAGATGATCGACATGCAGGAAGCTGCAGGTGCTGACGGATATCTCTGCGGAACTCTTGACGAGGCTGAGGCTCTCTGCAAGAAGGGCATCAAGAATATCATGTATGCTTATCCTGTAGCAAGTGATGTTTCTATCCGGAGAGTTATCAATTTGGCTAAGAATGCCAACTTTATTATCCGCCTTGATAACCTTGACGGTGCTGCTCTTATAAATAAGGCTGCTGCTGATGCCGGTATTACCATTCAGTACACCATCATTGTTAATGCAGGACTTAACAGATTCGGACTTAAGCCTGATAAGGTAGTTGAGTTTGCAGATGCTATGAAGCAGTTTGCTAATCTTAAATTTGTCGGTGTTTCATCACATCCGGGACACGTTTACAGCGCAACAAAGCATGATGAGATCGCAAAGTATGTAGCAGACGAGAAGAATTCTATTGCTACCGCTGTTAAGGGCCTTGAGGCTGTAGGCTATAAGCTTGACATCGTATCTACCGGTTCAACTCCTACATTCTGGGGCTCACTTGATGATGAGAACATTAAGATATATCATCCTGGAAACTATGTTTTCTGTGACTACATCCAGATGTCTATCGAGATAGCTAAGGAAGAGGAATGTGCTCTTGCTGTATACGCTACTATCATAAGCCATCCTGATGAGGAGACATATATCTGCGATGCAGGTGCTAAGTGCCTTGGACTTGATCAGGGTGCTCACGGCAACTCAGCTATCAAGGGTCACGGATATGTTAAGGGACATCCTGAGCTTACTATTTACAGCCTTTCTGAGGAGGTCGGTAAGATGCATGCAGACGGTCCTACAGATATAAAGGTCGGCGATAAGATTGAGATCATTCCTAACCACTCATGCTCATCTGCTAACCTTACCAGCTACTACATAGGTGTCAGAGGTGACGAAGTTGAAAGGGTCATTCCTGTAGATATCAGAGGCAATTCTACTACCAAAAACGCCTAAATTCCCCCAATGAAAGGCTGCTGCATAAAAAAGCAGCAGCCATTTCGTTTATAAATGATATTTTTAAGGTTTATTGATGTAATTTCAGGAGGTATTAAAATGAACTACGCTGATGAATATATTAAGAATGATCCTGTTGTTAAAACAGTATCCGAAAAGAAGGAAACTGTTTGGATCAACCCTCGTTTCCTTCCGTTTGATCTGACTGACGGTCTTGCACAGCTCGTTGTGTCAGATGCTGATATTGAGGACGCAAAGGAACGTCTTAAGAGATTCGCACCGTTTATCATGCGCTGCTATCCTGAGACTGTTGAAACAAACGGACTCATCGAATCTCCTCTTAAGCCTATCCCTAATATGCAGAAGGAACTTGAAAAGGCTTATGATTGTTCTATCCCGGGGCAGCTCCTTCTTAAGATGGACAGCCATCTTGCAATTGCAGGTTCTGTTAAGGCAAGAGGTGGTATCTATGAGGTATTAAAGCATGCCGAGGATCTTGCTATCAAGGCAGGCAAACTCAAAGAAACAGATGACTATGCTAAGATCGCTGATGACGATATGAAGGAGTTCTTCAGTCAGTATACTGTACAGGTTGGTTCAACAGGAAACCTTGGCTTAAGTATCGGTATCATGAGTGCTGCTATCGGCTTTAAGGTAAAGGTTCATATGTCTGCAGATGCTAAGCAGTGGAAAAAGGACCTTTTAAGATCTAAGGGTGTTGAAGTAATTGAGTATGCCGATGACTATTCCAAGGCCGTTGCTGAAGGCCGCAGACTTTCAGATGCTGACCCTATGAGCTATTTCGTAGATGATGAGAAATCAGTAAACCTGTTCTTAGGATATGCGGTTGCTGCAGGACGTCTTAAGGAGCAGCTTGATGCAGCAGGCATAGTTGTTGATGAAAAGCATCCTCTTATCGTACATATACCTGCAGGCGTAGGCGGAGCTCCGGGCGGAGTCGCATACGGCTTAAAGAGATTATTTAAGGATAATGTACATTGCTTCTTTACAGAGCCGACAATGTGCCCTTCAGTTCTCTTGGGAATGGCAACACAGCAGTATGAAAATGCAAATGTTCATGATTTCGGTATTTCAGGCATTACCGAGGCTGACGGACTTGCATGTGCAGCACCTTCAGGCTTTGTAACAAGAATACTCGGAAATCTTCTTTCCGGAGATTTCACTATTGATGATGATAAGCTGTATGATCTCCTGAGACTTCTTGACAGCTCTGAGAATACAAGAATAGAGCCTTCAAGCTGTGCTTCATTTATCGGACCTATCGGTCTACTTAAATATGAAGATTCTAAGAAGTATTGCGAGACTCACGGTCTTGACGCAGAGACTCTTAAGAACGCTACACAGATTGCATGGGCAACTGGCGGACGCCTTGTACCGGCTGAAATCTGGGATGAATATCTTGCAACATATCTGTAAAGTAAAGTATAATATTTAAAAAGCAATTTTGCCGCAGAGATCTTTCTCTGCGGCACTTTTACAACTTTAGTATGAGGTTTTTATGGGCTCTGATATTTTTGTAATTGCAGGTCTTATTTTGTCTATGATCGCACTTATATTGTTCACGGTCAAATTCCGACTGCATCCGTTTTTATCATTACTGTTTTCTTCCCTGATCTTCTCATTCATATCCGGTATGAATGTTCAAGAAATGCTCCAAAGCTTCACCGCAGGTCTTGGAAATGCAATGTCTGAAATCGGTATCGTTATAGCTCTCGGTACAATTATCGGTGTGCTGTTTGAAAAATCTGGTTCAGCTGAAACGGTTGCTAAAACAATATTTAAGATCTTCGGAAAAAACAAAGCCGCCTTTGGACTTGCCATAACAGGTTATTTTGTTTCAATGCCTGTTTTCTGTGATACGGCATTCGTAATACTCAGTCCTATTGCGAAAAGACTCAGCAAGGATTCTAAAATATCCATGACTGCTATGGCACTTTCGCTTTTCGCCGGTCTGCATGCAACTCATATCCTTGTACCTCCTACACCAGGTCCGCTCTCCGTCACCGGAATTCTTAATGCAGACATTACTCTTGTAGTCCTTTTAGGAGCTGCCGTTGCCGTTCCCGTTACATTGATCGGTTATGTCGCTGCAAATGTATTCGGCAAAAAATACAACTATATACCAAAGGATATTGACGATTCCGACGATGACAGAAAGCTGCCGTCTCCGGCCGCAGCATTCTTAACAATAATGACACCGGTTGCGCTTATGCTTTTAAAGGTTCTTGGAATTGCTTTGAATGTTGGCGACAATATTCAAAAGATACTTAATTTAATCGGTGAACCTATAATAGCACTTTCTATCAGTGTTGTAATAGCTGCAGCAGTCTATGCTCACACCTATCCGGAAGACGGTGACGCCTGGGGATTTGACGGTATTATTGCAGATTCTATCAGAACTGCAGGTCAGATAACACTCATAGTTTGTGCCGGCGGTGCATTTTCATCAGTTCTTGCCGCTTCACACTTGCAGAAAATTCTCATAAATGTTATTGTTCCTTCTGCGGCCTTAGGAATATTGGCTCCGTTCATCATAGGTTTTATCCTTCGTTCCTGCATAGGCTCTGGAACCGTTGCAATGGTGACCGCAGCGACCATGATTTCTCCATTTCTTAATGCTATAGGTTTGGGAAGCAATATAGGTCATGTTATTGCAGTTCTTTCCTGTGCTGCCGGAAGTCTCGCAGTGCTCCACGGAAATGATGACTTTTTCTGGGTCATTGCAACGACCTCGGAAATGGAGACCACTACTGCTTACAAAACACTGCCTATAGTCAGTGTACTTCAGTCCTTTACCGCACTTATATGTGTGTATGTACTGAGCTCTGTTTTTCTTTAAATCCTATGCTGCTGAGCACTTTTAGTAAGAGTTTGATTTTTCAGGGAGAATTGAAATGTCAAATAAAGAAATATTAAATATATACAGGCCATTGGTCCATTTCCTGTCAGACGTATTAGGTGCTGAAACAGAAGTGGTGCTTTTTGACATTTCCGAAAATCAGGTCATAGAAATAAGCAACGGTCAACTGTCAGGCAGAAAGATAGGCAGCGGTCCAACCCCGTTTTTGGAAAGGATCAAGGCCGATGATGACAGCAGTAAGGACTATATGTCCAATTATAAAGGCGCTGTAGACGGTAAGGAATTTATCTCATCTACCTGGCTTATCAGAAATGAGGGTGAGCTTATAGGCACTCTCTGCATAAACCGTAATATCACGGCTGCTAAAGCTCTTCAAAGAGATTTGGAGAAGTTTCTTGCCGGCGCAAACATGATACCTGCTGCCTCCTCAGAGGAAACAGTTGAAGAATTTGATGACTCTATAACAGTTATGGTTAAGGAGAAAATACAGGCGGCCATGGATGATGTCGGCATCAATCCTCAGCATATGACTGTAAAGGAGAAAAAACGTGTCGTAATGATACTGAAGCGTCAGGGAGTTACACGTATGAAGGGTGCAGTCGCAGAGATTGCAGTCCGTCTCGACATATCAATCCCTACCGTATACCGCTACATGAGCGAAATGACAGCACTGTTCCAGTAAACTAAATCATATAAATCACAGTTAAATATATAATTCAACATATCCACCAAGAATCCAATAAAAACCTTGGTGGATATATTTATTTTTACTCCAATACATACAGCTGCCATGGGCTTAGATAAACGCTTGGTATACATATGATAAAAAACAGGCATGGAATTGCTGGAATTTGCAGAACAGTCGAAGCGGAAGATAGAGAAAAACAGCAGAAATAAGATTCAATAATAGCAAACCGATATACCGGTTCTATCGGATGGAGGAATCGGAATCAGTAAGCATACAATATGCACAATTTAAAAAGGCGGAAGTTGTACAAAAATTCGTATGAAAAAATCAAGAAAAATTGTGCAATTGTATATTCTATGTATAAAAAATACAAAATATATACAAAGGCCAACTAAACAAATCTTAACACCTATTAATTTAAAGCAATCATCTTTATTCTCTTTGCCCAAAAAAATTTAAAAAAAGTCAAGTGAGGGCTTGAAATTTAACCTAAATTTGTTAACAGAAATTAAGTTCTGAATTTGGTTATAATTACCAAAATTTTTTATCTTTAAGATTTGCTTAAAGATAAAAACAGCATCATTCAAAACGAAATTTGAAATTTTGATTATATAATTCTGCGTACTGAGAGGCGCAAAAACATTTTGCCCGGCAGTGAAGTTCGTACGACAAGTTTTTTACAAAGGGGGTTTTTAATTTGTCTTACTATGAAGCGTTTGGAAACGTAATCTATTGGCTCGATGATGTTCTCTGGTCATATCCATTCATCATCTTCGTACTTCTTATTGGTACGTATTTCTTCTTTGGATCAGGTGTGTTCACACTCAGACATTTCGGACACATCATGCATTACACCTTCGGACAGGTACTTAATAAGACAGGTTCTGAGACAAAGAGCGGCGAAGGTCATGTATCACCTTTTGAAGCAGCCTGTATTGCTATCGGCGGCTGCGTAGGAAGCGGAAACATCGCCGGTGTTGCTACAGCTATCGCAACCGGCGGACCTGGAGCTGTTTTCTGGCTTGAGGTATGGGCATTCTTCGGAATGATGGTAAAGTGCGTTGAGGTTACACTCGCTGTTCACTACAGAGGTAAGAACGAGAAGGGTGAGTACTACGGCGGTACTACTTACATGATGGAGAAGGGCTTTGGTCGCCAGATGGGACATATGAAGTTCGCCATGGTAGTTGCAGTTATCTTCGCTATCGGCTTCATTTGCCAGTTCCTCGGAGGATCACAGGCTTATTCAATTTCAGAGGTACTTAATCGTTCCTTCGGTGTTGATATGATGCTTGTAACAGTTCTCTATTCATTTATTCTTTACTATGTAATCTGGAAGGGAACACCACGTATCGCAAAGCTTGCTACAAAGCTTGTTCCATTCATGTGCGTGATCTACCTTTGCGGAGGTCTTGTACTTATTATAGCTAACTATCAGCAGGTTCCTGCTATGATAACAGCTATATTCAGAGATGCATTTACAGGAACAGCTGCAGCAGGCGGCTTCGCAGGCTGTGCAGTTCAGCAGGCTATAAGCAAGGGACTTTCACGTTCTATTAACTCTAACGAGGCAGGACAGGGTTCTTCACCGCTTATTCACGGTTCTGCAAATACAATTCACCCTGTGCGTGAGGGTCTTTGGGGAGCATTTGAGGTATTTACAGATACTATAATTGTCTGCACTATCACAGCTATTGCAGTTCTCTGCACAGGCAAGTGGAGTGAAGGCTTTACAGGTGCAACACTTACTATTGAGGCATTCTCATCAGTATTCGGAAGAGGCGGAGAGGTTTACATCGGTATAATGATGGCTCTCTTCGGAATTACAACTACAGCAGGATGGTTCACATACTATATCTCAGTTATTAAGTGGCTCTTCAGAAAGCAGCCTGTATTAAGAGATAGACTTTGCTACCTTTTCAAGTTTGTATTCCCTATTCCAAACCTTATCATCGTTTGGTCAATAACAAAGGGCGGATACAGTGCAGACCTTTTCTGGGCAATAGTAGACGTATCTCTTCTTATACCTGTATTCTCAAACCTTTTGGCTATCTTCCTTCTCAGAAAGAAGTTCTGGGAGCTTCTTAAGGATTACAAGGCTCGTTACATGGGCATCGGAGTGGTTGATCCAAACTTCTATGTATTCTATGAGGATGATCCTAAGGTATTTGCAGAAGAGGAAAAGGTTCGTGCAGAGCTTAAGAAAATAGATGAGGAAGCTGCTGCCGCACATGCTTCAAAGGCATAATAATATCAGTTCATAATAATTTTTTCTCATAACTACCCAAATACAATAATGCACAAAACGGTCTGCAGCAAAAAAAGCTTCAGGCCGTTTTGTGCGAAGAGAGTTAAATCCTTATTTTTGTTGTATAATTAAAAATAATGTCTAAAGCAGAAAATTGATTGAAATAGAAAAAACACTTGTTATAATTAACTAAAAAATCAATAGATAATTATGCGATATTACATAATAAGGAGGGAGCCATGGCATACGATAAGAAAATGCTTGGTCTGTTTGTAGATGTGGGCAGGGAAATGCTGCAGAGCGGAGCAGAAATCGGCAGAGCGGATACTACTATAAAACTTATGGGGCTTGCATATGGAGCGGCCAGAATGGATATACTTGCCATAACGGACTATCTGGTCGTTACAATGAGTCTGCCGGACGGTGTTGAATATACAATTACAAGGAGAATAGAAGGCGGAAGCACGGATTTTAGCCGTATAGAGGCTCTCAATGAATTAAGCCGCAGCTTTTGCACTAAGCCGTTTAGTGAGCAGGAGCTGAGAGAACGCCTTGACGGAATCAGAAATAATCACATAGGAAATTTGAAAAAATACGCCGGAACTATGATGGTAGGCTTTATGTTTTCTGCATTCTTCGGCGGCAGTCTGCTTGATGCCATTGTTTGCTGTGCATTAGCATTTCCGGCATGCTTTCTGGGTGGAAATCTTTCAAGGCTGTGCTCATCAAACATTTTTTATAATTTCCTCTGTGCACTTTTCTCAGGAATCATGGCCTGCATAGCGGCAATGATCATACCTGCAGTGCATCTTGATAAGCTTATGATCGGGCTCATAATGATATTTATCCCCGGCCGAGCTCTTACCAATTCAATCAAGGATATTTTCCTTGGAGATACGCTTTCCGGAATGATGAGAATGACTGAGGCACTGTTCTGCGGTGCAGCTATAGCATTCGGATTTATTATCCCGGTCTATGTAACCGGAATTTAACGGAGGTATAGCTATGAGTCACTTTCAGTTATTTATAAGTATTTTCACATCCGTTATGGGAACCGTGGGCTTTGCTATGGTATGGAATATGGAGAATAAGTATATTCCGCATGCTGCTTTAAACGGTTTTCTTACATGGGCAATGTATCTTATATGCGAGGTCTATGGCTGCGGCAACTTTACTGCTACCCTTGCAGCGAGTCTGGTCGGAGTCCTTGTTGCCGAATTTATGGCAAGAGCGACCAGGAAAAATGCCGCACAGTTCCGTATATCGGGGCTTGTATGTCTTATACCGGGATCAGGACTTTATCACACAATGGATGCTCTTATAAGATCTGATTCGGCCATGGTTCATTCCTATGCCATGAGCACGTCCTACACAGTATTTGGTATAGCGGGAGGAATATGCCTCGGCAGTGCACTTATGTATATGTTTAAAGTAATAGTTGACGGAAACAAGAATAATTTTGCATACTGAATGCAGGAAAAAATAAAACTGCATATGAAAATTTAAGAAAGGAAATAATATGGAGTATGTAGGATATTATAACGGTGAGATCGGACCTCTTTCAGAAATGAAGATACCGATGCTTGACAGAAGCATTTTCTTTGGTGACAGCTGTTATGAAATGGCGAATTTTGAAACCGGGCGAGCTTTTGTACTGCACGATCACATCAACAGATTTTACAATAGCTGCAAAATACTCGGCATAGATTTTCGTATGACAAAGGAAGAGCTTGTTTCAGAGATTCAAAAGGTCATAGATGCAAATGAGCTTAAGGAAGGCTTTCTTTACTGGCAGGCCTCGAGAGGAACTATGATGAGAAGCTTCGCCTACGGTGATAAAAAACCGGCTGCTAATCTTATAATGTATACATCTCCGGGAAGCTTGCTGCCGCAGACAAAAACCTTCAGTCTTAAATCATATGAGGATATAAGATTCCTTCGCTGCAATATTAAGACTACTAACCTCATACCTGCAGTGCTTTATTCACAGGAATCTTATGAAAATGGATGTGAGGAAAGCATTTTACACAGAGGAGAACGTGTAACGGAATGTGCTCACAGCAATGTTATTATATTAAAGAACGGTGTTCTTAAGGCGCCGCCGAAGGATAATCTAATACTTCCGGGCGTTACAATGAGCAATACCTTAGTACTTGCTGAAAAGAACGGCATACCTGTAGAGATAGCGCCGTTTACGATGAATGAGCTTAGAGATGCCGATGAGGTAATCATCACTTCGACAGGAGTGCCATGTATTCAGGGAACGAAGCTTGATGGCAATCCTGTAGGCGGAAAGGATGAAAAAACACTTAAATATTTACAGAAGCTATACATGGATTTCTATTATGACAATGTAGGCAGGAACGAGCTGCTTGATGAAGCACATTATGCTCAGTGACAGTCATAACCTGTAAATATAAAATATATGAATTGTATTCATGAAAAGTAAGGTAAACATTCTATATAATTGCATGTAAAAAAATAAAATAAATTAATACTTGTATACATCAAAATAATATGGTATTGTTTCCAAAGACAAGGACGTCAGTTTTGCTCAAATGGGCAAAATTGGCGTTTTTTGCTTAAAAAACATATAATTTCACATAAAAAATGCCTTTATAGGCACAGAAAGGGGCAAAATTATGAAAAACGCATATCTTACAAGAGTAGTTGAAGAATGCAAGGCAAAGAACGCAAATGAGCCTGAATTCCTTCAGACAGTAGAGGAAGTATTCTCATCTCTTGAGCCGGTTATCGATGCTCATCCGGAGTATGAGAAGGCAGCACTTTTAGAGAGAATGACAGAGCCGGAGAGAGTTATCGAGTTCAGAGTTCCTTGGGAGGATGATAACGGACAGGTACACGTAAACCGCGGCTACAGAGTACAGTTTAACGGTGCCATCGGACCATACAAGGGAGGCCTCAGATTTGCTCCTTCTGTAAATCTTTCAATCCTTAAGTTCCTTGGCTTTGAGCAGACCTTCAAGAACAGCCTTACCACACTTCCTATGGGCGGCGGCAAGGGCGGCTCAGACTTTGATCCTAAGGGAAAGAGCGATGCTGAAGTAATGCGTTTCTGCCAGTCATTTATGACAGAGCTTTACAGACACATCGGACCTGATGTTGATGTTCCTGCAGGAGATATCGGAGTAGGCGGAAGAGAGATCGGATACCTTTATGGACAGTACCGCAGAATCCGCGGCGTTTCACAGCAGGGCGTACTTACAGGAAAGGGACGTTCATACGGCGGATCACTTATTCGTCCTGAGGCTACAGGCTATGGTGCAGTTTATTACCTTCAGGCAGTATTAAAGCATCAGCATGATGAGCTTAAGGGCAAGACAGTAGTACTTACAGGATACGGCAATGTAAGCTGGGGAGCAGTAAAGAAGCTTACAGAGCTCGGAGCAAAGCCTATCACCATTTCAGGTTCAGCAGGCTACATCCTTGATGAGGCAGGTATCACAACAGAGGAGAAAATCAACTTCATGCTCGATGCAAGAGCCGGCAAGGTAAAGCTTTCAGACTATGCAGAGAAATTCGGTGCTAAATTCTTCCCTAACGAGAAGCCTTTCGGCATCAAGGCAGATATCGTAATGCCTTGCGCTACACAAAATGAGGTAGACCTTGAGATCGCAAAGAAGATTGCTGCATCAGGTGCTAAATACTACATCGAGGTATCAAACATGCCTACAACAAATGAGGCACTTAAGTACCTTATGACAGAAACAGATCTTGTAGTAGCACCTTCAAAGGCTGCAAACGCAGGCGGAGTACTCGTAAGCGGACTCGAAATGTGCCAGAACTCAGAGAGACTCTCATGGACAGCAGAAGAAGTAGATGAAAAACTTCACCGCATCATGACAAGCATCCATGACTCATCAGCAGAAGCTGCAGAAAAATATGGACTTGGCTACAACCTCGTTGCCGGAGGAAACATCGTAGGCTTCCTCAAGGTAGCAGATGCTATGATGGCACAGGGGATATACTAAAATAATTCCAGAAAATAGGAAAATCGGCTGACTGCTTGCAGTAAAGCCGATTTTTCTATTTGATGGATAAACGTGTATGAGCAAAAAAGGACGGAGTCCGATTTGCGAATACCGGTTAGCGTTTTGGGAGCTCGAAGAGCGGAAAAACGCGATTATTTTAGTTAGACTATAGTCAAGCCGATGTTTCTATCTCCTTTGTTAGGGGCGGGTTAATTAAACCTCGTCCTCATTGAAGTAACGGTTCTCAAGGATATCGATCGTGTATGTGATATCAAGCTCTTTAGCCCACTCAAGGTACTGCTCAACCTGCCTGTCTTCAAGCATATCAGAAGTAATAAGACCCTTCTGATCGATCATGTCGTTAACGAAGAGCTTTGTGAAGAGGAATGCGCCCTGTCCTGTAAGGTACATCTCACCTGACATTTTTGCCCTTTCAAAGGAGTCAATAAGTCCCGGAGCCTGAACATGAAGATCGATCATTACGTCTCTGCCGTTTTTCTTACCATATGCCTCACATACGAATGCTCCGCCGTCCTCAATAACACCCTCATCAATGATTGCTTTGATTTCCTCAGGATTCTTCGGTGCCTCAGGAACATGTGCGTGGATCAAGTCAAATGGCACTATTTCATGTCCGTCAAACATTTCAGGCTCATGGCTAAGAAGGCCTGCCTTATAAAGAGGCTTTGCAAATTCTACACCGCCGCCGCCATATTTAAAGAAGATGTTCTTTGCGCCCTTGAAATATTCATCCGGATGGAAGCCCATGAATGCCGGTTCCTCATGTGCATGTTCACATAAAGTAATAGGCTTATAATCATACTCAGGCCATCTTCTTACAATTGGCTTGCTGAATGGTACTCTTCGTGTTGGTATTCCGTTTTCAACGGCATATGCAGTTTCCTCCATATCGCAAAGAGCTGTCTGTACAGACCACCAGAATGGTACGAATTTCTTTGTTTCAACGCCTTCATAAACAAGACAGCAAAGTGTATCACACTCGTCAAGCTCCTGAACAGCTCTTCTTGCAACTACACACATAAGTCCCGGAGATGAACCTGTTCCGACGAGCGCTGTAGTTCCGTTATCTGCAAAGCGCTTGCTGTAATCAGTGTACATTATTCTGATTCCCTCAAGCCAGTTGTTAATAGGGTCTTCGGCGTGTCCGATGCCTTCACAGGCTGAAAGATCCTGATAGCAGCACTTGCACTGTATAGCAGCTTCTAATACGTTGATACCGAAGTCAAGCGGCATTACGTTAATGATAAGCTCAGCATCCTCAGCTGCGGCTACGATTTCCTCGACATGTGCGGCATTAACCTGTTTAGGTTTTCCTTTTGTGATCATAGATGCAACATTTTTTGCAGTTTCGAAATTGTAGTCAGCGCATATGATTTCTGTTACATTAGGCTCCTGATCGAGCTTTCTGCATATGGTGGAACCCTGTGCTCCGCATCCGCAAACCATAATTTTTTTCATAAAATCACCTCATTTATTATGCATTTAATATTTGTTTGTTCGGAATTTTTTTGTTCAAAATCCTTTGTTCATAAATTTTTTTGATGTTGGTTATCAAACCTGTGTTAATGCCGCGTCATCTTCAACTATTGCTTTCTTTATAAGAAAATCGTCTACATTGTCAACGCCCGGAGCGGCTCCTATGAGCTCTCGCAGTTCTTCGTCAATAACGAGTTTTCTTGAAGCTTCAAGTCCTTTTACGATATTGCCCTCGGTCTTTTTGCCGTATTTATAAAGTGCCAAGCCAATAACGACGCACACAATACCAATCAAAATACATAGCTTTAACATGCCGTAGAAGGAACTGAATATTCCTGTTTCATACTCTTCAAGATAGTATTCTGCACCCCAGCTTCCCTCGTATAAGTACAGGAACGCAGTTCCGCCGAGTGCCATTATTCCTGTAAGTAAGATGTAAATGCCTATATCTGCCAAATCTCCGAAACCAAGCTTCGTAGAAGGATTGATAGGGTAGTTGATAGGATCTGTTTTGAAATTACCCTTGTAGATCCATTTGAAGGCTATATACATTGCGAGTCCTAAAGCGAGTGCCAGGAAACCGGTTACGAAGTAGTCGGTTCCGTTTGCATATATTGCAAACATGCAAATGACTATGACCATACCGGAAAGAAGAGCCAGGAAACGGCTTCCGCCGGGCATGATGGCTAAGCCCATCTTTTTACGTTCCTCTATCGGATACATTTTCCTAAGCTTATAAAGCGTAGCTACAAGGAACAGATACAGATACAGCTGAATAGGAGTTGATGCCATTACAAGTGTTGTAAAGTCAAACTGACAGCAGATTACTGTGAATATTCCGAGGAGTATTATTGAGATCGTCGGAATTCCTCGTTTATCTACCTTTCTCATAAGGAGAGGGAACATATGATCGTCAGCCATAACGAAGAATGCTCTTGATCCATGTGCGATGTAGGAACAGAAGATACCCATGTTTGAAATGATGGCAACAATAACGAATAATGTTCCTGCCCAGTTGCCTACATACTGAATAAGGACATCTGCATAGCCTACATAGCCTGCTGTCTGCTCGGTACTCCACGCACTCCACTGACCGATTGCCGCAAGTGCTGCGAGAGTAGGAAGTATATATGACAGTGCTATGATAGGCTGAGAAATTCGCATTGCTTTTGGAATGATCTGAGGGTTCTCCATTTCCTCTGCCATGTTGGACATACACTCATAGCCCGAATACATCCAAATGATAATAGCAACGCCGCTTCCGAAGGAACTGAATACTCCCTCACCAGGATTGTAGAATGGCTCTATCGGGTTGTAGTTCCAGTTCATGAAGCCTACTATGGTAACTGCACCGAAAGCGATGAGGACCAAAATGTTGAATATCGTCTCAAGCTTTTCCAATACATCAAGGCCGATAATGTTGATTATCGTGAAGACAACAACCATTCCGATTTTTACGGCATATTCAGTTGTAGGAGTAAGTTCAAATATTTTTGAAGTGTAGCCTGCAACCAATACACAGTACTGAGCCTGCTGGATCCAGGTCGTAATTCCTGACCACCAGCCTACCTGCCAGCCCCAGAATTCTCCGAATGCCGCACGTCCCCATGCATACACGCCACCCTCATTCGGAAATATGGAACCAAGCTCGCCGACCATTTCACAAAGCGGAAATGACCAGATAAACGGGAAGAGCAGAAGCATGAGAAGAGTAACACCGGGTCCGCTTGCTGATATTGCTTCCTCAATTCCAAAAGCACCGGCTGCTACGAATGAGAAAATAAGTGCCACTACACCTACCGTAGTCATTTTTTGCTTTTTTAATGAATTTGTACTTTTTTCATTCTCCATAAATACCTCCTTCAAGATTAATTTTGCCCTGCTTATTGATAAAAAAGAATTTCCACCTCCCCAAATGACGTTAACACACTGACTTAATAGCGAATTAACGTACAAAAACCAACAGTACAAAAAAAGACAGATGAAACAATCGTTGTGTTGTTTCATCTGTCTACTTTGCCTGTTGGTTATCTCCTCGACGGTGCCATATTTAAATGGTCTCTCCAGATGTTAGGTCAGATAACCGTCTGTGTCCCAAGAGATTCAATACGGGTTCACAATACCCTGTATCTTGCTCCGTCGGTCAAAATGCGCTTTCCGATTATCGTCATCCCTGTATTTGATTTATGGCTTCATGCTAATACAATAAAAAATAAATGTCAACGTAAAAACACAAAAAAGAAAAATAATGTACATATTTATAGAAAATTTAAAAGGATAAATTATAAAACTGCACAAAAAATAATGGCCCGATTTGCGAATACATGTTTAGGAAAGCGGGGTGTGTATCGAATTACAACAGGCAGTTATCTATGGCTGAAAAGATAACTGCCTGCATGTTAGAGGTTTATACATTCCGTCAAGTATATGGTATAAGACGGATGGGTGTATAACATTTTAAATAGTTCTTTTAAATCATATTAGAGTTATTCATCATCCTCTGTATAGTATCGTCCTTCAAGAATATCAAATGTGTAGTTAATATCAAGCTCATGAGCCCATTCAAGATACTGCTCAACCTGTCTGTCTTCAAGCATATCAGAAGTAATAAGGCCCTTCTGATCTATCATGTTGTTAACAAAGAGCTTTGTGAAGAGGAAGGCTCCCTGTCCTGTAAGATACATCTCACCTGACATTTTTGCTCTTTCAAAGGAATCAATAAGTCCAGGAGCCTGAACATGAAGATCAATCATAACATCGCGACCGTTCTTTTTGCCATAGGCTTCACAAACAAATGCTCCTCCGTCCTCGATGATTCCTTCTTCTATAATATCCTGGATTTCCTGCTCACTTTTAGGCGCCGTAGGAACATGGGAGAATACCCAATCAAAAGGAATTATTTCATGACCTTCAAATTCCTCAGCTTTATGGCTCAGAAGACCTGCTTTATAAAGCGGCATTGCGAAATCAAGTCCGTCTCCACCATATTTAAAAAATACATTTTTAACACCTTTAAAGTATTTTTCTGAATTGAAACCGAAAAACGCCGGTTCTTCGTGGCAATGCTCTCTGAGTACTATAGGCTTGTAGTCATATTCAGGCCATCTTCTTGTGATAGGCTTGCTGAACGGAATTCGTCTTGCATGTTTACCATTTTCAAATGAGTAAGCATCTTCTTCCATATCGCAAAGTGCGGTCTCAGGTGACCACCAGTAAGGAATAAATCTTTTGGTTTTAACGCCTTCATATACCATGCAGCATATAGTGTCACATTCATCAAGTTCCTGAACTGCTCTTCTGGCTGCAACACACATAAGTCCGGGAGATGAACCGGTTCCGACAAGTGCTGTTGTATTATTTTCAGCAAAGCGTTTACTGTATTCGGTGTACATAAGGCCTACTCCTGTGATCCAATTATTATACGGATCTTCACAGTGGCCTATGTTCTCACAAGCAGAAAGGTCCTGATAGCAACATTTACAGCGGATAGCTGCCTCTAATACATTTACACCAAAATCGAGCGGCATTACATTGATGATTAATTCGCATCCTTCGGCTGCCTTTACAATTTCATCAACTACACCGGCATTCACCTGCTTTGGTGTTCCCTTTTTCATAAGTTTACATACAGCTTCAGCTGCAGCAAGATTATAGTCGGCACATATAATTTCTGTTACATTAGGCTCCTGATCGAGTTTTCTGCAAATTGTTGAGCCTTGTGCTCCGCATCCGCAAACCATGATTTTCTTCATAAATACACCTCATGTATTCTTCGTATTAATGTAATCCATATACTTTTAATTACGTATCATTTAGTTTCATATTTTGCTGCAAATTACTTTTTATGCTGAAGATTAAAAGTACGCATATCGTCAACACCCGGAACAGCACCTATCAGTTCTCTGAGTTCCTCATCAACCAAAAGCTTTCTTGATGCTTCAAGCTGTTTAACGATCCCACCCTCGGTTTTTTTACCGAAAAAATACAGAACAGCGCCAGCAATTGTACAAACAATACCTAATCCAACACAGAAGATCAGCATGGCATTGAAATTACTGAAAAAGCCTGAGCCATATTCATCAAGATAGTATTCAGGCCCACAGCTGCCCTCATAGAAATATAGGAAAACTGCTCCGCCAAGGGACATTAATCCTGTAAGCAGCGTGTAGATACCTATATCTGCCAAGTCACCAACTCCGAGCTTTGTTGTTTGATTCAGCGGATAATTGATAGGATCAATTTTGAAATTACCTTTATATATCCATTTAAATGCTATGTACATTATGAGACCGAGTGCTAATACAACAAATCCGGTAATAAAGTAATCTGTACCGTTGGCATAGATTGCAAACATACATATTAAAGCAACTGATAATGACAGAAGACTTATAATTAAGCGTCCACCAGGCATTACTGTAAGCCCCATTTGTTTTCTTGCCTCGATCGGATACATTTTCCTGAGCTTATAGAGCGTTGCAATGAGGAAAAGGTAAAGATAAAGCTGTATTGGCGTTGCAGCCATAACTAAGGTTGTGAAGTCAAAGTTACAGCAAAGCACTGTAAATATTCCAAGAAGGATAAGTGAAATTGTAGGAATTCCGCGTTTATCAACTTTCCTCAGGATAAGTGGAAACATATGGTCATCAGCCATTACGAAAAATGCTCTGGAACCATGAGCAATATAGGAACAGAAAATACCCATATTTGAAATAATGGCAATAATAACAAATAGTGTTCCGGCCCAGCTGCCGACATATTGAATGAGCACATCAGCATAACCTACATAACCTGCAGTCTGCTCGGTGCTCCATGCACTCCACTGACCAATTGCCGCAAGAGCAGCAAGAGTTGGAAGGATATAGGATAATGCTATTACCGGCTGAGATATTCGCATCGCTTTTGGTATTATCTGTGGATTTTCCATTTCCTCAGCCATATTCGACATGCATTCGTAGCCTGAGTACATCCAGATAATTATCGCAACACCGCTGCCAAAGGAACTGAATAAGCCTTCATCCGGATTGTAGAACGGCTCAATAGGGTTATAATGCCAATTCATAAATCCAACTATTGTCACAGCAGCAAAGGCAACAAGGACAGCACCGTTGAATACAGTTTCAAGCTTTTCGAGCCAATCAAGTCCCATGATATTAATTACGGTGAAAATGACGACCATAGCAATTTTTATAGTGTATTCAGCAGCAGGAGTGAGCTCCATTATCTTAGAGGCGTATCCTGCAACTATTGCGCAGTACTGTGCCTGACTTATCCACGTGCTTATACCTGACCACCAGCCAACCTGCCATCCCCAGAATTCGCCGAAAGCAGCTCTGCCCCATGCATATACACCGCCTTCATTAGGGAAGATAGATCCCAATTCACCAACCATCTCACAGAGAGGAAATGACCATATAAATGGGAATATAAGAAGCATAAATAAAGTTACACCCGGACCACTGGCTGAGATAGCCTCTTCAATACCGAAAGCTCCTGCGGCAACAAATGAAAAAATAAGAGCAACTACACCTACAGTAGTCATTTTTTGCTTTTTTAATGAACTTGTACTTTTTTCCTCACCCATAAAAACCTCCTTTAAAATAAGTGTTTACCCGGTTATTCTTAAAAAGCTTGTTTCACCTCCTTATAAAAAGATATTAATATAGTAACTTGATATCAAATTAACGTACAAAAAAACCAACAGTACAAAAAAAAGACAGAGGAACTTAACTTTGTAAGTTCCCTGTCCTTAAGCCTGTTGGTTCTATCCTCGTTGGCGCCAAATATAAATTGGACTCTCCAGGGGGTGGTCAGATAACCTTCTCTTTTTACCTGATAGGTTCGGTATAACTTTACAAGGGTCATACCTTTCTTCGTTGGTTGTATAACATTTTCGGATTATCGTCATCCCGTATTAAATTATGCTTTTATGCTATTACTTGAAAATCATATTGTCAATGAAAAAATCAAAAATAATAGCAAATTATTTATTTTATTAGATAAAAACGAAAATTTATTGGTCATTATGCACAAAAGAATAAGATGTATATCAAATAAATTAAGTCGCTTACGCGATAAATAAAAATGCTTAAATGTGTGTATTTATGCAAGAAATACACACATTTAAGCACGCTTAGTTTAAAGAAATTCTTATCATTTAATGGATGATTATATCAATCTGCAATAAGCATGTTTTCCCTAAGAATATTCTCAACAAGAGCTACACACTCATATACCATTTCGTCACAATGAGGCTTTTTCTCCCTGCCGGCTTCCTTATTAATGCGGAGAAGATCAGCACATATAAGATGATTGTCATGATTAGCTCTGAGAGCACGGTAGTAGGCATTTACCACGTCCTGGCTGTTAAGCCCGAAGAGACCTAAAGCCATAAGGCCGCCGGTTATGGCACCGCATACACTTGCCATCTTCATACCTGAGCCGAAGTTTGCCGAGATGTTGAAAGCCTGTTCATCACTGAGTCCTGCTTCATTTGCAAAGGACATGAAAACAGACTGTGCACAGTTATAATGTGTGTTCGGATCATTTCTGAGGGCGATAGCCTTATCTGAATATTTACTCATTTTAAACCTTCTTTCCTGTTGCTTTATTATTCGGGAACATTTTCCCTTAACACAGACTGCATTAGATCAATAATGCCTCCGGCAAGCTGAGCTAAGCTGCGGATACGTATATATTCCTTTCCGTAGATCCTATACGCATTTTCAAGATGCGCTGTTGATCCGTGGAATACGGCGGCAGTCTTTATACCTGATTTTCGAAGCTCCGCTACAGCTTCTCTTGCATTTTCGACAGGGATAAGTCCTTCGTAATTGCCGGGTCTTTTTTCGCCCGGCTTTAGTGCCAATGGGACGGAATCGTTAGGGCTTGCATCAGTCAGCACTAACAATATATGCTGCCTGTCATGCTCCTTCTTTTGCATATCAGATATCATATGACCGCATGCCTTAAGCGCTAAGGCATCACGGTTCCAGCCGGCGGCAAAATATCCGAAGACGCCGTCTGAGCGCTTATCCTCAAAGGACTTCAGTCTGCTTAGGACAGTATAACCTTTAATGCTTCTGAATGAAAGTATTTGAACGGAAATACCGGCCTTGACAAAGCTCTCTGAGAGAGTATAAGCCTCAGAAGCAATCAGCTCCTGAGAGTTCATACGTGACTGAGAGGCATCCAACAGAATAGTTAAGGATAAATTGTTTTCAGCTTCGTCACCTTCTCTTAAAAATACCTTCTGATCACCTAAAACAGCAAGTCTATATATCTTTTTGGTGTCTAATATGCCGCGCTCCGATGGCTCAGGCAGATGCTTTAAATATGACGAGATAACCGTCTCAAGCTCGGATGAAAGCTTTCTGATGCTCTCATTGATCTGCATTGAATGCTTACTGAAATAGTCTATGTTTTTTGCTCGCTGTTCGCTCACAGAGCTTTTGGCATTGCTGATTTCCCTCAGAGCCTGTTTGGAAAGCTGAAGAGAGCTGTAATCGTAAGGATCTGTTTTATCAGGGCTCTTGTTTTCTCCGGATTTTGCTGATTCTGTTCGATTTTCATTTTGTGCCGGAACGTCGGGAGAAGTCGGAGTATGCTTATGTGAACTTCTGTCCTCAGCAAACCACAGCTTGCAGTCAATATCGTCTCCGCTGCATAAAACCGATTCTATATTGGAAAGCTCGGCTTCAGTATATATGCTCTTTCCGAAGCAGGCTTCGATGTAGGCTCTTGCCTCAGCATCATCACCGGCGGCCCTCTTAAAGCCGTTTTCCTGCTTTAGTAAAACAGCGTTTGTCGGGTCACCGTCGCCAGTTCCGGTGCGGACTATAAGATGTCCGGTATTTTTCATCTGAGCATATTTATGCCTGCCCCAGAGCTTTTTAAAAAGGCCTGTTCTGTGTCTGCCGGCTTCTTTATCCGAAGCCTCAGGATCAAAGCGGAAGTATTCTGTTAAAAATTCAGAAAGTTTCTTTATGAGCGCATCGGTATCCAATTCTGACGGAAACATCAGTGCTTCATATATCTTATGCTCCTTAGGAGACATGATAGGCATCTTGCGCCCTGTCACAGCCGACCAGCGAGCCTGCTGCTGTGTATATACCGGCATGCTCATAAGCTCCATCTGCTGCTTCGAAAGAGTCTGCTGAATACGGAAAAATTCCTCTGCATGCGCCTTTCTTAAATCGGAAAGCGCGGGTCGAGAACCGATCTCCTTGCCGTAAAGACAGCTTTCTAAAGCAAGCCATACATACTCATCATATTCATCAGAAGCTGACGCATAGCTGTAGCTGTCTATAAACGCTGATATTTTATCAATATCGAGCCATTTTTTTGTCAGGCCGATAATGACATTAAAATAAAAGTCAGGACGACCGTTGCTGTAGAATGCGAGAAAAGGTGGATCAAAATCGTAATCTCCGGCGGCATTCCATATAACGTTTAAAGCCTTTCTTGAGTTGGAGGAATAATGCTTTTTAATCATGATTAATGAACCTCAAAGCACTTTTTTATATTACGTACCGAATACAGCTAAACGGTCGAGCTCAGCCGGTATTCTTGAATTTATACAATCCTTTATAAGACCGCGTTCATACTCATCAAAGGTCTTGTTAACTATGCAAAGCTCGAGAGCCTGACCGGCCTTAAGTCCCATGCGTATGAGGCTGAGAGCGTCTAAAAGTCCTCTTAGGTCAAGTGCATGCTCTGATATCTCAGCATTTTCAGCCTTAAGTGCTATTTCAGCAAAAAGCTTTGCAAACTGGGCTGCAAAGGTATCCTTTATATCAGGATAGCTGCGTTTAATGAGTCTTATAAGATCGGCCTCATCGATAGGCTTCATGCTGAGAATGACAAAACGAGAGCTTAATGCTTCATTAAGATCCCTTGTTCCCGCATAGCCATAGTTCATGGTTGCAATGAAGCGGCAGTCCGGAGCAATATTGATTTTGTCGTAGCCCGGAACATCTATTATGTGTCTGAAATCAAGAGCTGAATGCAGCACGGCCAGAGCTTCGTTTTTAGCCATATTTATCTCATCCAACACAGCAAAACCGCCGTTTGAAGCTGCAAGATATATAGGACCCGGACGGAATACGACCTTTTGTCCGTCATAAGTGTCGGTACCTATAAGATAGGCCGCATCGGTATTGATATGAAATGAGACATTCCATTCGGGACGTCCGAAAACGGCTGCAAGGTTGTCGGCAAGGACATTCTTACCGGTAGCCTTAGGACCTGCCAAAAGTATATTTCTGCCTGCAAGGATAGCGGCAACAGCCTCCTCCCAGGTATCCTTGCCGTAGTAAAGATACTCAGGTTCAGGTATACGCGAGTTATACTCATTGTGCGAAGCGTATTTTGCCTTGAAATCCCTGATTCCGTCAATTAGCTCCCGGTTCAATCCTTCATTTTTTAGAAATTCAAGAATATCTGTCATAATACTCACCTCTTTAAATAATGGTGTTAAATAGCAAGGATCAATGTGTTTAAAACTACACTTAGGGTTGATTATATTATAATTCTAAATATAGATTATAGTTCTGTAATTATAAAAAACATTAAATATTCACTATTAAAAACTCTATTAAAAAGGGGCTGTGAAAAAAGCATAGCTCAGAAAAAAGAAGGACCAAGGGTACATAAGAGCCCAAGGTCCTTCTTTTAT
>CAKSBC010000019.1 GCA_934438085.1 uncultured Lachnospiraceae bacterium
AGATGATAATTTTAATATTTCCTTTAGTACCTTCTTTTGATTATCAAGATTAAGTTTAATGAATTTCTCTCTGCCTTCAGAAAGCTTATCTAACACTGGATTAGGACGTTTCATCATGATGTTAGTCTTATGCTTATCAATAAGAGTGTCATAAAGCTTAATATTATCCTCAGAATTCAATTCAGTGTCATATTCTTTTTCTAACTTTTTGATATAGTTAATAATGTCTTGGTCAAAAATCAGCTGCACAGCATTTCTAAGAATTAATTGTTTACCGGTTATACCGGTAAGATACAGATAATAGCCGTTAAGCTTTATAAGTGACTGCATTTTTATCTTGATATCAGCTACTCTAATATTCTCTCCGCCTGTCCTTTTCCTAATATAGCCTTCAATTATTGTCTTATCCTTATCCGCTTTTCCCTTGATATAGATAGGTATCGCTTCAATACTTCTTACTATTTTCTTTTTCTTTGTATATTCAGCTAATACAAAATACGCTGTCGATGCAGAAGAAAATCCTCCATATTTTTTTACGTCACATAATATTGCATCACTTTCTTTTAATGGTATATATGCATCAGGGGATTTTATTGCTTTAGCTTTTCCATATAATGTTTGGTTAGCAATTTGTCCGTGACCTTCAAATGACATCCTGGTGAGCATCGGACTTGGTTTTGCCAGCATATTTTTAACTGTAGATATGGTTCCGTTTTCTCCGGCTCTCCATGCGCAATATCCATTTCTAATAACATCATAATTAAACATCTTGCTCAGATGATAATTATTCGTAAGCTTATCTGATTCATAATCCTTAACAAATCGTCTTGGATCATTAGTAAACTTTGTGTTGTAGACATTACCGACAACTATATTAAGGTATGCGTCATGCGCATGATGCAGATCATTTGCTATCCTTGATTTAAACAGATTATTTTCATGTCTGAAGTCTGATACATTGGAAGCTTTTGAGAATATTATGCTTGTTTTTTCAGGCATAACCTCTCTTAAAATATCTGCAACACCTTTTGTTCCCTGTCTTGTCTCAACAAGCTGCCTTGCAATAAAGCCTGCAAGCTGTTCTTCCGTGAAAGGGCTTGCAGATGTAAGTCTTAAGTATTTCTCCTTTGTGATAAGCTTTCTGTCAAGCAATGATTTCCAAAAATCATGCATATTTTTTCTTATAGATTCCTCTATAGGATATGTATCACTCTTATGAGCATTTTTAGTTTTTTCAACAAGAACAAGGTTATTTGCTATATTATCGTCTTTAACAAAATGTCTCGGATAAATATGATCAATATCATACTTATCAGTCATAACCTCCGATAATTCTATTTCCTTTCGTGTATACATGCACCTTCCCATCTGAGTCAGGTAAAGATATATTTTTTTACTTCGTATTGATCCGTCTTTATCAGCCTTCTCTATAAACTTTATCCAGTCTTTATCTTCATCTTTTATATTCTTATAAAGCTCTGTAAAGCTCTTTGCACGGGTATCTGTTCTTTTCTTAATTTCATCCGGTCGTTTAGCCATTTCTACAAATATTTTTTCAGGAGCTTCTCCCATAACATGTTCGAGCTCCTTTATAATACGAAGCGTCTGCCAGACCATACGTTTTACCGGTGCAGAAAAATACATGCCATCTAAATCTTCTATGCTGAATTCAGACAAGCTCTTAACCGCACTATTGGTTCTCAATTCTATTTCTTCATTGAATGTATATCTGTCGGAAAGCAATTCCATAAGATTGTCATTGGTTTCCCACATAGTTCTTATAATTGATCTGAGTTCACCAGTACTTTTATCTGCTCCGTGAAGAGTCAGGAATTCATAAGATACTCTTCCCCAATCCTTGAACTTAAATCCTGTAATACGTTTTACTTTTTTTTCATCAAGAACATTGAATTCAGAATTAATTTCACTGCAATATTTATCGCTTAGAATCTTTTTTAACTCAGTTTTTTCGTCTCCGTATATGGTACAGAGTTTAATTATATCTTCCGAAATTTTCTGATACTTATCTTCATGTATATTCTCACCAAACACAGCAGTCATTTTTCCAAATGATGCAAGGCAATTATTAATTTGTATGTCTATACCTGAAATAAGATCTTGCTCACCTTCCTTAATTATCCCGCAACAAATCAGATATTTCTCGATATCCTTTCTGCTGACTTTTTTCCCTTTCTGATAAAGTTCTCTATATAATGCCTGTTTTGTTTCAACACTGATTTTTGTTCCGGCAACCTTGATATTATTGATTTCATTCAAGACACAAAAGCTCTCATAAAGTAACGATGCCTTAGGAAGTACCTTTTCATCATTTAAATATGTACATCTTCTGATCAGCCGCTCAATAAATCCTTTTCTAGTCTCGCCAATATCAATTTTATCGGACAAATTCCAAGGCAATACACGTCCGCTATCTTTACGCACTGCCCACCCTGTTCCTATTCCTCGTGAAATGTCTTTACTAACAGGTCCGATATAATATGGTATTGTAAAACTGAACAGCTTAATTATCCGTTCTGAAATGGTCAGACCGGAATCATCTTTTTCTTTTAAAAACTGTAAATAAGATTCTGCGTTACCAAGAATTACTTTTAATTCTTTGGCATGAACCTGATTAGGTATAACACCATTTGATGCAGTAAGCTGTTTAGGAAGGAATTGCTCTCTTTCTATTTCACTTAAGATATATTTTTTTTCTTCAGAATCTGGATAATTCTTTATTATTTTTTTGGTAAAAGCATAAAAATCTTCCGGTTTTCTGCCTTCTAAACCCCTTCTTCTAGGTCCTCCCGGAATATTTCCTTTTACAGTGCTTGAATTACAGGAATTCACATATGCACTGTAGCTTCCGGCTTCTTCTGATCTGAACATCCTGTTGTAATCTTCCATTGATGTTCTTTTAAGGAGATCCTTTAGTTTTCTAAGATCAGACTTGTGCTTTTCATAATCTCTGACTCTTGCGTAAGAAAGATATTTATCCCCTTTAAGTATTGCGTGTAATACAGCCTCGGAATACAGCTTTTTTGCACCTAAAATAACGTTCATTTCATCATCAGCCAACTTATCTGCAAGCTCTGCCAATGTCTCCTCAGCATTATTATCAGAAAAGCTAAGATCAATTTTCGAATCTTCTTCACCCTTTATTTCATCTCCGAAAATTGTAACGAGATTCATTTTAAGTCCGCATATACCTTTAACTATCTCTAAAAGCTGTTTCTGAGACTTATTAATATGCAGAATATTTAAAAGCTCATTATATCTTTCCTTTCTGGAAATGTCTCTGTTGGTAATCGCGGATGCAAATGTTTTCTCATCCTCTAATTTAGGGAGTACAACGTTACATGAAGCATTATCCTGAATATTGCATTCCTCTACAAAATCAGAAAGCTCCTTATAAAGGTCTGCAATGCTTCCTTCAGAGTTTTCAAGCTGTCCTGACTTATCAAGAAAATGTCCTCTGTGTTTAAACATATTAAGTATGGCAAGGTAAACAAGCCTTACATCATGAGCTTCATTGTCATCCTCTATCAGAGCCTTTCTCAGATGAAAAATAGTAGGATATTTTTTGAAATAATCCTTATCCGTAAAATCAGGATCATTAAATATTCCGTTCTTATCTCTGACATTTTCATCCTTATCTTCAAGATAATATTTACTGTTATCAAGTCTTTGATAAAAATTCGGATCAACGCTCTTTATTGCATCATTAAAATATTCCTTAAGAAGGCCTATCCTTGCTGTCTCTCGCTGGCGTCTGCGTCTGGAGATTCTTTGAGTTCTACGGTTAACTGAAGTTTCTGCCTCATCAAATTCTCTTATTCCCCAGAGATCCTTTCCTTTTGCACGCAAGACCCTATATTCTTTATCTGTTACTGCCCAGCCGACAGAATTGGTTCCCATATCAAGTCCAAGATAATATCCATTTTTTATGTTCATAATTAACCCCGTATCTATATAATTTTAAATACATTTTAAAGCTTCAATACGTAATAAATGTAAGCCATGAAAGAATATGTATATCTCCATCTTGACATAAGTCCAAATGAATGCTAATTTTCTTATATAACTTACAAGACGAGTGCAAATAAGGTTTTACCGACACCGTCACATGACACGCATTGTGCGTACCTAAAGGCTTTGCAAAAAGCCTTTTATTATGCCCTTAAATAGAATCTACCACATTCTAAGAGATAACTAAAGCCATTATTGGTAAATATAAATAATTATCTTTTTATATTTCCTTGTATTTATATATATTTTGCATATTAAATTTAATTAAAAAGAAAACCGCCGATTTACGACTGTATCGTATTAATCGGCGGTTTCTTCGTAAAAAAAGGTAATGTATGGGTAATTATTAAAAATGGTTTGGTGTGGATTAGAAAGTTGTTAAAAAGTTAGTTTAAATATACTTTACGTATTACAGGTTCTGCTGGAGGTTAGCAATAAGAGTTCCGTCTGCCCAATCCTTGGTATCTTTGGTTATGCAGCTGAATATTCTCTCATTGTTTCCGTTTCCGGCAAAGCTGTTGTGTGCGCTTATTATGAGCCTGTCGATATCCCAGAATTCACTTTCTCTCTCTAATGGTTCATGCTCCCAGACATCTACTGCAGCGCCCCTAAGCTTACCGGACTTAAGAGTATCAAGAAGCGCATCATTGTCTACTACAGGGCCTCTTGTAACATTGATAAATACTGCATCATTCTTCATAAGGTCAAAGCAGTGACGGTTGAACAGATGATGAGTATTTTCAAACAGCGGAACACAGTTTACTACTATATCTGCCTTAGGTATCTCCGAATCCATGTGATCCATAGTAAATACCTCGTCAAAGTAGCCGAATTTGTTATTAGGAAATGCATCTATACCGATTATGGTAGGTTCAAATCCCTTAAAGCGCTGTGCAACATGCTGTCCTATTGAGCCTGTGCCTATAATAAGAACTCTCTTTTGGTAGATCTCTTCAAGATCCCAATCACAGTACCAGTAATGAGCGTTCTGCTGTGTTTTCAGCTGGTGAAACTTTTTATAAATTTGAAGTGTTGCACCTAAAACAAATTCAGAAATCGGAACACTGTGAACACCTGGACAATTCTTAAGTGTAATACCTCTGTCCTCGAGATCCTTCAAATCAAACTGGTCATAGCCTGTAGAGGTCGTATGAATATAGTCCAGATTTTTGAATTTGTTAATATCGTTATGTTTGAAGAAATTGAAGCATACAACTCCGTTGATGCTGTCAAAATCAAGATCCGGATACTCTTCTGTTTCAGGTCCGTCCAAAAACTCAACATCCACAAACTCTTCGAGTCGCTTAAACATTTCATCTGTGAATTTCTGCTTATTTGCAAATAACAGCTTTTTCTTCTGTGACATTTTTATGCCTTTCCTTCTATCATATCCCAGGTAAGCTTTCCGATAATTTCGGCGCCCTTAACAATCTGATCATCAGCTGCAGTTGAATAGCACATACGAACTGAATGTGAAGGCTTTTCTCCGTCAATAGCAAATCCTGATCCCGGAACACATACAACGCCTCTATCGATACCCTTCCATACGAATTCCTCGGCATCAATAGAATCAGGCATAAACATCATTATAAACATGCCGCCTGTTGGATTACTGATCTTGCATGACGGATGGATGGTCTTTTTAAGAGTCTCACTTATAAGCGTTGATTTTCTTCTGTACTCTTCCTGAGCAAGCTTGATATGTGCATCATAATCTGTTTTTGTCATGATTCCCCATGCAACATACTGACCTAAAGTGTTAGAATGAACATCCATGCACTGCTTACAGATGTTGATATTTTGTCCGAAGCGCTTATTTACTACAAGATATCCGAGACGGAATGACGGAGCTATTACCTTTGAAAGAGAGCTTGTATAGAACACACGCCCATCCTTATCAAGCGATTTTATCGGATTAATTTCCTCTCCGCCGAATCTGAGCTCAGCATATGGATCGTCCTCAAGAATGACAACATCATATTTGCATGCCAGTTCATAAAGCTTCTTTCTCTTCTCAATAATAGTACTGAAGCCTGTCGGATTCTGGAATGAAGGTATGGTGTAGATCATTTTGACAGTCTTGTTTGTTTTAAGAACTTCCTCGACTGCTTCAACATCTATTCCGTCTTCTCCTATAGGCACACCCTGAAGCTTTGCTTCATAGCAGCGGAAAATGTTGTAGCAGCTCGCATAGGACGGCTCTTCAACAATAACAGTATCTCCCTTATCAAGCCAGATCTTTGATGCAACGTCTACGGCTTGAGTTCCTCCGCTTACAATGAAAAGATCATTCTCCTCCCAATCGAAACCGTACTTTTTGGCAAGTCGATCTTTAAGAAAATTAACAAGAGGCATGTAGCCCTGAACGGTACCGTACTGCATAAGGCTTTCAGAATAGCCTGTAGTAAGTGCCTCATCGTAAAATCTCTTCATATCCTCAACAGGAAATGTTACTGCTGATGGATTTCCGTTGGCGAATGTAATAAGTGTTGGATCGGTAGCTGCTTTTTCGGCAAATTTTCTTATAACCGAACCCGCAATATGATTCATTCGTTCAGCCATGGGTGTATTCATCATTGTTGTGTCCCCCTCTTACTCTTTAAGTATCTGCCGTAATTATCCTTGTTTTTCATTTATTACTTTGATCAAAATAGCTAAATAAAAGAAAAAAGAGCTCAACGCAGTATTATCTCTGCATTAAACTCCTTTGTTCTCTGGCACATATAGTAACACATCAATCAATCTAAATCAACGATTTATTATTAATAAAATTGTGTGCTCGCTATAATAAAAATATAATATATTTTCACAAATATCGATATAAAACAGATGATTTGTCATAAAAAAGCTATGTAAATGCATTTATTATGAATAAATGGATCATCTGTATATCAGCTGTCCGTCTCCGATAACAGAAGCATCCAGTACGATATGATCATACGTAGATAATCCGTATACGGAGTTCTTTTTAACTATACTGTAGCCGTTGGAGCTTTCAAGGATATCCACCTTTCTGAAAACCGTGTACCCCTTGTTAATGTTATATACGCCCTTTAAAGGCATTTTGGCACTTATACAGTACATTCCGCCTTTGACAGCGATATCGCTTGATACAGGCTTTTCAGGGCTTTCAGACACGGTATCCTGCTTTAAGTCATCCTCAACAGCTGTTGTTTCAGCTTCTGTGGTTGCCTCAGTATTATCCAAATCCTCCGCCTGAGCCTCATCAATCGAATTATCAAGATCCTCATTGTTTTTGGATGATTCTCGAGCCTGTCTTCCGTCAATATCCTCCGCATCCTCATCGGAACTATCCGCTGAGCGAACATGTCTGTTAAGCGAAGCATCTTCATCTAAAGCTTCAGAATCATATCCTTCATTTTCAGCATTTTCAGCTGAAGCAGAACTGTCGTCTGAATCCTGTCGTATTGCAGTATCTTCTGATGAAGTATTCTCTACACTACTTTCTGTAGAATCTTCTGTTACTGCACTGGAGTTTTCTTTTACTTCGTTTTCGTCATCAGAAGCAACGGTCTCGGAGCCTCCTTCATTCGCAGCGCCGGATGCATTATCAGCAGAATGGTCTGCAGTGCTTTCATTCAGGCTGCTTAAATCAGCACCCAAAGGCGGCACGACATAATCTCCCGGCTTTAGCAGGCTGTTTTCATCGCATTCAATATAGCAGTAATCATCATCCTTACTGTATATATCTGTAATTACAAACTGATAGGATGTTCCGTTATCGCCTACAATAGCTTTATTAAAGCCGGTATTACCGCCGGCATCCTCAGTAAGATACACCGAAGGAATAATATAAAAATCCTTTGTAGTGATAGCCTTATCCGGTATCTTGAGGCCTGAGACATCATTGGAAACGATGTCAAAGCTTACAAATCTGTCGGAGGTAAACTGAACCAGATAGCTGTTCATTGTAAGAAGTCCGTATTGACCTCCATCCGAACCGTAAACTATACGGAAAGGAACCTTGACCTTAAAGCCTTTATCCGGAAATGATATAGTAAGAACCGTACTGTCAGAAAATGATGCCGCATCATCTTCATTAAGCATGAATGCAATATACCAGTTCTCATCTGTTATAAGCTTATAAGCCGGCGAACCTGCCTCTACAAGATCTCCGGCCTTGACAGTATTTCGCTTATAGTCAGATTTATCAAAAAGCTCTGCCGAGAGCTCATTTTCAGTGACCGACTCATATCCATCCGTGTAATAGCAGACGGTTCCGTTCTTTCCGGCCGGAAATTCCTGAAAGCTTATGCCGTTTGCCTTAAGATCGTCGGATATAGTATTGAATATGCTCAGACTTGAATATTCAACAGCCTTAGCCTCAAGGCTGTCATATACATCATAAAGCATATTGAAATCTCTATCAGAAAAGCTTCTGGAATAATGCAGCATCTCTGTGCGGATATCCTTAAGCTTCGACGAATTAACATCGGTAAGATCCTCGCTGTGCGAGCTTAAATATGATGACAGGTCACCGCCGGCATCGATAAGATAAACCGGTTCTCCGGCTGCAGTTTTACGTCCGTCAGCTACATAAAAATATATGTATCCTCCGGATTCGGCATCAATGATTTCTTCCTGTCTGAGGATAAGCCCGGTATAATCATGTTCCTTAACAAGACTTCCTTCCTCAACCTCATAGTAATTGACATCTGCTCTTCCGCTGATAGAAATGAACGTAAAAATAAAGTAGGCAGCTGTCAGGATACCTAACAGCTTGCCTACAGTCGGCTTGAAAATTTTTCTTATAGTTCTTTTTATTCTTAATTTTCTATGAGCCATTTCTCTTGAAATTAAATCAAAGTGCAACAGCTACATACTGCTTGCAGCTCTCAGGAATATCCTTTGCATCCATTGATACGCTTATTACGAAATTAACTCCGTAGTTCTCTGAAAGTACAGCGATCTTGGCAATAGCACTTGAAATATCGGCACCCATAAGATTAGCTACTGTGAGGAATCCATCAAGGAACATATACTCAAGGTCATGATCCTGTGAAATAACTCCGCTAAGGAAACCGATATAGCCGTCCTCTGAATTTACAGGGAAGCTGCTAATATTGATAAGACGTATTTTATTTGAAAGCTCATACATGTGCTGAGCACTCTTATCTACATATACTACACTGCCGCTGGCTGTCTTAATAGCTTCTGCAGCTCTGTCAAGTAAATGCTTTGTCTTTCCTTTTCCTTTGCTGCCTACGATTAACTGTACCATACAAAACCTCCTTAAAAAGGGTTATCTTTTTATTTAATTATATTACACCCGAAAACCTTTATCAAGGAAAAATGGAGCAATATAAAAAATAATCCTAATACTCTATCAGTTTAATTACGAGTGATATTTACTCACCGATCAGCTTTAGTTTTCACTGCTTTTTCCTGCAAGATTCTTCATTGAAGCATAAAGCTGTTCATATATAGGTGAGTTAAAAATAATGGATATATATTCCTTTCCGCTGTCATCATTCTCACCTAATACGAGGCAGAAACCTGCTGCAGAAGTATGTCCCGTCTTTCCCGCAACAATATTCATATTGTCTGCAAATGAAAACTTTTGGTTATAAAAACCGTTTCCTGATGTCCATGTAACCTCTCTCTGAGGGTTTCTTGAATTCTCGGCAGTGTTGACAGTACATGTATATGATACCGTACTGCTGATTTTCCTGAATTCTTCATTCTTCATAGCCTCTTTAAAAATGAGGTACATGTCATAAACTGTCGTATAATGCTCAGGATCAGGCAAGCCGTGCGGATTCATGAAATGTGAATGTGTAGCGCCTAATTTCTTTGCCGTTGCATTCATAAGCTCGGCAAAGCTGCCTGAATCACCGCTTATATATGCGGCAATGGCCTCAGCAGCATCATTTCCGCTCGGGACCATTAGACCGTAAAGAAGCTCTCTCAGTGTGAGTGTATCTCCCGGTTCAAGGTCAGCCATTGATGATCCGCTTACTGTTATTCTTGATGACTCCGGTACTGTAACCTCTGCGTCAAGGTCACCTCTTTCAAGCGCAATGAGGCATGTTAGGATCTTGGTTGTCGAAGCCGGATATACTTTCGTGTATATATTGTGCTGAGAAAGCACTTCTTTATCATCAAGTGAGAACAGACCGAAGGCTGCAGCATTTACGCCGTCAGTGTTAAGATCTGCATCGTCCTTAGGAACGCATAGCTCCGAGGCAAAGCCTGAAAGCTTCAAGGCAGAGTCGTTTTGCACAAGCTCTTCAAGCCCATTTTCCGGGAAGGTATAAGGATTTTCAAAGCTTTTTGTGCAGCCCGAAAGCAGCAGCATGGTTAAACATGCTGCCACCGATGTTGTTGTAATAATTGATTTATGATTCACGCCACTCAAGCTCTCCGTTTCCAAGCGCAAGTATAAGAAGCTCAGCCGTAGCAAGATTGGTTGCGATCGGAATATTATAAAGATCGCAAAGCTTAACTATGTCATTGACATTAGGCTCGTGACTTGAATTATGATCAGGATCACGAAGGAAAATAACGATATCCATTTCATTATTGGATATCTGAGCTGCCATCTGCTGTGTTCCTCCAAGCTCACCCGGGAGAAACTTGTGGATATGAAGATTTGTAACATCCTCAACAAGTCTTCCTGTCGTTGACGTCGCATAGAGTTGGTTCCTTGCCAAAATGCTCTTATATGCTATGCAAAGATCCTGCATGAGCTTCTTTTTTGAATTATGAGCTATCAAACCGACATTCATATCTTTGACCTCGTTTCTCTATTCTTTACTCTGAAAACCAACATTTAAAACCAAGCCTATCGCCATGTAAAGCGAAAGCAGTGATGAAGCACCTCTGCTTATAAACGGAAGTGTTACTCCCGTATTTGGGAAAATAGCAGTTGCTACTGCTATATTTGTAAATGTCTGGAAGCCGATCCAAACCGCAACGCCTACGCATATGGCTGCTCCGGCAACATTTTTAGAACGTCCGGCTATCCATAGAATAACTAAAATTATTGCAAAGTACAACAAAAGAATACCAAGACAGCCTCTGAATCCGAGCTCCTCTCCGATTATAGCAAAAATGAAGTCCGTATCCTCCTCTATGAGAAAGTTTCCTGCCTTTACAGAGCTGATGTCCGTATTATTGAGGCCTTTGCCGAAAAATCCTCCCGAGCCTATGGCCATAATAGAATTGCCCTGCTGAAAGAAGGTGTCGGAGTACTCCTTAGGATATAGAAATCCGAGTATTCTGTTCTTCTGATATTCCTTGATAAAAGGGATCAAATGATAGTGATCCGTTGTAAATAAGAATATCACAAACCAGCATAAAAATCCTGCTATAAAAGAAAATAAAGCTATAAGCTTTACGCTTAATCCTGATGCACAAAGCATGATCGTGAAAATGACTGCTATTATTATAGTCGTACTTAGGTTTGGCTCTGCAAATACCAAAAGCAGCGGAACGCCTATAAGCGCAGCAGTCAGAGCTAAGAACTTTGGTTCATTGAGATTGTTCTTATTTCTTTCAAAATATGCTGCAAAAAATATGATAAGTCCGAATTTTGCGAATTCAGCAGGCTGTATCTGTCCAATGACAGGAAGTACTATCCAGCGACCGGCACCCTTATGCACCGCTCCTAAAAGCAGGACCATGAGAAGAAGGATCAATGTGCCGATATATATGTAGTTTGCATATTTAAGCAGCTTATTGTAGTCAATAAATGATATTACGAGGCATATTGCAAAGCCTGTAAGCGAACCGATCATCTGCCTCGTGATGATGCCTGCATCGCCGTTTGAGGCTGATCTTAATATCAGAATTCCAATGATATTAAGCACCGCAACAAGCACTATAAGCATAAGATTATGCGCTTTTAAACTATATTTACCAACCATGTTAAGTATACTCTTTCATGTATAAAATGTCACGTTTCATCAGCCGTCCACAACGTTTGTGATCTGTATTCCCCTCGCATCATCATTAATAATGCTTGGAAGATCCACAGCACCGTAATAGTAATCGTAAACTCGTCTTGCAAGTCTTGCAGAGTTTCCTGATGAATATGAAAACGGCATAACTACTGTAACTGCAAGCTCAGGATCATCATAAGGAGCGTAAGAAACAAATTCACCGTGGTTTCCCCTGGTCTTAACCTCCTCGGCAGTACCTGTTTTTCCCGCTATCTGAACGGTATCCCAATTCTGGAAAACGCCCTTTGCAACACCTGTGGTTATAACGCTTCTTGTTCCCTCGTGTACTGCATCCCAGGTACTCTGTGAAAGCTCGATATTATCGATGACCTCAGCAGGGAATTCCTGAATAAGGTTGCCGTTGCAGTCAGTTTCTTTTTTCAGCAGAGTAAGATTAAAAAGCTTACCGTTATTGGCAAGTGCTGTAGTGTATCTTGCGAGCTGAACATTATTAAATGAGTTTGTACCCTGTCCGAAGGCAGATCTTTCAGGGTCAGAGTCTGACATATGAGGCTCTTTCTCATCTATCTGAATGCCGCTCAGACGATCAAGACCGAATAAGCTTTCATACTTCTGAATCTTTTCAATACCGGTAGACGGTGAATAAACCTGTTCTCCTGTAGTCTCATCTGTGATCATTGACAATCTGTGACCGTAGTCGGCAAAGCTGAAGTTACAGGAATTTTCAATAGCTCCTGATACTGTAAGCTCATGATGTCCCGGTGCACCGATCCAACAGTTAATGTTAGGTGTTACCTCTGTGTACTTACCTGTACAGTTAACAGTGTCTGTAAGACCTATTGCCTTTTCCTCCAATACAGCAATTGCGGTAAGTGGCTTAAGAGTCGAACCCGGAGCCTTGTTGGTCTGCGTAGCTGAGTTGATCAGAGGCAGGGAAAGATCATTTAAGCAGTCACTGAAATAGTTAACATCATTTATTCGATTATTATCGTATCCCGGATATGAGACAAGTGCTTTAACATCACCGGTGTTAACATCTGTAATTACTACCGAACCCATGCACGGATCAAGTGCCATCTGTGCCGGTGTGATCTCTATTGCCTTTATTCTGTCAATAAGGAAGCTGTATGCATAATCTTCGTCTCCTGCATAAAGCGCATTATATCTTTCCTCATTGAATTCAAGCACGCCCTGCTCATAAAGTGCCATGCACAGCAGTCTTCCCGAAAGACCGTTTTTATCAAACAGCATGTATTTATATATCAGCTTATCAAAGTCAGCATCATCCTGAAGCTGCTTTAAAATATAATCACAAATGTTTCCGTAAATAACATCGGCATCCTGGTACTGAGCTCCGTTCATTTCACCCAATACATTAATATTTACCCAGCCTTCGGAAATACCCGAATATAGGTAACTGCGCAGACTTATGCTGTCATTCTTCCAGGCAAGATAGCTTTCCGAGTAATTGTCTATCCTTGAGGTATCGACAATATTAGTGTCAGCCTGTGAAAGTGACTCGAAAATATATGCCATATATGCAACATATTCCTTTGAAAGCTCTGAAAGCGGAGCCGCATTCTGACTCTGAAGCTGTTTTTCAAGCTCGGCAAGAACTTCTTTTTTATGTCTGGTAAAGGCTGCTGCTATCTGTGCCTCTGCGGCACCACGGCTTTCCGTATCAAAAAAGCTTGCTGTGTCAAGTATGTTGTTGTTTATAAACTGATAAAAGGCAGTATCAACAGATATAACGATATCCGAAGCTCTTGCAGCTGTCTTGATATCGGCAGCCGGAATATTGACTATTTTGTTAGCTATTATACCTGCAAGCTGCTGCTCCAAAAGATGATAAACACCTATCTGCAGATTCTGATCAATAGAAAGATATATATCGTTTCCGGCTGACGGCTGCGTCTCGCTTATGGTCTGAAGCACCTGACCGTAGCTGTCAACATATATTTGACGTTCACCCTTTATGCCTCTTAATTCCTGCTCCATAGTCTTTTCAATGCCTGTAGCACCTACAAGATCTGTAATATCATAGTCAGGATTTGTTTTCTGAAGCTCCTTTAAGGTAGTGTCGTCCTGTATTGCACCTGTATATCCTATAATGTGTGAGAAATACTTTGCATTATTGTAACGTCTTATATAGGACTCTTCTACATTCATTCCATTAAGATCTCCCTGATTTTCAAGGAGCTCTGCCATACATTCCTCTCCTATGTCCGTTGATATTGTGCTGGTTTCATATCTCTGGAATGCAGTCTGCCTCATCGTATACAGAATTTTGATCATATCAAGCAATGTTCTGTCCGATGGAAGCACAGGGGTCCCGTCAGCTGCCTTTATAGAACTAAAAGCATAGTCCGATATCTTTTTATTGAAAATGTCTCTGGCTGAAACATCTGACGGATATTTTTTCTCGCCGTCCTTATTTTTCTTATCAAGATCTGATGTCTTGCAATTATAAACATTTGCAAGAAAACGTCTCTTGGCGGCATTGCCGGTGCAGGTGAAATAAAGCTCTCCCGAGTCATTCATATCCATCTCAAACTTTGAGCTGATAGCGGCGTTATGCTTTTCCAATATGCCGGCAAGCTTATATAGCATGAGATTGCGGTCATTATAATCAGAATATGACCCGTCATCTGCAATTACAACATTATAAGAAAGACGGTTATAGGCAAGGAGATTCCCGTTGACATCGTAAATGTTTCCTCTCGTTCCCTTAATTTTTACAGTTCTTTCTATCTTATCAATAAATTCTGCGGAATATTCTCCGCCGTTTACGACCTGAAGGACATATAATCTGTTTAAAATGATTCCGAAAAGGACTGCGAATAAAACAGCAACAAAGATGATCCTTACCCTGATAGGATGCTCAAGTCGTTCTTTTAGAAATTCAAATATATTTTCGAGCTTATCACGCAACGTTTTTTCCTCTTATATTGTCGATCTTATCAAGTTTTCTGTTGGTATTGAGCAGTATTCTGTACGCGATTATCGTTATGATAAGCGTAAAAAAGAGCTCTGGAATGATGACTTTAAATATTGAATAAATGATATTCATTCTTCCTACAGCTATAAATCTGTAGCACAGCAGTGCGCCGTTATACACAATCTCATTAACGGTACAAAGTATGAGCGGAAAAATCAGAGAATCATTCTTCAGCTGCTTTGAAAACAGTCCGCTAAAAAATCCCAAATAGCTGTAAAACAATATAAATAATCCAAATGCCTCAGGATAAAACAGATCCATAAGCAGACCTGCAAAAAATCCGCAGATCATGCCTGTCATGGTTCCGTATATATAGCCGTAAGAAAACGTGATTATAAGAATTAGATTCGGTGTTGCCGAAAGAAAACCGAGTATAGGGAACACACAGGTCTGCATCAAAAAAGCAGCCAGTATCAAAAGAAAGTAAATGCTTATTCTTTTAACTATTATGCCTATTCTCACTTTTTAGATATTTCCTTTATGTACCTTCTTCTTCAGAAGAAATGTCGATATCAAGTTCGCCGTCTGAAGTATTTTTTTCTCCCTGAGGAATATCCTCTGCTTCTTCTGTTTCTTCTGCTTTTTCTGTTTCAGTTATCTCTCCTACTTCTCCCACTCCGGTATCTACAAGACCTGAGTCGGTTTTAATTGTAGTAATGATAAGAACTTCTTTTATTTTCTCGAAGTCAGCAACAGGGATAAGTTTTCCTGATTTTGTAAGATGCTGACTGTCAATATTTATATCCGAAGCATAGCCTATAAGAATGCCCGGCAGAAATTTGGTGCTTAAAGAAGAAGTAACGACCGCATCTCCGTCATTAAAAACAGCATCCTTGCTTATATTTGTAATATTCAGAGTTCCCTGCTCATAGGAAGTGATATTTCCCTTAACTAGACAGGTATCTCCGCTGTACTGTGACTCTGAATAAACATTGGATTCATCATCTATTATAGAACGAACTGTACAGTAATTTGCTCCAACCTCTGTGACTATTCCTACAAGACCGCCTGAGCATATAACATTCATATCCTTCTGGATCCCATCTGCAAGACCTTTATCAAGTCTGAATACTCTGAACCATTTCTGTGAATCTCTGGCTATGACTCTTGCAGCTACCTTTGGATACTGCATATATGTCTGATCAAGCTTATACAGCTCACGAAGTCTTTGAAGCTCCTGTGTTTCTGATCTCAGACGATTATTTTCCTCGGTAAGCACGCTTATTCTTTCGGTAAGCTGCTCATTCTCCTTATAAACATTGTGCAGATGCCTGTTTTCTTCTATATCTCCGGCAACAGCATTTCCGAATGTACTTATTCCGCTCTGGATAGGTGTGAGTATATACCCGGCATAATGTCTCACCGGGTCAAGCAAAGAGCTCTGCATATAACTGATGATTATCAGAAATGCGCAGAGTATTGAAACTACTATAAGAATATTTTTTGAGAATCTGTTATTCATTTGACCTTAGAACAAACCTCTCTCAAGAAAGCTTGTATATCTGTTATCTCCTATTATGAGAAAATCACGCATAGGTATAGACATCATAGTGCCGAGCTCCTTAAGCTTTTCCGATAGCACAATGTCATCGGGACTCGGCTCAGGATCTCCGCTCGGATGATTGTGAACTACTATCACACCCGAGGCCTTGTATTTAAGTGCCGCCATAAATATTTCGCGCGGCGAAACGGCTGAATAGGTTGCCGTACCCATAGATATCATGACACTTTTTATGATGTTGTTTCTGGAATTCAAAAGCATTACATGGACTTCCTCTTCTGACTTGTGTCTGAGCATTTCCATATAATAATCCGCAACGCTGTCCGGGGATGAAATATTGAGCCGACATACAGCCTGCTCCTTTGCTATTCTCTTTGAAAGCTCGGCTATACAGCAAAGCTGTATAAGCTTTACCCGTCCTATGCCCTTCATGCTGCGCACATCATCCTCTGAAAGATTCATGAGCCTGACAAGACCGCAGGGAGCATTCTCCATATATGGATCCTGCACCCTGCTGTCTGTATATTTGATGTGCTTTGGATCGGAACTGTCTGTATCATCAAAATCGGGATATAATATCTCTGTCGCCAGCTCTACCGCGGACTTACCCTTACAGCCTGATTTAATTACTACAGCTAAAAGCTCCGGATCAGTCAGCGCTTCTGCACCGTATTTTTCGAATTTTTCATACGGTCGAAGCTCTTCGAATTTCTCTTCTTTTTCATGTCCGGTATTCATAAATTATATCCAAATACCGGGAAAACTCTTTGTAATACTAACACAAAAATGTGAAAATACAAAATGAGTACATCAATTTTCACTAAATTGTAAGACTTGTGTCCTATGCGATTTAACGAAGTTTATCAAAGCTCAATAAGTCCATCGTCAACCATGGTCTGAACACTCTTTAAAATACCGAGTTTTCCGTGCTCATATGTGAGTCCGCCCTGATAGAATACAGTATAAGGCTCTCTTAACGGACCGTCTGCAGAAAGCTCGATCGATGAGCCTGAGATAAAGCATCCGTCTGCCATTATTATGTCGCTGTCATAGCCCGGCATCGGTGATGGCTCAGGTTTTACAAATGCGTCTACAGCTGATGCTGCCTGAATTCCCTTACAGAATGAAATGACCTTCTCTGCATCTCCTAATGTAATTGCCTGTATAATATCATGTCTTACATCATCAGGACGAGGTGATACCTCAAAACCAAGCTTCTCATAGATCGCAGCTGCAAATATCGCTGCCTTCATTGCATTTTTTGTAACATTAGGTGCAAGGAAGGTTCCCTGATAAAAAAGTCTGTTGTTTCCAAGAGAAGGTCCCAACTCTTTTTCAAGTCCCGGGCCTGACAATCTTGCGGCTGCATTTGCAATACACTCACTTGTTCCGGCAATATAGCCGCCTACAGGAGCAATTCCGCCGCCCGGGTTCTTGATGAGTGAGCCCACTACCATATCTGCACCTACCTCAGAAGGCTCTGTAAGCTCAGTATATTCTCCGTAGCAGTTATCTACCATAACAATAACATCAGGCTTTATTCCCTTTATAAAGCTGATAAGCTCACCTATCTCTTTTACAGAGAATGTACGTCTGTCAGAATAACCTCTGCTTCGCTGAATCTCTACAAGCTTTGTTCTTTCATTTAACGCAGCTCTGATACCGTCATAGTCAAAGCTTCCGTCCGGAAGAAGGTCTACATAATTAAAACTGATGCCGTACTCCTTAAGTGAGCCTCTTGTATCGCTTATTCCTATTACCTTCTGAATAGTATCGTAAGGAAGTCCTACCGGGGAAAGTATTTCATCGCCCGGACGAAGATTTCCTGATAATGCTACTGTAAGTGCATGTGTTCCGCAGATTATCTGGCTTCTGACAAGTGCATCCTCTGTTCTGAATATCTTGGCATATACTTCCTCTAACTTATCTCTTCCAAGATCATTATAGCCATAGCCCGTAGTCTCAAGCATGCATGCTTCAGAAACTCCGCTGTCCTGCATTGCCTTTATAACCTTGAGCTGGTTATATTCACATATTCTGTCAATTTCTTCTGATCTGTTTGCTATATGCTTCTCTGCCTCTTCACAAAGCTCATATACCTTGTCACTGATGCCGAATTCCTTATAAATATTTTCTGATTTCATTTGCCGGGTCTCCTTTATCAATATCTATCCAAATAGTATTTTTTTCGCGTCTGAACCACGTAAGCTGACGCTTCGCAAAATGTCTTGTATTAATCTTTATCTGCTCTGCCGCTTCTGACAGTGTACATTCACCGTCTAAATATGAAAGCATTTCCTTATAGCCGATACCCTGACCGGCTGTTGAGGATCTTGTAAGTCCTTTTTCTTTAAGCTCCTTTACCTCATCCTCAAGGCCTTCGGCAAGCATTTTATCGACTCTTTGGTCAATACGCTCATACATGCCCTGTCTTTCGCCGTGCAAAACAAAAAAGCTAATGTCGTAAGGGGGATCCTCACGTTTTTTCTTTTCCCTCTCATTGTGATCATATATGCTCTCATTATGAATATGCATGTATTCAAGAGCTCTTATGATCCTCTTTGTATTTTCAAGGTCCAGGCTCTCATAGCTTTTCGGATCTTTTTCCTTAAGCATTGCCTTAAGTTCTTTTGTTTTACCCTCTGAAGCCATTTTCTCAAGATCCGCTCTGTAGGTATCCTTATCGCCGGCACCGTCTTCATTTTCAAAATCAATGTCATAGATCAGTGCCTGAATGTAAAAGCCTGTTCCTCCGCATATTATAGGGATATGGTCCCTCGCATATATACCCTTCATAACCTCCGATGCCATTTCCTTAAAAACAGCAACATTATAGTCACGGTCAATATCTATAACATCGATCAGATGATGAGGAATGCCCTGCATCTCAGCCTCCGTAACCTTGGCAGAGCCGATGTTCATTCCCTTATAGACCTGAATACTGTCTGCAGAAATGATCTCGCCTCCGATATCCCTGGCGATCTTAACGGCTGCGGCACTTTTTCCGGTTGCGGTAGGACCGGCTATAATTATTAATTTTGGTTTATTGGCATCAATCATTAAACTATCCTCTTGAACAGTTTATCCAGATCTCCTCTGGACCATTTTACTATTGTAGGTCTTCCATGCGGGCATGCATAAGGATTGTCAAGAGTCAGAAGTTCTCCGATCAGTGCCTTTATTTCAGGCTCTGAAAGCTTATTATTGCCCTTGACGGCAGCCTTGCATGACATAGATGCAATTTTATTTTTCAATAGCTCTGAGCTTAAGGAATTACTTTCATCGAAGGTGTTTTCAATAATATCCTTTAAAAGCTCATATTCACCTACACCCGGCAGATTAGCCGGAACAGCTCTTACGACATAATCCTTGTCTCCGGCATATTCGATCTCATATCCGGCCTCGGCAAATAACTCAATATTTTTATCAAGCTGAAAAGCCTCTCTCGCAGTAAGTGTAAGCACTATAGGCGGAAACAGCATCTGAGAAGTGACCTCATTATTGTTTATAAGCGCAGTAAAGCGCTCATAATTGACCTTTTCATGCGCCGCATGCTGATCTATTATAAACATTTCATCGTTATATTCAATGATCCAATAGGTCTCAAAGACCTGTCCTATAAGCTTAAAATAAGGAACATTTTTTTTATTTAAAAATGCCTCGGATGAAGCCCTGTTCCCCGTATCAGTACCTGTGTCAATAAGCTCTGCAAAGGCATGTTCTTTCGCGGGTGTTCCTGCAAAGCCATGTTCTTTCACGGCAGCATTTTCAGAGGAAGTGTCATCGGAGAATGCTGAAGCATTCTCTTGGCTATTACCATTTATCAGTTCCTCAACCGAGCTTACATAATCAAATTTTCTTTGGACCTCATACGGTTCTACTTTAAAGCTCTTTTCTGCAGCAATACTCTTTTCATTTGTCACGCTGTATGCATGCATTGCAGGCTTATTCTGATATTTTAATGCTGCACCTGCATCAACTATGAGCTCCTTTTTACTGAGTGCATCAGTGACGGCCTCATAGACTGCATCATACATCAGCTTATTATCTGAAAATCTGACCTCTGTTTTTCTCGGATGTACATTAACATCTACCGCTTCAGGCTTAATGTCAATGTTTATAAATACCATCGGAAATCTGTGCTGCATCATAAACGGAGCATATCCGTCCTCAACAGCCTTTTTAAGTATGTCCGAGCGTATGCATCTTCCGTTTACAAAAAACAGCTCAAGATCTCTCCTGCTCCTGTTAATAACAGGTTTGGCAATAAACCCTGTAACAGTAACTCCCTTATGCTCATATGAAAGCTCAATAAGGTTTGAAGCTGTCTCTGCCCCGTGAAGTATATAGATAATGTCCTTCATTCTGCCGTTTCCGGAGGTATGGAGAATACTTCTGCCGTCAATAGTAAGCGATATGCTTATATCCGGATGAGCCAAGGCAATATTTTCGACAGTTGTTATAATATAAGAATTTTCTGTCTGCGGAGATTTAAGAAACTGTCGTCTGACCGGAACATTATAAAGAAAGTTTCTTACTGCAACCGTTGTGCCGTCCGGAGCTCCGATTTCCTTATTAGCCTTCTCAAAGCCGGCCTCTATACGGTAAAGTGTTCCTGTAAGCTCTGAATGAACCTTTGAAATCATCTCAACATCAGAAACTGCCGCAATAGATGCAAGCGCTTCACCTCTGAATCCCATGGTGCAAACATGTTCAATATCGTCAGCTGTCTTAAGCTTGGAGGTTGCATGACGCACAAAAGCGACAGGGATATCCTCCCTGTCGATGCCGCAGCCGTTGTCTGTCACTCTTATGAGATCAAGTCCTCCGCCTCTTATCTCTATGCTTACAGCTGATGAGCCTGAATCAACAGCATTATCAAGAAGCTCTTTCACAACGCTCTCCGGGCGCTCCGCAACCTCGCCGGCGGCTATTTTATCTATAGTTTCCTTGCTGAGAATATTTATCATTTCTTCAATTTCTCCTGAAGCTCACTGAGAAGAAATAATGCTTCCATCGGAGTAAGTCGGTTTACGTCCGTATCTTGTATCCTCTTTACAATATCCTTACAGAGTCTGTCTGCATCTAAGTATAAGCTATTGGAAGCCTCGGATCTTTCCTGACCGTGCAAGGAAGCATTATCCGAAATCTCAGTGCCATGTACATCATCACTTCCCAAAGCCCTGATCCTGCCGGCATCCAATGTGATATCTGAAAGACTCAGTTCCTCGGCAATCTCATTGGCACGTTTAATGACTTCATCCGGCACTCCTGCAAGCTTTGCCACAGCTATACCGTAGGACTTATCAGCACCGCCCGGTATTATCTTTCTTAAAAAGATAAGGTCATCGTTATTTTCTTTTACCGCAATGCAATAATTATGCACTCCCTTAAGCTTTCCTTCAAGCTCGGTAAGCTCATGATAATGTGTGGCAAAAAGTGCTTTTGCACCGAGCTTCTTTTTATCACTTATATATTCTACGACCGCCCAGGCAATTGAAAGGCCGTCATAGGTTGAGGTTCCTCTTCCTATCTCATCTAAAATCAGAAGGCTGTCCTTGGTTGCATTCCTTAATATATTTGCGACCTCAGTCATCTCCACCATAAATGTAGACTGTCCGCTTGCAAGGTCATCAGATGCGCCGACTCTTGTGAATATTCTGTCGCAGACTGAAATATCAGCACTTCTTGCAGGAACAAAGGAGCCTGTCTGTGCCATGAGCGTTATAAGCGCAACCTGCCTCATATATGTTGACTTACCTGCCATATTAGGGCCGGTTATTATGGCGATTCGCTCAGACTGATTGTTAAGCGATGTATCATTGACAATGAATGCTCCGTCCTTAAGCATGAGCTCAACTACCGGGTGGCGTCCGTCTCTTATTTCAATATGACCGTTAGTATTAATATTAGGACAAACATAGTTGTTTCGCATCGCTACATATGAAAGCGAGCAAAGCACATCCAGATACGCTATTGCCTTTGCAGAGTCCTGGATCCTGACAGCTTCCTTTGAAACATTTTTAGTGACTTCCGAAAAAAGCTCAAATTCCAGAGCATTTAGCTTCTCATCTGCGCCTAAAATATCTGATGATATCTGCTCAAGCTTATCAGTTGTATATCTTTCGCCGGTGGTCAAGGTCTGCTTTCTGATAAAATAATCCGGAACCTTATCTTTAAATGTATTCGTTACTTCAATACAGTGTCCGAAATTCTTGTTATATTTTATCTTAAGAGTCTTTATGCCGGTTTTTTCACGTTCCTCGTTCTCAAGCTCAAGAAGCCATTTACGTCCTTCTGTTTTAGAGCTTTTAAGTCTGTCAACCTCATCATTATAGCCTGCTTTGATTATGCCGCCGTCTCTCACAGAAACCGGAGCATCCTCATCTATAGCAGCCTCAAGAAGCCTGCACAGATCATTTAGATCGTCCATTTCCTTATTGATATCAGTTAAGAGCTCTGATTCAAAGGTTGACAGCAGCTGCTTTATAGGCGGGAGCATTGAAACAGTCTGCTTAAAGCAAAGTGCATCCAGCGGATTTGCTCTTCCTGAACTGAATTTGGATAGAAGTCTTTCTAAATCATAAACAGGCCGCAGATACTCCATGAGCTCTTCCCTGTCTATAAATCTGTCATTCAGTTCTTTTATGGCATTCTGACGCTTTATAATGAGCTCTTTAGACAAAAGCGGCTGAGATATGAGCTTTCTCATAAATCTTGAGCCCATAGCTGTTTTTGTCTTATCCAATACCCAGAGCAATGTGCCCTTTCTGTCTTTATCTCTCATTGATTCCAACAGCTCCAGATTACGCATAGTTGCAGAATCAATGACCATATATTCAGAGGTGCTGTACGGTTTTATTCTTGTTATATATTCAACTCTGGAAAACTGTGTCGTATATACATACTTAAGGACAGCACCTGCGGCAGAAATGCCTGCGCTGTAATCGGTAAGCCCAAGCCCCTCTGGTAAAGCATGAAAATGCTCCTTGATAAGCTCAGTACATCTTTCTATATCAAAATATGAAGCATCAGCGCTGCTTACGGAAATATTCCATCTTTCCTTGATCTGCTCCACATCAGCGCCGCTCATAAGAAAAGCATCATTATGTATAAGCTCTGACGGGCAGAAACGGTTTATTTCATCATACAGCTCCTTAAGCCCGCTTACCTCTGTGACATAATAATCTCCGGTTCCTACATCCAGCGCAGATATTCCGAAAAGTCCGCACAGGTAAGAAATACCCATAAGATAATTATTACGGCTGTCATCAAGTGCATCATTTTCCGTAAGTGTTCCCGGTGTAACGACCCTTATAACACTTCTTTTAACAATGCCCTTTGCAAGCTTCGGATCCTCTACCTGCTCGCCTATAGCTACCTTATAGCCTTTTTTTACGAGTCTGGTAATATACGAATCTGCAGCATGATACGGAATGCCGCACATAGGCGCACGCTCATCCATTCCGCAATCCTTGCCGGTGAGGACAAGATCCAGCTCCTCGGCACCAATTTTGGCATCCTCAAAGAACATCTCATAAAAATCGCCTATTCTGTAAAAAAGCAGGCAATCGGGATATTCCTTCTTTGTATCAAGATACTGCACCATCATCGGCGACATTTTCTGAGTGCTCATATCAGTCTATAATCTCTCCGGTAAAATAAAATCCTCTGCATTCTGTAAGCTTGACGTTTCTTACTGCTCCGATAATGCTTTCGTCACCCGGAACATGCACAGTAGTTCCGCTTTCAAGCTTTCCGCTTATAAGCTGATCATCATATTCACTTACTGACTCAAAAAGTACAGGGAAGGTCTGTCCTACAAGCTTGTTAAGATTCTCGGCCACTATGGCATTCTGAACCTCAAGAAGTCTGTCGAAACGATTCTTTACAGTCTCCTCATCTATCTGATCAGTGTATTTTGCTGCAGGTGTTCCTTCTCTCTTTGAATAGATAAAGGTATAGGCTGAATCGAAGCGTGCCTTTTTCACTACATCAAGGGTCTCAAGGAAATCCTCCTCTGTCTCTCCCGGAAATCCTACTATTATATCGGTGCTGAGCGAAATATCCGGCATAGCAGCCCTAAGCTTTTCTGCTCTCATTAAAAATGTCTCTTTGTCATAATGTCTGTTCATACGCTTAAGCACAGGATCAGAGCCTGACTGAAGCGGCAGATGGAACTGGTGACAAACTCTGCTGCATGAAGCCATCGCCTCTATGAGACTGTCTGAAAGGTCTTTAGGATGGGAGGTCATAAATCTGACTCTTTCAATGCCTGTTTCAGCTGCAAGCTTATCTATATTAATAAGAAGCTCAGGGAAGCCGATTCCTCCCTTGTAGGAATTAACATTCTGCCCAAGGAGCATTATTTCTTTAACACCATCGGCAGCAGCTTTCCTTATCTCCTCATATATCTCTTCCGGCGCTCTGCTCTTTTCTCTTCCTCTGACATAAGGGACTATGCAGTAGGAGCAGAAATTATCACAGCCGAACATGATGTTGATGCCCTGCTTGAACGAATATTTACGCTTTGAAGGAAGGTCCTCGACTATGTCACTGTTGTCCTTCCACACAGAGACAACAGGCTTTCTGTAAAGCTTTTCGATATCCTTTCCGTGACTTCCGTAGCGTAATAGCTTTTCATATTTGATAACGTCATCAGCGGAGCTTGCAATGAGCTCCTTTCCGTTGTCATTAATATTATCAACACTGCCGAAACGTTTTCTGAGCAATGTAAAAATAAGCTCAGGGAAGGTATAAAGATTATGAGTGCCGAAAATAATATCCACATACGGATACTTTATTCTGAGCTTTTCTACCTCATCTGTCTCTTGCATCATGCATCCGCATACAGCTATGATCATGTCAGGATTATTTTTTTTGGACTGCTTTAATCTGCCGAGACGGCCATATAAATGCTCATTGGCATTTTCTCTTACCGTACATGTGTTAAAAATGACAAAATCAGCAGTTTCTTCCTTATCGCCCTCATCAAAGCCTATGTCTGTAAGAATGCCTGAAAGCTTTTCTGAATCTCTGGCATTCATCTGACAGCCGAAGGTTGCAACACATGCTTTCTTTTTGTTATTGTTGCTTGTGAAATACTCTTTTAATTTTTCTATAAAATAATGCTGTCTCTCAGGCTCATTAACAGGAGCTTGGACAAGTATCTCATCTGATAATAAAGTTTTTGATATCTCTGAATTCATTTAATTTACCGCAATACAAATCCTTAGAAACGTTTCCGAAGCCGTAGGACGCCCATATAAACGGAACGCCTGCCTTTCCGGCACAAATTGCATCATTTTCAATATCACCGACATAACACGGTGCTTTAAGTCCGAAGCTGTCTGCAAGAGCCTTGATAGTATGATCCTTTTCCTTGCCGGTATCACCGAAGCACAGCCAGCCCGAGAACATATCCCTTGTTCCCGTCTTTTCCATGAAAAGCTCTATATAACCCTTTTCGCAGTTTGAAACTATAAAAAGCGGTACATGCTTTTTAAGCTCAGTAAGAGTTTCAGTAAGAAAAGGATAAGGCAAAGCACCTTTTCTCCGAATCACAGCATACTCTTCTCTGACAGACCTTTCGCCCAGGTCATGAAAGATTTCACGAAGCTTATTTTCATCTTTATATTTTTCCTTTATCTCCGGATAGAGATCCTCAAAGATGACCTGCAGCGGTTTCCCGAGCTCCTTTAAAACTGTTTCTCTTGAAAAATGCTTGGGACCGAATTCGAATCCTTCAGAGGCCAATGAAAAGCCTTCTGCCGTCGGATCAACAGCGTCCCAAAGCGTACCGTCCACATCAAAAATAACCGAATCAAAATTCATTCTTTTTCAAATCCCTAAGATGTGTAATACTGCCGTCCTCTTCTTTTATATCAACATTATTGAGTGTTGCATGTAAAGAGGCCTTAACAGCTAAAATATATTTCTTTCTGAGCTCTCTTTGTTCCTCGGCTTCTGCCTCTGAGAGACCTTCACTCTTTGCTTTTTTATACAGCTCATTAATACGTTTTATTTCTTCATCTGTAACAAATTCAGCCATAATATCTCCTTTTTGTAATGCTAAGGGATCGATCTGTCAATTATTTATTCTGTTAATGATACAGAGGGCAGTTCTTATGCCGTCAACCGCAGCTGAGGTTATTCCTCCGGCATATCCTGCTCCTTCACCGGCAGGATAAAGTCCGTCAAACTTAAGCGAGCAGCGTTCATCATTTCTGAGTATTCTTACAGGGCTCGAGCTTCTCGCCTCTATTCCGGCTATCAGAGTATCAGGACTGTCAAAGCCCTTTATATTATGTCCGAAGGCCTCTATTCCCTCATCTATCGCCTCTGCTGCATAATCAGGAAGTATTGCTCTGACATCTGCAGCCGCTGAGTAGCCTAAAAAGCAGCTTTTGAACTCACTTATTCCTAAAGGTGATTTTTCCGAATTTTTAAATTCTTTGTAGGTCTCATAAGGAATAACTCCGCCGGCTGCAGAATAAGCCTTACTTTCAAGCTCTCTTTGAAATTCTGTTCCGGCAAGCACATCATCCGAAGTAAAATCATCTGGAGTAACATTTACTATCAATGCAGAGTTTGCTGTACCGGAATCCCTTTTATTATAGCTCATGCCGTTGATGCAGAGCCTATCCGCTTCCGATGAGGAATTTACAACATAACCTCCCGGGCACATACAAAAGCTATATACATTACGACCGTTTTTTGCTGAATGAGTCAGCTTATATGCAGCCGGTCCTAATATTGCCTGCTTTTCTGAAAGTCTGTTTTCACCATAAAGAGCTTTATCTATCAGCTCCTGCGGATGCTGGACTCTGACTCCTACAGCAAACGCTTTTGCCTCCATGTCTATATCGAGCTCTTTTAAGATCTCATATGTATCTCTTGCACTGTGACCTATTGCAAGCACAGCAGTATCTGTAATAATAGAGTGTCTTTTGCCTGTACGAACATCGGTATAATAAACACTCTTAAGCTCATTATCCTCTGTTTCTATCCCGTCAAATCTTGCTCCGAATATATAGCTTCCGCCGTGTTCTTCAATGTAAAGTCTGATATTTTTCACAATATCGCAAAGAACATCTGTGCCTACATGCGGCTTCTGATCGTAGATTATATGTTCATCTGCACCGAACCTTACAAAGGTCCTGAGCGTATAGTCTATAAAACCTCCCTGATCCTTTATTCCGGTGTTGAGTTTGCCATCGGAAAATGTTCCCGCACCGCCTTCTCCGAACTGTATATTGCAGTCAGGATCAAGCTTTCCGGTCTCAAAAAAGAGCTCGGTCTTTTTTCTTCTTTCAGCTTCATTCTGACCACGCTCTAATATTATCGGCTTAAGGCCGCTCTCGGTAAGGACAAGCGCCGCAAAAAGCCCACACGGACCGGATCCGATTATAACCGGTCTTAATTCACTATTACTCTTATCAGGATCAGTCACCGGAATTGCTAACGGTTTCTTTGTCTCCTGAAGAACATTCTTATTTCTTAAAGATGCAATATATGCCTGCTCTGTTTCCGCAGAAGGACCCGACACGCTGTCATGCAGTCTGACATTAACGGAATATACGAAATGAATGTCATTTTTATCTCTGGCATCAATAGAACGCTTTAATATAATGAGCTTTCTGAGATCCTTTGTTCTGCACTTAAGCACAGAAGCAGCCTTTTTTGATAAAAGCTCTTTTTCTCTTTTACTGTCTGTTCCTACTTCAAAAATAGGTAGCTTTATCTGATTTATTCTTATCATTTGCCTAAAGCCGCACTCCTTCCGGCGACAAAGCCGCTTGCCCATGCAAAATGCAGATTGTAGCCTCCGCATTCTCCGTATGCATCTATGAGCTCACCGCATAAATAAATTCCGCTGCATTTCCGTGATTCAAGCGTTTCTTTAATTATTTCATCTGTATCTATACCACCGGAACAACACTGTGCTCTGTCAAAGCCTGCAGTTCGGTGTATCTCAAAGCTGTTGCCTTCAAAAATCAGTCTGCAGCTTTTTTTCTCCTTTAGTGCACCTGCGGCATAGCCTGAAAGCTGCATTACCGGGATTCCGGAAATGCTGTGCTCGTTAAACTGTATCTCTCCTGCGGCAGTGTAGGTCTTATCTTCACCTATAACAAGAGAAATACTTCCTTCAACTCTTTTTCCTTTAAGCTCCTTTAATAAAGGTGATTTGGAATAAAGTGCACAAAGTGCAGGAAGGAAAGGCTTAAATCCGAGATCAAACTGTTTCAGTATCGGATAAACAGAGCTGTCAGAGCCTGTTGCAGGATACGCATTTGAGCCTGCAGCAATAATGACAGCATCAAATTCTCCTATAGATGTATTAAATATATCCTCATTTTTATTGATAGACAGATCAACAGCATCTGTATTAAATAAGAAGCTCACGCCCTCATCAAGACAGCCCTTGTAAAGAGCATCTCTCAACGCGGCTGCACCGCCGTCCTTCGGGTAGGCATAGCCGCTCTCATCAAAACGGTAATGAATGACATTCGGCTCTATCCCAAGACTTTTGAACAGCTTTATGCAGTCATCATACCCAAATGAAGCTAATACACTTCCAATAAGCTCCTTATCATTACACCTGTAATGCTCAGGTGAGACGAAGGTATTTGTATAATTACATCTCCCGTTTCCTGTTATAAGGATCTTCTTCCCGGCTTCACTGTTACGCTCCGCAACAGTAACAAGCGCTCCGTTTTTGGCCGCACTCAAAGCCGCAGACATTCCTGACGCTCCTGCTCCTATTATCAGTATCCTTCTTTTTTTATCCATAATGCTCATTATATCACATGAGAGAAAGTCTGTGGAGAAGTCGGTAAAGCCTGAGTCCCATAGGCATTTCAATGAGCTCTGCCTTTGTAAATGCTCTCAGCTGAATGAGAAGAACAAAGTATATAGGTACTGCTATCAGTATGCAGATGCAGACAACAAATACAAGAGACAGTCTGCCTCCGCTGATGCTGTCAGGCATAAAATTAAGTAAAAATGCCGATGCTCCGTAGACTGCTGCTCCCATTACAGCCGAAGCAATAAGCGGAACCACAAAGGTTTTATAGCCTCTTATCCTGAAACGGACATGCTTATGCATACAGTGTGAATTAAGCAGACACACGATCAATGCAAATACTGTATTTGCCAGTATTACGGCATATATATTCGGCATAACATAAAGCAGCGCTATAAGCACAACAACATGTATCACAAGCGAAATAAAGGCATTCTTAAGCGGCTCTGACAGATAGCCGAGACCCTGAAGTATTCCGTTAGATATAGTTGAAAGTGAAAACAGAACTATAGCCGGGCTTCCGACTCTTAATACCTTTATCAGTACAGTATTATTGCTGCTTGAAAACAAAAGGTCACATACCGGTGAAGCAAGAGCAAAAAGTCCTGCGGCTGCCGGAATGGATATAAGCATTACAAACTGAATACTCAGCTTGATTTTCTGCACGACAAGCTTTTTGTCCTTTTCGGCTACTGCATTTGTAAGCGAAGGAATAACCGACGAGCTTATCGAATTGGCCATTGCAACGGGTATGTTGAAGAGAATTCGATATTCTCCGAAGATTCCCCACATAAAGACGACAGATCCCGCAAGTCCGAGTGATGCAAGAACACGGCTGAATATAAAATCATCAAGTACTGTACTGATATTATAAACTGTGGAACTTACAAGAATAGGAAGTAATGTAAGTATCAGTACTCCGGCAATGCTTCCGAAGGATTCTCGTCTGCGTGTTCTCGCTCTTCTTGTCCTTCCGTCCTCTGTCCTTGTCATAAGCTTTTCTTCCGGAAGTCTTCCGTAAAGAAGCATCATGATGATAAAGAACAAGAGTGCGATAAGAGCACCTGCTCCTGTACCTATAGTTCCTCCGGCAGCGCCGTATGCATAGCTGTATTCAGTCTCATTATATATAAGATTAGCTTTTGTACCGTAATCAAAAAGAATCACAGCCATAACTATAGACACAACAGCGTTTATGATCTGCTCGATTATCTGTGAAATCGCCGTAGGCACCATATTTCCTGTTCCCTGGAAATAACCTCTGAGCACTCCTAAATAGGCCATGATCCAGATAGTCGGCGCAAGCGTTCTTAATGCATAGGCACAAAACGGCTTTTCCATGAGCTTTGCTATCGGTCCGCTTCCAAAAAACATAACGGCACACATTACAGCACCTATAAGAGTTGCATATAAAAATGCTACTCTGAGAACATTTTTAACGTCCTCATAGCGCTCATTGGCAAGTCTCACAGAAATTACCTTTGATATAGCTGTAGGAAGTGAATATGAGCTTAAGATCAAAAGAATGTTGTAAATGCTGTAAGCTGATGTATAGTAACCGTTTCCTTCGGTTCCTATAACGTCAATAAGAGGAATGCGGTAAAGCATTCCTATGATTCTGCAGATTATGCCGGTTATAGCTAATATACTGCCCTGTGTAATAAAATTTCTTGTTTTAATATCGTTTTTCATCTGGTGTAATTAAGCTCTGTAAGGATGGCCTCCTGACGGCGCTCCATCTCGACAGCTTCCTCCGGTGTCATGTGATCATACCCCATAAGGTGAAGCATACTGTGAGCTATCAGGAATGCAAATTCCCTGGTGATCCCATGTCCGTATTCGGCAGCCTGAGCTATGCAATGGTCTGCGGAAATAACGATATCTCCGAGCATAAGCTCTCCGCTGTCCGGATTAAACAGATCATCCATGTCATCAAAGCCTTCAAAATCTGCAGGTGAGGCATAATCAATGAGCGGAAAACTGAGCACATCAGTGCTCTTATCAAGCTCTCTGTGTTCCCTGTTAAGCTCCTTTATACTGTCATCGTCAGTTATTATAAGCTCAACCTCTGCCTCATAAGGGCATTCTTCATAATCAAGCGCCTTATTTATGACCTCATGAGCGATTCTTTCAATATTTTCCTCTGAAAGCTCCTCCGGAAGGACTCCTTCATATTCATTTTCTATGCTTATAGTCATTTATCTTCGCCTCATAATCATCATATGCCTTGACAATCTTCTGTACGAGAGGATGTCTTACAACGTCAGCACTCGTAAGCTCAGCAAAACCAATGTCGTCTATTTTTGAAAGCACCTTTAAAGCAACCTCAAGGCCTGATGTCTGTCCTTTTTCAAGATCCTTCTGAGTAAGGTCTCCTGTAACAATGACCTTTGATCCGAATCCGATACGTGTAAGGAACATCTTCATCTGCGCAGGTGTTGTATTCTGTGCTTCGTCAAGAATGATAAAAGCATTATCAAGCGTTCTTCCTCGCATATATGCCAGCGGAGCAACCTCAATAAGTCCTTTTTCCTGGTTTGCAGCAAATGAATCAGCGCCCATAATATTATAGAGTGCATCATAAAGCGGTCTGAGATACGGATCTATCTTCTGTTGAAGATCACCCGGTAAAAAGCCAAGCTTCTCACCTGCTTCAATAGCAGGACGAGTAAGGATAATACGCTGAACCTCCTGCGCCTTAAAAGCCTTAATAGCAAGAGCCATAGCAAGATAGGTCTTTCCGGTTCCGGCAGGTCCTATGCCGAAGGTGATCATTTTAGTCCTGATTAGATCTACATAATGCTTCTGACCGATAGTCTTTGGCTTGATCGGACGTCCTGTGATGCTTCTGCAGATAATATCCTTATCTATCTCTGCAATATCCTTTTCATGTCCGAGTCCCTCAAGACTTAGGGAAATAATATAGTCAACCTGCTGCTCGTTTATCTGGCCGTTGGTCTCACTTAACTTAAGTAAACCGTCCAGTACATTTGCCGCGCGCTCACAGGCATCCTGACTTCCGTTTAGCTTAACGGAGCCATTTCTCTCGGTTATGTCAACGGAGAAGGCTCTCTCGATCTTTTTAACAAATCTGTCGAAATCTCCGAAAATATTTCTTATATGTTCAATAGGTATGCTTTTTTCTATCTCTGTCTGCATTTCTATACCGATATCAAAACCTTAGCGGTCCTGATAATTTACTTTAAACATTAAAATTGCCCCAACTCCAGAGGAATTGAGGCTATTTTACTTAGTTGTACTTACGCTTTCTAGCTGCTTCAGACTTCTTCTTACGTCTTACGCTTGGCTTCTCGTAATGTTCTCTTTTACGAATCTCCTGCTGGATACCTGCCTTTGCGCAGTTTCTCTTAAATCTGCGAAGGGCTGAATCCAAGGATTCATTCTCTTTAACTATTACGTTTGACAAAGACCCCTTACCTCCCTCCGGTGGCAGTTTCTGTATCTGTCTATACATGCCACTCAGTGCGGGGTTAAATTGCACTGTGAATATTTATAGCACAAACATCAGCTATATGCAAGTGATTTTAATTGAAATTAAATTCAAAATCACGTACAAATCAAGCTTTTATTTGAAAGTGATGCCATCCTTTTCATTCATGGATGCTATGCGTGCAAGAGACTCAACTCTGATGCCTTCACTTCTGAGTTTATCTCCTCCGTCCTGAAATGCTTTTTCAATAGCTATTCCAACTCCGCAGAGTGTTGCACCTGCTTCCTTAACTATCCTGATAAGACCTTCCGATGCTTCGCCGGTAGCCATGAAATCATCGATCACAAGAACTCTGTCCTGAGGTCCGAGATATTTCTTTGAAACAGTAACCGTATTTACGGTTCCTCTTGTGAATGAACGCACCTCAGCAGAATAAACATCCTCCGGTGTGTTTCTTGATCGGCTCTTTTTTCCGAAAACTACCGGACATCCGAATTCGAGGCCTGCTATACATGCTATGCCTATACCTGATGCCTCAATAGTAAGTATTTTATTGATATCAGCTCCTTCAAACAGTCTTTTCCACTCTTTTGCCATTGCTTCAAAGAGCTGTGGATCCATCTGATGATTAAGAAAATTATCCACCTTAAGAATATCGTCACCGATAACTATTCCATCCTGTCTGATCCTGTCCTCTAACAGCTTCATTTAATATCCTCCGCAGAAAATACACGAAGGAACCGCTGAGGTTCCTCCGTCTGTATTAATTATTCTTTTTTGAACTTATCCTTACCTACACCACAGAGCGGACATTCAAAATCATCCGGAAGATCTTCAAATTTTGTACCCGGAGCGATACCGCTGTCTGTAAATCCATCAGCTTCATCGTACTCCCAACCGCAGACTGAGCATATATATTTCATCAGTATACCTCCGTATCGGATATACCTTATGCAGGATCATAAGCTTTGAGAAAACAGTGCAACTGTTTGCTTATGTAAATTCTAAACCGTCCCGCAATAGGTAAGTCATCTATCAAGCAAGCTGTGCTTTTACTACCTCAACAGCTTTATTGAGTGCTTCATCAAGCTTATCGGCATCACTTCCGCCGGCCTGAGCCATATTAGGACGTCCGCCGCCCTTTCCGCCGATAATAGGTGCTGTCTCCTTGATGATATTTCCTGCCATCGCACCCTTCTTAACTGCTGCATCTGTAGCAGAAGCTATAAGGCTTACCTTGCCGTCGATCACAGCTCCAAGGATCACAACGCTGTCTCCGAGAGATTCCTTGAGTGAATCACTGAGTGCTCTTAATGCATTGATATCTGCAGCATCAGCCTTGGTGCTTAATACCTTTATTCCATTCACATCTATGGCATTATCTAAGGCATTACCGAGCGAATTGCCGGCAAGTTTTGCCTTCAGGCTCTCATTTTCTGACTTAAGAGCTTTTAATTCCTCGCTGAGCTGCTCAAGCTTATGAACAAGCTCCTTAGGCTGTGCCTTAATTACAGCTGCAGCACTGCTGAGCTCCTTCTCAAGCTCCTTGTAGTAGTTCATAAGATTTGCGCCTGTAAGACCCTCTATACGTCTTACGCCGGCAGCTATACCTGATTCGCTGATGATCTTAAAGAAGCCGATCTCACCTGTGCTCTTAACATGAGTACCGCCGCAGAGCTCTATGGAATCACCCATAGTAACAACTCTTACTTCCTCGCCGTACTTCTCACCGAAAAGAGCCATAGCTCCGGTCTTTCTGGCCTCATCTATAGACATTACCTTTGTGATAACTTCGTAATTAGCAGCTATCTCAGCATTAACTATAGCCTCAACCTTTTCGATCTCATCAGCTGTCATAGCCTGGAAATGAGTGAAGTCAAAACGCATTCTGTCTTTATCATATAAAGCACCATTCTGCTCAACATGCTCTCCAAGCACCTGTCTTAATGCATACTGGAGAAGATGTGTAACAGAGTGATTCTTAGCTGTAGCGTCTCTCTGTGCCTTATCAACAGAAAGCTCAGCCTCCTGACCTACGCTTATCATTCCCTTTGTAACATATCCGACATGTCCGATACGTCCGCCGTAAAGGTGAATTGTCTGCTCAACCTTGAACTCACCGTCTTTTCCGATGATGATTCCGGCATCACCTTCCTGGCCGCCCATGGTAGCATAGAAAGGAGTCTTATCTGTTATAACAGTTCCGTGCTCACCCTCTGAAAGTGCCTCTGTGATCTCTTCGTCTGTTGTAAGAACAAGTATCTTACCGTTATCTGTAAGCTGTGAATAGCCTGTAAATTCTGATGTTATTGAAGGATCAATAAGATCATAAACAGTGGCATCTGCACCGGTATACTTATTTGAGAAGCTTCTGCGTGCTCTTGCAGTTTCCTTCTGCTCCTTCATGCATGCATCAAAGCCTGCTCTGTCAACAGTATATCCCTTATCGGCAAGTATCTCGTCTGTAAGGTCATATGGGAAACCATAGGTATCGTAAAGCTTGAATGCATCGGCACCTGCAAGCTCTGTCTTACCGTTCTTCTCCATATCGCTTATCATGCCGTTAAGGATATCCATACCGCCGTCAATAGTCTTATTGAACTTATCTTCCTCGGCAGCAAGTACGGTAAGTATCATTGCCTGCTTTTCAAAGAGCTCAGGATATCCGTCCTTGTTGAGTTCAATTACTCTCTTAGCCATCTCAGGCATAAAGTCCTTAGTAATTCCTAATTTTCTTCCGTGTCTTACAGCCCTTCTGATGATACGTCTTAATACGTAGCCTCTTCCTTCATTTGAAGGCATGATGCCGTCGGATATCATGAATGTACTTGACTTAACATGGTCAGTAAGGATACGAAGTGAAATGTCGCTGTCATGATCAGAATGATAAACAACTCCTGAAATGTCAGCTATATAATCGAGTATCGCTCTGTTTGTATCAACAGTGTAGATAGACTCCTCATCCTGAACTACCATTGCAAGTCTTTCAAGGCCCATTCCTGTGTCTATGTTCTTGTTGGCAAGTTCTGTATAATTTCCGTGTCCGTCGTTATTGAACTGTGAGAATACTATGTTCCAAACCTCAACATAACGGTCACCTTCGCCGCCCATAACATCCTCAGGACCTGTGCCGTATTTTTCTCCGCGGTCATAATATATCTCAGAACAAGGTCCGCAGGCGCCTTCACCGTGCTCCCAGAAATTGTCCTCTCTGCCGAACTTGTAAATACGTGACGGGTCGATATGCATCTCGTCCTTCCAGATATTGTAGGCCTCATCGTCATCTACATAAACTGATGGATAAAGTCTGTCAGGATCAAGGCCTACCTCCTTTGTAAGGAAGTCCCAGGCAAAAGGAATAGCCTCATGCTTGAAATAATCTCCGAATGAGAAATTTCCGAGCATTTCAAAGAATGTACCGTGTCTTGCTGTTTTACCTACATTCTCAATATCTCCGGTACGGATACATTTCTGACATGTGGTAACTCTGTTTCTTGGCGGTATCTCCTGCCCAGTGAAATAAGGCTTAAGCGGAGCCATACCGGAGTTAATGAGCAGCAGCGAATTATCGTTGTGCGGTACCAAAGAAAAACTCTTCATGACAAGATGACCGTTCTTCTCAAAATAATCGAGGAACAGACGTCTTAATTCATTTACACCTCTTACCTGCATATAAAATAGACCTCTCGTTTGTTTAGTATCTAAAGCCGGTGCGGCTGTTTTCATGCTTTAGCACCGGTAAAAATCACAAAATTATCAATCGGCATCACTGATTTCTAATGATGATGAATCATCATCAGATTCGATCTCGATTTTATTAGATGCATCATCTGAAGAAGCATCGGTATTGTCTGAAACTTCTTCATCAGAAGCCTTTGTATCAGCAGCATCAGAATTGGAATTATTGCCGCAGCAGCATCCGCATGCTCCGTCAACTATCTCAGGATATTCGTCATCGCAATTATCTCTGCTTGCCTCAGCCTTGGTATAGCTTTCACAGCAGCAGCCACAGTCACAATTAACATCATCCTCATCATCATGCTGCGTGAATTTATTTACAACACTGTCAGCGGCATCGGCAGCCATGCCCATAAGCTCATGCCCCATGTCCTTGAGGTTATTGACCATTTCATCCTTTGCTGCCTCAGGATCTTCATCATAGCGTTCTTTGATTTCCTTCGCGGCGTGATACACACCCGTTCCGGCAGTTTTTGCAATGCTTCCTGCATCAGATACAACATTGCCGGCTGCTTCAAGAAGATCTCCTGCAGCATCCTTTATATCCTGTTTTTCCTTTATGGCGATATAGGTGCGCTTTGCAGCCTTTTTCACCTCTCCGGAATTTTTCTTGACATTTTTTATTTCTTCATCATTTGTATATGAGGCACCTGCGTAATCCTTAAGATACTTTGCAATTCCCGCTGCAGCACCTGCTATAAGCATAGTTCCGAGCAAACCACCCGCTGTCTTCTTTGACATAACCTTTTCCTCCTGAAAAAATTACAGATTTTCCGGTCCAAAGCTCTCCGGTAAAAGCTCCTCTAATCTGAATACCCTAAAGTCATCCTCAGATCTTGCCAAAATGATCTTGAATTCCGTCGGATCGCAGAATTCACGCATGACCTGTCTGCAGACCCCGCACGGAGGAGCCCATTCATTAAGGATGCCTTTTTTATAATCCTCTGTCATAAGCTGTTCATGATGACAGCCGACAATGCATATAGCCTCAAACCCTCTGACGCCCTCAGAAACAGCTTTGAAGAATGCAGTTCTCTCAGCGCAGACTGTAGGTGTGAAGGAAGCATTTTCAATATTTACACCGTGATAGACCCTGCCGTCTTTTGTAAGCAGGGCTGCTGACACGTTAAAACCGCTGTAAGGGGCATAACTGAGCGGAAGTCCCTTTATCGCGATTTTCGCAAGTTCTCTATATTCCATATACACCTCTTAAATACCCAAGGTGCCGTCGAACTTATAATAGACTCCCAGCTATTCAGCCAGGTGGGAAATCGCAGAGACTGCTTCAGCGATCCGCTATAAAATAGCGGCCTGGCATCCACGCCATCAATATTGAAATCCCTTAAGTCACTTTGTGGAAGTATTTAAATAAGAACGTCGAACATCTCAGGTCAATTAAATATATCATAAAAAAACTTCATAAACAATAATTCACTTGTAATATATTTTGGATAAAACAAGGGCGTGTGAAAAAATGAAAGTTTTTTCACGCGTCTTTTTTCTTTTGTGGATAAAACAGATTTTTTCTCAAGAAA
>CAKSBC010000020.1 GCA_934438085.1 uncultured Lachnospiraceae bacterium
AGCTTAAGGTTACTACACCATTTACTACACCACTTGGTGGTGTAGTTACATAGATTTATAGAGACTTATGAAAAATCGAAGAAAAGCCGAAAGTCCGAAAAAGCCCGTAATATCAGCGTTTTCGAGGCTTATGGAGGAATATAGAGATTATGATAAAAGTACTTTTTATCTGCCACGGCAACATTTGCCGCAGCGTTTCTGCACAATATATTCTTCAAGACATGGTAAGTCAACGAGGACTTGCGGCAGATTTCGTGATAGACTCAGCTGCGACATCGACGGAAGAGATAGGTAATGCTATATATCCGCCGATTAAATCAGCTTTGGAAAGAAAACAGATACCGATCGGAACACACAGAGCCCGCCAATTAAAGAAAACAGATTATGATAAGTATGATCTTTTCATCGGTATGGATGAAGAAAATATGTTCTACATGAAGAGAATCCTCGGTGATGATGCTGAAGGAAAGATTCATTATCTGATGGAATACTCGGACAGACCAAATGAAATTATTGACGATCCGTGGTATACACGTCAGTTTGATTACTGTGCAGAGCAGATTGCAGAAGGTTGTGGAGGGCTATTGGAGCAGGTGTTGAACTGACTGAGACATAAACTAGCTAAAACATAAAGAAAAAGACGGCGGATCATGCCGCCGTCCTGAACGTCTATTAAACATTTCTGTTAATTATCTAAAATTAATGTCTGCACCTCATAAGGACATTGCTGGTATTCCTTAAGGTTATTTTCAAATTCATTTGCAAGAACAAGCCCCGGTTTTTTCTTGTTATTAGAAAAGAACATCCTGATGAGATAAGGATTCCATCCGTCGCTCAGGATGCGTGATCTGAAGCAATAGTAATCACCTTCCGGAATTTCGATTATTGCGCCCGGAACCTGCTTTTGAAGTGAGTCGTTGTCAGGAGCATTTTTTATGAACATTCCAAGACACAGCGGCTTAAGCTTCATATCAATAAGGTTATTATAATCCATAATGATTGAAAACTGGCGCATATACGGAAGCTCCTTCATATACGGCTTATTGCGCAGTGCTGTGAGCCTTAAATGATAGCTTTCCTTGCTTTCGCCTTCCTTTATACTGACAGCAACCATATATCTTTTAGGAAAATGCTGAACATATGCATATTTATTTTCAGCATCATCCGCAGATTCAGAGAAATAGTTTCGATACCATTTGATCGTATCAATTGTGTCATTAAGATCATTGATTTTCTTCTGGCATTCATTTTCAAGGTCTGTAAGATTTTTGATGAGAGAGTTGATGTCATTATGCACAAGAATATCTTTAATTTCATCCAGAGACATTCCGAGCTTCTGCAGATATCTTATTCTATCAATAAAATGAAACTGGTCATCAGAATAATATCTATACCCGGTATCCGGATTAACATAAGCTGGCTTAAGAAGATCGATAGAACTGTAATAGCGCAGAGTCTGAGTTGAAATGCCCATTATTTTCGAAACTTCACCAATGGTATAATTCTTTTTCATTTTACCTCCAGAGCAGAAAAAATCTGATGCAATCCGTATAATAATGTATAGCAAATAAAATGTAAAGGAACAAAAGTAAAGCTTTTAATACAAAATATAATAGTACAAAAAAACACAGTAAAACACTTACAAAATGTTACAAAAAAATAATTTGAAAAATATGTATTTTTTTTGAAAATATTATATTGACTCTATTGTTACTATAAAGTTTATTATTAGGGCGTAAACGAAAGGGATTAACTTAAAACTATTTTTAAGTAAATTGGAGGGATTAAAAATGGCACTTTCAACAGAACTTCTGTACACAAGAAATTACAGAGCAGACGCAGTTAACCTTGGAAAGGGAGAGTCTTTCCCATTCTATCCTTGCACAGCTTTCACAGCTAACACTCTTTCAGAGATCAAGGAAGCTTACAGACAGGGATATACTTACATTCGTACTAACAACCCTGACAGAGATGTACTTGCAGGCATGATGACAAAGCTTGAGGCTCCAAATCTTCCTGATAAGGATACACTTATCTTCTCATCAGGTATGGCTTCAATCTCAACAACAGTTGGTTCACTTCTTAAGAGCGGAGACCACGTAATCTGCAACAAGTTCATCTACGGCGAGACATTCGACGTATGGGGAAAGATGTTCGACAGATTCGGTGTAGAGCATGACTTCGTAGATATGGATGATATCAAGAACGTTGAGGCAGCTATTAAGCCTAACACAAAGCTCATCTACTCAGAGGTTTGCGCTAACCCAACAATGAACATCATTGATATCCCTGCTATGGCAGAGCTTGCTCATAAGCATGGCGCACTTCTTATGATGGATAACACATTCACAACACCTATCTCAATCAGACCACTTGAGCTTGGTGCAGATATCGTTATCTCATCAATGACAAAGTTCCTTAACGGACATTCAGATGCTATCCTTGGATGCATGACAGCAAGCCACGACATCATCGAGACTGTAAGACCTATGAGAATGCTCTTCGGTACACCTGCAGATCCATTCCCATGCTGGATGATGATCAGAGCTCTTGAGACAGTATTCATGAGAGTTGAGAGACAGATGTACAATGCAGCTAAGCTTGCTAAGTTCTTCGAGGCTGATCCACACGTTGTTAAGGTTAACCATCCATCACTTGACAGCTTCACAAACAGAGACATTGCTAAGAAGCTTTGGAGCGATGACGAGAAGATGTCAGGTATGCTCAGCATAATCCTTTGCACAGAGGACGAGGAGAAGATCGACGCATTCATGGCTAAGCTTCAGTATGTTCACTATGCAACAACACTCGGCGGACTCAGAACAACTCTTAACCACCCATGCACTTCATCACACAGCCATATGCCTGATGCTGACAGAAGAGCAATCGGTATCACACCTGGTATGTTCAGAGTATCAACAGGTACTGAGGACATCGATGATCTTATCAATGACTTCAAGCAGGCTTTCACAGCTCTTGACTGATAATAACTAATACTATAAGGCTGTCGTCACTCGATGGCAGCCTTATATAATCAATTCTTTTTATTATTGGAGGATAATTTTCTATGATCGGTGAGTTTGATCCAAAGAACACTTTTGAAACAAATATTCTTGAGGCCGGCGCATATTTCAGAGAGCCTGCTACAAATCCTGAGCAGCTTCCAATCCATCTTGCTACAGCTCATAATGTAAATGACCTTGATGATCTTCAGAAGAGATATGACGAGAAGGGATTCTGCTACAACAGATATCGTAACCCTAACCGTTCAGCTCTTAACGAGCTTATGAGCTACATCGAGGGCGGCGAGGCTTCAGTTTGCTGCGGAGCTGGTATGGGTGCTATCTGCGCTTCAATCATCGCTAACACAAAGGCTGGAGATCATATCATTTCAGGTGACACGCTTTACGGTGAGTCAATCGAGATCTTCACAAACATCCTTGGAAAGTATGGCGTAACAGCTACATTCGTTGACTTCACTGATCTTGATGCTATCAAGAAAGCAGTACAGCCTAACACAACACTTTTCTATGGCGAGACAGTTGCTAACCCTGTTATAGCTGTTCCTAACATCAAGGCTATTTCAGAGATCGCTCATGCTAACAATGCTATCCTTGTTATTGATAACACATTCATGACAGGTGCACTTGTAAAGCCTCTTAAGCTCGGTGCTGATATCGTTGTTAACTCACTTACAAAGTTCTACAACGGACATTCAGATGCAACTGCAGGTTCAGCAACAGGTAAGGCTGAGCTTATCGACAAGGTATTCCATATGCAGCAGCTTATGGGTAACCAGGCTTCACCATTCGACAGCTGGCTTGTATGCCGTTCTATCAGAACACTTGAGCTTCGTGTAAAGAGACAGAGCGATAACGCTACAGCTCTTGCTAAGATGTTCGAGGAGTCTCCATATATAAAGGCTGTTTATCATCCATCACTTGAGAGCTGCCCACAGCACGAGCTTGCTAAGGAGCAGTTCAACGGAAACTATGGCCCAATGCTTTCAATCATCCTTCCTGAGGAGGCTGAGGCTGGTGCTGAATGGATGGCTAAGATGAACAAGTTCATGCGTTCACTTAAGCTTTGCCACTATGCAATGACACTTGGCGGATACAGAACAACAATGTCATATCCTCCAATGAGCTCACATTCAGACCTTACACGTGAGCAGAGATATGCTATGGGTATCACAGATGGTCTTCTTAGATTCTCTGTTGGTATCGAGAATATCGAGGATCTTAAGAGAGACTTCACACAGGCTCTTGAGGCTGCATACGGCAACAATTGATTCTGATCTTTTTAAGATCGACATTCTGATAATGGATAATCAGCGGCGTACCTTTGGTGCGCCGCTTTTTGTATATCAACATTTATAAGATGACTGCCATCGTGCGATATTACGTCAATATTAGTGAATATTATATAAGAAACATAGGGTCTAATTGTATATGATTGAATATTTGAAAATTGGTAAAATTATTTTAACGTTTGCGCTTGACTAACAAGGGGTTCGAAAGATAATATGTGTTTAAACAATTTGCACTGCAATAGGACACTTAAAAAGTATCATATCTCTACAGTACAAACTGAGCAGGCGGCGAGTAATCGTTAGCCGGGTCTTTACGGACAGCGGACTATATTTTTAATATTTATAGCTGCGGGACAGTAGTATTTGTTCCGCAGCTTATTTTATAAGCTGCACTTATGGCAGTTTTTTTTATACAAAAAAGCTGTTGTATATGGAACGTGATATGCGTTGTTTCTGACAGGAGAAAGCTATGAGCAAGGAAAAAACAAAGGTTCATTTAACAGAAGCAGAAAAACAGAAGATCGTTAATCAGGTGGCAGCTGTAGGAATTGCCGGTAATGTAGTACTTACCGTATTCAAGATGTTTGCAGGAATTGTAGGTAATTCTACTGCCATGGTGACTGATGCGATTCATTCACTTTCGGATGTTTTCGCAACATTCATTGCATTTGTAGGAGTTAAGATATCTAAAAAGGGCGCTGATGCATCACATCCTTACGGACATGAGCGATTCGAGTGCTTTGCATCAATATTGCTTGGACTCATTCTTACATATACAGGCGTTCATATCGGCTGGGGATGCATTCAGAATATTATTCATAAGGAATATCTCACCGCACAGACTCCGGGAATGATTGCGATAGCAGCAGCTGTAATTTCAATAGTTGCAAAGGAAGGAATGTATTGGTATACGATATTTGCCGCAGACAAAATCGAGTCAAGTGCCTTCCGTGCAGATGCATGGCATCACAGATCGGATGCATTCTCATCAGTTGGTTCTCTTATAGGTATTCTCGGAGCAAGAATGGGATTCCCTATCATGGATGTACTTGCAGGTCTTGTTATCTGTGCGATAATCATACATGTAGGTCTTGTGGAAGTTATATTGGATGCCGTTGACAAGCTTGTCGATCATGCAGGAGATCCGGAAACAGATAAGGAAATCAAAGAAATCGTCAATGAATATTCTAAAGAGCATGACATGAACATTGGCATAGATTCACTCATGACAAGACAGTTCGGTGAAAAGCTCTTTGCTGACCTTGAGATAAATCTTGATGGTAATATGCCTCTTCATGAAGCTCATCTTGTTGCGGATGATGTACATGGTTTGATTGAGAAAAAACATCCTGAGATCAAGCATATCACGGTTCACGTTAATCCGAACGGATATCCTTATGGAGTAGGTGAATAATAAAGTAAAATAATAGTTTTTGCTTCGGGTTTAATGTATACTGTAAAAAGTATGCATGAGCTCGAAGCTTTTTCTTTCATTATATTAATTATGAGGTAAATAATGGCAACAGTTATATTGAAAAAAGGCGAAGGACGAACAATTAAGGCCGGTGGGGCATGGATCTTTGATAATGAAATAGATAAGATAGACGGAGATTTTGAAAACGGAGACATTATCAGGGTTGAAGACTTTGACGGCTTTAAGATGGGAGTCGGTTTTATTAATACAAATTCAAAGATCACTGTCAGAATGCTTGCAAGATGGCGTGATGAGATAGATGATGATTTTCTGCATGAACGTGTTAGAAATGCATGGGAATACAGGAAGAAAACTGTTGACATTAATGCCTGCAGAATTATTTTCGGTGAAGCTGATTTCCTTCCGGGGCTTGTAGTCGATAAATTTAATGATGTGCTTGTTGTTGAATCACTGGCACTTGGTATTGACAAACTAAAAAATAAGCTGATTGGCTTTTTAGTAGAAATCCTTGAAAAAGACGGCATAAAGATCCGAGGAGTATATGAAAGATCTGATGCAGCTGTCAGAAAAAAGGAAGGTATGGAACCTTTTAAAGGCTTTATAGGGGAGCCGTTTGATACAGAAGTTGAGATAGTTGAAAACGGAGTCAGGTACCTTGTGGATGTTGAGGATGGTCAGAAGACAGGATTTTTCCTTGACCAGAAATATAATAGGAAAGCTATCCAGGGAATCTGCCGTGATTCGGAGGTACTTGACTGTTTCACACATACCGGCTCGTTTGCTTTAAATGCGGCATATGGCGGAGCAAGACATGTAACAGCAGTGGATATTTCTGAAACTGCCATAGCACAGGCTAAGAAGAATGCTGAAATAAACGGCTTCACAGACAGAGTTGATTTTATCACAGAGAATGTCCTGGATCTTTTACCGAAGCTTGCAGCAGAAGAAAAAAAGTATGATGTAGTAATACTTGACCCTCCGGCATTTACAAAATCAAGAGAAGCCACAAAAAAGGCTGTTAAAGGCTACAGAGAGATAAATATGAAGGGCATGAAGCTTGTTAAGAACGGCGGATTTTTAGCTACATGTTCATGCTCACATTTTATGACTGAGGAGCTTTTCAAAAAGACTATAAAGGAAGCTGCTCATGCGGTTCATAAAAGATTGAGACAGGTTGAGTTCCGTACACAGTCGCCTGATCATCCGATATTGTGGGCTGCAGATGAATCATATTATCTTAAGTTTATCATCTTCCAGGTAGTGGATGAAATGTAAATACTTAAGTAGATAACGATAAAAGTATCTAAAGAAATGAAAAATATAAATGACGGCAAAGGAGTAGCATAAATGCTTGAAGTTTTATTAAATGAATATAAGGCCAGATTCAACGAGGATTTTCCGCTTGCAAAGCTTGCTGGACATACTGAAATAGAAGTTATTAACATATTATATGACTGCCTTGAGAATAATGAAAAATATGTTCCGGGAAAGAAAATTGAGAATAGATTCCCTGATGCACCTAAGGGCAAATAAGAATTGTAAAAAACAAGAAAAATTGCTTGAATACATGAAAAGGATATGCTAATATTGTTAAGCATGTGCAAAAACATGTATTTTTTGCTGTGAATAAATAATTTCATTAAAACATTGTTATTTATCACAGTTGTAACCAGTAAACATGCCGCTGGTCCGGAGGACATGAGGGTGCCTGAAACAGGTCTCATGCCATGACGCGGCAGACGCTTAAAACCAAGGAGGACAAAAATGAGCGTTATTTCTATGAAGCAGCTTTTAGAGGCCGGAGTACATTTCGGTCATCAGACAAGAAGATGGAACCCTAAGATGGCTCCATACATCTACACCGAGAGAAACGGTATCCACATCATCGATCTTCAGAAGACAGTAGGAATGGTAGGAGATGCTTATGACGCACTCAACAAGATTGTTGCAGAGGGCGGCACTGTTCTTTTCGTAGGAACAAAGAAGCAGGCTCAGGATGCTGTAGCTGCTGAAGCACTTCGTTGCGGAGAGTTCTTTGTAAATGAGAGATGGCTCGGCGGAATGCTTACAAACTTCAAGACTATCAGATCAAGAGTTGAGAGACTTAAGGCTATCAGAAAGATGGCAGAAGACGGAACATTTGATGTTCTTCCTAAGAAGGAAGTTATCAACATTAAGAAGGAGCAGGAGAAGCTTGAGAAGAACCTTGGCGGTATCGTTGAGATGAAGGAGCTTCCATCAGTTATCTTCGTTGTTGATCCTAAGAAGGAGAAGATCTGCATTCAGGAAGCACATTCACTCGGAATCACTCTTATCGGTATGTGCGATACTAACTGTGATCCTGAGGATCTTGACTATGTTATCCCTGGTAACGACGACGCTATCCGTGCCGTAAAGCTTATCGTTTCTAAGATGGCTGATGCTGTTATCGAGGCAAAGCAGGGCGATGAGGCTTATGTTGAAGAGCAGGAAGCTGTTGAGACAGAAGGCGAGAAGAGCATCGAGGAAGTTGCTGCAGACGCAGAGTAATTCTTTTTACGACTATCTAATACAGGAGGAATAACCATGGCTATTACAGCTGCACAGGTAAAGGAACTCAGAGAGATGACCGGTGCCGGAATGATGGACTGCAAGAAGGCTCTTTCAGCATCAGACGGCGATATGGATAAGGCTGTTGATTTCCTTCGTGAGAAGGGACTTGCCGGAGCACAGAAGAAGGCAGGAAGAATCGCAGCAGAAGGCGTTGTTACAACAAAGATCACACCATGCGGAAAGAAGGGTATCGTTCTTGAAGTAAACGCTGAGACAGACTTCGTTGCAAAGAACGAGAAGTTCCTTACATACGTTTCAGAGATCGCAGATCAGGCTCTCAACTCAGCAGCAGCTGATATTGATGAGTTCTTCAACGAGAAGTGGGCTCTTGATGAGTCTCTTACAGTTGCAGAGAAGCTCAGCTCAATGATTTCTATCATTGGTGAGAACATGAAGATCAGAAGATATGAGATCGTTAAGGAAGAGAACGGTTTCGTAGAGTCTTATATCCACGCAGGCGGAAAGATTGGCGTTCTTCTTGATGTTGAGACAGATGTTGAGAATGATGCAATTAAGGAAATGGCTAAGAATGTATGCATGCAGATCGCAGCTCTTAAGCCAGTCTATGTTTCAGACAATGAAGTAGATGCTGATTACATCGAAAGAGAGAAAGAAATTCTTATGGCTCAGATCCAGAATGATCCTAAGGAGGCTTCAAAGCCTGCAAAGGTTATCGAGGGAATGGTACAGGGACGTATCAAGAAGGAGCTTAAGGAAATCTGCCTTCTTGATCAGATCTATGTAAAGGCTGAGGATGGAAAGCAGAGCGTTAAGGCTTATGTTGATTCAGTTGCAAAGGCAAACAATGCAAACATCAACATCAAGGGCTTTGTAAGATTCGAGACCGGCGAAGGCCTTGAGAAGAAGGAAGAGAACTTTGCAGAAGAAGTTGCAAAGCAGATGGGTAAGTAATTTACAGATTTATCATTTCTTTAAAACAAGCTGTTAGATATTTAATTATATTAGCTGATAATTACAGCCGAAATCCTGTTATGTACGGGGTTTCGGCTGTTTTTAAATTTTATAGTAAAAATGCAGCATTCACCGTGCATTTATTGACTAAACTGTGAAAAAATTATAATATATTATAATGCACTTAAAATATGCAGCTTTTATATCCTTAGCTGCATAAAGGCTGTATAAGCTTTATTTTAGGCCATTTTCTATATGGTTTATATTATATATAATTACACGGGGTTTTGATATGGCTGAAGAAAACGTAAAAACAAACGCAGAAGAAACAGTTTCAAAAAACTTTATAGAAAGAGAGATAGATAAGGATCTCGCTGAAGGTGTGTATGATCATGTATGCACCAGATTTCCGCCGGAGCCTAACGGTTATCTTCATATAGGACATGCCAAGTCAATCATTCTTAACTATGGTCTGGCACAAGAGTATAATGGTAAGTTTCATCTTCGTTTCGATGACACAAACCCTACAAAAGAGAAGACTGAATTTGTTGAGTCAATAAGAAAGGATGTTGAGTGGCTTGGTGCCGATTTTGGCGGCAAGGTTCTTTTCGCATCCAATTATTTCGACGTTATGTATGAAAAGGCTGTATTTCTTATTAAGAAAGGAAAGGCCTATGTTTCAGATCTCACAGCAGATGAAATAAGAGCATACAGAGGAGATTTTACAACTCCCGGTAAGGAAGATCCTTCAAGAAACAGAAGCATTGAAGAAAACCTTGCACTTTTCGAGGATATGAAGAACGGAAAGTTTGAGGATGGAGAGAAGGTCCTTCGTGCGAAGATAGATATGGCAGCCGGAAACATTAACATGAGAGATCCTGTCATCTACAGAATAGCACGTATGGAACATCATAATACAGGCAATAAGTGGTGTATCTATCCTATGTATGATTATGCTCATCCTATAGAGGACGCAGTTGAGGGTATTACTCACAGCATATGCACACTCGAGTTTGAAGACCACAGACCTCTTTATGACTGGGTAGTAAGAGAGTGTGAGTTTGAGGAAAAGCCAAGACAGATCGAGTTTGCAAAAATGTATCTTACAAATGTCGTTACAGGTAAGAGATACATTAAAAAGCTCGTTGAAGATAAGATAGTTGACGGCTGGGATGATCCAAGACTTGTAACCATTGCAGCATTAAGAAGACGTGGATATACACCTGAGGCTATCAGGAAGTTTGTTGAGCTTGCCGGCATTTCAAAGGCTGATTCAAGCTGTGAGTTAGACATGCTTGAGTACTGCATAAGAGATGATCTTAAGCTTAAGAAGCCGAGAATGCTTGCAGTTCTTCATCCGCTCAAGCTTATCATTGATAACTATGAGGGCGACGGAGAATATGTAGATATGCCAAATAACCTCGAGGTTCCAGAGATAGGTTCAAGAAAGGTTAAATTCGGAAAGAATCTCTACATTGAGCAGGAGGATTTTATGGAAGTTCCGGCTCATAAGTATTTCCGACTTTTCCCTGGTAATGAAGTCAGACTTATGGGTGCTTATTTTGTAAAGTGTGTCGGCTGCGATAAGGATGCAGATGGCAATGTAACTGCTGTTCATGTTACATATGATCCTGAGCAGAAGTCAGGATCTGAAACCAGAAAGGTCAAGAGTACAATTCATTGGGTAAATGCTGATGATTGCTTTGATGCTACCATCAGACTTTACGAAAACCTTGTTGATGAGGAAAAGGGTAAGCTTGATGCAGACGGTAATCTGAATCTTAACCCTAATTCTCTTACAATACTTGAGAATTGTAAGTTAGAGCCTGCATTGAAGGATGCAAAGGCCTTTGACAGTTTCCAGTTTGTCAGAAACGGCTATTTTAATGTAGATTGCAGAGACTCTGAGGAAGGCAGACCTGTATTTAACAGAATTGTCGGTCTTAAGAGTTCATATAAGGTACAGAAATAAAGGAACATTTACATAGATGTCTGAAACAGTAACTGAAAAAACTCATAATTATGTACCGGTTATTGAAGCCAAGCCGGAACCTAAAAGCGTTGTAGATTATATAAGTGAACCAAGAAAACTGGATGCACCGAGAGCCGATGCGACTCCTGAGGAATTATATAACGAGCTTATCAGGATATACAGATCCTATAAGCCTGAAGGCGACACAGAGCTCATTAAGAAGGCCTATGAGGTAGCCTGCAGGCAGCATAAGGATCAGAAAAGAAAATCCGGGGAGCCATATATTATTCATCCGCTCAATACAGCCATAATTATCGCTGAAATTGAAATGGATAAGGAAGCTATATGTGCGGCTCTTCTTCATGATGTGGTCGAAGATACCAACATGACTCTTGATGAAATAAGAGAAATGTTCGGTGATCATGTTGCGTTGCTTGTGGACGGTGTTACAAAGCTGACTCAGCTTTCTCTTGATGTTGATAAGATCGAAATACAGGCAGAGAATCTCCGTAAGATGTTTGTTGCCATGGCAAAAGACATCAGAGTGGTGCTTATTAAGCTTGCGGACAGATTGCATAATCTTCGTACTCTTCAGTATCAAAGCAAGGCGAAGCAGATAGAAAAGGCAACAGAGACAATGGAGATATATTCTCCATTGGCTGAAAGACTCGGTATCATGAAGCTCAAGATAGAGCTTGATGATATTTCACTCAAATATCTCAAACCTGATGTTTATTATGATTTGGTTGAGAAAATTGCCTTAAAGAGAGAAGAAAGAGAAGCTTTTATATCCGATATAGAAGAAGAGGTTTCGAAAAATCTTGAAGAGGCCGGCATACATGCAGTTATGACAGGCCGTGTTAAGCACTTTTTCAGCATCTATAAGAAAATGATCAATCAGAATAAGACTGTAGATCAGATATATGATCTGTTTGCAGTTAGAATTCTGGTTGAAAGTGTGAAGGATTGCTATGCTGCGCTTGGTGTTATACATGAAATGTATAAGCCTATACCGGGTCGTTTTAAGGATTATATAGCAATGCCGAAGCCAAATATGTATCAGTCACTGCATACAACTCTTATAGGCAGAGACGGTACTCCGTTCGAAATACAGATCAGGACCTTTGAGATGCACAAGGTCGCTGAATACGGTATTGCGGCACACTGGAAATATAAAGAGTCAGGCGGATCACAGGTAAAGGCAGATTCGGAAAATGACGAAAAAATGAGCTGGCTCAGAGAAGTTCTTGAATGGCAGAAGGATGCCGATGACAACAAGGACTTTTTGAACATGGTCAAATCAGACTTCGATCTTTTTAATGACAATGTTTACTGCTTTACTCCGAGCGGTGATGTTAAGAGTCTGCCGTCAGGTTCCACACCTATTGATTTTGCGTATAGCATTCATTCGGCTGTCGGCAATAAGATGGTCGGAGCGCGTGTAAATGAGCGTATAGTTCCTATAGACTATAAACTTAAAAACGGAGATCGAGTTGAAATAATTACTTCTCAGAACTCTAAGGGGCCAAGCATGGACTGGCTCAATCTTGTCAGAAGTACACAGGCCAAGTCTAAGATAAATGCATGGTTTAAGACTACCAATAAAGAGGATAATATCCTCAGGGGCCGTGATATTCTTGATAAATATTGTAAGTCTAAAGGCTTCAGTTACGGAGATCTGACTAAGCCTGAGTTTGTTGAAGCTGTTTTAAGACGCTATGCCATGCATGATTGGGATGCTGTATTAGCATCTGTAGGACACGGCGGATTAAAGGAAGGCCAGATCATAGGAAAGCTTCTTGAAGCCAAGAAGAAGCACGAGCAGGAACGTATTACTGATGAACAGATACTTGCGGCTCACAATGCAGAAGGAAATCCGGAGATATCCAATCCTACGGTAAAGAAGGCACTTAGAGGCGGAATCCTTGTCAAAGGTGTAAATGATCTTTCGGCAAGATGTGCACACTGCTGTAATCCTGTACCGGGTGATGAGATAGTAGGCTTTGTTACAAGAGGAAGAGGTATAACTGTTCACAGGACTGACTGTATTAACATGATCAACCTGCCTCAGTCTGAAAGAACCAGACTTATTGAAGCAGAGTGGGATGTTGAGGATGGAACAGACGATACATATTCAGCAGAAATAAAGATTTTCTGCAACAACCGTATAGGAATGCTTGCAGATATCTCGCGTATTTTCACAGATCTTAATATTGATATTACGAGTATTAATCTGAAAAATGCCAAGAATGGTACTTGTACCACGACATTGACATTTGATATCCACGGAAAGAATGAGCTGACGAAGATAATTGATAAGCTTCGCAGCATTCCTGATATCATAGATATAAGCAGAACCGCGGGCTGACAGCGGTTAAACGAATTTCGCCGGATAAGCATTTATAATGTTTATTCGGCGAAATCAGAATATATGACATTTTGTCTTACAGGGAATAATGATATACATTAAAAATAACGAATTTAACACATATGAACCGGATATCAGACCTCTGATAAACTCTTTTTATCCGGGAGTGCAGATAGAATACACAGAATGCGATACGGATTTATTCTTTGATATTGATGAGATCTGCAGCAATATAGAGCGCAGTGAAGACAGATTCTATGATAAATCTGCAGTAAAAAAGGCTGTGTATGAATATCTTGTTGATTATACAGGACGAGAGCTTCCATGGGGCACGCTTACCGGTATAAGACCTGTAAGGATAGCCGAAAAGTACGAGGCCGAATTTATTGATACAGATAAGATGGTTTCTGCAGCTGATTCCGATTATACGAATGCTGAGCCATATACGGAAGAAAAAAATAAATATAATTCTACTGCGGAGGTTTGCGAAGCTCTCAAGGATAGATATTCTTCGTTAAGAATGCTTAGAGGACTGCTTAAAAAGGATTTTCTTATTACTGATGCGAAGCTTGATCTGCTGTTAGATATATATGGCAGAGAAAAAAATGTGTTGTCGCAGATAGATTATAAAAACGGCTATAGCATTTATATAGGCATTCCGTTTTGCCCAACCAGATGCGTATACTGCAGTTTTACGGCTTATCCGTATCATCTTTGGGAAAACAGAGCAGAAGAGTATATAGAGAAGTTAGGAGAAGAATTTGCTGATATTGTTAAGATGAACTCGAATCCTGCAGCATGTGAGCTTTTAGGAGCACAGGATATAAATGCTTCAAAAACAAGCCAGTCAGAAGATGTAAATGCTTCCAAAATGCACCACAAAGGCAATATACTCTGCGGTAAAGAGCTTCAGACTATTTATATCGGAGGAGGCACACCTTCAGTGCTTTCTGCAGAGCTTATAGAAAAGCTGATGCAGACTATAGAAAAATATGTGGATATAAGCAAACTTGCTGAATTTACATTTGAAGCAGGCCGTCCGGATACTATCACAAGAGAAAAGCTTGAGGTATTAAGAAGACACAATGTTACGCGTATAAGCATTAATCCGCAGACCATGTGTCAAAAGACGCTTGATCTGATCGGAAGAAAGCATACTGTTGAGCAAATAAAGGAAACCTTTATGCTTGCGAGAGAGCTTGGCTTTGATAACATTAACATGGATGTAATTGCCGGACTTCCGGGAGAGAATCTTGATGATTTCAAGTATACGCTTTCAGAAATAGCAAAACTGGATCCTGATAATCTGACCGTTCATACACTTGCTGTTAAGAGAGCATCCAGACTTAATACCGAAGGAAATGCCTGGGGCGGAATGGACAGAGAAGGACTTGATAAGGAAGGCGCGGAGGAAGTCCTTAGAATGACAGAGCTTGGTGCGGAGTATGCTGATAAGAACGGGCTTAATCCTTATTACATTTACAGGCAGAAGAACATGGCAGGCAATCTTGAAAATATTGGTTATGCAAAGCCTGGCAAGGAAAATCTGTATAACATACTCATGATGGAGGAAAAGCACTCTGTTATTTCCTGCGGTGCCGGTTCAAGTACTAAAAGAGTCAATCCGGATAAAAGTGTAGAAAGATGTGAGAATGTTAAGGATATTGCCTCATATCTTGACAGGACCGGTGAGATGCTCGAAAGAAAGAGGAATCTGCTGACTGTTAATAATTAAAGAGTTATATGCAATAAGTACAACTTTGTATAAATATTAAGGTCCCTGAGCTTGGGTGTTTCCTGCTCAGGGATCTGTTTCTAAAAGTATAATTGGCGGTGAATATAACTATTAGCTAAGTTAATGTGGCTTCATCATGGAAGATGATTACATAAACTTGGCATTGTGTGCGTTTAATACCTTCTGGATCTTGTCAGAGTTGCCAAAGCTTCTTGTAGACATATCATAGTTGAATGAGTTGATGATAGCTGCAAGATAACGGCTTAAGTTAGCTTCCATGTACCAAGGCTTCTCATATACCTCTGCAGGCTTGTAGTTTAAGTTTGCAGTTACGATAAGATCGATATATTCATTGGAATATGCTTCGTCAAACTTTGCAAAGCCGTTGGTGAAGAGTCCAAATGTACAGCATACGATAACATTCTTTGCTTTGCGTTCCTTTAACTCTCTTGCTGTATCAAGCATGGATTCACCGGAAGAGATCATGTCATCGACAATGATAACAGTCTTGCCTTCAACAGAGCTTCCGAGGAATTCGTGTGCTACGATAGGATTACGTCCGCCTACTACCTTAGAGTAGTCACGTCTCTTATAGAACATACCCATGTCAACGCCAAGGTTGTTGGCAAGGAATACAGCTCTTCCCATAGCACCCTCATCAGGAGAAATGACCATAAGAGTGTCCTTGGTGATCTTTAAGTCAGGGAACTTTTTAAGTATACATTTAACAAAGGAATATGTAGGCATGAATGAGTCAAAGCCGTTTAATGGGATGGCGTTCTGAACTCTTGGGTCATGAGCATCAAATGTGATGATGTTCTTAACGCCCATGTTTACAAGCTCCTCAAGTGCCATAGCACAGTCAAGAGATTCTCTCTTCTGACGCTTATGCTGACGTGACTCATAAAGGAAAGGCATAATGACATTTACTCTGTGAGCCTTTGCAACACTGGCACCGATAATTCTCTTAAGATCCTGATAGTTATCATCAGGAGACATGTGATTGGTAAATCCGCTTACGGTGTATGTGTTGGAGTAGTTTGTGATATCACAAAGAATAAACTCATCAACACCTCTGCAGGATTCGTTAATAACACCTTTTCCTTCGCCTGTTCCGAAACGAGGACAGGAGAGGTCTAAAAGAAAGCTGTCCGGAGCAAAGTCACGGAGCAGTGTAAAATCGGTATATTTTTCTTTGAGCTGTTCAAAATCGTGTTTTCTATACTCAACAAGTGCGGCATCAACCTCCTGAGCTAACTTTTCAGCACTTACATGCGCAGCCAACTTCAGTGGGGCGACAGGGACAGCTTCAATTGTAAAGTCTTCAGCCATTTCATATTCCTTTCAGATAAATTTATAATGCTTATGATAGTTTATCATCAGGGGCATGCAGTTTCAATCTTTCCTTTTGTTTTTACTATGTATTGATTTATATGCAGTTGTAAAAAAGCTCTTTTATGATAGAATATATTAGTTATAGTGGGATTAAATGAATAGGAGATAGATAGATGAAAAAGCCTATAGTAGCGGTAGTCGGACGTCCTAACGTCGGCAAATCAACGCTTTTCAATGCTCTTTGCGGAGAGAATATAAGTATTATAGAAGACAGACCCGGAGTTACAAGAGACAGAATATATGCTGACTGTGACTGGCAGAACTATAAATTCACTCTTATTGATACCGGAGGAATTGAGCCTGAATCAGATGATGTTATTATTAAGCAGATGAGAGAACAGGCTCAGATCGCGGTTGAAACTGCAGAAGTAATCATTTTCATGGTTGATGTAAGGACCGGACTTACCGATGCTGATTACACTGTTGCCGATATGTTAAGACGCAGTAAGAAACCGGTCGTTCTTTGTGTTAATAAGGTAGACAGCTTCAAAAAGCAGGTAAATGATGTTTATGAATTCTACAATCTTGGTATGGGAGATCCGATACCTGTTTCTTCTGCAGGAAGACTTGGCATAGGAGAGCTTCTTGACGAGGTTGTAAAGAATTTCCCTTCAGGGGATCTTGACGAGGAAGAAGATGACAGACCTCGAATTGCTGTTATCGGAAGACCTAATGTCGGCAAGTCATCTATAATTAATAAGCTTTTGGGAGAGAACAGACTTATTGTATCTGATGTTGCAGGCACCACAAGAGATGCTATCGATACAAAGGTCATTCACAACGGCGAGGAGTATGTATTTATCGATACTGCCGGACTCAGAAGAAAATCAAAGATAAAGGATGATATCGAGAGATATTCAATCATAAGAACAGTTGCAGCAGTAGATAGATGCAACATTGCTGTTATTGTCATCGATGCATCAGAGGGTGTGTCGGAGCAGGATACAAAGATAGCCGGAATAGCTCATGAAAGAGGAAAGGGCGCTATCATTCTTGTAAATAAATGGGATGCCGTCGAGGAAAAGGACGACAAGACTATATATAAGTTTACGGAAGAAATTAAACAGAAGTTTGCATTTATGTCCTATGCTGACATAATGTTTGTTTCAGCAAAGACAGGACAGAGACTTATTAAGCTCTATGATGAGATAGATAAGGTAAGACAGAGCCAGACTCTTCGTATACAGAGCGGTGTTCTTAATGAGATCCTTACAGAGGCTACGGCTATGCATGAGCCGCCGCAGGATAAGGGTAAGAGACTTAAGCTGTTCTATGCAACACAGGTGAGTGTAAATCCGCCTACCTTTGTTATATTTGTTAACTATAAGGAACTTTTCCATTTCTCATATCTCAGATATATAGAGAACAGATTCAGAGAAGCTTTTGGCTTTGTAGGAACACCGGTTCACTTTATTATAAGAGAACGTAAAAAATCTGAGCAGTAAGCTACTTTAATACTAAGGAGAATAATTTCAGATGGGTATTCGTATTATCTGTCTTTTGATTGGATTTATGTGCGGCAGTATTCCTACGGGATATCTGCTTGCCAGATCCAAGGGCATAGATCTTAAGCACACCGGAAGCGGCAATGTCGGCAGTACCAATGTTCTGCGCAGTATGGGCAAAAAATACGGTGCTATAACGATGGTTTGCGATATGCTTAAATCTATAGTTCCTATAATTGTAATGTCAGCATTGTTTGGCTCAATATCAGGAATGAGATATCTTATAACGCTTTATACCGGCTTGGGCGCAGTCCTTGGGCATGATTTCTCACCATGGCTGGGCTTTAACGGAGGTAAAGGCATCGCTACATCCGGCGGAGTAATACTGACTACCGATCCGATAATATTTGTTATAGATTTTGTAACTATATTCGGTACGGCAATAATTACAGGATATGTTTCTGTCGGCTCAATGCTTGCGACGATATTTTATTTCATATTTAATATAATTACAGTTGTAAGCGGAAGAACACCGGGATGGAGTATATATCCTCAAACCTTTGATCCGGCTCATGCGCCTGAGATATTGATAATTTCAGGAATTATGTCTGCAATAGCTATTTACAGACATAAAGCTAATATAGTCCGTCTTATGAACGGAAATGAAAATAAGATAAAATTGATAGGAAAAGCATAACCTATGCGCATAGGTAATAGTCAGACATAACTATTGGTTATTGAAAGCGAATATTTTGAACAATATTCGCTTTTTCTTATTGTATGGCTTGCATAAAACAATTTAGCTACATATAATCTAACACAATCGCAGGGGTAAAAGCGATTTTTGTTTAAGCATTATTAAAGGAAAGCATAGAGCTTTCAAAGGGAGGAAGCATATGAAAAAGTTTTTAAGTATTGCACTTGCAGCTGCTATGACTGCATCACTTGCAGCATGCGGCAGCTCATCAGGTACATCTACAGAAGCTGCTAATGAGTCTTCAGAGCAGACAGAGGCTGCTGAGGAATCAGAGGCATCAGAAGCATCAGCTGACGGTGAGTTCGTCATCGGTGGATCAGGTCCTTTAACAGGCGGTGCTGCTATTTACGGTATCGCAGTTAAGAACGGCGGACAGATCGCAGTAGATGAAATCAATGCAGCCGGCGGTATTAACGGACATCAGATCAAGTGGGTATTTGAGGATGATGAGCATGATGCAGAGAAGGCTCTCAATGCTTACAATACACTTAAGGATGAAGGCCTTCAGATGATGGTTGGTACTGTTACATCAGGTCCTTGCCTCTCAGTAGTTCAGGAAACAGCTGATGATAACATGTTCCAGATCACACCTTCAGGAACAACAGCTGATATCACAGTTAACCCTAACGTTTTCCGTATGTGCTTTTCAGATCCTGCACAGGGTGCAAAGTCAGCACAGTACATCGGTGAGCACGAGCTTGCTACTAAGGTTGGTGTTATCTATGACAGCTCAGATCCTTATTCACAGGGCATCTATGAGTCATTTGATGCAGAAGCTTCAAACTATGGAATTGAGATCGTAGCAGCAGAAGCATTTACAGCTGATTCAAAGACAGATTTCAAGACACAGATCCAGAAGATGAAGGATGCCGGAGCAGAGCTTGTATTCCTTCCATTCTATTACACAGAGGCTGCTTTAGTACTCCAGCAGTCAAAGGAGCTTAACTATTCACCGATCTTCTTCGGATGTGACGGTATGGACGGTATCCTTAACCTTGATAACTTTGATAAGTCACTTGCAGAGGGACTGATGCTTCTTACTCCTTTCTCAGCAGATGCAGAGGATGAACTTACAGTTAACTTTGTAAATACATACAAGGATAAGTTCGGTGAGACACCTATTCAGTTCGCTGCAGATGCATATGACTGCGTATATGCTATCAAGTATGCAGCAGAGAAGGCAAACATCACTCCTGATATGAGCGTCAGCGATATCTGCGATGCTATGGAGCCAGCAATGGGTGAGATCGAGTTTGACGGACTTACAGGTGAGTTAATTAAGTTTGATGAAAACGGTGAGCCTGATAAGGCACCTAAGGCTGTTGTTATCAAGGACGGAGCATACGTACTTGCTGACTGATAAATAATTATTATATTAGTTGATCAAAACCGTTAGAAATAGCGGATTGGGGGGCTGCATTTGAAATACAATGCAGCCTTAATGTATATATGACAGTGTGGATGAGGGCATTTCACATAATAAGTCATATAAATTTAGAAAAAAGGTAAGGAGCGAACTATGTCAAGTTTTCTGAGCTATCTCATAAGCGGCATAAGCTTAGGATCGGTATATGCGATCATTGCGCTTGGCTACACAATGGTATACGGAATCGCAAAGATGCTTAACTTTGCGCATGGTGATATCATCATGGTGGGAGCATATATAGCTTTCATAGTATTTACGAATATGGGACTTCCTCCGGTCGTAGCTATTCTTGCGTCTGTCGCAGGATGTACTATTCTTGGCGTCCTTATCGAAAGGATAGCATATAAGCCGCTCAGAGGGGCATCATCGCTGAGCGTTCTTATTACAGCTATCGGTGTCAGCTATTTTCTTCAGAACTCGGCACTGCTTTTATTCGGTGCTGATTCCAAGACATTTACATCACTTGTAAATATTCCTTCGGTAACAATTATGAACGGGGAGGTCATAATCTCCGGAGTAACTATTGTTTCAATAGCTGCATCAATAATCGTTATCGTGCTTTTAACATTATTCATAAATAAGACAAAGGCAGGACAGGCTATGCTTGCTGTATCTGAGGACACCGGAGCGGCTACTCTTATGGGAATTGATGTTAATAAGACTATTGCTCTTACCTTCGCTATAGGTTCTGCTCTTGCAGGTGTAGCAGGTGTGCTTCTTTGCTCTACATATCCGGTGCTTTCTTCGCAGACAGGTGCTATGCCTGGTATTAAGGCATTTACAGCAGCCGTATTCGGAGGAATCGGATCAATACCGGGAGCTATGATCGGAGGCATGGTAATGGGAGTTGTAGAGAACCTTTCAAAGGCATACATTAGCTCTCAGCTTTCAGATGCTATAGTTTTTGCTCTTCTTATAATCATTCTTCTTGTAAAGCCTACAGGACTTATGGGTAAGAAGATTCAGGAAAAAGTTTGATTGGAGGTAAAAAATGAATACAAAATCAAAAACCTTCAGGTCAAATCTTGTAACCTTTGGGCTTGTTTTAGCTTTCTATGCAGTTATGGAGGCTATGCTTAAGGGCGGCATGCTCAGCTCTCTTATGAAGGGACTGTTGGTTCCGCTTTGTTACTATATGATACTTGCGGTATCACTTAACCTTGTTGTAGGTATCTCCGGTGAGCTTAGCCTTGGACATGCAGGCTTCATGTGTGTCGGCGCGTTTGTTTCTGCTGTATTTGCACGTACTCTCGGAGCAAACCTTCCAAGCATGGTCGAGCTTATTGTTGCAGTTATAATCGGCGCTGTGTTTGCAGCGATATTCGGATTCCTCATCGGAATTCCTGTCCTTCGTTTGAGAGGCGACTATCTTGCAATAGTAACACTCGCATTCGGAGAGATTATTAAAAATGTTATTAATGCAGTTTATCTCGGAGTTGATTCAAACGGACTTCATGTATCGCTCAAGGATGTTAAGAGTCTCGGACTTGAAGACGGCGGTGAGGTTATAATTAAGGGCGCTCAGGGAATCGGAAGCCTTCCGAGAAACTCGACCTTTACATTCGGCATAATATTGCTTCTTATAACATTATTTATAGTAATTAACCTGATAAATTCCAGACAGGGTCGTGCTATCATGTCTATACGTGATAACCGTATTGCTGCAGAGTCTGTAGGTCTGTCTGTTTCAAAATATAAGCTTACGGCTTTTGTTATTTCTGCAGCTCTTGCAGGAGTGGCAGGCGTTCTTTACAGCCATAATCTTGCAAACCTTCAGGCTACATCCAAGAACTTTGGATATAACCAGTCCATAATGATCCTTGTATTTGTAGTTTTGGGAGGCATCGGCAACATCAGAGGTTCGCTTATCGCTGCAGTAGTATTGACCATACTTCCTGAAAAGCTTAGATTCTTAAGCGATTACAGAATGCTTATCTATGCAATTGTACTTATCGTTATGATGATCATTAACTCGGCGCCTAAGGTAGTTGAATATAGAAAGGTCATGGCAGAGAAGTATTTCAAAAAGGATAAGAAAAATGCAGACGGAGGGGAGGCATAACCATGGCTGATACAAATGAAAAAGTTCTCCTTGACGTAGAGGGCATAAGTATTTCGTTCGGAGGACTTAAAGCTGTTAATAATTTCAGCATTAAGATAAAGAAGAATGAGCTTTATGGTCTTATCGGCCCTAACGGTGCAGGAAAGACTACAGTATTCAATTTGCTTACAGGTGTTTATAAGCCGGATACAGGAAGGATCATTCTTGACGGCGATGTATTAACAGGTAAAAAAACTATAGAGATCAACAGATCCGGAATTGCCCGCACCTTCCAGAACATTAGATTGTTCAGCAATCTCAGCGTTATTGACAATGTTAAGGTAGGACTTCATCAGCATCACGAATACAGCTTGTTTGAAGGTGTTACTCATCTTGGCAGGTACAGACGTGTGGAAAAAGAAATGACCGAGAAGGCACATGAGCTCTTAAAGGTTTTTGAGCTTGATGAGTTTGCAGAGTTTAAGGCAAGCCAGCTTCCTTACGGAAAACAGAGAAAGCTCGAGATCGCACGTGCCCTTGCCACAGATCCAAAGCTTCTTCTTCTGGATGAACCGGCAGCCGGCATGAATCCGCAGGAAACTCAGGAGCTTATGGATACCATACGCTTTGTAAGAGACAGATTTGATATGACAGTTCTTCTTATCGAGCATGATATGAAGCTTGTAAGCGGAATCTGCGATAGACTTACAGTTCTTAACTTTGGACAGATGCTTGCCGAAGGCGAGACCAGGACTGTTCTTAATAACCCTGAGGTTATTAAGGCATATCTCGGAGATTAAAAGGAGAACGCAATGGGAAATATACTTGAAGTAAAAGATCTGAATGTATTCTACGGCGTTATCCACGCTATAAAGGACATTTCCTTTACTGTAGGTGAAGGAGAAATAGTAACTCTTATAGGAGCTAACGGAGCAGGTAAAACAACTACTCTTCAGACAATTACAGGACTTATAAAAGCAAGGAGCGGAGAGGTTATATATAACGGTGATAACATTACTCAGACACCGGGCTGTAAGCTGGTAGGACGAGGTCTTGCGCATGTTCCTGAGGGAAGAAGAGTTTTTGCTGATCTGACAGTTTATCAGAACCTTATGCTCGGAGCATTTACCAGAAAGGACAGCCAGTCAGAGCTGAATAAAGACCTTGAGGTGATCTACACAAGATTTCCTCGTCTTAAGGAACGTCTCAATCAGCCTGCAGGAACACTTTCAGGAGGAGAGCAGCAGATGCTTGCAATGGGACGAGCTCTCATGTCGAAGCCTAAGATGATCCTTATGGATGAGCCGTCAATGGGTCTTTCACCTATTTATGTTAATGAGATCTTTGACATTATAAAAAAAATCAATGAGGACGGTGTTACGGTTCTTCTTGTTGAGCAGAATGCAAATAAAGCTCTCAGTGTTGCAAACAGAGCGTATGTCTTAGAGACCGGAAAAATCGTTCTTGAAGGCGATGCCAAGAAGCTTATGACAGATCCGCAGGTAAAGGCTGCATATCTTTCAGAATAAATATAAGCTGCTTTATTTCAAAGAATAGTATTTGCAGCAAGCATTATCTTTTATTAAAAATAATATATGATACCTGTACAAATAGTGTTTTTGCGCATGATTTGCGTTAAAATACATTTTGTACAGGTTTTTAATTTTAAAATCTTTAGAGCAGAGGTTTAGTATGAGTACTGATAATAAAGTCATGGATTATAGTAAGACAGTTAAAAATGCAGAGATTTTATTGAGTTTTATTAAGGCAAGCCCAAGTGTTTTTCATACCACAGAAACGCTTAGCCGCTATTATACTTCCTGCGGATTTGAGTATTTGCCTGAAAATGAGGTATGGAGTCTTGTGCCGGGTGGAAAATACTATACAAAAAGAAATAACTCCAGCATTATTGCATTCAACGTTGGAAAGGATGCCGCTGAAGATCTGCATTTTCAGATATGTGCATCGCATGGAGATTCACCGACATTTAAATTAAAGGATGTGCCTGAGGTAGAAGGCCCGGCAGATTATCTCAGACTAAATGTTGAGGGATACGGCGGCATGATTGAAAATACCTGGTTTGACAGACCTTTAAGCATAGCCGGAAGAGTGTTGGTAAGAGAAAATGTAGGCATAAAGTCACGTCTTATATATATTGATGAGGATATGCTTATTATTCCGAGCATGGCTATTCATCTTAATAAGGATGCAAATAACGGCTATAAGTTCAATAAACAGGTCGACCTGCTGCCGCTTATGTCAGCATCGAGCTGTAAAAGCGGTACACTTGCAGACATAATTGCTGCTGCCTTGGGTATAAAACCGGAAGATATTCTCGGAAAGGATCTTGACCTTGTAAATAGGCAGGATCCGGTAATTTGGGGTGTGGGCCATCAGTTTATATCATCACCGAGACTTGATGATCTTGAATGCGCATTTATTTCAGCTATTGCACTTGCTAATACATCAAATAACAGTACTGTAAATGTTTGCTGCTGCTTTGATAACGAAGAGGTTGGTTCAAACACCAAGCAGGGAGCCATGTCCACATTCCTTGCTGATACACTTAAGAGAATTAATAAGGGATTAGGAAGAGATGATGAAGGCTTTATAAGAGCTGCTGCAGCATCATATATGCTTAGTTGCGACAATGCTCATGCAGTTCATCCGAATCATCCGGAAAAAACTGATTCTGACAATGCTGTATACCTTAATAAGGGAATTGTCATAAAGGAAAATGCAAGTCAGAAGTACACGACAGATGCTTTCAGCAGAGCTATAATCAAAGAAATATGTAATAGAAGCAATATTCCTGTGCAGTCCTATGCCAATAGAAGTGACATTGCAGGAGGCTCTACCCTCGGCAACCTTTCTAATATTGAAGTCAGTATGCATGCAGCTGATATCGGACTTCCTCAGCTTGCGATGCATTCAAGCTTTGAAACTGCCGGATGCTATGACATCGGCTATATGGCAGATGCCTTAAGTGCATTTTACAAGAGCAATATAGTTATATCCGGAGCTGACAGTGCGGTGATAAAATAAAAATATCATAAATTAGCTAAAACCATAAAGCGCCGATGATGATGAACATCACGGCGCTGATTTTATCGGATAAATTATGTATTAACAAAGTATTCAGGGTTGGAATTGTGAAGAAACTCATAGTATCTGCTTAAACTAACATCGTGATGCAGTAAAAGAGTATTTTTAAGATCTTCAATATCATTTTTCTCTATACATTCTGCAATATGTCTGTGTTCATCTATAGTACTTTTAAACTCCTCCGGACAGGATTGCCATCCTAATATTCTAAAGCGCGTAGTAAGATGCAACTTACTTTCAATCATATTCCATATTTGTTTGTGTCCTGCAAGCTCGAAAAGTTTTTCATGAAAAGTATAGTCGTTGTCTATGTATTCAGGAAAATCCCGGCTTTTGAAGGCGTATTCCTGCATAACAAGATATTTCTCAACTGATGGAATTACAGGAACAGCTTTTGATGCCAATTCAGAAAAAATATTAAGCTCAAGACAGTAGCGCATATAAATTATTTCCCTTATGAGATTAAGGTCTATAAGAGAAACATAGGTTCCTTTCTGAGGATAAATATTGACATAGCCATCCATTTCAAGCATCATCATTGCCTCGCGTCTGGGTGTGCGGCTGGCTCCGACAAGTCCGGTTATAGAGTTTTCATCTATCCTTTCGCCGGGACGAAGATCGAGATATACAATTTTATCTCGTATTATATTGTAAACCTGATCTTTAATTGAACTGACCTGTGAAGTAAATGTTGTCATATGATAACACCTCATAATTCTTTCTTCAATTGATTTTACCATAATATTTTAAAAGTGAAAATGAATTCAAATGGCATTTTGAACAAAAAATACAGTACATCTTCATTATTATTTGTCAATTGTAATAATTTCATATACATGCTAACATGCAAGCATACAGAAATGCAAGCATGTAAAACAAATTCACTATAGTTTTAACAGCATTTATGTAATGAAGCTATTTAATCTGATAATTACTTAAGAGGAAAAGCAATGAATGCAGAAAAGATACGAGAGTATGCAGAATGCTGGCTAAAAGAAAATTCTGACGAGTTTAACAGACTTTCGGATTTTATATGGGAGAATCCGGAACTTGGTCTTGAGGAATTCGGAGCATTTTCAGCTATTACAGAACTTTTGAGAAAAAATGAGTTTACCGTTGAGACAAATGTAGGGGATATGCCTACAGCATTTATAGCCAGTTACGGAAATGGGCATCCTATTATAGGTATTAATGTTGAATATGATTGTCTCCCGGGGCTTTCGCAACAAAAAGATAAACCTTATCCTTGCCCCGTAATTGAGGGAGCTCCGGGACAGGGATGCGGACACAATATTCTGGGAACCGCAGCTGTAAAGGCAGGTATTGCTGTAAAGGAAGCAATTAAACATTTTGAGCTTGCGGGAACCGTTAAGCTTTTTGGATCCCCATATGAAGAAGCCAGTGTTGGCAAACCTCTGGTTGGACGAACAGGCGCATATAAAAATGTAGATGCATTTCTGGATTGGCATCCTTGGCACTATAACAGAGCGGATTATGATAAATGCAATAGTGTATTTGTTTGTATCTATCATTTCAAAGGTAAGAAAGCACATGGAGCATATCCGTGGCAGGGACGCAGTGCATTTGATGCAGCAATGCTTTTCGGACATGCGCTTGAAATGCTTAGAGAGCATATAATTCCTGCAGGACCTGATGCCGCACATACAATTAACTACACCTTTACAGACGTCGGTGCTGAATATGCCAATGTTGTTCCAGACAAGACGGATGTACAGCTTTATGGAAGATTTAATGATCTTGATATTTCTAAAGATGCGTTTGACAGAATAATGAAAGCTGCAGAAGGCGCTGCATTAGCAACAGGAACAGAGGTTGAACGTGAAATCTTAACTTATACACATAATAAAATACCTAATAAGACTCTTGCTGAGATAGTCCATAAAAACATGGAGTATTACGGAGCTCCTGATTTTACTGCTGATGAGCAGAATTTTGTGAAAGAAATGCAGAAAAATGTAGGGTTAGAACCAATAGGGCTAAGAACTGATATAGATCCTTTCGGAGAAAGCGAAACGATCATATGTGACACCTCGGAGTTCACATGGAATGCTCCGTATGCAACATTCTGGTTGGCTATGGGACCAACATCCGGATGGCATAATTGGATGGTAACTGCATGTGCCGGTAGTTCAATAGGACAAAAAACTTTGGCAAGAGCATCTCAGATAACGACGGCATCTGCCATAGACCTTCTGACACAACCGGATATTATTGATAAGGCAAAGAAAGAGTGGCGTGAACGTATGGGCGGAAAACAATACGAATGTTTACTGCCGAAGGAACATAAGCCACCTATAGGAATAAATGCTGCAACAATGGATAAATATTTTCAGAACAGGAGAAGATCCGTTTAACTATTTTATATCTATATATTAACAAAGCTTCAGCGAAGGCTTTAAATAATGAAACCTTATAAACTGGGAGATTTAAGGAGGAAAAAATGAAAAAATCGATAGCTTTTATTCTTGCTCTTGCTATGACAGCAGTTCTTACAGCGTGTGGCGGCAGTAATAGCGGCACAACTACAACAGAGTCATCAGCAACATCATCAGAAGCAGCGGATACAAGTTCAGCAGATAACAGTGGTTCTGCAACTGATACATCTAACGCTGAATATACAATAAAAGTCGGACATACCCTTCAGGAAAATACACCTTCACATGAGGGCTTTGTTAAATTCAAAGAAGAAGTTGAGAAGAATAGTAACGGACGTATTGCTGTAGAGATATATCCAAACTCGGCTCTTGGTTCAGAAAGAGTTATGTATGAGGCATGTCAGATGGGAACACTTGAAGTGGCATATGGTACAAGCTCAGTACTGGCAAATTTCGATTCAAAGCTTAAGGTTTTAGATCTTCCTTTCCTTTTTGAAAATGAGGATGCAGCAAGAAAGGCTGTAAATGGAAAGCTTGGAGAGGCAGCAGCAGAAGGATTAGAGGATATAGGTCTTGTAAAACTTACATATCTTGAAAATGGTATGAGAATGATTACAAACAGTGCAAGGCCAATTAATACTCCTGATGACCTTAAGGGACTTAAGATAAGAACAATGGAAAATGATATTCATATGAAGGCATTTGAGCTTCTTGGTGCTTCACCTACACCTATGGCTTTTACAGAGCTTTTCACTGCTCTTCAGCAGAAAACGGTTGATGCTCAGGAAAACCCAATTTTCCTTATTCAGACATCACGCTTTGATGAAGTTCAGAAGTACCTTTCATTAACAGGTCATCTCTATACTTCAGGTGTTGTCACTATCAATAAGCAGTTATACGATAGTCTTCCGGAAGACCTTCAGAAGGTTCTTATGGATGCAGCTGACGTAGCAAGAGAGTATCAGTATGAACTCTGTGATAAGCAGAATGCGGAAGCGTTAGAGTATCTTAAGACTAAGATGGAAGTGAATGAAATCACACCGGAAAACAGAGAACTTTTTGTTGAAAAGACAGCACCTGTATATGATCAGGTTGCATCAGAAATAGGACAGGATCTTGTCGACATTGCAAAGGATGCTCAGGCAGGAAACTATTGATAAATACATAAAAGCTGAAGCTGCATGAATAAATGGGCAGTCTACCGAAAAGTTGTAATTTTGATTTCGGTTTGTCTGCCCATACGCTTTAAGCATAAGGAGATAATAAAATGATCAGGAAAATATTGGATCATCTTGAAGAAAACATACTTATAGCATCGTATCTTGTTGTTATACCTATACTAACTGCACAGGTCATAAGCAGGTATGTTTTAGGTCATTCGTTGTCATGGTCTGAAGAATTGGCAAGATATATTTTTATATGGCAGATCTGGCTTGGGTCAAGCTATTGTGTACAGAAAAATCGCCATATAAGAATAGATATTTTTACGCACAAGCTTCCTAAAGGAGCAAAGAATGTATTTGAGACATTTGTTGCTATTGTAAGTATTGCATTTCTTATCTTCCTGACATTTAAGGGAATAAAGATAGTTCAGATGGTATCAAGGATGGGGCAGACATCTGCAGCGTTAAAGCTTCCAATGTCATACGTATATGCGTGTATTCCGGTATCCTGCATACTAATGATGATCAGATATATTGAGCATATAATTAAAATGTTCAAAAGTGAAGAAAGGGAAGAGGTATAAATATGGTACTTGTAGTTTTATTTGTTCTCTTATTCGCTGCAATATTCCTGACAATTCCCATTGGTATAAGTTTAGGCGGTGCGACGCTTATATCAATGATATCATTTACAAAGATGAGTCCTGATGTACTTGCACAGCTTGCAGTAACAGGCCTTGACAGCTTTACGCTTCTTGCTATCCCTTACTTTATTTTAGCAGGAGAGCTAATGAGTACGGGTGGAATATCACGCCGTATAGTTAATATGGCACATTGTTTTGTGAAAAACCTTGCAGGTGCATTAGCAATAATAACTACATGTGCATGCATGTTCTTTGCAGCTATATCAGGCTCTGGTCCTGCAACGGTTTCAGCGATAGGAAGCATGATGATTCCGGAAATGGAGAAGGACCATTATGATAAAGCATGGGCAACAGCTATCACGTGCTGCGGAGGAATTATCGGAGTTATAATACCTCCATCAATACCATTTGTTCTTTTCGGAGTAATCACGGGCTGTTCTATTGGCGAACTTTTTATTGCAGGTATAGTCCCTGGACTTCTTATTGGCGCAGCACTCTGCGCATACAGCTGGTGGGTTTGCAAGAAAAACGGTTACGGTGAAAGACTTGAGAATGAAGAGCCTAGAGAGCAGATGAGCCTTTGGGAAACCTTTAAAGATTCATTTGCTGCACTGTTAACACCGCTTATTATTCTCGGAGGAATATATGCGGGAATATTCACACCTACAGAAGCTGCAATTGTTGCAAATGTCTGGGCTCTTATTGCCGGAAAATTTATTTACAAGGAGCTCGATTGGCATACATTGGTTACTGCACTTAAAAATACAGCGCTTACAACAAGTTCATGTTTATTTACAATAGCGTGTGCAACAGGTTTTGGATATTTACTTACAACTATGCAGGTTCCGGCAAAATTTGCGGCATTTTTATTAGGTGCAACCAGCAATACGTACCTTATAATACTTATGCTTCTTATATTCCTGCTGATTATAGGCTGTTTTATGGATAATATAACATCCATGACTATTCTTACTCCTATTTTTGTACCAATTGTTCAGCAGTGCGGCTATTCTCTGGTTCATTTTGGAGTATTTATGACCGTAGCGCTTGCAATAGGATTCATTACACCTCCGTACGGTGCGAATCTGTTTGTTGCCTCCGGAATAACGGGACTTACAGTACCTCAGATATCAAAGAAAATTTTGCCTATGATTATCCTGCTCATTGTATTGTTGATGATCATAACATTTATTCCTGGAATATCTATGGGATTGCCTGGACTAATATACAATAAATAATCATTGAACATTGATTAATGGCAATAAAAATGTTGTAGTAGATATGAACTTAGAAAAGTTGATATTTACCGATTTCACAGTCTCGTTTTCACGTTGACATTAACGTATATGAAAGACTATATTTGAGAAAATACATTGTATAATCTTATTATTAATTAGTGTCAACTTTTATGCAGCGAGGTAAAAAAAATGTTCAGAAAAATGAGACGAAATAAGCAGGAGCTTTCTGAGGAAGTATGCAAGGAGGTTTTAAACAAAAGTAAGCGAGGTGTCCTTGCTGTCCTGGGAGATGGAGAGTATCCGTATACTGTGCCTATAAACTATTATTACTGTGAAGATAATAATAAAATTTATTTTCACGGAGCGAGGGAAGGGCATAAGATTGATGCAATAAGCAAACACGATAAAGTATCTTTTTGTGTTTACGATGAAGGATATCTCAAAGACGGTGATTGGGCGCTTTATATAAAAAGCATTATAGTTTTCGGACGACTTCATCTTAGTAATGAGAAGGAGCATGACCTTGCAGCATTAAGGAAATTGGCAGAAAAATATTATCCAACACCTGATTCAGTAGAAGAAATCATGAATAAGGAGGCTCATTTGGCTCAGGTTTTAGAACTTGATATAGAACATATGAGCGGCAAGTTGGTTCATGAGTGTTAAGCAGCAGACTTTTTTATAACTAATCGAAAAAAAGCGGCTTTGGTGAATGCATATGGCATCGCCGGAAGGCCGCTTTTGCTGTATAAATATAAACAAGGTCAATAATTTAAATTATATCCTGTTTGAAACATAAATAATTTCATTTGTATTTCAATAGACATAACGTCCGATATTGACAAGTGACAACGGTTAAGTATTGATATAAAATAAACACATGGTTATTTATTAATTTGTTATCAGGCTGATTGCAAAATGACCACAACAGCCTGAAAGCACCGCTGCAGCGAGTCGGAGGTATTTTATGAAACTTCAATTTTTAGGTGCCGATCATGAGGTTACCGGATCAATGCATTTTATTGAGACAGCGGATCTTAAGCTTCTCGTTGACTGCGGCATGCAGCAGGGACGTGATGTTTACGTTAATGAAGAGCTGCCTGTAAGCTATTCGGAAATAGATTATATATTACTCACACATGCGCATATAGATCATGCCGGAATGCTTCCGAAGGCTGTAGTAAAGGGCTTTACAGGCACGATACTTGCGACTAAGGCATCAGCAGATCTTAATGCTATCATGCTTCTTGACAGTGCCAACATACAGGAACAGGAGGCCGAACAGGCAAACCGTAAAGGTAAAAGAGCGGGTAAGGATCCGGTCGAGCCTGAATATACTGTAGAGGATGCTGAGAAAACTCTTCAGTATTTCAGAACTGTAGAGTATGGAGAAACTGTTGAATTAAGCGATACGGTAAAAATAAGATTTATTGATGCCGGACATCTGCTTGGATCAGCATCCGTAGAAATGTGGATCAATGAAAATAGCATCGAAAAAAAGCTTGTTTTCTCCGGAGATATAGGAAATATTAATAAGCCTCTTATCCGTGATCCTCAGTATATTCATGATGCCGACTACGTTATTATGGAGTCCACCTACGGAAACAGATATCACGATAAGACCATCAATCACATAGAGGACCTGAGACGAATAATTCAGGAGACATTGGACAGACGCGGAAATATCGTTTTTCCGGCATTTGCTGTAGGAAGGACTCAGGAGCTTCTGTATCTGATACGAGAGCTGAAGGACAATAATTTAATTAAAGGACATGATTATTTCCCGGTTTATGTTGACAGCCCTATGGCAGTAGAGGCTACCAATGTGTTCACTGAGAATCTTGCAGACTGCTACGATGAAGAAACCAGAGAGCTCGTTTTAAAAGGCATTAACCCTATAAGCTTCCCGAATCTGATACTTTCAAAAACTGTAGAGGATTCGATGGCTATTCGAAATGATACTACACCAAAGGTCATCATTGCGGCAGCAGGCATGTGTAATGCCGGACGAATCAGACACCATCTCAAGCATAATCTGTGGAGACCTGAATGCAGTATAGTATTTGCAGGCTATCAGGCAGAGGGAACACTCGGACGAGTATTGCAGGACGGAGAGACTGATTTTATCAAGCTTTTTGGTGAAGAAATTGCAGTAAGGGCGCATATAGAGACCATGCAGGATATGAGCTCACATGCTGACAGAGCCGGACTGCTTAAATGGATAGGCGAATTCGGCAAGCTTTCGGGAAATGTATTTCTTGTTCATGGCAATGATGAATCAATGGAATCACTTTCAAAAGCTATTGAAGAAGAGACCGGAAATACTGTAGAATGTCCGTATTCGGGATCGATTTACGATCTTGCTGCGGGGCAGTGGGATTATGTTGCTCCTCCAAGATTCGTAAAGAAGGAGACTGCGACAACTGCTCGCAATGAAAATGTCAACAGAGAGCTTGAAGCAGCTCTTAATAATATTACCGAGCTTGTTGAAATGATGAAGCAGGGCGCAAATGCCGACAAGATGAAGCTTGCAAGAAGAATCAACGAGCTGGTGGAAAAGATGAGGTGATCATAATTTGAGCGTAGTCAGCATTTTTACTGACGGAGCAGCCAAGGGTAATCCGGACGGACCGGGCGGCTACGGAGCGATTCTTAGATATGTCAGCAATGACGGAACTGTACACGAGAAGGAGCTATCTCAAGGCTATATTAGAACGACGAATAATCGCATGGAGCTCATGGCGGCTATAGCTGGTCTTGAAGCACTTAACAGACCGTGTCTTATCGACCTATACAGTGATTCTAAATATCTGGTGGATGCCTTCAATCAGGGCTGGATCAAAAACTGGGTCAAGAATGATTGGAAGCGAGGAAAGAGCGGACCGGTTAAAAATATTGATCTGTGGAAAAGACTTCTAAAAGCAATGGAGGTTCATAAGGTCAACTTCATATGGGTCAAGGGGCATGACGGACATCCTGAAAATGAGCGCTGCGATCAGCTTGCGTGTAAAGCAGCTGTCAGCAGAAATCTGATAGAGGATGAAGGTGCTGACTATTGATAGAGATCCTCGAAAAATACATAAATATTCTCTAAAAATTCACAATTGGTTAGCACTCGACACTTGACGCTGCTAACACATGGTTGTATAATACAAGCGTTGTCGGAAAAGGAAAGTACGGCAGAGAATTTATATGATCAAACAGATCGTTTCGGTCTGGCTTGACAGTTTTACAGACTGAGATGATGTCAGAATATCAAGGAGGCAGCAAATGAAGTTAGTACCATTAACAGACAGAATCGTTATCAAGAAGCTCCATGCTGAGGAGACTACAAAGTCAGGTATCGTTCTTCCTGGACAGGATAAGGAAAAGCCTGCACAGGCAGAGGTTATCGCAGTTGGACCTGGCGGAGTTGTTGACGGCAAGGAAATAAAGATGGAAGTTAAGGTTGGTCAGCATATCGTATATTCAAGATACGCAGGTACAGACGTTGAACTTGACGGCGAGAAGTTTGTTATCATCAGACAGGGTGATGTTTTAGCTGTTATTGAGCAGTAATTACTGTTCCACATTTACATTTACGTAAAATAAGGTTCAGGGCTGTTTGTTACAGACACAGCCAATGACATTGACATAAATTGATAAAAGGAGAGCAATAACGATGGCAAAGGATATAAAGTACGGCGTAGACGCACGTAAGGCTATGGAGGCAGGCGTTAACAAGCTTGCAGATACAGTAAGAGTTACACTCGGACCTAAGGGCAGAAATGTAGTTCTTGATAAGAAGTTCGGCACACCGCTTATTACAAATGACGGTGTTACTATAGCTAAGGATATTGAGCTTGAGGATGCTTTTGAGAATATGGGCGCTCAGCTTGTAAGAGAGGTTGCTACAAAGACAAATGATGCAGCAGGTGACGGAACAACAACAGCTACAGTTCTTGCACAGGCAATGATCAACGAAGGAATGAAGAACCTTGCAGCAGGTGCAAATCCTATCGTTATGCGTAAGGGTATGAAGAAGGCTGTTGATGCCGCTGTTGATTCAATCAAGGCTGATTCTCAGGTTGTAAACGGCAGATCACAGATCTCAAGAGTAGCAGCTATTTCAGCATCTGATGACTCAGTAGGCGAGATGGTAGCAGACGCTATGGAGAAGGTTTCCAAGGACGGCGTTATCACTATCGAAGAGTCAAAGACAATGCTTACAGAGCTTGATCTTGTTGAAGGAATGCAGTTCGACAGAGGATACCTCTCAGCATATATGTGCACAGATATGGAGAAGATGGAGGCAACTCTTGACGATCCTTATATCCTTATCACAGATAAGAAGATCTCAAATATTCAGGACCTCCTTCCTGTACTTGAGAATATCGTAAAGATGGGTGCAAAGCTCCTTATCATCGCTGAGGACGTTGAGGGTGAGGCACTTACAACACTTATCGTTAACAAGCTTCGCGGAACCTTCCAGGTAGTAGCTGTCAAGGCTCCTGGCTATGGCGACAGACGTAAGGAAATGCTTAAGGATATCGCTATCCTTACAGGCGGCACAGTTATTTCAGAGGAATTAGGACTTGAGCTTAAGGATACAACTATCGATATGCTTGGCCGTGCAAAGTCTGTAAAGACAAATAAGGAGAACACAGTTATCGTTGACGGTATGGGCGATAAGGGTGCTATCGCTGACAGAGTAGCTCAGATCAAGGCTCAGCTTGAGGTTACTACATCTGAGTTCGATAAAGAGAAGCTTCAGGAAAGACTTGCTAAGCTTGCAGGCGGAGTAGCTGTAATCAGAGTCGGCGCTGCAACAGAGACTGAGATGAAGGAAGCTAAGCTTCGTATGGAAGATGCTCTTAATGCAACAAGAGCTGCAGTTGAGGAAGGTATCGTAGCCGGAGGCGGAACTGCATACATCGCAGCAACAAAGAAGGTTGCAGAGATTGTTAAGGGTCTTGAGGGCGATGAGAGAACAGGCGCACAGATCGTACTTAAGGCACTTGAGGCACCTCTTTACAGAATAGCTGAGAATGCAGGCCTTGACGGCGCAGTAATCGTAAACAAGGTCAAGGAAGCTGAAAACGGCGTAGGCTTTGATGCATACAACGAGACATATGTTGACATGGTAAAGAACGGCATCATCGATCCTGCAAAGGTAACAAGATCAGCACTTCAGAACGCAGTATCAGTAGCTTCAACACTTCTTACAACAGAAGCAGCTGTAGCTGAGATCCCTGCTCCGGAACCGGCAATGCCGGCAGGCGGCGCAGGCATGGGCGGAATGATGTAAGCGTTTAGCGAATAGGAATAGTCAATAAAATACAGACGGGCGTGTGAAAAAACTTTCATTTTTTCACACGTCTTTTTCTTTTGTGGATAAAACAGATATTTTCTCAAGAAA
>CAKSBC010000021.1 GCA_934438085.1 uncultured Lachnospiraceae bacterium
GCTGACTGTTACTAATAGATCGAGGGCTTATCCGCAAAGCTTAGGCTTAAAGGTTCAGGATTCTAATATCGGTATTTGGTTTTTATGGTACATTGGCCTGGTGGCTCAGCTGGTTAGAGCGCCGCCCTGTCACGGCGGAGGTCGTGGGTTCGAACCCCATCCGGGTCGTTAACACTGCTGTGTTAATGAGCATACGCAGTTCGCGTGTGCTATTTTTTTCTAAATCATTATAGTTTGGATGGGTTCCCGAGCGGCCAAAGGGGGCAGACTGTAAATCTGTTGTCGACGACTTCGGTGGTTCGAATCCACCCCCATCCATTAAGGGGTCTTAGCTCAGCTGGGAGAGCATCTGCCTTACAAGCAGAGGGTCACAGGTTCGAGCCCTGTAGGCCCCATTTATATCGCGGGGTAGAGCAGTCCGGTAGCTCGTTGGGCTCATAACCCAGAGGTCGTTGGTTCGAATCCATCCCCCGCAATCCGTTAAGGACAGGACGTTGTTTGTCCTGTCTTTAATTCTTTATTAAATTATTTTAATAAGGGCGTGTAGCTCAGTCGGTAGAGCACTTGACTTTTAATCAAGTTGTCTCGGGTTCGATTCCCGACACGCTCATGGTATGTATATAGCGGAAATGGCCATCAAATGGTCGTTTCCGCTGTTTGCGTTATGGTGGAATTTTGAAGACACTTGAAGACTTTTGAAGACACATTATCAAAATGCCGCTGAGAGTCTCTGATACGTTTCTTCGTCTGTGAGTGGGTCGTAGAGATACGCCATGGTGGTCTGCAGGGTGGTGTTTCCAAGGCATTCGCGGATCGTGTCAAGAGGAACACCGTTGGCGTTCAGAATGCTCGCAAAAGTCTTGCGGATCTTATGCGTACGTTTGATATCCTTGCCATTTTCCTTTGCGTATTGCTCCAACACATGTGAAACCTTTCGGGAATTAAACCGCTCACCATCGCGCGCAACGATATACTCGCTTTGATCGTCAACTTCTTTGATGTGGTTTAAAAGAGCAATCGCCTTGGGCATCACCGGCACATACCTGTCACGATTTGTCTTCGTGTGCTCCACAACTCGGTATTCCCTTGCGGTCTGATCGCGGATCTCTTCCCTGCAGATATGCAGGTGAGTCATATCGATCCAGTCCTCCTATTTCAGCGCTACCAGCTCTCAGACCCTGAGGCCGAGGTAAAAGTTCAGCTCGACAGCCAGAAAAAGAACATTACCGGTTTCCTCAAAACGCTTCTCCAGATATTCTGTCAGGTCATTGAGTTCCTCTGTATTAAAGGTCTCAGTTTTACCGGTCTTATGCTTTACCTGCCGGAACTTTACGGAGATCTTTACGCGGGCCATGGGATTAGTATCGACCAGCTCTTTGTCAAAAGCAAATTCGAACATCCCGTTAAGGATCGTTTTAAGATTCATCCACTGTTTATTGGACCGGTTATTCTGCTTTATGAGCTTGTTGCAGAAAGCCTGCAGTTCCAACCGGTCGATACTGTATAGATCCCTTTTAAAGAAAGCGGTATTTTTGAAATACTTCCGGTAATGCTGCTTGTGACGGAGGATCGTGTTCTCGCTTTCCGTGACGGCACTCTTGTATTCGATCCACTCATCGAATAATCGGCTCAGTGTTAACTTGTTATTGTGCGGTGCATGCCCTTTATAAAGAGAAACGAGTTTATCGATCACCTTCTCTTTAGTGGACAGTTTGATCTCCATACGTTTATTGCTTATGGGATCCTGGTAGTAAGTCTGCCACCGCCTGTTTGGCAGTTGGGCAATAGCATATGGGTGGTCGCGCATGATGCGCTCCTTCATTTTCATATCGACTTGCTGCCGTAATAGCTTCTCGTCGAGGTCTAATATACCGCAGTCGATTGCTTCCTGTAAAGTCTGGGAATCAACCGTGGCGATCACCTCCATTCGCCCTTCTGTTTTTGGTCGTAAAGGAGATGCTGTTGGTTTCAGGTATTTTATTTTCTGCAAAGTGCGTGATCGCATACTGTGTTTTCAAAGTGCTTATCCTCCAAAAGAGTGTTTTTTATAAAAGAACTCCGATTTTATCCGTGCATGCGTGCATGCGCGCAACTTTTGGCTTATTTTTTATAAAACGGATTATCGGTATCGATGACCCCGATCCCGCGGTACCCGCGGCAGCGTCTGCCGTTTCCGATGTAGATGTTGTAATCGGGGATGAGATTGAAGGCAGTCGCGTGCTGCGCCATCTGGTTCGCGAAGCTCTTTGCCGAAAGGGTGACCTCGGCATTGTCCTCGCACCATGCCTTGTAGGTTTCATAGAGTTCCTTCGTGCTGGCTTCACACTCCTCGTTGAAGGTGAGATACCCTTCAGACCCCAGGAAGTCCAGGATGTTGTTCGCGCTCCTTACAGCGTTTTGGATTGTCCTGATATAATGTAGGAATTGAGTATGACGGTCGAGTTTATCATACTGATTCAAAGATTCAAATTCGGGATTCACAAAAGTATAAAATCTGTAAAGAACATGGAATTTTGCTGATTCGCATACGGGAGATGTCGAATTATGTGCCGCTCCTTTTATGTGATCGGAAGATCGAAATACCAGATGCCAGTGATAAGTATTTAAACTGGGCAATCAATAATCTTTGCTACCATTTGGGTAAAAATGTCATGCCAGATGTGCGCAAAGATCGAAAGGAGATATAATATCATTTGCGTCTGATGACGATGCGCTAGTAGCTCAATTGGATAGAGCGTTCGGCTACGGACCGAAAGGTTGGGGGTTCGAGCCCTCTCTGGCGCAGAAAGAAAGGCTGTTGCGATCTGCAGCAGCCTTTTTGTTTTGTTCAAATGTCCCTGTATAACTGTTGATCAGCCGTTTTACTCAGGTCTCCCCACAGCTTTCCAGCCAGGCTTTCGTATCATTGTAGATACAGGCGAAGATCCGTTCGAGGTTGCCCTCTCCCGCAAAGCTGTTGTGGCAGCTGATCAGGAGGCGGTCAATATCCCAGAAGGGGCTGTCTTCCGGAAGCGGTTCCTGCTCCCAGACGTCGATCGCCGCACCCAGCAGCTTTCCGCTCTGCAACGTCTTCAGCAGCGCTTCTGAGTCCACGATCTCCCCTCGGGTAATATTGATGAAGATCGCCTTTTCCTGCATCAGGTCAAAGCAATGCTGATCGATCAGATGGAAGGTGCCGGGGAAGAACGGGATGCAGTTAACGACCACGTCTGCCTTCTGCAGTTCCTCATCCAGCCTGTCCATGGTTCCCACTTCCGTATAATATCCGTTTTTGTTGTTCGGGAACTTGTCCAGGCCAATGACTGTTGTGTCAAATGCCTGGAAGCGCTTCGCGACCTGCTGCCCGATCGAGCCTGTGCTTAAGACCAGCACGCGTTTCTGATACAATTCCTGCACGCCCCAGTCGCAAAGCCACTTATGCGCCCGCTGGTTGGCCCTCAGGAAATGGCTGTGCTTGTACATCTGGAGCACGGAGCCGATCACGAATTCGGAGATCGGAACGCTGTGTACCCCGGGACAATTCTTCCAGATGATTCCGTGCTCGTCAAAGTATTTGATCGGCAGCTGGTCATACCCCGTAGAGGTCGTGTGAACATATTTCAGATTTGGAAAACGCTCCACCGGATTGTAGCTGAAGAACTTGAAACAGACGACCGCGTCGATATCTGAAAAATCCATCTCATCATAGACGTCCGTCTCCGGCCCTGCTGTAAAGATGACCTCTATTCCCAGATCCCTGAGGCTCTGGAACTGTTCTTCGGTAAAATTCTGTTTGTTGGGGAATAAAAGTTTTTTCATCGGTAATCCCTCTCTTTGACAGTTCTCCTGTATGAAATCACGTATTAATTCTTAATTCAGGATCGCTCCCCTTCCGGCGCTTTCCGCTAGACGCATGTATCTGGACATGTATCCCTTTACCTCTTTCGGCTCGTAATGCCAACGTTTCCGGCGCTTCTCCAGCACCTCATCAGATACGTGAAGGGTAAGTTCCCGCTTTGCAATGTCAAAAGAGATCTCGTCGCCATCCTCGACCAGTGCAATCGGTCCGCCCTCTGCCGCTTCAGGGGAAATATGGCCGACGAAGCAGCCGTGATCTGTACCTGAGAACCTTCCGTCGGTGATCAGGGCAACACTGTCTTCCAGCCCCTGGCCGCTCATCTGATGGATAAAAATACTCATTTCACGCATGCCCGGTTCACCCTTGGGCCCGCTGTATCGGATGACCACGACCTGTCCCGGGACGATCTCCCTGCGCGCAAGTGCCGCTGAGGCATCTTCTTCACAATCAAAGCAGACCGCCTTACCTGTAAACGACCGCATATGATCCGGAATTCCCGCAGGTTTGCACACTGCCGAGCCCGGGGCCAGATTGCCGTACAGGATAGAAAGTGCGTCATACCCAAAGGGTTTTGTCAGAGGACGGATCACTTCTTCGTTGACCGGACCCTGCCAGTAGATATGCTCCCGGAGGATCTCCCTCCAGCTTTGTCCGGCAACTGTCATGCAGTTCCGGTCTACAAGTTCTCCGAGATTCTCTAAAACGCGCGGAACACCTCCGGCCGCATGGAAATCTTCCATCAGACTATTAAAGGTACCGGACGGATAGATGCAGGCGATCTGCGGCACCAGCCGGCTCTGCCGGTCGAATTCTTCCATTATCCATTCCGGATCGATGCCGATCTCATTGGCAATGGCCGTCAGATGCAGAACCGCATTCGTACTGCCGCCGGTCGCCATCAGGAACGCAATGGCATTCTGAATAGATCTTTCTGTAATAATGTCTCTCGCCGTAATGTGTTCCCGTACCATCCGGACGATCTCCGTACCGGAGGCTTTGGCGATCCGCAGACGGTCAGCATGCACTGCAGGCGTCGCACCGCCGTCGGGAAGTTCCATGCCCAGCACTTCGGCGATGCAGCTCATCGTGTTGGCAGTCCCATAGTAAGAACAGGAACCGATCGTGGGCATCACGGTCTTCGTGACTCTGAGCACTTCTTCGGCAGAGATCTTTCCTGCCTGGTACATGCCCCAGGCCTCATATTTCGCCGTATTCTCGATCTTGGGCCGGTCATTCCACGCCGGTCCGCCCAGCGCGGGGCCGCCGGTCACCATGATCGCCGGCAGATCGCATCTGGCGGCAGCCATCAGCATCCCGGGCACGATCTTGTCGCAGGAACCAAGTAAAACCAGTCCGTCAAATTCATGCGCACCCGCCATCAGCTCAATGCTGTCGCAAATCACGTCTCTCGTTGGCAGCACATATCCATTCTGCGATACGTCACAGACACCGATGGTCCCAAACTCAGCCGGAATACCGCCCGCCTGTATGATTCCCTTTTTAACTGCCTCGGATACTTCTCTCAGATGCGCATGTCCCGGACAGATCTCACTGTAGGAACTGACTATGCCAATGATCGGGCGGCTTGCGATATCATCGACGCTCCATCCCAGTAATGTCAGCATCTGCCATTTGCCGTTCAGCGCCTGGATTGCGCGAAGCACAGCCTTTTCTTCCATATCCTTTGTCAGATATCGATGATCTTCCATGATTATCCCTCCTGTATTCACATTAGTGAAGAAGCTTGTAAATGATGTAAATAACTACAAGTACAGCAATAATGATCAGGTCGTTCTTTTGCTTTCTGCTCAGTTTATTCCAGAATTCTTTCATAATCCTGCCGCCTTCCGGTGGATCACCACTTGATCTTTGTCAGCAGACTGCCCTGATCGTCAAACTCCAGCTCAAAGGGTTCCCAGTGAAGAACCAGCTGCGGGGATACGTCCGACTCTCAGCGAAGCGAGCTTGGCGGACTTCATGCTCTCAAAACCGGTAATCACCACCTCGGTATCGGGGTTGATCCTCTTGGCTGCTGCTACTGCCTTGGTCAGGAAATCCGGCAGTCTGGTGTGCATGCATTTCATAGATTTCTTTTGCTCCTTTCAGCTTGTAACTGATTCTGTGACCTTGTGAATGACAAAGGAAGTTCTGCATTATGTTCACTTCGTCGATTGAATTTTGTCGATTGTCGACATTTTGTATTTTTATAGTAATATATTCCATCTCATTTTGCAATGTATTTTTATGTACTAATATCTTTCTAAAAAATCGATATTCCTCATTTATCATGGGAAATATCTAAAGATACACGAGAAAAACAAGTGTTGACCATCACTATTCAGGAAGGAAGAATCATGGATGTTACAAAAAGAGTAGAGGTATTACGAAAGGAAATGCGAGAGCAGGACATTGGACTGTCCCTGATCCTTGGACACGAAAACATGTTCTACTATACCAATTACAAGGCTATCATTTATTCTCGGCCGATCATGATTGTAATCAACGAAAAGACAGTCAACGCAATCGTTCCGGGACTGGAAGAGGATCATTCCAAGGCACATTGCACCGCAGATAACATTTTCGTATACTATGAGCATCCGGAGAAGAAAGAAAAGGGCCCGAGCCACATGTACTTCCTGGACGAGCTTACCGAGAAACTAGGCAGGGGCGCGAAGATCGGCGTAGAGTTCGGGATCATCTCTATGAGTCTGGCTGCTTACCTCGAGAGAAAGGGATTCGTTCTTCATGACATCGGACCGTTCATCGAGCATAGCCGTTATATTAAGAGTGAAGAGGAAAAAGAATTGATGCGTCTCTCTGGAAAAATCGTCAGCGGAGCTCTGGCAGCAAGTATCAACAATTGCAAGAGTGGCATGACCGAGATGGATATGGATGCGCTGGGCAATGCCTACATCATGGAGGAGACCCCGAAGATGCTTCCGGGCGCGACCCTTGATATTTTTGTCATGAGTCCCGGTGGCCTGGCCAGAACTAATATGCCGCATGTCTTCTCTAATACCAGAAGGTACGAGGAGAATGAGGTCATCCTCCACAGCCGCCAGGTCGGCATTAACGGTTACCGCGCAGAAATCGAACGAACCTTCTTCCTTGGAAAGTCTTCCGATAAGCAAAAGGAAATCTACAAGGTCATGACCGAAGCGCAGCAGACCATGCTGGATGGTATCAGACCTGGTATTACAGCCGGTGAGGCAGACAGCCTAGGACGAAAGGTTATCCAGAAGGCAGGACTCGGTGAATATTCCAATCACAGATGCGGACATGGTATCGGCCTCGGACTACATGAGCCGCCATACCTTAAAGGCGATGCCAGTGACAACTCGGATGATTACATATTGGCCGGCCGAAAGGCACCGCTTCTAATTGTTGCGGGTTCGCTCTTCGCGACCTGGGTCTCCTCCGCGACTGTTATGGGTTACGCAGGTTCCGGCTTCTCTGTAGGTCTCGGCGCCTACTGGTCAGGTGCAAGCTTTATTGCGACCACCATGTGGATGGGCTGGTACATTATTCCGAGGCTCCGCCGTGCTGGTGTCACTACGGTCCCGGAGCTTTTCGAGCATTACTTTGGCGGTCCCCACCGCATCGTTGCCCTTCTCCTCAGCCTTGGCCGTGACCTGGGAGTCATTGCATCCATTTCCATCGCTCTGGCTAATATTTTTCAGTCCCTGTTCGGTATTCCGCAAATTATGGCACTGGTCATTACTGTAGGCGTCGTATTGATATTCACAGCTTCTGGCGGAATGTGGGCCGTGCTGGTCACCGATACCATCCAGTCCGTTATGATCATTGTCGGGTCAGTGATCCTGATTCCACTCGGCATTGCCAAGGTAGGAGGTCTTCAGGCTTTCATCGACATGGTCCCGAAGACCCACATCAACCCATTTGCGGCAGGTCTGTCACAGACCACAGGCTGGATTCTCCTCGGCATGTTTATCTCAATGGCTTACCAGACTGTCCTTCAGAGAGGTCTGGCAGCCAAGGACGACAAGACTGCACGTGACTGCTTTGTTTTCGGCGGGGGTATGGCAATGCTTTGGTACATTAATTACTCCTTTCATGGTCGGCATGGTCGCAAAGGTAGTTTATCCCGACATCAACGCTTCCGACGCTTACCTGACCATGTGCAATATCCTCGGTCCGTATGCAGGCATCTTTTTCGTAGTCTGCCTGATGGCATCTTGTATGTCCACCATCAGTTCATGCATCTTGACCACTACTGCAAACATCACTCTGGATGTCTATAAGCGCTTCATTAACCCGAATGCTTCCGATAAGCAGATTGTTACTCTCCAGAGAGTTTGTCTTCTGGTCATCGCAGTCTTCTGCGCATGGGTCGGCAAGAAGCTTCCTTACATCTTGGAGCTCTTCTGGATTGGCGGACGCGTCATGGCTTCCGGCCTGGCACCGGTATTCGCAGCCCTGATCCTCTGGCCGAGGGCACGCCGCGCCCCGAAAGCTACTTTCCTGGCAATGATTGCTGGTGCTGCAGCTTCAATTGGTGCACAGATCTTCCAGGCGTCTGCATTCGCTGCCATGAGCGGACAGAACAACGTCGTGACCCTGTTCAAGCTGGATCCGGTCCTTGTAGGACTTCCGTTCTGTTTCACGGTTCTGATTATCGGTGTACTGCTCGAGACAAAGAACCAGACCCCCGGGTTACTGGCTAAGTATAAGGTTGACTAAAAGCCACATGAATGAATTACTGCCGACTCTTTTGAAGAGCCGGCAGTTTGAAAAAGGAGAGATAGATTATGACATATATTTTTGAATACGACATCGTACCTGGAAAGACCGCAGAGTTTTTTGAATTCATGGAGAAGGAAGGCGGTAAGTTCTGGACACAGTTTGAAGAAGTGGAAAAGTATGAGGTCTTCTCTAAAATGGGAGGGACCCCCGCATACGAGGCACATGTGGAGATCAGCGGCTTCGATGCCTTTAACAAGATTCGAATGCACCCAGACTGGGACAAAGTTGCTGCCAAGACATCTGCCTATACCATGAACACGCAGAGAAGGTTCCTGCTTCCGCATGTGAGCTACAGCTGATATCTGAAACAATAAAAAGTCATTTATAAACTGCCTGGTTTCTTAATTGCTCCGGGCAGTTTTTCTCACACAAAAGTGAAGCTGGAAAGCCGTATGTACAGGTATTTCTGTCTCTCATAAGGCTTTCTGTTTTATAGGGTCCGGCGGGGTTCGAACCCACGACCTCACGTACGTTAAGAGAATTAATACTTGAATGATATCATGATTTTGATATAATTATGATAAAAGGAGGAACGGATTATGCTGCAAATCAAACCAGTTTCGGATCTAAGGAATAAGTTCACTGATATTGAAAAAATAGTTAAAACAGGTCAGCCTGTTTTTTTGACCAAAAACGGATATGGATCGATGGTTGTATTAAGTATGGAGGCATATTCAAGACTGACAGATTCAGTAGAAGCCGCATTAAGTGAAGCGGATGCTACCGCCGCATCTGATCCGACAAGGCTGTCTCACGAAGAAGTGTTTTCTAGATTGAGGGGCAGGGTCAATGCGAGATAACTACACACTCAGATATCTTCCGCTTTTCTATGAGGATTTGAAAGAGAAGATTACGTATATTTCTGACGAACTGGCAAATCCGGAGGCTGCTTTGGGATTGATAGATGCCGTTGAAGCGGCAATTATGAAAAGGCTGCCGAATGCTGAGTCGTTTGAGCAGTATCATTCTCAAATCGATCATCAGTATCCATACTATCATATAAATGTCAAAAACTATATGGTTTTCTATGTAATTATCGATGATGAAGGCACAGAAAAGATTATGGAGGTAAGACGATTCCTGTATAAAGGCCAAAACCGGGATGAAATAGTATAAGAAATTCAAGTGTTCAAAATGATCACTTGATATTGAGAAATAATAAGCGGCGAGAAGCGATTACGGCATTTCTCCTTTCTCAGAAATGAAAAAAATTGAAGATACTTTTGAAGACACTCAATTTAGGTGACCTGAAACGCCCATTTCATGGGCCTCTCAACCCACAGTGCCCTTCGATTCCCGACACGCTCATTTTAAACGGAAAGCCTTATATATAATGGTTTTCCTTTATTTGTATTGGTATACAAAAAGACGCGTGAAAAAACTTTCATTTTTTCACACGCCCCGTGATTGTACCTAAATTAGCATTATTATACATGATGGGATAGCTTACAGGCTCTTCCAGTCGATGATGGCGCCTTTGTCTGCAGATTTGGCCAACGTCTGAAAGATTCGCAGATAGCCGGTCGTCTTCTTCGGTTCGTAGCGCCAGTTCTTACGGCGCTCCGCCAGTTCTTCTTCACTCACATGCAGCGTCAGTTCCCTGGTGTTCACATCCACTGTTATCTTGTCGCCGTCCTGCACTAGGGCAATGGGACCGCCGACCGCCGCTTCCGGAGAAATATGACCTACGAAACAACCATTGTTGGTACCCGAGAAGCGTCCGTCGGTAATCAGCGCTGTGGAAGTATCCAACCCCTGTCCATAGAGGAGCTTCATTGGACGGTACATTTCACGCATGCCCGGGCCTCCTTTGGGACCTTCATAGCGAATGACCACTACGTGGCCGGGCTTGACCTTGTGCTCGGCCAAAGCTTCGTCGCATTCCTCCTGAGAATTGAAGCAAATAGCAGTTCCGGTGAAATGCCGTACCTCTTCCTTGATTCCGGCAGGCTTAGCCACTCCGGTATCCGGAGCAAGATTGCCGCGCATAATAGCCAATCCGGCGAGGGTGCTGAAAGGTCTGTCTAACGGGCGAATCACTTCATCGTCACGTTCTCCGTAAAGGTAAAGATGTTCTTCCAAATTCTCTCGGAGAGTCTTGGCGGTAACTGTCATTACATCCATGTCCAGTTTCTCCTTCAGCATTTCCATGACTCTGACGACGCCTCCGGCCTTGTAAAAGTCTTCCATATCATGATCGTAGGAAGAAGGATTAATCTTGGCAATCTGTGGAATATCATAGCTCTGCCTGTCGATCTCCTTAAGGATCTGGTTGGTATCGAAGCCCAGTTCGTAGCCCAGGGCGCAGAGATGAATCACTGCATTGGTGGAACCGCCGGATGCAAGGACGTATTTGATGGCATTCTGTACTGCGGAATAGGTCATGATATCACGCGGACGGATATCTTTTTTGACCAGCTCCATGATCATTTCACCGGTATAGGTGGCTAGTCTCAGGCGGTGGTTGAAGACCGCAGGTGCTGTTCCGGCGTCCGGGAGGGTCATGCCCAGGGCCTCCGCCATACAGCACATGGTATTGGCGGTACCATAGAAATTACAGGATCCGCAGGTGGGCTGAGTTACATATCCCAAGCGGCGTACATCGTCCATCGTCGCTTTGCCGACTTGGTACATGCCGAAAGCTTCCGTACAGGCGGAAGCGTCCGCCTTCTTTTTCGCACCGAAGGCCGGTCCGCCCAGCATCGGTCCACCCGGCAGCACAATTGCAGGAATATTGGCTCTGACAGCACCCATCAGCAAACCCGGGACGATTTTGTCACAGGAACCCAGCAACACGATGCCGGAAAATTTGTGGGCCCTGCACATGGTTTCCACGCTGTCTGCAATGACCTGGCGGGAAGGAAGGATCGCCATGGCACCATCGTGAGTATTACCTACGCTGTCACAGCATCCGATGGTACCGAACTCCAGCGCGTTGCCACCGGCACGGTAAATGCCTTTGCGCACAAAGTCGGCGAGCTGGCGCAGATTGGTGTGCCCCGCCACGATATCGCTGAAACAGTTGCAGATGCCTATAGTGGGCCTGTTAAGTTCTTCATAATCGATACCACATGCCGTTAGTACACGAAAAGGATGCAAATTATACTTTTTGATATCTTTTTCTGCCATTTGGAAAACCTCCTGATCATGTTCCAATTGATAATCTGATTATCGTTCTGATGATTCAAATTTTGTTCCCCGCCCGGCGGCGTTCTATGCTGGAACAAAAAACCATAGGCGGTAGTCTGCCTGTTGTTTCATTATATGGAGAGGGATTCCAAAAAAGAAGTATCGAAATAATTATGGAATAGATATAATAAATTGTTATATCTTTTCACAAAACAGAATCTATTCCAGACCAAGATAGAGGGACCGGTCTTTGCTCACATGAACGAGATGGGAAAGAATTTTAGGCTAACCGCAATAAGCAGTTTCAACCACTTATTTCGGATACCCTTTTTTATTGTCCCTATAAGTTGTTTTAACAGTCTATTAATTGAACACGGGCATTTCAAATGATATATTCAATATACGATTATTCTTTATTGGATTAATTGATTTAACCGGATTAATTGATTTAACCGGATTAATTGATTTAACTGGATTATTTTATTTTACTATGGCGTTGTTTTTACTAATGTTATGTATGTGAACAGAAGTAATGTTAGCAAAAGTTAGAGAAATAAATAGTAGGAAGAGTTAGAGAAATAAATGTTAGCAAAAGTTTGAGAAACAGAGGTAGAGAAGCAAATGAAGCTTAGAAGTCAGGAAGTTAGAAGAAAAAGTCCGGAGGCTGATCCTCTCTGGATAGGAAAGGGCTGTTCATTTGAGGATCTTTCAAAGCCACAGATACTCGTTGAAACAACCTTCGGAGACAGTCATCCGGGCAGTATGCATCTGGATAAGGTTGCTGATATTGTTAAGAGTGGTTTATATGCTTCCGGTATGAGACCGTCAGTATATACTGTTACAGATATTTGTGATGGTGTAGCTACCGGTCATGACGGCATGAATTACTCTCTCGTCTCCAGAGAGCTTATTGCAGGAATGACGGAAATACATGCAAGGACTTCCGGCTACGATGGCATCATCTGTTCTTCATCATGCGACAAGGCTGTTCCGGGGCACCTGATGGCTATTGCAAGGCTTGATATTCCTGCTATACATATTCCGGGAGGATCAATGATGGCCGGGCCGGCATTCATTTCGGCTGATACTGCGTATGAAGCGGATATGCACGTTTCAACAGGTGAAATGTCGAAGGATGAGCAGATTTATATTAAGCGAAATGCATGTCCGGGATGTGGCGCGTGTCAGTATATGGGCACTGCAAGTACCATGCAATGTATGTCGGAAGCACTCGGAATGGCTCTCCCGGGAGCTGCAATAGCTCCGGCAGGCGGAAATCTTATGCTCAGCCTTGCAAGGAATGCAGCTGATTGTATGAAAGTATTAATTGATAAGGACATTAAGCCATCAGACATTCTTACAAAGGATGCCTTTATAAATGCCATAAGAGTTCATGCCGCGATAGGCGGATCAACAAATGCAGTGCTTCATCTTCCCGCTGTTGCGGAAGAGCTTGGAATTGAAATTAAGCTTGAGGATTTTGACAGATATACAAAAGGTATACCGCTTCTCACTTCTATAATGACAGCCGGTAAATGGCCTACGCAGTACTTTTGGTATGCCGGAGGCATTCCGAGGATCATGAAAGAGCTTGCACTTAACGGATTTATCAACACTGATCTTCTGACTGTGACGGGAAACACTATAGGTGAGAATCTTGATATATTGGAGAAAACCGGATATTTCAGGAGAAGCGAAGAATACATGCGCAACATGGGATTAGCATCGCATGATATCATTAAGAGCTTTGACGATCCATGCAGTCAGGATTCCGGCATTACTATACTCAAAGGAAACCTTGCCGAGCAGGGAGCTGTGATCAAGCACTGCGCTGTAGACAGATCGATGTATCATTTTGTAGGACGTGCAAGAGTTTTTGATAATGAAGAAGCTGCAGAGGAAGCAATATACGGCGGAGGTATAGTTCCGGGAGATGTTGTTGTAATAAGATATGTAGGAAAAAAGGCTGCAGGTATGCCTGAAATGCTTAAGGCTACAGATGCAATTCTAAATAAGAGTGACATTGCCATGAAGACAGCACTTCTTACAGACGGCAGGTTCTCCGGCGCTTCAAGAGGCCCATGTGTGGGATATTTGCTTCCTGAAGCCGCAGAAGGCGGAATGATAGCCTATTTGAAGGATGATGATATTATTGAGATCGATGTCGATAAAAAGGCTGTTAATGTAATTGGCTATAATAATGAGAAACATTCGCCTCAAGAGGTGGATGCTGAATTTATCAGCAGAAAAGCCTCAATGTCTGTAAAGCAGTTTAAGCATAAGGGCGTTCTTAAATTTTTAGATTGAAATTACGGTATTGAGCCCTTATTCACTCACTCTATGCTATTGAGGAACTTTTTCGTAAAAATTACAAATACGATGGTTGATACTGCGGCGCCGATGATATCTGATATCGGCTCACAGAAGAAGATGCTGTTGACATTTGCTATAGCAGGAATAATGAATACGCATGCAAAGTAGAGGATCTTTCTCCACGCCGACAGCGGAAAAGCGTATTTATAAAGGCCGAGGGCTGTAAAGCCGTCGACTATCATGTACTGTACGGATAAAGCGGGAACTCCGATAGTATAAAGTCTGATGATCTTCTTGGTCATCTCAATATAAACCGGCTCCTTTGTGAATATCCTGATAAAGAGCTGCGGAGCTATTTCTGCAAAAAGAAAACCTAAGGTACAATAAATTAAGCTCATGAGAAGTATTTCTTTCTGAGCTTTTTTTATTTTGTCCGCACGGCGCGCTCCGTAGTTATAACCTAAAATAGGCTGTGTGCCTCCGGTTATACCCTCAAGAGGCATGGTAATTACAAGCATAAAGGACTGCAGTATAGTATTGCAGGTGAGCAGCATATCGCCGTTTGTACCGCCGTGCTTTGTTATCATTGCATTAAGAGCAATAAGCATTACATTATCAAAGGCAATGATAAGAAATGGTGTGAGACCGACCATGCACACCCTTTTAAAAATATCAAGCTTAGGAGTTACTATATGAATTCGAAGGTTTGAATGAGAGCTGAATAAAAAGCGCAAAACAAAAATGCAGCTGAGAAGCTGAGATAAAACAGTCGCAAGAGCTGCGCCGGCAACATTCATTTTAAGGACAAATATAAAAATAGGATCAAGGACGATATTGGCGATAGCACCGATAAGTACCGAGTGCATTGCCGTCTTGGAATAGCCCTGGCATATAATAAACTGATTCATTCCGGTGGAAAGCAGTGCGAAAAATGTGCCTGCAAGGTACACAGACATATATTGCTCAGCATACGGAAAAACTGCTTCGGAGGCACCAAACCACCTAAGCATGCTGTTCTTTAATATATAGGAAATAAGCATTACAGCTGCAGAGATAGCTAAAAGGAAAATGAAGCAGTTGGATAAGATCTCTTCTGCCGATTTGTCCTTGCCTTCGCCAAGCTTAATGCTGACAAGGGGTCCGCCGCCTATACCGATAAGTGAAGAACACGCTGCGATCATAGTGACTATCGGACCACATATACCTACACCCGCAAGGGCTGTTTCACCGATGAGAGGTATATTACCGATATACATCCTGTCTACGATGCTATAAAGAACGCTCACAAACTGAGCGATCATGCTCGGAATAGCAAGGCCGAAAACAAGACCGCGGATATTGTCACTATCAAGATTTGTTACCATTTTCATATCTAAAAACCTGTTTTAAAAGCTAACATAAATGCAGATGAAACATTCAATTAAGCAGCAGAAATTGTCACTCTAAAAAGGATTACAAAGACTTTCTGCGATAAAAGTCTTACCTATATAAATGTCTAAATGGAATATTAATGCTTCAGATAATAAAATACGGAATGATGCATTAAAATCATATATCCTGATGATTGTACAAAGGCCATGTATAAAAGTCAAATCCAAAGTTTGTACACATATAAGTGTTACAATAATGCCCAATCTGTAAATTATACTCCGTTACAAAGAATGCTATTATGTAATAAATCTATTTGGTATGTGCAATAAATCTATTTGGCATATGTAAAAAATCTATTCAGCAACGGAAACATGAAGGGCTTTGGTCCTACAATTTAGATAGTTATGAAAGGGGATAAAATGGCAAAGAAAAAGCATTTAGGAATGGCGGTTCTTGCAGCCTGCGCCGGAGCCGGTGCAGCAGTATTAACATCTGCCAAGAAGAAATCAGCAAAGTCAGCTGCAGCAGCAAAGGATAATAGTGATTACAGAAATACTGAGCGTGGAAAGTTCGCAAAGAACAGCAAGGGTATTTACTACACAAACGGAAACTACGAGGCGTTCGCACGTCCTAAGAAGCCGGAAGGCGTAGATGATAAGAGTGCATACATTGTCGGAAGCGGACTTGCAGCCCTTGCGGCAGCATGCTTCCTTGTCAGAGACGGCCAGATGAAGGGTGACCACATCCATATTTTAGAAGCTATGGATATTGCTGGCGGTGCATGTGACGGAATTTTTGATCCTACTCGCGGATATGTCATGAGAGGCGGCCGTGAGATGGAGGATCATTTTGAGTGCCTCTGGGATCTGTTCAGAAGCATTCCTTCAATTGAAACTGAAGGAATTTCAGTGCTTGATGAGTATTACTGGCTCAATAAGGAGGATCCTAACTATTCACTCTGCCGTGCTACTGAAAATCGCGGACAGGATGCTCATACTGACGGAAAGTTCGGACTCAGCCAGAAAGGCTGTATGGAAATAATGAAGCTTTTCATGTCAAGAGACGAGGATCTTTATGACAAGAGGATCGATGAGATCTTTGATGACGAGGTATTCTCATCTAATTTCTGGCTTTACTGGAGAACGATGTTTGCCTTCGAAAACTGGCATTCAGCTCTTGAGATGAAGCGTTATTTCCAGAGATTTATCCATCATATAGGCGGACTTCCTGATTTCAGCGCTCTTAAGTTTACAAAGTACAATCAGTACGATTCACTGATACTTCCTATGAAGAAGTATCTTGAAAACGCAGGAGTTGAATTCAGATTCGGCACAGAGGTTACTAATGTAATCTTTGACATTAAGGCCGAAAAGAAGGTGGCAAAGACCATAGAATGCAAGGTTAACGGTGAAGAACAGAGCATAGAGCTTACAGAGAATGATCTTGTATTTGTTACTAACGGAAGCTGCACAGAGGGAACTATCTACGGAGATCAGGATCATGCACCTCTTGGCGATGCAGAAGTGAGAACCAGCGGAGTTTGGTCACTCTGGAAGAATATAGCCGCTCAGGATCCGTCATTCGGTCATCCGGAGAAATTCTGTTCAGATACTGAAAAGACAAACTGGGAGTCGGCAACAGTTACCACCTCTAATGAAAAGATCATTAAGAGAATAACAGAGATCTGTAAGCGTGATCCGAGATCAGGAAGAGTTGTTACCGGAGGTATCGTAAGCTGCAGAGATTCAGGATGGCTCATGAGCTGGACGATAAATCGTCAGGGACAGTTCAAGGATCAGCCAAAGGATACGATATGCGTATGGGTATACAGCCTGTTTACAGACAAGCCGGGTGATTATATCAAGAAGCCTATGAAGGAATGTACCGGCCGTGAGATAACACAGGAGTGGCTGTATCATCTCGGCATGGATATTGATGAGATTCCTGCACTTGCTGACGATCATACATATTGCACAGTCACAATGATGCCTTATGTAACTGCATTCTTCATGCCAAGATGCGCCGGTGACCGTCCTGACGTTATTCCTGACGGATGCGTGAACTTTGCATTCCTCGGACAGTTTGCTGAAACTCCGAGAGATACGATATTTACAACAGAGTATTCCGTAAGAACCGGAATGGAGGCTGTTTACGGCCTTTTAGGAGTAGACAGAGGTGTTCCTGAGGTATGGGGCAGTGTTTATGACTTAAGAGACCTGCTTGACAGCTCTGTTAAGCTTATGGATGGTAAGTCACCGCTTGAAATGGATCTTGGAGTGCTTAATGCATTTAAGAAGCCGATCATCAAGGCAGTAAAGAACACCTTTATAGGAGAGCTTTTAAAGGAACACAACATTATTAAGGACGGAATGTAAATAATATTTAAGGGTCTGCTTTTGCAGAATACCGTAATCAATGGGGCAGTTTTCGGACTGCCTCATTTTTGCTGCAGTTTTTCATTGTATTCTTAATGAAAATGTAGGTTTTATGGTTTGGATATTACAGTGAGATTTGGTATTATTATATAAGCTGTGTCGGAAAATATTGTTACATCCTTTTATTCGGAAAATATTATCACATCCTTTCATCCGACATAAAAATTATAAGGAAATGCCGTATAGATGACAGACAAACATGTAAAATTTTATGATTTTGTTATGATCATGTTCGTGAACATACTTTGTATGGTCATTAGCATGCTTATTGCGTCATATTTAAGATACGGTTCATTTCTGGGCATGAACAGGAATTTTGACTATCTGAGATTGTTATATCAGATGATATTCATTAACCTGCTTGAGAATTTATGTATCGATCTTAATCGTCACTTCTTCAGACGCGGCAGGATAGATGAGCTTTTAGCTGTAGTAAAGGAGCAGTTCTTATTTGTTCTTTGCATCGTTCTGTGGCTCTATATGATCCATGATTCAGGCAGACTCTCAAGACTTTTATTTATATATTATGTAATTGCTGACTGCATCTTAGAATTCCTTGGGCATCTCGGATTAAAGGCATTTATGGAGAAGGTCGTAAGAAAGGGCCGTTCAACCAGCAAGCTTTTGCTGCTCACTACTAAAAATCGTGCGGCAGCAGCTGTGCAGAACATTCTTTCTTATAATGAATGGTACAGAACGATAGCCGGTGTAGCGCTCTTAGACAGCGATTTTGCCATGCCTTCGGACGAAGCAGGGGAGGACAATGCTGATTCAGCATTAAAAGCGCTTAATGAAGCAGATAATAGCCGATTAGACGGATATAAATTACCGGACAGCGAAAAGCTTATTGATGACATCAAAATAGTAGCGGACAGAAACGGCTTCATGGATTATGCCATTCACCATGAGATCGATGAGGTGCTCGTAATGGATGATAATCGTGAGCATACGGACATAATCATCCCGTGGATACAGACCTTGGAGGAGATGGGCATAACCGTTAATGTTAACATTGATGTATTTGATCTTGATATAAGAGGCAGAAAAAATATAGGTCGTGTCGGAAAGTATGCGGTCGTTACTATAGACAGAAATGTGCTTTCGGTAAGACAGCTTTTTGCAAAGCGCTGCCTTGATATATTAGGCTCTATTGTGGGCTGTGTAATATTGGCAGTCGTTTCGTTGATCGTAGTTCCTGCGATAAAGCTTGAATCTCCGGGGCCTGCACTTTTTTGTCAGAAGAGAGTGGGAAAGAACGGCAGAATATTTACGCTTTATAAGTTCAGGTCAATGTATCAGGATGCCGAGGCACGTAAAAAAGCGCTTATGGCTCAAAATGAGATGAGCGGACTGATGTTCAAGATGAATGACGATCCGAGAGTCACTAAGGTCGGAAGCTTTATCAGAAAGACAAGCATAGATGAGCTGCCGCAGTTTATAAATATTTTAAAAGGCGATATGAGTCTCGTAGGTACCAGGCCGCCTACCGTGGATGAATATAAGCAGTATGAGGCCAGACATAAATGCAGACTCAGCATGACGCCGGGACTTACCGGCATGTGGCAGGTCAGCGGAAGAAGCAATATCCATGATTTTGATGATGTAGTCAGACTCGATATGCAGTATATCGATGATTGGACGATTGCAAAGGATATTAAAATACTGATAAAGACAGTCAAGGTCGTTATCCTTAGGAGAGGCTCGGTATAAGGAGGTATAGAGATGAATGAAGTCATGTTTGATCAGGATGAGATGGAGATAGATCTTGGGGATCTTATCAAGGTACTCATATCAAGATGGAAAAGTATCATACTTTGTGCTGTGATAGTGGCACTCATAGGCGGGGCAGTGCCTGTGATCAAGCACCAGTTAGGTTCAGCAGCTGTTGACATGAGTCAGCAGGAAGAGGCGCTGAAGAGAGATTATGAGCTTCTTACAGCACAGTATCAGGATGATATGAAGCTCTATGAAAATAAGGAAAAGACCTTTGCAGAGTATTCGGCAGCCGTTGATATGCTTACAGAAGAGCTTAAAAAGCTTGACGCAATATCTAAGGAAGATGAAGATGCAAGAATGGCCTGCCTTATAAAGATATCCAGCCTTCAGAATGTTGTGGATAATGCAGGCACTATGATCGAGTACTACAAAAAGCTTGAAAAGCCGGAAGATCCGGGATCATTTGAGGCATATGTGGCTGATAATACGAAGCTCAGCAGCGGCTTTTCAAAGAAGTATGCATTGATCGGATTTGTACTCGGCGGATTTTTGGCTTGCCTCGGATGGGCTATGCTGTATCTCTTTGACGGAACAGTAAAAACAGCGTCGGAGCTTACACGTTATTTCGGAGTCAATGCGCTCGGTTCCCCTGATAAGCAGGGTCTTGTAGCTGCAAATGTTAAGAACTTCATGACTGAGGATATTAAGAAGATCCTTGTGACAGGCAGTGCCGAGGATACGGCTATTAAAAACATTGCCGATGCGGTAGCTGCAACAGTTGCTGATGTCGAGATAGTGGCAGCAGGAGGACTTAATTATAACGCAGATACGGCGATAATGCTTTCTGATGTGGATGCCGTGATCCTTGTAGAAAAGCTCAAGAAATCAAAACAGAATAATATTACAGATGAGCTCATGATGATAAAGAATGCAGGAAAGAAGCTCATCGGAGCTGCAATCTAAATACAACATTAAATTATAAAGCCGCTTATAAGCTTGATGATAAAAACCGACCACCAATTGCCAGACATAAAATCTAACGATTGGGAGGTCGGTTTTTAGTTTACACAAGTCCCATAACTCTGAGCATATACAGCCAAGCGGTAAGCGTAAAGGCGCTGAGCAGTGTCGTAAGCATTACGGTGCTGGAGGTAAGAGTTCCTTCGTGCCCCATGTTCTTGGCCATTATGAAGCAGCTTACGGTAGTAGGTGAGCCGAGCATGACAAGTATGGAGATGAGCTTGTCATTCGTAAATCCCAGAGCTATAGCAATAGGAAGGAATATCGCGCACCAGACGATGAGCTTAAGTACAGCGGCAGTTACTGCAGGCTTCAGCTTGCCAAAGGCCTTTCTGATATCAAAGCTTGCACCGACTGCCATAAGTCCCATAGGAGTACTTACATTTGAAAGATATTTGACAGTCTTCATAAGCATCTGAGGCTTCGGAAGTGAAAGCACACTCCAGAGAATACCCAAAACGATACCGATGATTATAGGATTGGTTATGATCCCTCGCAGAGTTTTAAAAATCAGCTTTCTGTCAATGCTTCCGCCGCCAGGCTTGAAAAATGACAGAACAACGACCGCCATGATGTTGTAAAGCGGGACTGTTGCGGCAATCATAAGCGGAGACATGCCGGCATTGCCGTAAAGATTTTCAATAAAGCCAATACCGAGGATAGCCGCACTTGAACGGTAGGAGGCCTGAGCGAATTCTCCGGTTATTGTATTATCGCTTTTAAAGCAGACCTTGGAAATGATTATGGCTGCGGTTATGCATATCGCAGTGACACAAAAGCAGAAAATCACAAAACGTGCATCCCAAACAGCAAAAAAATCCTCGTTTGAAAGATCATAGAAGAGGGCAGCAGGAAGTGCTGCTTTAAAAACAAAGCTGTTGGCAGTTTTTACGAAGTCATCTGTAAAGAGCTTAATATATTTAAAAAATAAACCGAGCACCATCATCATAAAAAGAGGTACGGTGGCATTTAAGGCAAAAATAAGATTTTCCATGTTGATTTCCTGTATATTTGTATTTTCGACAATGCCTTGGAAATGTTTTGTCCGGCAGTATGATAGAGGATAGCACATTTTTGAATAAATATGACTCATATGCCTGAAAAAGCAGGAGATAAACGTGAATGCATAACATTAGGTAATGTTAACAACGGGAAATACATAACTTAAAATTATATGTATATAAGAGTTGATATAATACCAGAGAATATTAGAATAGGTATTAAGAGCAGCATATACGGAGGAGATACGGTTTCCCATCAATTCATTCTTGACAAACATCTTCGCGTTAGTGTATAAAAATATGGTACATTAGGTAATGTGAAAGAGCATATGTATACTAAGCTCCTTCAAAACCTGCAATGCCTCGGTAGCTCAGTTGGTAGAGCAATGGACTGAAAATCCATGTGTCGCCGGTTCGATTCCGGCCTGAGGCATTTTTTCTTTTGGCAAATCTCTGAGTTTCTTAAAAATGCTCATCAAAGTCATTTAAGCTATTCTTACGAAAGGTCCGTTTTCTTTACTTGAAAGCTGAATAATGATAATATATCAGGTATGACAAAACGTAGAAGAAGAAAGAAAAACAGCGGTTTAAGAGATACCTTGAATATCCTGACATCAGCAGCGCTCTTGGTAATTGCGGTGCTGATGGTTATTTTTGTTGTATTCTATATTAAGAATAACAGCTTCTTGGGCGGAACTTTCTTATTTAATAAGAAGGCACAGACAACAGAGGCTGAAAGCCTAATAGGGACAACAGATGATGAAACCATAGACATTGATCTTAGTGAAGAACGCTTCGGACTTATTAGGCTCTCAAACGGAGCTATCATGTATGCGATGGATGCCAAAGAGGCAGCAGAGTATGACGAAGAGCATGTGCTTAAGGTGCCTGCTGATTCTCCGATAGGAAAAAGCGCGGACAGTAAGGCAGCAGAAAACGGCGCATCGGATAAGACATCTGTCGGTGGAGAAGGTGTAAGCTCAAAAAATACTGCCGCAAGCACAAAGGAGCAAAAATACAGATACTATCTTGCGGACAGCTGGCTTGATAAGGACAGCAATCTTTATCATTTTGATGCAGAGGGACTTGCCTGCACTGATACCTTTAAGGAAGGTGCATTTATCTTTAGCTATGACGAGGACGGCATTCTTAAAAAGATAAGCTATAACAAAAATTACAGCGGGGACAGCCAGACCTCACAGAGTGATATGCCGGGACTTGTTCAGACAAAGACACTTTGGGCATATATGAACAGCGCGAGAAAGTTAGGTGACTATACTGCTGTAATGTATAAGAAGACCACAGATTCGCTTTCTCATGTGCTCGGAGGCGATGCGGCAGTTCAGTATGCTTCACCGTATGCCTATACTATAGTAGGCAATAAGATATATTATCTTGCAGTTCCTGCCGGCGCCTCTTCTGATATTTCGGGAAACAGCACTTCAAACAGTGGAAGTCACTCTGATAATTCTGCATCCGGCAATGACACTGCGCTTAAAAGCATTGCAGGAAAGCTTTTCTGCATGGCTCCCGGAGCTGATTACAGAGAGATTGCCGCTGAAAATGCAGAAGGCTTTAAGGTTCTTCAGGATAAAAACAGCTCTGGCATGCCGATAGTCTATTATTATGACGGAACACAGATAAGAAGAAGTGTTACGCTTAAAAAGGATAACAGCATGGTCGTGCTTTCTGAGGATGCGGATTACAGCTTAGATATCTCTGAGGGCGATAAGGCATATCTTACGGTTGCCGGAAGTCAGAGAGTTATGCTGCAGTCGGCAGGCTTTAAGGCGGGTAATTTCACTTATTCATTGGCAGCTGACGGAGAGATACTTAAGGTTGCGGAAAAACCGACAGTGTCAACGGGCGGCTATGTTTATTCTGTTGAAAACGGAGAGGCCTTCGGCACGCGCATGGCACGTGTTATAAGGAAGGATAAGTCCGGGAACAGAGAGATAATTTCCGGTGAATTCGAAGGTGCTGCATTCAATCTGCATTATGATTATGATTCCTCAAGCATCATAGCTGAGTATAACGATAACAGCGGCAACGGCGGACTTCTTAAGATCACCTTGGACGGCGATGTGGATTTCATAGAGGATTCCAGATCTGCCGGCGGAAAAGTTGTGCTCTATGCCATAGAGGACGGAAAAGCTGTATATAAAACTACTGAGGACGGCTCGGCGAAATTTAAAACTGCAAGAATAGGTGCATCAGTACCTATAGCGGCAGGTGTTGATCCGATACCTGCAAATGTTTCGGATGAACCGAATGCGGCTGCAGCAGATGGAAATGCACATAGTTCGTCAGGTTCTGACAGCAAAACAACTGTTGAGACCGGTTCAGCACCGGATAATAATTCAGGACAGGATTATGATACAGCTGTAGGACATGCGCCCGGTGAAAATGGGGCAGCTCAGAAAAACACTCCCGGAGGCGTATGATGGGCAGAATTTTTTATCTTATAGGTAAATCCGCCTGCGGAAAGGACTCGATTTTTTCGAGACTTATGATGAAGAAACCGCAGCTTAAAAATTATATAATGTATACAACAAGACCTTTAAGAGACGGAGAAGCTGAAGGTGATCCGTATCATTTTGTTACTCCTGATATGCTTAAAAGGCATGAAGATCAGGGAAAACTGGTTGAGTCAAGGACATATCATACGGTTAAAGGGCCATGGATATATGCTACCGTTGATGATGGGCAGATAGAACTTGAAAAATACAGCTATCTTGTATCCGGCGGCACTGTTGAATCCTATGTGGGAGTAAGAGATTATTTCGGAGCAGACAAGGTCATACCTATATATATAGAGGTTGAGGACGGAGAAAGACTTCTTAGAGCCATTCGGCGTGAACAGCATCAGGAGGTTCCGAAATACAAGGAAATGTGCAGAAGGTTTATTGCCGACAGTGAGGATTTTTCAGAAGAAAAGATAGCCGAAGCGGGTATAACAAAACGGTTTGTAAATGATGATATAGACAGCTGTGTTGACAGAATATCCGAGTTTATCGACAAGGAGGTCATTTCATGAGAGGCTTTGCCGACATTTACGGAAACGAACTGATAAAGGAACAGCTGAAAAGCGGTATAGCGGACGGACGCATACAGCATGCATATATGCTGACGGGCGAAAAGGGAAGCGGTAAGAGGACGATGACCGAGGCATTTTTGCTGGAGCTTTTCTGCACCGATAAGGATGAGGCTACAGGTGAGCCTTGTATGCATTGTCCTGAATGTAAAAAAATCATGTCCGGAAATCACCCGGATGTGATATATATAACACATGAAAAGGAAAAGACCATAAGCGTTGACGAAATACGAGGTCAGCTTATGGACACTATAGATATAAAGCCTTTTGAAGGCGGTTATAAGGTCTATATTATTCCTGAGGCGGAGAAGCTGAGTGTGCAGGCGCAGAATGCTTTGCTCAAGACTCTTGAGGAACCGCCGGAATACGCTGTGATCATTCTGCTTGCGGCAGATGACAAGCAGCTTTTAGATACGATACGCTCCAGAGTTGTTATTGAAAAGATGAAGCCGCTTACGGATTCGACAATTACGGAGTATATGCAGAAGAAGCTCGGAGCAGAGGGTGAAAAGCTCAGGATATGCGTGGCATTTTCAAGAGGAAATCTCGGCAGAGCTATAGAGCTTTATCAGAGCGAGCAGTTCTCGGACTGGTATCAGCGCTTGATGAAGATAACAAGAAATATCAAAAATATGGATTCAGTCGATATCCGTATAGAGATTGCAAAGCTGAGGAATTCATGTCCTGATATTCATGAGGCACTTGACCTCTTAGAGCTCTGGTACAGAGATCTCACCATGTATATGGTGACGAAGGATATGAACGGGCTCGTATTTTATGGAGAAGCCAAGGCACTCATGGCTATGGCATCCGTAAGCTCATATAACGGTGTTCAGGAAATAATGAACAGGATTCAGGTGTGCCGTGACAGGCTTAATGCCAACGTCAATCCTGAGCTCTCATTGGAGCTTTTGTTCCTGACTATGAAGGAGAAATAAATGGCAAAGGTTGTAGGAATACGCTTTAAGCGTGCCGGAAAGATATATCATTTTTCACCGGGAGACATTAAGACAAAGCCGGGTGATCATGTAATAGTTGAGACCTCGAGAGGTATCGAATACGGAAAAATAGTCATAGGCGAGCATGAGGAGGACGATCAGAAGGTGGTACAGCCTCTTAAGGAGGTTTTAAGACTTGCTACCGAAGAGGATATTGCTCATGAGGCCGATAACAAGAAAAAGGAAATGGAGGCATTTGCAGTCTGCTTTGATAAGATAAGAAAGCACGGATTGGAAATGAAGCTCATAGACTGCGAGATCACCTTCGATAACTCCAAGATCCTTTTTTACTTCACGGCTGACGGACGTATAGACTTCCGTGATCTTGTAAAGGATCTTGCGGCTATTTTCCATACAAGGATCGAGCTGAGACAGGAAGGCGTAAGAGACGAGACCAAGACCTTGGGCGGTCTCGGCTGCTGCGGCAGAGAGCTTTGCTGTCATTCATATCTGAGCGACTTCGTGCCTGTTTCCATAAAGATGGCAAAGGCACAGAATCTTTCACTCAATACTTCTAAGATATCGGGAGTGTGCGGAAGGCTTATGTGCTGTCTTAAGTATGAGGAAAATGTTTACGAAGAGCTCAACAGAAAGCTTCCGTCGGTGGGCGATCACGCAACTACACCGGAAGGCCTTAGAGGAACCGTATCCTCAGTAAATATTTTAAAGCAGAAGATAAAGGTGCTGGTCGAGCTTCCTAATGATGAGAAGGAAATCAGGGAGTACCATGCAGACGAGATAAAGTTCCGCAGCCGCAAAAAGGGCGCTCCAAGGAATGAGTTTGAAGAAGCTGCAGTTGAAGAAATGGAAGAAGAAATTTCATATTATGAGAGCTCAGAAACTGAGCTTGATATTGCCGAGTCTGTAAATACAGAAACTGTTTCTTCGCATAAAGCATCAGACAAGAGCCGCGGAAAGAATAACGGTTCAAAAGGAAAGGGTGATTTTAGAAAATCACAGCGTGGTGACAGACCTCGTCCAAACAGAGCTGAGCAGTCAGAGGAGCATAACGAAGGCGAGTCATTTGGTGAGCAGACATTTGATAACGCACAGAGACAGCCGAAGAAAAAGCACAGAAACAGAAATAATCATGGGAAACGAGGCGGCAGCAGCGAGCAGCCGGAAATAAACAGTGAGAATTGATATAGAGCTGAAGCCCGGAGAGCGTATTGATGAGCTTCAGCGAAACGGATATGGCATCATCCAGAGCGAAAGTAACTTTCGCTTTGGCATGGATGCCGTTTTGTTAAGCGGATTTGCAAAGGTGAAAAGAGGCGAGATCGCTGTAGATCTCGGCACGGGCACCGGGATCATTCCGATACTTTTGGAGGCTAAGACCGAAGGAAAGCATTTTTACGGGCTTGAGCTGCAGCCTGAAATGGCAGAAATGGCTTCAAGATCGGTAAGACTTAACGGACTTACTGAAAAGATTGATATAATAAACGGAGATATATGCTCCCTGCTTCCGGAAAGCACTGTCGGAAGCATTGACATGCTTAAGGCGCTTTACGGCAGAGTAAATGTCGTTACAAGTAATCCGCCTTATATGAAGGCGGAGCATGGACTTAAAAATCCGGAGGATGCCAAGGCTATAGCGCGTCATGAGGTAAAATGCTCGCTTTCCGACGTATGTGAGGCGGCATCCAGACTGCTTTGCTCAGGCGGACGCTTTTACATGGTACACAGACCGTTAAGGCTTCCGGAGATCATTTCAGAAATGAAGCGTTTTAAAATGGAGCCAAAACGCATTAAACCGGTTTATCCGTTTATAGATAAAGAGGCAAATATGGTGCTTATTGAGGCTGTAAGGAATGCGGCACCGGAGTGCAGGCTGGAAAAACCGGTCATCGTATATAAGGAGCCGGGAAAATATACCGATGAGATATATGATATCTACGGATATTAAATATCAGCATGAGTCCGGCATCAATGCTTCTAAAAATTACAGAAACGAAAGAGACATTTGATTTATGAATGAAAACGGACAGGGAAAGCTGTATATTTGTGCAACGCCGATAGGAAATCTCGGAGATATTACACCGAGAGTTCTTGATGTGCTTAAGTCAGTGGACCTCATAGCGGCTGAGGATACAAGAAATTCTATAAAGCTTTTGAATCATTTTGAGATAAAGACTCCGATGACCAGCTACCATGAGTACAACCGCTTTGATAAGGCGGACGAGCTTGTGGCAGAAATGCAAAAGGGAAAGGACATTGCGATCATAACAGATGCGGGAACTCCGTGTATATCGGATCCGGGAGAGGTACTGGTACAAAAGTGTGTGGAAAATGACATTGAGGTGACCTCATTACCGGGACCTTCGGCAGTTATAACTGCGCTGACACTGTCAGGTTTTTCTGTAAGACGCTTTGTATTTGAAGGCTTTCTGCCTCCTGTTCAAAAGAAGAAGGAACGAAGAGAGGCGCTCGACAGGCTTCGTAATGAAATCGGCTCTATAGTTATTTATGAAGCTCCGCATCATTTAAAGGATACTCTTACAGAGCTTTCCGAGGTGCTTGGAGGGGACAGGCGCATAGCACTCTGCAGAGAAATGACCAAAAAGCATGAGGAAGTGCTGAGGCTTACCATTGCAGAGGCGATAAAGACTGAACCGAGAGGCGAATATGTGCTTGTCATAGAGGGAAGAGACCGTGACGAGCTTATAAAAGAAAAAACAGAGAGCTTCTTAAGCATGAGTGTAAAGGAGCATGTTCAAAGCTATATAGACAAGGGGCTTTCGGAAAAGGATGCCATGAAGGCGGCGGCAGCAGACAGAGGAATATCAAAGAGAGATATATATAACGAGCTTAAACGTTAACAGCAGTCGTAAGCGAAAATAGGTGGGCAGGACATATGAATTATAATCCGTTTTATAACATAGAAAATCCGCAGCTTATGAGCTATGAGTACGCCTGGGTCAGCTTTATGAAGCAGGGCGTTATTATCAGTGCCATAGTTCCACAAGAAATAAAGGAATCATGGAGGCGATGCAGAAGAAATGATATTCATTTTACGAGGAAAGCTCAGCAAAGCCCGGAGGAATACAATAAGGAAACATTGACTCAAGCTTCTGATTCCAAAATGCTTGATTTCATCAGGAGGAACGGAGGAAAGCTTATCTCGGATACATTTAAAAATATGGATGCCGAGAGCGTTTTCTATGGAGTTATTACGGATAAAAACGGCTGTAAGCTATACGGCGTAAATAACTATAATGATGAGACAGAGAAGCTGAATATTATAGAGCGTATAGAGGACTTTTCTGAGGAAAACGTCGGCACGAACTGCTTTTCTATAGTATCAGAGATAAAACGTCCGTACAGCGTGGTCGGAGCACAGCATTATCTGGAAGAGCTTCACGGCTGTGCAGGTTATGCTGCACCTATTTTTGCCGGAGACAGCATGATAGGCATGGTGGGATTTTATACTATTACCGAACGTATGGATGATTACATAACATCCTTTGCCGTTGCGGTAGAGCGTGCTATAGAAAACTCTATCAGATGGGACGATATAAAAGGTCTTGTCGAAAAGGAACGAGAAGAAAAACAGCTTATATTGGATACGGTTTCCGACGGCGTGCTGTATGTGAGCGACGACGGAATGATAACGCATTGCAATAATAAGCTTTACAGTGTATTGGGACTTAAAAGCGGCTCACTTATCGGAAAAGACATTAATACGGTCATCACCAATCCGCTGGTATCGGAGCTTAAGAAATATCCGCCGAGCGATAAGTTTTCCAGAGGAGATTACAAGATAAGCCTTATAAACAGCCGCGGCGAAAACCGCATGTGCTTCTTCAACAAATATCGCTTTGATATGGGACCTGACGGGCAGTGGAGTGAGATATGGGTCTTCACTATAACCTCGGATATTAAGAAGCTGGCGCAGAAGCTTTCCGTAGGCAACACGAGTCATTATACCTTTGAGGATATAAAAAGCGATTCGCATTCTATGAAGAATGTGCTGGAATTAGCAAAGAAAGCAGCCAATTTTGAAGTCAGCACGATCATAGAGGGAGAAAGCGGTACCGGAAAGGAAATGCTTGCGCAGGCTATACATAACGGAGGCGTCAGGAAAAACGGCCCGTTTGTAGCGGTGGACTGCGGAGCACTGCCGAGCAACCTTCTTGAGTCAGAGCTTTTCGGCTACGAGGAAGGTGCTTATACCGGCGCTAAAAAGGGCGGCAAGATGGGAAAGATAGAGCTTGCAAACAAGGGAGTTCTGTTCTTGGACGAAATCACCAATATGCCGTACGATATGCAGGCCAAGCTACTTCGTGTGCTGCAGGAAAGAAAACTCAGTCATATAGGCGGAACTGACACCTTGGATTTTGATGTGCAGATAATTGCCGCAACCAATAAGGATATAATAAGAGAAATAAACGAAGGAAAATTCAGGCAGGACCTTTTTTACAGACTGAATATAATCCACATAAAGCTGCCGTCGCTTATTGAAAGAGAAAATGATATTGAGACATTCATAGATTATTTCATGAAAAAATATAATCCTAAGAGAGATATGCAGCTTTCAGAGGAAGCTATATCTCTGCTTCGCAGATATGAGTGGCCGGGAAATGTCAGACAGCTTGAAAATGTTATTGAGAGAATGACTATAACAACAAACTCCAAGCTTATAGGAAGAGAATGCATTCCTGCGGAGATACTTGAAAGTCTCGGAGAGGCGCCGAACAAAGCGGAGGACGAAAAGCTTTCGGAGTCTGAGGACATGCGACTGGATGAGGTGAGCCGCAGACATGTGCTGAGAACTGTTGCAAAATACGGAAATAATGTCAAAAAGGCAGCAGAGGTATTGGGCATCAGCAGGATGACTGTATATAAATATCTGAATGCGGATAATTAATCTTGATAAAACGAGCTTTAATGTGCTTAACGGAGGCTGTCTGTAAATGAGACCTTCTGCGAATAAAAATGAATATGTAAATGAAGACAGAGCGATACTCTATGATATGGTCATAAAAAATGGAACTATCATAGACGTGGAAATGGAGCGCTTTGTCAAAGCTAATATCGGCATTTCAGACGGAAAGATAGCTGTAATAACAGAGCGGGATATTAACGGAGCAGAGGTGATCGATGCTTCGGGACTTATGGTGTCACCGGGATTTATTGATTTTAATTCCCATGTTGACGGCAATGAATATGCGGCTTCATGCATTGCAAGACAGGGCGGAACAACTACGCTCGGTGGTGAACGCTCGCTGAACGGAGCGGTCGTAAAGGATATAGCGGAAAATGGCTTTGTTATAAATCACGGGTTTTTCATTTCACCGCCTTATACATTAAGAGATGCGGTTGGGATCAAAAGTATATATCAGGCTGCAAATGACAAGGAAATAGGAATAATGATAGACCTTGCAGCAAGGTTTATGGAATCGGGAGCATTCGGCATATGCTTTCCGCTCGAGCTGATACCGGGAGTATCCAAAAAAGAATTTATAGAGCTTGCAAAGGTAGCGGCAGCATACGGGAAAATCGTCAATGTCCATTTGAGGAAGGATGGGCCGGAGGCAATATCTACATTTGACGAGGTGTTTGATGTTGCGGTAAAAACCGGAGCGAGAATTCATCTTGTTGAGCTGATGTACATGGTCGGCATGGGCGGCGTGATGGGCAAGGCGCTTGAGCTTATAGAAGAAGCAAGGAAGAGCGGCATTGACATTACCGGAGACAGCGGCATGTATGATGCATTTACGGTAAGTATAGGCAGCGGTGTATTTGATGAGGGCTGGGAGTCGAGCTACAAGGGCAGAGGCTACAGTGACTTTGTAATAAGCTCCGGAATACATACAGGCGAGATATGCACCAAGGAGCTTTTTAATAGGCTTAGAAAAAACAGTCCGGCAACTCTTATAACCTGCTTTGTCTGCGACAGCGATGCTGTTGATATGGCGGCAAAAAAAGACTTCATATATATTTCCACCAATGCTTCGGACGGACCGTGCTATCCGGGTGCCGGAGCTCCGGAAATGGCGGGCACCTTCCCGAGACTTATAGGTCGTTTTGTAAGAGATGAAAAGAAGATGCCTCTTATTGAAGCGATACGAAAGATAACTATACTTCCTGCTGAAAGATTCGGAATAAAGGATGTCGGAAGCATATCCGAAGGCAAGAATGCAGACATAGTTATATTTGATTATGACAAAATTATAGACAGGGCTGAGTATGTAAATAAGGGAAATCCCGGAGCTCCGCCGGATGGAATCAGATATGTTTTGGTGAACGGAAAGATAGCGGTTAAGGATAAAACTATCAAAGAAGGCGTAAGATACGGCAGATGCATAATGGGTTGATCGGATACAGAAAATCGGATATCTCGAAGATTTGATTTATAAAAAAAACAATGGTTTTTCGAAAGAACCGGCAAAAGTCAAAATAATTTACATAAAATATGGAAAAAGATGAAAAACAGCGATATAGTCAAAATAATTGACAATATCGCTGTTTTTATATGTCAAAATAATTGACAAATATTGTTAATATTTTGATTATCGATGTGGAGATAGCCTAAAACGATACAAATAATTGACATTAAATTAACGATAATTAATCGAAAAATTAAAAAAAAGACGCAGTTTTCTATGAAAAAGCAATGATTTATATGTGTCCGTTTAGAACATTATGTCTAAGAAAACGTACAAAAAACAAGAGCACAGGGGATGAAGAAAAATAAATCCGTGAAAAAATTTTATATCAGGCACAAAGTTGGCACGGCGATTGCTTATATAAGGGTGAGAAGAAATATTGTATACAAACATAAATCAATGTATACACCGGAATCATCAAAATCCGGATATGGTGATACCGAATAACTGAATATGAGAAACGGTCAAAAGTGTTTTTTCAAAAGGAGGAAACTATGGGACTTACTAATTACACCTTTAATTTTCCAACCAAGGTACGCTACGGAAAAGGCATCTCTTCAGAAGTAGGAGAGGAAGCAAAGCTTTTAGGCGCTACTAAGATCCTGATCGTTGCCGATAAGGGTGTTATCGCTGCCGGAGTAGTTAAGCCGGTAGAGGAAAGCCTTAAGAAGGCAGGAATACCTTTTGTTTATCACGATAATTTAAATTCAAATCCGAGAATATGGCAGGCTGAGGAAGGCTATGAGTTTGCAAAGAAGGAAGGCGTTGACTGTCTTGTTGCGGTAGGCGGCGGCACCTCCATGGACTGTGCAAAGACTATCGGCGTGCTGCTTACACACGGCGGAAAGGTAATGGACTGGGTAGGCGTAGGAAACCTTAAGACAAGGATCACTCCGCTTATCTGTGTACCTACAACAGCAGGAACAGGCAGTGAAGTCACACCTGATGCGGTTATAATGGATACCGAAGTACGCTTTAAATATGATATTTTCGATGCAAAGATAGCACCTTGGGTAGCTATGATCGATCCGGAGGTCCTTTACGGAATACCTGAGAAGATACTTGCATCAACGGGAGTTGACGCTCTTACACATGCTATCGAGGCATATACCTGTAAGCAGGCATCGGCACACACAGATGCATTTGCACTCTATGCTATCGAGGTCATTTCAAAGAACATAAGAAAGGCGGTTCTTGATAAGGATCATGATGCCATGGATCAGATGATGCTTGGAAGTACAACGGCAGGTATTGCATTCGGTTATTCCGATGTTGCAGCTGATCACTGTCTTGCACAGGCGCTCGGCGGATTTTATGATGTAGCTCACGGAGTTGCATGTGCAGTATTCCTTCCTTGCGTAACAAAATTCAATATTCCGTCATGTATAGAAAGATATGCGAATATTGCTAAGCACATGGGACTTGATGTTCACGGCAAGAGTACAGAGGAAGCTGCCTATATGGTAGTAGATGCTATCAGAGAGCTTTGCTCTGACCTTCATATTCCAAAGCTTAAGGAGTTGGATAAGGTTGATCCTAAGGACTTCAGAGATCTGGCACAGGCATCCTTCGACTGCGTATCAACACCAAGCAACCCTCGAGATATGACAGTTGATGACTTCTATGCACTTCTTGAGGAAGCATATAACGAATAATTAAAACATTAGTAACCGATTAATATTTTCAGATAAAGAAATACAGACGATGTTTTGAAAATGTCGTCTGTATAGGAGGAAAGGGGAAAATATGAGCAACGAAACCGGTCACACAAAATTAAAGAGAGTACTTGGCTTTCCGGCTTCCTACGGTGCGGCAGTAGGACTGGTAGTATCAGGAACAGCAATGTTCTCGGTAGCAAGCGTAGCGGGAACGGCAGGATTTGCTACATTTATAAGCTCGGGAATCGCGCTTATACCTATTATGGCAGCAGCGTTTGCATTCGGCGAGCTGGCATCAATGATACCGGGCGGAGGAATGATATCCGACTATACCAATCCGGCACTCGGAAAGTTCTTTGCAACATTTTCAATTTTGAGCTGTTACGTAATGCTTATAGCCTGTGACGGCGGCTCCCAGTTAGTAATGGGTGGAATGAGCTTACAGGCTATGTGCGGAATCCCGCAGCTTATCGTTAGTATGTTCCTGCTCATTGCGGCACTGCTTATCAATATCTTTGACGTTGGAATGTACGGAAAGGTTGAAAGTATAGCAACTGTATCAATGATGCTTATTTTCCTTGTCATGGCTGTGACCGGAACACTCGGTGTCGGCGAAGGCATGGGAGTTGCTCATGTTGTAAATACAGAGTTTTTACCTGAGGGCGGAATGTCATCAGTATTCGGAACTGTAGGAGCAGCAATATGGTTCTTCATAGGATTCGAGTTCGCTTGTCCTATGGCTGAGGAAAATAAGAAGCCATACAAGAACATACCTTATGCGCTTATACTCGGACTTATATCCATTTACATCGTTGATAACATTTTCGTATGGGGCGCTGTAAAGTATACAGACCTTCATTCACTTACAGTATCATCAACACCGCAGGTTGACGCAGCAGTTGCAACACTCGGAACTATCGGCGGCTTCACAATGAGCGTGCTGACCATTCTTGCATCATTTACAACTACTAATGCTTATATCGCAGCATTGCCAAGAATGCTTTACGGAATGGCACGCGACAGACAGATACCGGCAGCGTTCGGAAAGATCCATCCGAAGTACAGAGTACCTATGGTAGGAACTCTTGCGACATTTGGACTTATTTTTGTTACAACACTTTACCTTACATATGAAGGCGGTACTGCGGATGCTATCAATTCATTCATTAACGCAGCCTGCATTACATGGGTAATCACATACATGATCGCCATGGTGGATGTACTGGTGCTCAGAAAGAGATATCCGGACTTCCCGAGACTTTGGAAGGCACCGGCAGCTAAGATCACTCTTCCTATAGGAATGATCGGTGCGGTTTATGCTATCTCAACATTAGCATATGTACTTCCTGTAGCTATCGCGGTTATGGTAATTGTAGCGCTCTACACAGTTATCTGGAACAAGACTCACGGAATGCCTATAAATGAGATCCTTCCTCTTGAGGACAGCGTAAAGATGATCAGAGAAAGAACTGAGTACTGTGAAGGCTGGGATGAGGCAGTTGAGGAATGGCTCAATAAGCGTAACGCAAACTGATGAAACAGAGTTTTTGATAAAAAGGAGATAATGAAATAACATGACCACATTAGAAATGATAGAAAGAGCCAGAAAGGCTTTAGAGCAGATTAAGGATTATGATCAGGAGCAGATCGATAAGATCGTATTCGAGGCTGCAAAGATCATCTACGTTAACGCTAAGCCGCTTGCTAAGGAAGCAGTTGAAGAGACAAAACTCGGATGCTACGAGGATAAGATCGGTAAGAATACAGATACTCCTACAGAGTTTTGGAATTATCTTAAGGACAAGAAGTCTGTCGGTATCATAGAGGACAACAAGGAGACAGGCGTTATCAAGATCGCACATCCTGTTGGAGTAATCGGATGTATCACACCTGCTACAAA
>CAKSBC010000022.1 GCA_934438085.1 uncultured Lachnospiraceae bacterium
TTCTTGAGAAAATATCTGTTTTATCCACAAAAGAAAAAGACGTGTGAAAAAATGAAAGTTTTTTCACACGCCCTTTTGCGTTCATAAAGATCAAATTTTATTGTTAATCAGAATATTACTCATGTTCATAAATATGTAATTTGACTTAGCTATTGAACGAACATATAATGAAAAAAAGAACAGGATTCGTTCATTATTTCAGAATAGTTAAAATCATTATTATACTTTAAATTCAGGAGCAGATTATGAGTAAGATAAGGACATTGATTGTTACGGCTGCTGCAGTACTCGGAATGACCTCCATGTCTTCTTATGCGTACTACACAAAGACTAAAAGCATACCGAGTGTCAGGATAACAATAAATACAGGAGAGCTTAGTCTCGGAGATGAGCTGTCTGATAATGCAGAGGCTTATGTGAGTATAGCTGACGGCAATCAATACTATGAATTAGACGATGCAGAATGGCTCGATGATATCACAGAGCTTAAGGTTGGTGATGCACCAAGAATGCGTGTTACGCTTTATGCCATTCCAAAGGAGACTGAATCAACTAATTACAGTACAGTATGGTTATTTAACGGTTCATATAATTCAAGCAATGTCAGCATTAAAAAAGGAGAGCTTTTATCCGCAGACAGGCGTGATTCGGGCTATTCACTTATGGTGACATTAAGAGTAGATCCTGTAAAGGGAACCTATGATACTCCTGTATCGGCCAACTGGTCATCAACTCTCGGTCTTGCAAAATGGGATGTAAACTATAACGATTCCGGTTATTATGATGTGTACTGCTATAGAGGCTCTAAGGTGGTTAAGAGATTGCTGAACTATAAGGGCACAAGCTACAATTTCTTTCCATATATGACAGAAGTCGGCGAATACAGCTTCAAGGTAAGAGCAGTTCCGGCACCGAACTCAGGCATCGGAAAAAGCTCGGAATGGGAAGAGTCCTCAGTTCTTAATATTCATAGGGGGCAGACCTCAGACGGATCAGGCCAGACTACAGCTGATGAAAACGGCGGTATTGGTTCATCTGTAACAGGCACAGTAGATTATATTAACGGACAAAATTTCGGTGGTCAGTATGGCTGGATCAACCAGGGAAATGATACATATTTCCGTTATCCTGACGGTAAGATAGCAACAGGCTGGATGAAGCTTGACGGAATCTATTATCGCTTCGATAATACCGGAAGGTTAAAAAAGGGATGGTTCCAGAATCAGTACGGTCATTGGTTCTACCTGGATCCTAACACCGGAGCTATGAAGACCGGATGGTTTAACGATAACGGCAACTACTATTATCTCTCAAAGGAAGGCGGAGATAAGGAAGGCTCAATGGCAAAAGGCCTTACCGTAATAGACGGGAAAACGTATTTCTTTAATGATTACGGCATGATGTATACAGGATGGAGAAACATAGGCGGAGCTTATTACTATTTCTATCCAAAGGGAAGCACAGGCGGAGCATACGGCTATATGGCTGTAAATACAAAGGTTGGAGTATTTAACGTAGGTGCTGATGGGGCATGGAGACCCTGAATAAGAAATTTATGACTGATATAGTTTTTGATTACAGAAAAGCAGAACCATTTTTCAATAATGATGAATTTGTAAGCGCATCACTTAAGGCATTTGATGCGCGCAGCGAACTTATAAATAAAACTGGAAAAGGGAGCGATTATACAGGCTGGATAGACCTTCCTAAAGATTATGACAGAGAAGAGTTTGAAAGAATCAAAAAAGCTGCTGCAAAAATAAGATCCGACTCTGAGGTCCTTATAGTAATTGGTATAGGCGGAAGCTATCTGGGAGCAAGGGCGGCTATAGAATTTCTGACAGACAGCTTTTATAACATCAGAAATGCAGCTACGGGAACTGATGGATTACAGATATTCTTTGCCGGCAACTCCTTAAGCCCAAAGTACCTGAACGATCTTGTTAAGCTTACTGAAGATAAGGATTTTTCTGTAAATGTTATCTCTAAATCCGGAACCACAACAGAGCCTGCTATAGCTTTCAGAATTTTCAGAGAACTTCTTATAAAAAAATACGGAGAAGCAGGTGCCGCTGAGAGGATCTATGCGACTACAGATAAACAAAGGGGTGCATTAAAGAAGCTGGCAGATGAAAAGGGTTACGAAACCTTTGTTATTCCTGACGACATAGGAGGCAGATATTCAGTACTTACAGCAGTTGGCCACCTGCCGATTGCAGCGGCAGGATGTGATATAGATAGCCTTATGGAAGGCGCTTTTGCTATGAGAGAGCTTTGTCTTGGCAAAGATTTTGAACATAATCCGGCAATGCAGTATGCGGCAGTAAGAAATATTCTCTATAACAAGGGCAAAAAGGTTGAGATCTGCTCTAACTTTGAGCCTTCGATGCACTATATAGGAGAATGGTGGAAACAGCTTTTCGGAGAATCAGAAGGTAAAGAACATAAAGGAATTTTCCCGGCAGCTGTAGACCTTAGTACCGATCTTCATTCTATGGGGCAGTATATCCAGGATGGAGAGAGAATGTTAATGGAGACCTTTATAGAGATTGAAAAGTCATCGGCAGAGGTGCTTTTGTCGTCAGAAGCTGAGGATACTGACGGACTTAATTATCTGGCAGGCAAAGACATGACTTTTGTCAATTCAAGAGCGCTTAACGGAACCTTGTTAGCTCATGAAGAGGGCGGAGTTCCTTGCATGAGGCTGACTGTAAAGGATCAGAGTGAGTATTCCTTAGGAGAGCTTTTCTACTTCTTTGAGTTTGCATGCGGTGTAAGCGGATACATGTTAGGAGTTAATCCTTTTGATCAGCCCGGAGTAGAAAGCTACAAAAAGAACATGTTTGCACTTTTGGGAAAGCCGGGATATGAAGAGCTTTCCGAGAATTTAACCAAGCGTTTATAAATTAAGTTTAACTCATTTATAAAAAGGAGGAAGGTATGGCTGTACTGACATATAAGTGCCCCAACTGTGAAGGTCCGCTCAAGTGGGACGGAGGAAAAAAGAAATTTATATGTGAATACTGCGATTCTGCATTCAGTGAGGAGGAAATAAAAAAGCTTAATCCGGATTCAAAAGAAGCTCAGGAGGTGAGCAGAGAAGAGGCAGAATTCCTTGGGGTCAATGTACCTGAAGCTGCTGAACCTTCAGCATCAGGTGATGCTGAAAGCGGACAGGCCGAGGGAAAGACTCCGGCATCGATGAAAGCTGCATCGGCTGTAAAGATATACAGCTGCCCTTCCTGCGGAGCTCAGATTGCTGCAGATTCTACTGTTGCTGCAACAGAATGCTTTTACTGCGGAAGCCCTGTAGTACTTTCAGATAAGTTCCAGGGAAGCTTTGACCCTGATTATGTAATAGCCTTTGACATAGATAAAAAGAAGGCATCTGAAATATTCAAGGAATGGTTAAAGCAGCATAAATACGTACCTGAAGCTTTTTATAAGGATCGCATAGATGAGATAAAGGGCGTATACTTCCCGTACTGGGTATACAGCGGAAAGCTTGACAGCGTTGCAACCGGTGAAGGAAGAAATCTGAATGTTTACAGAATGGGTGATACTGAGTATACAGAGACATCTGTATATGAGATATATCAGCCGGGAAGCATTGAGATCAATGACATTTCATGTATAGCGCTTAAAAATGCCAATAAAGTTCTCTGTGAAAGCGTCATTCCTTTTAAGCTTGAAAAAAAGCAGGATTTTGAGCCTGTATATATGCAGGGGTATATGGCTGAAATACGCGATATAGATAAGTCTGAGATCGAGCCTCAGATTAATGCCGAAGCAGAAGAATATGCTAAAAATCAGATAACCTCAAGCATTGAATCAGAATTTGACAGTGTAACCCTAGACAAAATAAATATTAATACAGTAACTGAGAAGTACAGCTACGTAATGCTCCCTGTATGGACACTTACCTATAAGGGAAATGACGGCAAGATATACTATTTCTCAATAAACGGTCAGACAGGAAAGACCTGCGGAGAGCTGCCGGTAGATAACAGCAAGCTTAAAAAGCTCTTTATATCTATTGCTGCACCTCTGTTTGTGGTGCTTATGCTGTTTTTCTACTTTGTTCTGTGAAGAATGTTTACATATGCTGCGGACAGGGGGTATGTCCGTAAGGTTAGCGAAAAAAGATATGTGTAATGGTTTTGATCGGAGGGTATATTATGAGCCTGCTGAATAAAAAAACTCTTCATGCCGCATGTATTGCCGGAGTATGCCTTACTATAAACGGTATAAACGCAGAGGCGGCTGACTATGAAAAAGCATCAGAGCTCGACATCAGCTATGATGTTTCCGAATGCTATGATGATATTGCTGCACTGCATGACGAAGGAGTAAGAGTATTTGATACTGCCGGACTTCTGAGTGATGAGGAAAGAGAAGCACTGGGAGCGGCGCTTGACACGGTGTCTGAGAATACCGGATTTGATATTGCCGTATTTACGGCAGAGGATATCAGCGGCTACGAAAGAACTCAGGACTATGCCGATGATATATATGACAATTCCGGCTTTGGATATGGGGCTGATAACAGCGGATGTATCCTGGTTATGGAGACATACGGGAACGGAAGCGCCTACATTTCTACTGCAGGAGATGCCATACGTTATATAACTGACAGAGGCGTTGACTATATATTTGATGAAATTGATAACGGCAGCGGAGTATGGACATACTTTGCTGAAGGCGATTATTATAAAGCCTGCACATTGTTCGCAGAAGGCGTAGATCTTTTATACAGTGAAGGCATCAGCGAAGACCAGGCAAATTATGATACAGAAACCGGAGAATTAGATCCTTATTACGAGCCTAAGCCAGAAAAGAAAAGTCTTGATCCATTAGAGATTTTAGCAGCAATTGCAATCAGCCTTATTGCCGGAATACTGCCGGTTAAATCTGTTAAGGCAAGTTATGCCATGAAAGGTGAAAAAGCCAGGGCAAACGGTATAAATCAGGCTTATATGGCTTCATCAGGCTATAAGCATACAAGCAGCTCAGGAAGCAGATTTGTCAATAAATTTGTTACGTCAAGGAAAATTGAGCGTCCTTCAAATGATTCCAATTCCGGACACGGCGGAGGAATTTCCTCAACGCATACAAGCTCAGGAGGTGTGACTCATGGCGGAGGCGGAAGAGGAGCCAGATAAAGACAATAATAAATTAACAGGACAGAAGTCAAGTCCACTATAGTTATTTAGTATATAAATGCTGATGAATAGTACTCGGAGGTCCGCTAATTAAGGGCCTCTGATTTTATGAGAACGGAGAGTAAACACAGATGAACAGGCAGGTAATACTGCTGAGAAGCATTCTTGAAAATATTACTATAACTCAGAGAGGTCTGGTTAAGACTACAGGCATTGCCTTGGGTTCAGTTAATACGCTTATAAAGAAATGCATGGCTGACAGTCTTATAGAGCATGGCTGCCGAGAAAAAGGGGAAACCTACCGAGTAACTGAAAAAGGCATCGAATTTATCAAGCCATATATGGTTGACGGAGCTGTAATAATGGCTGCCGGTTTCGGATCAAGATTTGTACCGCTTACGTTTGAGACCCCAAAGGGACTGTTAGAGGTATTCGGCGAGCCTATGGTAGAAAGGCAGATAAAACAGCTAAATTCCGTAGGTATTACTGATATAGCCGTAATAGTCGGATATATGAAGGAAAAATTCGAATATCTTACTGATAAATACGGCTGTACGCTTATATACAACAAGGATTATGAGTCAAAAAATAATATATCCAGTATATATGCCGCAAGGGATTTTATAAGAGGCAGAAACATTTACATATTAAGCTCTGACAATTGGATAAGAGACAATATATATCACAGCTATGAGGGCGGAGCCTGGTATTCGGGAGTTCATTTTGACGGCCCGACTTCGGAATGGGTCTTGGTTACTGATAAAAAGGGACGCATCACAGATACTTATCCCGGAGGAAGAGATTGTAACTGCATGATGGGACCTGCATATTTTTCACGAGATTTTTCAGACAGCTTTATGCCGGTTCTGGAACGCTATGCCAAGATGCCCGGAACGGACGATTATTATTGGGAAAATGTATTAATGGATATGCTTAACGGCACAGCTAAGAAGAGGCTTAATGCATTTTTCGGACATATACCTGAACTTGAATTATGCTCTTCATTAAATATGAGCATTAATCTTCAACCTGATAATAATGTTTACGAGTTTGAAAATCTTGAAGAGCTGAGATCGTTTGATAAGAAATATATTGATGATTCGGGCTCTGCGGCTATGCAGCTGGTAAGCCGTGTATTCAATGAACCTGAATCCAAAATCACCAATATTCGCAGACTTAAGGCAGGAATGACAAATAACTCGTGGCTGTTTTCCTTGGAAGGAAGCTCATATATCTGCCGTATACCGGGGCAGGGAACTGAGAAGCTTATAAACAGACATGAGGAAAAAGCAGTATATGATGCGGTTAAATATTTGGATATAACCGAAAGACTCATCTATTATGATGAGAACAGCGGGTATAAGATATCAGAATATTATGAAAACTCACGTAATGCGGACCCGCATAGCGATACGGATATGGCGTGCTGTATGAAAAAGCTTAAAATGCTGCATGACTCAAATATATCTGTAGCGCACCGTTTTGACATTGCGGGTAAGATCAAATTTTATGAGGAGCTGTGCGGAGGAATTGATAATATTCCGTTCAGCGATTACGGTGTGATAAGTGATACTAAAGAAAGACTGCTTAACTGGCTTTCAGGCTTAAAGCATAAGGAGGTGCTGTCCCATATAGATCCGGTAGCGGATAATTTTATTTTTCTTGAAGGAGCTGATATTTCAGAAAATGAGCGTGATCAGTCAAAAATTAAGCTGATCGACTGGGAATATGCAGCTATGAATGATCCGCTTATTGATATCGGAATGTGTGCTATATACTCATATATGGAAGAAGACAGCACAGAAAAGCTTATGAATGCATATTTCGGCAGAGAACCTGAGAAAGAGGAAAGACTGACTGTATATGCTTATATGGCTTTAGGCGGCTTGCTATGGTCACTCTGGGGAGTCTATAAGGAGCAGCTTGGAGTAAGCTTTTCTGACTATACTATAAAGATGTACAGGTACTTTAAAAAGTATTCGGCAAAGGTGCTGAAAGTTGTATGAAATAGGCATTTTTATGGGCCTTGCGGGGACATTTCGTAAGAAAAAATTATGTACTTCGTATAAGCGCATGTGTTAATATAGTATACAAATGGGAGCTTATCGTTTCGGAGGGAACCATGATGAAAAAGAGAGCAACTCTCGGTATTTTACTGGGAATTACCGCAGCGAGCCTGTATTCCTTTGGTGCTTTTGCCGGATGGAAGCAGAGCAATAATAATTATTACTATGAAGAGAACGGCCAGATCATTGTCAATAACTGGCTCCGAATGAGCAATAACGGAGAGTATGTATATTATTACATGGGCAATGACGGATATATGCAGAGAGGCTGGACCAAGATCAATGACGTCTGGTACTATTTCGGCGATGACGGAGCTATGAAAAAGGGCTGGGTCAAGACCGGCAATGATTGGTACTATCTGGATACGACAAACGGACAGCTGCATACAGGCTGGCTTAAGATCGATAAAAACGGCAGCACTGTATATTACTACCTCAAAGCAAGCGGAGTTATGGCTACAGGCTGGCGTCAGATCAACAACAGCTGGTATTTCTTCCTTGATGACGGCAGCTGCGTTATAGGCAAATGGGCAAAGATCAATAATAACTGGTACTGCTTCGGCTCAGACGGTAAGATGGTGACCGGATGGCATCAGCAGAACGGTACTTATTATTATCTCAATGCCGACGGAACTATGTACAAGGGCTGGCGCAACGAAAACGGCACATATTATTATCTTCAGTCGGATGGCCGTATGGCAGCAAATACGACACTTACGATCAATAATGTTTCCTATGCCTTCGGTTCAAACGGAGCATATGTTGCCGGCAGCAATTTAAACGGACAGGGAACTGCAGGTCCGTCCGGAAGTACAGGCATTACCGGAAATGTTACCACTTCAGGAAGCCCTGACGGAACTAATACATCCGTAAACGGAAACTCAGGACCTTCAATTTCAGGAACCGGAAGTGCTGTAGTAAACGGGCCTTCGGGAAGTACTGTAAATAATCAGGGCCCGACTGTTACAGGAAGAACCAGTACAACAACTACTATAGGCCCGACAGGCAGTATCCAACAGAATACTACAACATCGAGCTCAACAGCATATGATTCCTATGGCAACCTGCTTCCGGGTCAGACACAGGGACCTCCAAACAGCTAATATATGGAGTTTTTAAATTGAGTTATAACGGAGCAGATTTGATTTTTCCTCATCTCAATATTGTAATTGAGACAATGAAAAATCACATAACATTATTTGGGAAATTTGACGTTGCCTTTTATGGAATAATAATAGGCATAGGCATGCTGCTGGCACTGTTTGCAGTCGAAAGAAATGCAGTGCGTCACAATGAGGATCCGTCTGTATTCTATGACTTTTTCATAGCCGCAGTCATATGCGGTGTCATAGGAGCAAGACTGTACTATGTATTTTTTGAATGGGAATACTATAGAGGCGATCTCCTTAAGATACTCAATATCAGACAGGGCGGATTGGCAATATACGGCGGTATTATTGGCGGTGTTATCGCAGCAGTAGTTTTCTGTAAGGTCAAAAAATATCCTTTTTTAAAGCTCAGTGACGGAAGTGTGCTGGGAGTTTTAGTCGGACAGTTTATAGGCCGTTGGGGCAATTTCTTTAACTGTGAGGCATTCGGAGGCTATACAGATTCACTTTTTGCAATGCGCATAAAGGAATCAATAGTAAATCCGTCTATGATCAATGCCGATCTTTTGAACCATGAGATATTGGATAACGGCATAAGATATATACAGGTTCATCCGACCTTCCTCTATGAGTCCTGTTGGAATTTCCTGACATTTATTTTTCTTTATATATATGCCGGAAAGAGAAAGATGGGTACAGGAGAAGTGACTGTAAGATATTTTCTGTTCTATGGCATAGGCAGATTCCTTATCGAAGGTCTCAGGACGGATCAGCTTAAGCTTCCTGGTACGGGCATAGCTGTCTCGCAGCTTTTATCATTGGCTATCGCTGTTGTGATGGCGGTGATCATTATAAAGCAGAAAAACGCTAAGCCGAAAGCTGCATAAGGCAAATATACTGAACACATAATACTAAGGACACAGATAAACTAAGCGTTTGTCTGTGTCCTTTATTCATAGCAGGGTTATATGGCGCAGCCGACATAATAGTGTGGATTTTTCAGGAGTAGCCTAAAGCTCTGCCAGGTCTGCAATCAGCTTGACATCGCTGACAGCAAGTGCCAGCTGGAGCTTATTCTCGAATCCGGTTTTCTGAAGCATGTTAGCTACATGAAATTTAACCGTAGACATTTTACAGCCCATTTCTGCGGCGATGCGTGTGTAGGACAAGCCTTTCAGCAGATACCTGAGGACCTTGAGCTCTGTTTTTGTAAACTCAGTGCTTTTAGCCATACCGATATTGACAACGGGAGGAGCATCCGGGAAAATATGCACACCATTCATCGTCTTATGGACTACATCCATCAGACGGTCTCTTGCGGAATCTTTGTACCAGAGGCTATCGGCTCCGGCTTCCTTTGCCTTATCTAAAACCGCGCCGTCAATAAGAGAGGTCACAACGATTATCTTTATTTTGGGATGCAGTGCCTTTATTTCACGAACTGCAGTAAGTCCATTTTCACGGTGCTCCGTCTGTACATCCATAAGAATAAGGTCTACAGGAGTTTTTTTGCACAGTTCAACTGCCTGTTTTGCACTTGGTATTGATGCAGCTATTTTGTGGCCGTCGTCCTCACGAAAATAGCTTTCAAGCAGGCTTCGTATCATGGCCTGATCTTCAACGATCATCACTTTCATTTACAGTTTCCTCCTTTTCAGGCAGATCGAGCATTAAATTGAAATTAGGGAGGCTTTGAATCCTCATTCTGCCGCCTGCTTCTTCTATGCGATGTCTCAGCATTGAAAGCCCGCCGCCTTCTACTATTTCTTCCCTTGGTGAAGCTCCGTTATTTGAGACAGAGACATTAACATGACCATTTACAGAATCAAAGCGGACATACAATTCGGTACCTCCGGCGTGACGGACGCAGTTTGCGGCGCATTCACAAATCGCAAGAGATGCAAGTCTTCGGTTTTTCTTTGATTTCGGAAAGGCTCCCTTTGTTATTAACCTGACACCCATTTCTTCTGCACGCTTTTGGGCTGTTTCCAAAAGTTCGGTATGAACTGTCATCTGATTGTAGCGATAAAGTACGGCAATGGATTGTTCCCAAAGCTCTGCACTTACCTTGAGCTCTTTGACACTCGCATTTTTTATAAGCGCACGGCGTGCAGCAAGTATGCTGTGGCCTATGCCGTCATGCACGCGCAGCTTCATTGCAAGGGTTTCCTCTTCTCGAATGATTTCAGGCATCTTGGTAAACAGCGTTCTCAGTCGGTCATTTGCCTCTTTAAGCTTTGTATTTTCTTCCTTAAGCAGATTTTGCTTATTAATAAGCTCTGTTACGTCAGCAGCAATTATCTGTGTATACGGTATTCCTGCCTTTGTCGTAATGCTTTCCTCGGTAAACTTAAGAGCCTGATTATCAGGAAACAGAAATATCTGTAGCTTAGGATCGAGACAGTATATATTTGACGGTGGAAATTCAAGTGCATGCCTAAGCTCTGAAAGAGTCTGGATGCCGTCTTTTCTAAGCAGATTTACTATTGAAAGCATACGGTGATTTATAAGCCTTACGCCCCCGTTTTTGTCGAAGAAGCATACTGCTATCGGCAGGATGTCAAAGCTTTCTTTTATTCTGTCCATAGATAATTATCATCCCTCCGATCTAAAAGAAGCTGCATGTTATGTATTGCAGACCATCCTCATCCTTTTCAAGCTTAAGCTCAGGAAAATGTATTTTTAAAGCACTGAGCGGCCCGGTACCTGAAATGCATATATTTACATTAGGGTGAGGATCCGCTTCTATAAAAACCAATAGTGAGTCAAGAGACTCAAGACCGGCCTCAACGACTGCCTCAAACAGATCATATATATTTGCGGCCTGTTCTATAGTGAGCCGGCCTTCACCTTTAACAGTAGCCCTGCAATTTATTCCGTACAGATTAAGATTTTCAGCAGATTCATTAAGGCAAAGCCTGAGCTCCTGAACAGATATATGACCTTGCTGTGCTCCTACAAAAATAAGGTTGTTTCTCCTTTTAATATAGGTTCCGATGATAATGATCTGTCCTAAAAGCTGTCTTCCTTTGGAAGCATCCTCAGTTTTTTTCAATTCATCCAGGCGCTCACGAAGCATTGAGATCTGCTTTGCAGTCTGCATTTCTATTTCATCATACAGGCGATTTTCCTCAGTCAGCTTTAACAGTCTTGCACGCTGTTCATTTTCAGCAGCAAGAACATCACCTGTATCTTTAAGCTCGTCACAGGTAAGTTCCAATTCCTTTTGAATATTATTCAGCTTAAGTATATCTTCCTTCCAGAATACCCAGCCTCTGCGAAGCCTATGGCGCTTCAAAAGAGTGTTTTCATCAAGCTTTACAGCATCCTGTGTCATGTCCCTGATTATGCTTTCAGGAAGCGGCTCCTGCATTGCCGAGGATATATATTTTGTATTAAATTCACTATCAGTGATCTGAACAGGCAGACTTGTAGCCTCCAAAAGCTCATCATATCCAATATTAGACTGAATAAGCCCGCATCGGATGCAACTTTCAAAAATGCAGGCAAAAAGCAGGCATTGCGTAACCGTAAAATCACCTGCCAGAAACCAGACCCAGTGGATCTTATAAATGTAGGCAGCAGTATACGCTATCGATATAAACAAAAGCATAAACGGCAGTAAACGGATCTGTTTACTGTGAGGAATGCGGCATTTGAGCATCATGATAATAAAAGACGATCCGGCGCACAGAACATCCCAGCAAAATATTAAAAAGTACCCGTTTTCGTAACGATAGTAGCGGTCCGTCATAATTCCTGACGGAAATGAGAAAACTGATTGGTGAAAATCATTAGTCAGAACAAAAAGAAACAGTATCGCTGTCGGAACATAGAACAGTTTTGTCCAATAGGGCAATCGGAAATCTCCGGGTTTGCCTAAGGAGAATGAGACGAATAGCGAAAGCATAGGAATAAACAGCATCGGCAGATAATATAAATACCAAAGTACGCGAGAGGCATTAATACTATTTATTGAATACTTGACTGAGCGCAGCATAAGCCACAGCACCATAAGTGCGGTAATAGTCAGGAGATATCGCCTAACCTGAGTCTGTATGATGCGGGTATGGATAGAAAAGCCCCAGGCGGCGAAAAGAAAAATGTATATACCGCTTCTGAGAAGTGTAAGCTCTAAGCAATTAAAAAACATACGGTTGATATACCGTACACCCATAGCAAGCACGATCAGACCAAGAGCTATAAGTGCAAACAGTATACTCTTTTGGGTAGATTTGTTCATGCAATGCCCTCCATAGCTCTATTATATGTATTCATCCCCATAACAGCAATTATATTTATATGCCGTCTGATCAATGCATAAAGCTTAGCTTTCAAAATAAAAATTAAGATTATCTTCAAAACCTAACCAACAGGCGGGGGTAAAAACGAATTGTATCGGATAAAATACAATTTAGAGGAGGTAGTGATCATATGCAGATAACTATTCAGAAAATACCGGGAAATCTACAGGAATTTGAAGCTCTGGCTGCTACAGGAAAACAGCCTGAGCATATATGCGCAATGTTTCTTTGCGCTCTTAAGCTTTTTGATAAGGATAAGAACGCAGGCACGGCTGCAATGAATCTGCTGCGCGGCCCGAGACCTATGACTCCTTACGACACACAATTTTTAACTGACAGGCTTCGTGATAAAGCCTATCTTCCGATGGCGTATTTTGAGGGAGCAAAACCTGAAAATAACTATCAGCCGAATACACCATATGTTTTAAATGTCCTGGAAGACCAGAGACCTCAGGATATTGAGCCTGGTTATCTAAGAGTATTCCTTAAAACAGCAGGAGCGGACTCACCAAGACCTATAAAGCTTCGCAAGAAGGAGTCAACGGGTGAGTGGTTCTTATGGGAGTATTCGAGTGTGTTAAGCGGTATCCGTGTTCCTGCAGCTAAGGATCCGTGGGCATAGCAACAGAAATAAACAAAAAAGAAACAGGAGGAAATTATGAAAAATAAAAAAAGAACTATGCTCTGCCTGCTTCTTACAGCATTGATGCTGAGCTTACTTACCGCTTGCGGAAAGGAAAAGAAAGCAGAAGACAGCAATTTATTAAATTTGGGAGATAATAAGGTACTTTACAAGAGCGCATGCATCATGGAGGATTTTGAAGGAAATGATGCTATCGTTCTTACATTGGATTTTACCAATAATGGCAAGGACAGTACTTCATATCTTTGGTCTGTTTCAGAAACTCTTATACAGAACGGCAAGGATCTTGAGGTAGCCACGATATTTATTGATGATACGTTCAGCACCATCATTGAGAATCAGTTCGAGGAAGTTGCTCCGGGCGATACCTTAGAAGTTAAAACAGCGTATTTGCTCGATGACACTAAAGGTAAGATCGAAGTGACCTTAGAGGACTTCTTAGGTACTAAGAGCGGCAAGTTCACTATAGACCCTGCAACGCTCAGCCGTGAAGAGGTTGAAAAAATAGAAGGCGATCCTGATGAGGGCGGAGTGGCCCTTCCGGCAGCTACAGGCGACGAGCTGTTAGACTGGTGGAACGGCGCATGGTACGGCTGGTGGATCATGAACGGCTGCTCAGGGGCTTATGAGAGCATGGAAGGTGCCTGGACCGATCTTTGCGGAGTTATAGATATAGGCGAAGATTATATGGGTACCATAACTCTCTGGGATGAGGATTATGCACAGGAAGATCCTATGGTTACAGCTGCTGTAAGTCTCAATAAGGCCGGAACAGGAGATCACGGAACAGTATACTCAGAGGGCGGTTGGTTCACGGATGTTCAGCTTGAGCATGCAGACTGGATCGTTGATCCGGGACTTGTTGATCATGAGAATATGATATGGATCGACGGATATTATGAAAACGGTGATGATGAGTATCATTATGATATTTATCTTCGTCCTTGGGGAACCTATTGGGATGATGTGGATGAAGATGATCGTCCATATTTCTACAATGACTGGTATCTGCCGATGATAGAAGCTAAGAAGGCAATGCCTGGAAGCATCGGGGCAGAAGGCACAGCAGAAGGCGGAAGCATTGACACACATACTGATGACGGTGATGCCAAAGCTGCTGACGATGGAGGAAGTGCAGGTGCTATAGCCTCTAATGCCGGAGGAAATGCACCGGGCGGAGACGGACTCATGAGCGATGAAGAAGTGCAAAAGGGTTACGTTTGGATGAATGAGGTCGCAAAGGATATCTTTAATACGACCTATGAAGAGCTTTGCGATCACTTTGGAGTAGAAGGAGAATTTGTTAAGGAAGAGTACAGCGACCATATGAAGGCAAATTACCGCTACTACAAATGGATCTCTAAGGAAAACAGCAATAATTTCATTTACGTCAATTTCAAGGAAAACGAAGACGGCGTATATAAGATAAGCGCTTACAATACAAGCGGCTTCTCAAGCACGGAAGCAATTGCAAAGTATCTTGATATCGTTAAGGCTGAGGCAGCTGAGGCTGATAAGGCAGCATCTGCAAATGCTGTTATGAAGGATTTCTCGGCTGATATAGAGCAGTTTGCAAAGAAAGATGTGGTAGTTAAGATCACAACTAAAATCCCTGAAACCGGTTGGTCCTATGACGAATCAAAGAGAGCACTTGTAGAGAATGATGATCCTACAGCTTTCGGAGCAGGAGCAATGCGATTTGAGGTCAAAGGCAGCGTTGATGATTTCGATTACTATAAAGACAGCTTTGAAAACTATAGTGACATAGAGGACAGAGTTATAGGCGGCATTACATTCCACGGCCGTACCTATAAGTACATCGGTTACCAGTGGATCCAGTATGTGGCACAGATCGATGATACACGCGCTCTTTCTATCGGACTCACAAAGATGGAATGTGTTCCGGGAACAATGCCTGACATCATTCTTAACAATATGCAGATAAAGTAGTAACAACAAACCTCTTAATGTATATGCGGCGTATGCCGCAGGTGATGCTCCTGATTAAAAAATCAGGCATCCTCAATGCTGTCGGAGGCTGATGCAATGCATCGGCCTCTGTTTTTGTGCCTGTATTTATTTTGCCTGCATTTCTTGATAATAAACTTAACATATATAAGAGGATTCTTGTAGTTTCTTAAAACTTTCACACCATATATTGTGGTATACAAAAACACCTCAAAATTTTATTAAATATTCGTCAGCAAATGCCTTTCAAGCGCCTTGACATTTGACCATTTTGCTTTAAAATTGAATAAAAAGTGGCATAAAGTGTCAGCTTGTGTCAGTTAGTGTCAGATTTGGAGCAGAAAACATGTTGATGGGCGAATACAACCACAATATCGATGCGAAAGGCAGGGTAACGATACCTGCCAAATTCCGCAGCGAATTGGGTGAGCATTTCGTTGTCACCAGAGGCCTGGCTGACTGCCTTTCGGCATATTCCTTTGAAAGATGGCAGAGGATACAGGACAACTTAAGCAAGCTTTCACTTACCAATAAAGCAGGAATGAAGCTGACTCGTCTCATTATGGGTAATGCCATAGAGTGTGAAGTCGATAAGATGGGACGAATACTTATAACCCAGGCGTTGAGATCAAAAGCGGGTCTCGATAAGGATGTGGTCATAATCGGATTAGGAGACCGCATAGAGTTCTGGAATAAGCAAAAGTGGGATGAGGTCAATGCTCCTGATGCATTTGATGATATGACTGATGAGGAGCTCGAAAAATTAGAAGGTCTTGAACTTTAATGGAATTTACACACATATCTGTATTACTGAATGAGGTGCTCGAAGGACTTAACATTAAGCCTGACGGTATATATGTAGACGGTACTTTAGGAGGCGCCGGACATTCCTTTGAGATAGCAAAAAGGCTTGATGCAGGCGGCAGACTCATAGGCATTGACAGAGATGATAATGCCATAGCGGCAGCTACAAAGCGCCTTGAGCCGTATAAGGACAGAGTGACCATCGTAAGAGACAATTATCTCAATACATTAGATATCCTCGACACACTTGGTATTAAAGCCATAGACGGCATGCTTCTTGATCTCGGAGTTTCATCACATCAGTTCGATGAAGGCGAAAGAGGCTTTTCCTACAGAGAAGACGCTCCGCTTGACATGAGGATGGACAGACGTGATGAGCTTACAGCCTTTGAGGTGGTAAACGGATATTCCGAGCAGGAGCTGTTCAGGATCATCAGAGATTACGGAGAGGACAGCTTTGCTAAGAATATAGCAAAGCATATCGTAAGAGCAAGGAGCGAAAAGCCTATAGAGACGACCTTTGAGCTTGCAGACGTCATAAAGGCAGCAATACCTGCAAGAGTGCGTGAGGGCAAGGGTCATCCGGCAAAGAAGACATTTCAGGCTATAAGGATCGAGGTCAATGCCGAATTAGACATACTTAAGGATTCTATAAACGGTCTTATAGACGTTCTTAAGCCGGGAGGAAGGCTCTGTATAATAAGCTTCCATTCACTCGAAGATAAGATAGTTAAAAATGCATTCAGAACAGCTGAAGATCCTTGTATCTGTCCTAAAGATTTTCCGGTATGCGTATGCGGAAGAAAATCCAAGGGAAAGGTCATAACAAGAAAGGCTGTGACAGCAGGAGTCGAAGAGCTTGAGATGAATAACAGAGCTCACAGCGCAAAGCTAAGAGTCTTTGAAAAGGTATAAAAGGATCTCTGCGATAAGAGCAGGATGCGGGATTGATTTGCAGCATAGATATAATTACGAAAGGGAAACTAATGGGCATCAGAACCGGGAATATGAATATGAGCCGAGCAAATGACTATACAGAAAAGTATGTCACAGAAGGCAATACCGTAAGAGTGGTTCGTGCCGAGGCTGAGCCGAAAAGACGCCGCCGTATTTCTCCTGAAGAACAAAGAAGGATAGTTCGTCTGAATCGTGAGGCACAGAGGACCAAAACAGTATCTCTCAACCGCCCTCTTTCGATCCTGCTTATGCTTTCAGTGGCAGCAGTGCTTTTTACAGGCTATAATTATCTGTGTCTTAAATCATCTATTGATGCACACATGGATAATGTCAAGACCCTTGAGGCAAGACTTGAGAATCTCAGAAATGAGAATGATGCATTGGAAAGAAGCATCGATACATCTATAGATTTAAACCATGTCTATGATGTAGCGGTAAATGAGCTTGGAATGGTTCACGCAAACCGCAACAATATCATTCAATATGATAAAACCGAAAGTGAGTATGTAAGGCAGTATGAAGACATCCCGTCCGCAGACACCAAACAGGAACGATAAAGGCTCCGGACGTTTGAAAAAGTATATGGCAACTAAATTGTCAGTCTCTGTTTTTCTAATAGGGCTGGCATTATTTGCATTATTAGTAAACATTTTTTTTATACAAAAAAATAATGCCGATGACTATAACAAGAAGATATTAAGTCAGAGGCAGGCAAAATATGAATCAAGAACGCTCCCGTACAGACGAGGGGATATTTATGACAGGAACGGCAGCAGGCTGGCGTCAAGTGAAAAGGTTTATATACTCATTCTTGACCCTAAGCAGATGCATGACATGGAATATCCTATCGAGGGCGGAAATCAGGCTAAGAATATAATCGATCCGACTGTTCAGGCCTTAAATGAATTTTTCGGCTTTGATGCTTCCGATGTAAGAGGCAAGATAAGTTCCAACATAAACTCATCATATATAAGATATCAGAAGGACATAAGCTACGATGACAAGCAAGCCTTTGATGAGTACGTTAAGCAAAAGAATAAGGAATATGCCTCAAGCGAGGATCAGGCGCAGAGAAAAAATAAGATAGCCGGAATATGGTTTGAGGAAAATTATAAGCGTGTATATCCTTACGGCCAGCTTGCCTGCAATGTTATCGGCTTTTCTTCCGAGGACGGAAGTGTAGGAAGCGGCGGAGTTGAGCAGTATTACAACAGCACGCTTACCGGAACAAACGGAAGAGAATACGGATATCTGGACGATGAGGCCAATCTTGAAAAGGTTATAAGATCGGCAGTAAACGGAGACAGTCTTGTTCTCACGATAGATACTACGGTTCAGAATATTGTTGAAAAGTATCTTGCCGAGTGGAAAAACGGTGAAATAGGTTCAAAATCAGCAGCCTGCATCGTTATGAATGTTAAAAACGGCGAGGTCTTAGGTATGGCAAGTACAAGGACCTTTGATTTAAACTCACCGTACACCACAGGGGATTTCACGGATGAGGAGATATATAAATACGGTATAAATGAGGCTGTTTCTGACTATAAGCTTAAAAAACCGGATAAGACGCCTATAACGAGCACTCAGGTCACCGATTTCTACAGTGAAGAGGAGATCATGAAGCTCGGCAAGACAATAGCTATGTATCAGAACTGGAGAAATCTCTGCATAAGTGATGCATTTGAGCCGGGTTCAACACAAAAGATATTTACAGTTGCGGGAGCATTAGAGGAAAATGTTATATCCGAAAATGCTTCATTTGACTGCACAGGAAATGTCAGACTTTCGGACGGAATAAATTCCTGGAGGATAAACTGCGTAAACAGAAACGGACACGGCATACTGGATGTCATGGGAGGCATTACCCAGTCCTGCAACGTAGTAATGATGAATATAGCCTTTGCCGAAAAGGCTGATACCTTTATGAAGTATCAGAAGATATTCGGCTTCGGCGGATATACCGGCATCGATCTTCCTGCAGAGGCCAATACTGAAAAGCTTGGCTTCTCAGATGAAAAGATAGGCCGTACACAGCTTGCTACAAACTCCTTCGGGCAGAACTTCAACTGTACAATGATACAGATGGCAGCGGCCTATTGCTCTGTGCTTAACGGAGGCTACTATTATAAGCCGCATGTTGTAAAGCAGATACTTTCTGCAGACGGCGCTTTAAAGGAAGATGTTCAGCCGCTGCTGGTAAGAGAAACAGTTTCATCCTCTACCTGTGATTTTATTAAAAAAGCTCTTGTAGAGACTGTTGGACACGGAACAGGAAAGGCTGCAAAGGTTCCGGGCTATACGGTCGGAGGAAAGACCGGAACGGCCCAGAAGCAGCCGAGATCTGCAAAGACCTATGTTGTAAGCTTCTGCGGCTTTGCGCCTGCAGAGGATCCGTCAATACTTTGCTATGTTATAATTGACGAGCCTAATCTTCCCGGAGAGGAAGCAGCGCACAGTTCATTTGCCTCAAATATTTTCTCAAAGATCATGGCAGAGGTATTGCCTGCTATGAATATTTATCCTGATGGTACGGTTGATGACAGCGAGGCGGCTTCACCGGAGACAGTGCTTCCTAGTGCAGAGGGTGATTCAAGGATAACCATGGGGACCGGGCTTGATGCTTCTGCTGCAAGTGAGCAGACGGAAAGCGACGGAAGCATTGACATAATATCAAACGAAAACGGAGAGACGGTACATGAAACCGTTCCGGCGGATGCTGTCAATATAAAGACAGAAACAGCTTCGGATGAGTTTATTCAGGGAGGCACAGACGGAGAAATATCTGATGTGCCTGAGATGCTTCCGGAGGATAGCAGTGAAGAATACGCGCCGCAGCCGGAGGAGTAACAGATAGGAGTTAGTTATGGAGCTTGTAATTGATATAAATAATCTTGCTATAGTCTTTCTTACAATAGGTATAGCATTTACCTTAACTGTGCTTATGGCACCGAGTTTTATCCCTATGCTTCATAGGTTTAAATTCGGACAGGAGGTAAGAGAGGAAGGACCGCAGAGCCATCTTAAAAAGCAGGGCACACCTACTATGGGCGGCATAATGTTCCTTATATCAGGAACAGCTGCGGCAGTTATGGGCTTTATAGCATTCGGACAGGCAGGAAATGATGCTCTTCAGGTACTCTTTCTTATGATAGGCTTCGGAGCAGTCGGCTTTGCTGATGATTTCCTCAAGATCAAAAAGCACAATACAGACGGCCTAAAGCCAAAGCAGAAGCTCTTACTTCAGCTTGTTATCGCATTGATCTTTTCAGTATGGGCGTTTTACAGTGTTGAAGAGGGACATTCACAGGGAAGAGTATACATTCCGTTTACCGGAAATCATGATACTGCATTATATATCGATCTTCCTGTATGGATCTTCGTTCCTTTTGTGATATTTGTTATACTCGGTACGGACAACGGGGTTAACTTCACAGACGGACTCGACGGATTGAACGGTTCGGTCACAGCGGTGGTTGCAGGATTCTTTATGATGCTGGGACTTGCAAATAAAACACCGGGACTTTCAATCGTTGCTGCAGGAATACTCGGCGGCCTTTTGGGATATCTTCTGTTCAATGTATTTCCGGCTAAAGTATTTATGGGAGATACAGGTTCACTGGCACTCGGAGGCTTTGTAGCCGCAGCGGGAGTAGTGAGCGGAATGGAGCTTTATATACCTATATTCGGCTTCATTTACATGATCGAGGTAATATCGGTAATAATTCAGGTGACATATTTTAAAAAGACTCACGGAAAGAGATTTTTTAAGATGGCACCGATACATCATCATTTTGAACTTTTAGGAAACTCTGAGACCAGGATCGTTGCAGCATTCACAATAGTGACCCTGCTGCTATCGGCAGTTTCATTCTTAGGGGCAGTCTACATCAGATAATATGCTGATGGATCTGAAATAGTATAAACATATCAATATAAGCTAAACATAAAAAGGATCTGGCTATGAGAGAGAGCAAAAAAGTATTAATAGGAGGAACGGGCAAAAGCGGCATAGCAGCTGCTAAAATGGTACTCGCCATGGGCGGCGAAGCACTTATCTACAACAGCAATGAGGATATCGATCAGAATGCTGTATTAAGACAGTTTAAGGATACGGATAAGGTGGAGCTTGTAAAGGGTGAGCTAAGACCTGTGCATTTAAGAGGTGTTCACCTTGCAGTTTTAAGTCCGGGAATCCCGTTAAGTGCTGATTTTATAAATGTTATAGACAGGGCTAAGATACCTATCATAGGAGAGCTTGAGCTTGCATATCAGGCATCTAAGGGAAAGCTTGCTGCTATTACAGGAACAAACGGCAAAACGACCACAACTGCGCTTGTTGGAGAGATTTTGAAAAAGCAGTATAAGGATGTTCACGTTGCCGGAAATATAGGCAATCCTTTCTCAGCAGAGGCATTGGCAACATCTGATGATTCGGCTACAGTTGTCGAGGTCAGCTCATTTATGCTTGAGACTATCAATGACTTCAGACCGCATGTAAGTGCAATACTTAATATTACGCCTGATCATCTGGACAGACACCTTACAATGGCAAACTATATACGCTGTAAAGAAGCTGTGACTATGAACCAGACTGAGGAGGATTTCGTTATTCTCAATCATGCGGACAGCATACTTCGCGACTTTGCCGCATCTAAGGAGCTTAAGGCCAAGGTGGTATGGTTTTCATCCAAGGATAAACCTGACGGTGATGCCTTCTGGCTTGACGGCGATGATATAATGTACAGAGAAGCCGGCATTGAGAAAAAGCTTATAAATGTGCATGAATTAAATCTCTTGGGAACTCATAATTATGAGAATGTCATGGCTGCGGCAGCAGTGGCTGTAAAGATGGGAGTAGCTGTCGACAAAATCATAGAGGCATTAAAAGAATTCAGAGCCGTCGAGCACAGGATAGAATTTGTCAGAGAACGCTGCAAGGTCAAATACTATAATGATTCGAAGGGAACCAACCCGGATGCAGCTATACAGGCATTAAAGGCTATGCCGGGACCAACTATACTTATAGCCGGAGGCTATGATAAGCATAGTGAATATGACGATTGGGTAAAGCTTTTTAACGGCAAGGTCAAAAAGCTTGTCCTTATGGGTCAGACAAGAGATAAGATAGATGAATGCTGTAAGAAATACGGCTTTAATGACATTGTTTATGTTGAGGACATGAGCGAGGCTGTAAAGACCTGCGCTTCCTATGCGGAAGAGGGAGATTACGTTCTGCTCAGTCCGGCCTGCGCAAGCTGGGGAATGTTTGCAAACTATGAGGAAAGAGGCCGCATTTTCAAGGAATGTGTAATGGAGCTTTAATAATAAAGACTGTACACATTGCCTGCAAGGAGACTTAATTGGCTGAAAGAAGAGACAGACAAAAAACAGTATATTCGGCAAAGAGCGGCACGGCATACAGAGTTGAGCGCGGTCAGGTCATAACAGACAGGCAGACTGTTAATAACAATGTTTCCGTAAAAAAGTCGGGAGCCAGATATTTTTATGACTACAGTCTGCTGTGTGCATTGATACTATTGTTTGCAATAGGACTTATAGTCATATATTCGAGTTCTCAATATATGGCTTTTCAGGAAAAAAATAATGCTACCTTCTATTTTAAACGTCAGCTCACGATAGGTGGCTTCGGACTTATTGTTGCAGTTGCAGCATCACTGTTTGATTACAGACTGTTAAAGGGCATACTTTCAAGAATCGCGTATATCGGATCGTGCGGAATGCTTCTGTTCACACTGATTTTAGGTCAGGCATCGCACGGAAAAACTAGATGGCTGCAGCTGTTTGGAAGCTCATTTCAGCCTACAGAGCTTGCAAAGATAGGACTTATCATATTCCTTGCCGCCTTTGCGGCTGAACGCGGTCCTAATATGAACAAGACAAAAAACTGGGTGAGAGCAGCGATATACGGAGCGATTCCTGCACTTTTAGTAGGTTCACAGAACATAAGCTCCGGTATAATAGTAGCAATGATCACAGCAATAATGCTGTTTATAGCGCTTGATAATTACGTTGTTTTCTTCGGACTTTTAGCTGCGGCAGGAGCATTTGTAGCAGGCCTTAAGCCGGGACTTCATTGGCTTATTCTTCGAAGCGGTATGACAGAAAGCCCGTCACACTACGCACTTAAGCGAGTATTCGGCTGGGCTGCGCCTGAAATCTTTGAAGGAGATGCATATCAGACTGTTCAGGGACTCTATGCCATAGGCTCCGGCGGTATGACCGGACACGGGCTCGGAGAAAGTATACAGAAATACGGAGCCATACCGGAGGTGCAGAATGATATGATATTTACTATCGTCTGCGAGGAATTCGGATTTATAGGAGCGGCTACGATAGTGCTCTTGTACATTTACATATTGGTAAGGATCTACAATATAGCGATAAATGCCAGAGACCTGTTCGGAACCATGCTATGCACCGGCGTTATGGCGCATTTGGGACTGCAGGCTGTTCTGAATATTGCGGTCGTAACAGCTGTTATACCGAATACCGGAGTAACACTGCCGTTTATCAGCTACGGAGGCTCGGCGGTCTTGTTCACCATGCTGGAAATGGGACTGGTATTAAGTGTGGCGCACAGGATAAAGGTTTGAGACAGTATTTTAACAACAGATGAAAAAAGAAGCGGATATAATCTATCTGAAAAAAAGAAATATTAAGCACTGGATAATAGTGCTTATTTTTCTTGTTATAATTCTGATCGGAGTTAAGCTGCGTGTTACAAATGTCACTGTAAAAGGAAATCCGGTGTATTATACCGAGGAAGAAGCCAAGGATCTTGTTTTCAGCGATTATTGGGATTCCAACACGGTGCTCTGCTTTATAAAAAGCATAAGAGGCGATAAAAAGACGCTGCCGTTTATCTCGGATTATAAGATCTCATTGACCGGTCCTAACAGCTGTGACCTCATAATATACGAGAAAAAGCCGGTTGGATGTATTAACTTTATGAGCAGCTATATGTATTTCGATAAGGATGGAATACTTATAGAAAATTCCGAGGAACGCCTCGATGACATCCCTGTCATAAAAGGCGTGAATTTCGGATACATAGTGCTCGGGAAAAAGCTTCCTGTAGCAGATGATGAGCTTTTTACGGACATCATGAATATTACGCAGCAGTTAGCGGAGAAGAATATTGGATGCGGTAGCATTACCTTTGATGAATTTAAAAATATAACTTTAAGTCTTGATGATGGAAATATTGATGTTTATATAGGACAGAATGATTATCTTGAAGTCAAAATATCCGCACTTTCAGACATGCTTCCGAAGCTTGAAGAAAGAGAATTGGCGGGAACGCTTGACCTAAGCGGTTATCAGGACAGCAATAAAGATACGGCTGTAAGCTTTAAAGTCAGAGACAGCGGCCAAGCGGATAATACAGAAATAGAGTGATTTTTTCGGTTAAGGCTGAAACAGTTAGTGTCTTTGAATATTAACATAATAAAACATAATAAATTCGTAAGCTAAGAGCCTTAAAAGCGCTTGAAAAAAGCGTTTAAAGAGCTTATATTTAATAAGAATACTGTAGAAGAGGACAAGTACATGTTAGAAATAGTAGTTCCGGAAAGTGAATCAGCGGCAAAGATCATAGTTGTCGGTGTAGGCGGTGCAGGTAACAATGCCGTTAACCGTATGATAGATGAGAATGTTGCCGGTGTTGAGTTTATAGGCGTAAATACAGATAAGCAGGCTCTTACATTATGTAAGGCTCCTACAGCTATGCAGATCGGTGAAAAGCTCACCAAGGGTCTCGGAGCCGGAGCTAAGCCTGAGGTTGGAGAAAAGGCGGCAGAAGAGAATGCCGACGAGATCCAGAATTCGTTCAAGGGTGCAGACATGGTCTTTGTTACCTGCGGAATGGGAGGCGGAACCGGAACCGGTGCTGCTCCTGTTATTGCCGGCATTGCAAAGGAAATGGGCATACTTACAGTAGGTATCGTTACAAAGCCTTTCAGATTTGAAGCAAAGCAGCGTATGCAGAATGCTATTCAGGGCATTGATCATTTAAGAGATAATGTAGATGCGCTCATCGTTATTCCTAATGATAAGCTTCTTGAGCTGGTTGACAGACGTACAACTATGCCTGAGGCACTCAAGAAGGCTGACGAGGTACTTCTGCAGTCAGTTACAGGAATCACTGATCTTATCAATGTTCCGGGACTTATTAACCTTGACTTTGCCGATGTTCAGACAGTTATGAAGGATAAGGGCATAGCTCATATCGGTATCGGTAAGGCAAAAGGCGATGACAAGGCACTTGAGGCAGTTAAGCAGGCAGTTGCTTCACCGCTTCTTGATACATCTATTGAAGGCGCTTCTGACGTTATTATCAGCGTTAGCGGTGATATCAGCCTTATTGAGGCAAATGAAGCAGCAAGCTATGTTGAGGAGCTTGCAGGTGAGAATGCCAACATCATCTTTGGTGCTATATATGATGAGAAGGCTCAGGACGAATGTACTATCACTGTTATTGCCACTGGTATAACAGAGAGCGCAAAGCCTGCAGCTAATAAGCCTGCAAAGACAAGCATATTCGGAGGAAGCACAGAGTACAGACCACAGTCAAAGCCTCAGTTTACACCATCAGAGAACCCGACAGTCAGAAAAGAGCCGGGTATTCAGATAGGCTGGGGATCAGGCAGCTCAAACAGTGCACCTAATCAGGCGCCAAGACAGCAGTACACACAGCCTCAGGAGCAGCGCGAGCCACAGGCAAAGGAATTTCCTTTCAGATCACAGATGAATAAGGAAATGACTATCAATATTCCTGATTTCCTTAAGAACAGAAGATAATAAAATTTATTCGACAATGAAGCCGGAGCACAAGATGCCCCGGCTTTTTCATTTTCTACTTGTTTTTGACTTTGCCTTGTGGTAGACTCTCTATCATGTTGACCGATTAAAATATTTAATAGTATGCATCAAGATATTTGATTAATAAATATTAGCATTTAAAAATATCTATTGATTGGTTATAATACGGGTTACAAGATTGATATATAACCGATCAATACTGATTTTATTCAAATTATAATAAATACCATATACATACAATGTATGAAAGAGAAAGGGAAATTATGAAAAAGTATAATGTGGCTATACTCGGTGCAACGGGTGCAGTAGGACAGGAAATGATAAAGGTTCTTTCGGAGTATAAGATACCTGTAGGAAAGCTTTTGCCGCTTGCATCTGCAAGAAGTGCCGGACAGGAGATTGAATTCGAAGGCCAGAAGATAAAGATCGAAGAAGCAACTGAGCACAGCTTTGATGGAATGGATTTTGTTTTAGGAGCAGTTAAAAACCCTATGTCAAAGAAGTTCGCTCCTTATATAGTTAAGGCAGGTGCCGTATACATTGATAACAGCTCAGCTTTCCGTATGGATCCTGCGGTTCCTCTTGTTGTACCTGAGATAAACGGTGATGATGCACTTAATAATAAGGGTATCATTGCTAACCCTAACTGTTCATCTATTATTACGCTTATGGCAGTAGCAGGTATTGCAAAGCTTTCACCTGTTAAGAACATGATTGCAGCAACCTATCAGGCTGTGTCAGGTGCCGGCAAGGACGGCTTCGATGAGCTTGAAAATCAGACCAAGGCCATAATCAACGGCGGTGAGATCGAGTCAAAGGTATTCCCAACGCAGATCGCCATGAACGTTATTCCGTTCATCGGAGGAATGACAGATAATCTTTATACTGATGAGGAAATGAAGATGCAGAATGAAGGACGCCGCATACTCCATCTTCCTGAACTTAAGTGCACATGTACCTGTGTAAGAGTACCTGTAATGCGTTCTCACTCAATAGCTGTTACAGTTCGTACAGAAAGAAAGGTTTCTGTAGCAGAAGCTAATGAGGCAATAAAGAATTATCCGGGAGTAAGACTCATAGAGGATTATGAGGGACGCTGCTATCCTACACCGCTTGATACAAGTAATCAGGATATTGTATGGGTAGGCCGTGTAAGAGATGATCTTACAGATGACAACGGACTTACATTATGGTGCTGCGGAGACCAGGTAAGAAAGGGTGCTGCAAGTAATGCGGTACAGATCATGAAGCATATAATTGAGTCAAAGGCTGAATGAGCCAAAGTCAGCATAAGCTGAATGACCAGAATCCAGCATTGGCTGAATGACCAAAAGCCAGCATTGGCTGATGAACAAGAGTCTATAGATAATATTGAAATAATAATAAGGTGATACGTTTTTCGGACGATTCATAAGAGATGAGAGCTGCCGGCATATACATTTATATGTCTGTGGCTCTTATTAGTTTGATTTAAAGTAAGAAAAGAGTTTGCCGAACAGGGAAGAAGCAGAGGCTAAGAAGCGGATGAAATATGAAAAGGTAATTTATACAAAAGCTGCAAATATAGTTGTATACAATTGCTAATTGAAAAATGACTTCAAGATATGTAAAATACAAGACAGTTACATTGTCGATTGTCGACAGTACACTATCTACAAAATGATCTGAACATAACCGTTTGAGGGGGTCGGTTCGGATATACTTAGTTTTTCACAAAGTGAAAGGAGAATGAAGCAATGAGACTTATGCACACTAAACTGCCTGATTTCTTAAAGAAGGCAGTAGCAGCCGGAAAGAGAATTAACCCAGATACAGAGGTTACAATAGAAGGCTTTGAGAGCATGAAGTCAGCAAAACTGGCATCGCTCAGAGTAGGCCGAATCGAAGAGGAGATCCTTGAGCTTACAAGCGGAAACCCTAACATCAAGAAAATCGAGATCCAGATGATTCCAAGAGTAGCAGAGACTATCAATACAGTTATCATCAAGGGTGTTGAAGCAGACGGAAGCTGCCCTAAGGCTATCATGGACACAATGTTCCTTACTGTACCTGGAGAAGAGGTATACCTTGAGGGCGTTGGCGAGATAAGCGACAGAAGAGCACCGTTAGACTGATTTTTTTGAGAGAAGAGAGGTTTTATAAAAATGGAATTAAAGTATAGAGTAATATCAAGAGGCGCAGCAGATGGTCTTGTACCTTTCCCTCTTGTATACATTGATAAAAAGGATGTAGAGGCATGCGGACTCAGCTATCTTGAGGCATTTCAAAAGATTGCTGAAGTATTTAAGGATGATTGTGCAGCGGCAGATATCATTGATACAGATGCAGTAACAGTAAGCTCTGACGGAATCATGGGAGATGCTGCGGTTGTAGCATTCTGCTCAATCGATCACGGAAAGATCAATAAGGACTTCGGTTTCATCAATGTCAGCGAGCATCCATATTATCCTGAGATCGTTAAGGATGAGCCTCATATGAAGCAGTGGAGCTCGGAGGGCTTTGTAGGAAAGAGACTTTACAGAGGTCCTAACACAGAAGACAGAGGCTTCAGAAATGTTCATAACGAGAACATGACAATGACAGGACGTATCGCAAACAATAATACAGGCTCTGAGATGATGAACCTTGTAGAAATGACAGAGGTACTTGTGCCTTGCTTCGGCATGAATCAGATCATGAAGGACGGAGATCTTCTTGTAGGCGTAGCAGGTGCAGAGATCTCAGTCGGTATCGGAATGGTAGTAAGAGAAAAGCTCGGCAGAATCTTCCATTGGTCATACGGTGCAGGTCAGACAGCTCATAACTCAGGCGAGTATGCAAAGACAGTCAAGAGTGATTATCCAGCAATTGTAGCTCCGAAGCCTGTACATGCAGCTCATGTGCTTAAGGCACTTGATGCAGGCCTTGTAGTTGGTAAGGATCTCGGATGTTCACCTGTAAACCTTGCTATTGCTCATGCCGGCGGATATGAGATCGCTCTTGACAATATTACAGACAGAGCCTGGGTAGAGCTTGAGAGCGTTGGATGCAAGAAGGAAGATTTTGAGAAGCCTTCACCAAAGCTTAGCAGAGAAGAAATCATTGCAAAGGCAGAGGAGATCCTTCCTGGAATGCCTACAGGTAAGCTTTACAAGTCTTCTGAAATCGTAGAAAAGAAGTCTATCAAGCTTTGATAGAATAATTTTGCATCTAAAGTTACATACAAGGGACCTACAGAAAAAGACATTAAGTTCTTTGAGGAGCAGGGCGAAACCGCATAAAATCAAATTCATTAAAACAGGCTGTATTAATTTACGGTCTGTTTTTTTTGATCGGTTTTTATGGAATAATAAATATAGTATGGGATGCTTAAAATGACGGAATTAAAAATTTAATAAGTATTCTGAGTGGTGTATAATAAGTAAGACTATTACAAACGAGGAGAGCTTACTAAATGAGAAAAGTGATTTTAGATCTTAATGTTATAGACCCTAAGAGTTTTGATTATTCCAATCCTGATGCGGATCCAAAGAAGGAGCTGCACAGATATATTGCGGAGCAGCTTGGCTTTGATGCAGAGCGCTGTGTCAATACAGACAGACTTTATGATGAACTCATTTCCGTTGATGAGCCTACAGCAATAGGCCTTTTTATGCCTAACGGAGAGCTTGAGGAGCTTGATATAGATTACATGATGTATCTTGATACAATAAAGGATACATTTAATGAAGCTGAGGCGGATAATCCTGAGCTTGCCGTCATTCACGGAGACATTACCGACAACGGCGGAGTTGATGCCGGAGAAGATGTAGATGCTATTTTAGAAGAGCTTCTTAAGGCATATTAATGATGAACAAGTGGTTTGTGCATGCAAAAAGAGCTGATTTTCAAGGGATATCAGAGAAATTCGGTATTGATCCGGTTGTTTCAAGAATTCTGAGAAACAGAGATATTACAAGCGATGAAGAGATAGACTATTTTCTCAATGCCGGAATAGATGATCTATATGATGAAATGCTTATGCCTGATATGGAAAAGGCAGCAAAGGCGGTTTATGATGCGGCTGTTTCAGGAAAGCATATGAGAATAGTCGGTGACTATGATATAGACGGAGTCTGCTCAACATATATATTGCTCGAAGGCTTAAAAAGAATAGGTGCAAATATTGACTGCTGCATACCGGACAGGATAAATGACGGCTACGGCATCAATATGAATATCGTAAATAAGGCTCATGCAGACGGAGTTGAGCTGATACTGACCTGCGACAACGGCATAGCAGCTTTGGATGAGCTGAAGGCTGCAAATGAACTCAGGATGAAAGTAGTTGTCACAGATCATCACAACGTAAGGAAAAATGAAGCCGGAGATGATATATTGCCGGAAGCATTAGCCGTTGTGGATGTGAAAAGACAGGAAAGTAAGTATCCGTCAGAGGAATGCTGCGGAGCTGTGACAGCCTGCAAGCTTATAAAAAGAGTCTATGCTTTGTGCAAAAGACGAACTGATGAATGGCTTGATTTTCTTGAGTTTGCGGCTATTGCAACAGTCGGCGATATAATGAAGCTCACCGGCGAAAACAGAGTCATAGTCAAAGAAGGTCTTAAACGAATAAATGAAGGGGCTTATAATCTTGGACTTAAGACACTTATAGAAGAGCTTGAGCTTACCGGAAAGACTATAGATACTTACCACATCGGCTTTATTATAGGACCGTGCATAAATGCGGGCGGAAGGCTTGAAACCGCTGAAAGCGCACTAAAGCTGTTTACAAGCACAGACAGATCTGAGGCAGAGCTTATAGCCGGACACCTTAGAATGCTTAACGCAGAAAGAAAGGCTATGACCGAAGCCGGTACAAAAGAGGGCATAAGCATAGTCGAGGACTCTATGACGGAGGACAGTGTTCTCGTAGTCTATATTGAGGATCTGCATGAATCATTGGCGGGAATAGTGGCAGGAAGACTTAAGGAGCGTTACTGTAAGCCATGCATCGTCATAACAAAAGGTTATGAGGGACTTAAAGGAAGCGGCAGATCTATAGAAAGCTATGATATGTTTTCGGCATTATGTGAAGCGGAAGCATTTCTGACAAAATACGGCGGACATAAAATGGCAGCCGGACTAAGCCTTAAAGAAGAGGATCTGAACGGGTTCAGAGAATTTCTCAACAGTCATTCCGGACTTAGCGAAAAGGATTTTATTAAAAAGCTGTGGATAGATGATCCGACTCCGCTTTCATACGTAAATATGAGCTTTATAGCTCAGCTGGACAGTTTAAAGCCGTACGGACAGGGCTTTGAAAGACCGCAGTTTGCATGCAGAAATTTAAGACCGTCAAATATCAAGGTATTGGGAAAGTCAGGCAACGTAGTCAGATTCAGGTTATCGGATCTGTCAGGCGGAAGCTATGATGCTTTGATGTTCGGAGACGGAGAGGCTGAAGCTGCAAAACTTAGGGCGTGTGATATGATAGACATTTTGTACACTCCCCGTATAAATGAATTTGCAGGAAGAAAAAGCACACAGATAGATGTGATCGATTACAATCCGAGTAATAAAACTTAACATAGATCAAGCATAAAATTACTATATATTATACAAACAACAAAAATAGTTAGCTATATTTAACAAAATGTGGCCAACTATTTTTTATTATTTTATGAATTGAATACAAAGGTAAGCCCGCAATAGCGAGTACCTTATTATAATACCATATTCATGAGATACTGTTCCAAAGCAGTTTCGTGCGATTT
>CAKSBC010000023.1 GCA_934438085.1 uncultured Lachnospiraceae bacterium
TTTTCTTGAGAAAATATCTGTTTTATCCACAAAAGAAAAAGACGTGTGAAAAAATGAAAGTTTTTTCACACGCCCGTTGGAAGTAGTTTATATGATCACCTTAAAATTTTCGCTTCAATAGTTCTTTATAAAAATATTAGCACTCTGAATGTAAGAGTTCACATTATATTCACAAAATATTAGCACTCGACTATTGACTCTGCTAATAAAAGTGTTATAATGTGCAATGTAAACAGAAAGAGGGAAGAAAAGGAACGGGATGACAAGAGATGTTCCGAGACCTCAGAGTTTACAGAATTTGTTTTTAAGCTTTCTATAAGGAGGATTTAGATATGTTAATGCCTAGTATTTTTGGAACAAGAGATTTTGATAACTTTATGGATTTCACATTCCCTAGTGTAGATAAAGAACTCTACGGAAAGCACGCCGCACAGATGATGAAGACCGATGTCAGAGAGGTCGGAGATAACTATGAGGTCGATGTAGATCTTCCGGGATTCAAGAAGGATGAAATCGATATTCGCCTTGATAAAGGCACTCTCACTATTGCAGCAGCTAAGGGTCTTGATAAGGAAGAGGACGATAAGAACGGTAAGTTCTTAAGACGTGAGCGTTACACAGGTGCTATGAGCAGAAGCTTCTACATTGGTGAAGGCTTCACTGTAAAGGATATCAAGGCTAAATATGAAAACGGTATCCTCTCACTTACAGTGCCTAAGAAGGCACAGCCTAAGGTTGAAGAGGTTCAGAAGGTTGCAATAGAGGGTTGATATATAAACTCAATTCACTCCATTCTCCCCTGTAATTCAGGAAGAAGGGCCGGCAGGAAAAAAACTGCCGGCTTTTTCTTGTTTTGCAGTCTTTTAAGCCTTAAAAATATGCAGTTTTATACTCGGTTTAAGCTGCTGCCTTTTTTTATATACAAAGCTGAATTTTTATTTTTTAATATTTTGAATAAGAGTTATAATTCATGCATTATGTCATTAGAACTTAACTCATTTTTGCATTGAATATTTTTTCATGATTTTTGTAATCCTAATAGGATGCGAATGCAAGATTCTTTGAGATAAACGAAGGTCAGTACGGATGAATAACGAGAAAAATAATAAAGTTGGCAGATATATAAGAATGCTGGCATTGCCGATAATAGAGATACTGCTCGGAAGTATATTGATTGGAATGGCTGTGAATAATGTCGGTCGGAAGGAAACCACTATGCGTAAGGGATTTTCCGAAGTTAATGCAATGGCATATTCTGATAGAATAATTGAAGATATAAAATCAGGAACACATATTACGGATACCTTGGAGCAAATCATTATCAGCGAAGACGGAAAATGCAATAAATTCTATGATGTAGCCGAAAATCTCATGAATGATTCGATTCAAAGCATACAGCTTGCACCGGCAGGGGTAGTTACAGATATATATCCCGAAGAAGGTAATGAAGCCGGTAAGATAGATCTTTTTAATGACGAAATCAGGAAGAGATATGTTTGTTATGCTATGGAGCATGATATTCCGGTCATGCAGGGACCATTTGAATTAAAACAGGGAGGAAACGGGATAGCAGTACGGAATCCGGTGTTCTTAAACAAAAACGGTATAAGAGAGTTCTGGGGCTTTACTATAGTAATTATTCGCGTTCCGGATATTTTTTCGGATTCGCTTAAGGCTTTGGAAGGCTTCGGATATAACTATAGGCTGTTGAAGACTGTTTCTCCGTGGGAAGATGAATATGTGGAAATATACAGCTCAGGCGGAGAAATGATCGATCCTGTTATATATCGATTTGCGGTAGACGGAGATACCTGGGACTTACAGGTAATGCAAAAAGACGGATGGATAGGTGATAAAGAAGGATTAGGCAAGATTATATTCTACGGCGGCAACGGAATACTGATACTTCTTGTTATTCTTACATTTACTGTACTTTTATTAGAAGAAAGAAGAAAATATTTCAAGCTTAGGGCAGAAACAGATAAATTGACAGGAATCTATAATCGAAACGGCTTAAACAAAGCATTAAATAATTATTTAAAAAAGAATCCTGATAGCAAATGCATAGTTGCTGAACTTGATATTGATGATTTTAAGTTTATCAATGATATGTATGGGCATGAAGCAGGAGATGCAGCACTGCGAGGCTTTGCTTCCCATATGAAAGAATTTTTTCCAAAGGATGCTGTTATGGGAAGAAACGGGGGAGATGAATTCGTTGTATTTCTTCCTGATCAGACCTATGAAACCGCTCATGACAAGCTGAGAGAATTTACAAATCTCAATAAGAGTTTTTTAAATAAAGGGGAACATCATAGCTTTACTATTTCACTTGGATATGCTGAATATCCGAAGCAGGCACAATCAAGTGAGGAGCTCTTAAGATATGCGGATGCTGCACTTTATGAGGTTAAGCTTAGAGGAAAAAACGGCTGCATGTTATATAAAAGCGGTCTTGCTGGGATAAGAACTCAGCTGGGCTTTGCGCTTAAGGATATTTCGACGCATCTTCCGGGATCGTTCCTTATATATAAGGCAGATCCTCAGGACGACAAATTGTTGTTTGCAAACAATGAAATGATCAAGCTTGCCGGCTGCAGAGATATGGAAGAGTTCTTCGCATATACCGGACGGAGCTTCCGTAAGCTTATAAAGGAATCTGAGCAAAAGGATATAGAAGAAAGCATCTGGAGACAGATCAACGCCGGCAATGCAGATTCCAATGATTATGTAAGCTTTACACTTGTCAGAAAGGATGGATCTCATATTAAAGTGTTCGATCACGGCAGGATAGTTGATAACAGCAATTACGGCAGGGTATTCTATGTGCTTATTATGAAGCGCGAGTTGATTGATACTAATTATTACGGCAATAAAGAGAATAGGACCTAAAAATGTGGTCTTGGTCAGATTAAGAAAGATAATTCACACAAAGTGTCAAAATCGAACACAAAATGAACATATAAATATATAAAATAGAGACAGAATAAAAAAAGAACATTATCTTTCTTTAACTTAAGGAGGTTTACATAATGAAAAAGGTACTTGCAGTTATAGCAGCTGCGTTTATCTTCGGTGGAGTTGCCGGCGGTACGATACTCGGAATCAACTATCTCGGCAATCACAACATGACACAGCAGACTACGGAAGCGGATACTTCTGAAAACACTCAGGAAGAGACAAAAAAGGCTCCGTCCACAAATATTGCAAAAAGCTCAAGCAACAGCTCATCTGATGAAAACTACAGACTGGATGTTTCAGACATTGTAGAGGGAGCTATGCCAAGTGTTGTAAGCATTACCAATACAATGGTGGTAGAACAGCAGGGCTACAGCAGCCTGTTTGATTATCTTTACGGCTCAGGCAAAACTCAGGAATATGAGGTTCCAGCATCGGGCTCAGGAGTTATTCTTGAGAAAACAGACGATGAGCTTCTTATAGTTACAAATAATCACGTTATCGAGGACTCTAAGGAGCTTACAGTTACATTTATAGACGGATCAAGTGCAGACGCCAATGTTAAAGGCTATGATTCAACGATCGACCTTGCAGTAGTTGCAGTGCCTCTTTCATCAATATCTGACGATACAATGAAGAGCATTAAGGTTGCAACATACCATGACAGTGATGACTTAAAGGTAGGCCAGGGCGTTATCGCTATAGGAAACGCATTAGGCTATGGTCAGACTGTTACAGTCGGATATATTTCAGCACTTAACAGAGAGATAACAGCTGAGAATACAACATATTCAGATCTTATCCAGACAGATGCTGCTATTAACCCGGGTAACTCCGGCGGAGCGCTTATAAATATGAATGGAGAAGTGATCGGAATAAACGTTGCAAAGCTTTCAAGCACACAGGTTGAAGGCTTTGGCTACAGCATCCCTATCTACAAGGTCATGGATGTTATAGAAAACCTTTCAACAGCAAAGACAAAGGTTGAGGTTGCTGAAGAAAACAGAGGACGTCTCGGCATTTACATGAACACAATCTCAAAGGATAATGCCACTGCACTCGGCATACCTGCAGGAGTGATCATAAAGGGCTTCTCTGATGAATACGTAGATTCATACGGACTCGAGTCAGTACAGGAATCACCTGCACGTCAGGCAGGACTTTTAAAGAACGATATAATAACAAAGTTCGACGGACAGGGAGTAAGCAGTGCCGAGGACCTTTCAAAGCTTGTAGCATACTATGAGAAGGGCTCAAAGGTATCTGTAACATTTGAAAGACTCGAAAACGGCAGCTACAAAGAGCATACTGCAGAAGTGACACTCGGAAGCCGCAACGATAAAGTAATATCACCTGTCAATGCAGACGAAGTACCTGCAAATGCCGGAAGACAGGGAAGAAACGGCATACAGACACCTGATAATAAAAACGGCAGCAATAACGGAAACCAGCCGCTTGAGCCAAGAGTAGGCGGCGGAGCACCGCAGCCGTATGACGACGATGAAAATGAAAACGAAATAGAAGACAATGAAGACGAGGCGGAAGACAGCTCAAGGGGCAGCAGCTCAGACAGCGACGACATGTACGAACTCTTCAGAGAATTTTTGGAACAATATCAATGATTAGTTCCGGATAACAAAAAGGTTGGGCGGAGAGAATGCTTGCATTCGATGACGTCCAACCTTTTTTGTTAGACGGATAAACAAGGATGAGCAATGGAAGCGCGAATTGCGAATTGCGGTTCACATTATTTCTTGAAATTGATATAATCACCTCGGAGGTGCTTATGCTTCAAAATAAAACAAACCTAAAACCTGCAGACCTTGATGACAAGGCATTAACAGAATTTATCATAGATATGCTCCACCGCATGCATGTGCATGAAACATTGTGGTTCAGAGAGGTTGAGCATCAATTAGGACTTGAAAGAGCTCTTAGTGTCATGGATATTGCCTGGAGCAAAACCAAGGCCATATGTGAAAAAAGATACGAAAAAGAATTTTTCGGCGTATTTGATCAATATATGCTTACTGCAGGACATACCGACAGCATAGATAGGCTTTCAAAGGACGATAAGCTTAAGCTATGTACCTGTATAGCAAAAAACTGGCTTGCGCAGGACGGGGTATGGTTTCAGGCTGTAGAAAATATTTACGGCATGAATGATGCAAAGCGCTGCAATGATTCTACCTGGGCGAGATTTTCACCTTTTGAGGCATGGTCAGTTAAAAGATTTTTAGAGCTTCCTGATGCACCCGGGCTTAACGGTCTTGAGACTGCACTTAATTTTCGTATGTACGGAATGCTCAATATTCAGTCAAGCAGATATATAGATGACAACACACTTATATTTGAAATGAATGAATGCAGAGTACAGACAGCAAGGATAAGAAAAGGACTTGCAGATTATCCGTGCAAAAGCGCGGGGCTTGTCGAGTATTCAAGATTTGCCGAATGCATTGACAGCCGCATAGTAACAGAGTGCATAGGCTGCCCACCGGATGAACATCCTTGTGAATGGGCATGCTCATGGAAATTCGTGCTCAATAGTTAATTTTAAGAGGTTATAAATGCAAGATCAGTTTACAAGAACTCAGCTGCTCTTAGGAAAACCTGCAATTGATAAGCTTTCAGGTTGCAGAGTTGCAGTGTTCGGTATCGGAGGTGTAGGCGGCTTTGTCTGTGAGGCATTGGTAAGAAGCGGTGTAGGAGCCTTTGATCTTATCGACAGCGATAAGGTCAGCCTTTCCAACATTAACAGGCAAATAATCGCATTAACATCTACGATCGGTCAATATAAGGTTGATGTTATGCGTGAACGTATGCTGGATATTAATCCTGAGGTAAAGGTGAGGACATATAAGACCTTTGTCCTTCCTGAAAATGCTGACGATTTTCCGTTTGAGGAGTATGATTATATAGTAGATGCCGTGGATACTGTTACAGCTAAGGTGACATTGGTAATGAAGGCTAATGAACATAACATACCTATAATAAGCTGTATGGGAGCAGGCAATAAGCTTGACGGAACACAGTTTAAGGTATCAGATATTTATAAAACAAAATATTGTCCGCTTGCCAAGGTCATGCGTAATGAAATGAAAAAGCGTGGCATTAAAAAGCTTAAGGTCGTGTACTCGGAGGAGACAGCCTTAAAGCCTTTACATGATGCATCAACAAGTGAAGCCGCCAAAAAGGAAGCGGAACAGATGTCAGATGCAGAGGAAAAACATGTGGAAAAACGTGCTGTTCCGGGAAGCACCGCTTTTGTTCCGTCGGTGGCAGGACTTATAATAGGCGGTGAGGTAATAAAGGATCTTACAAGAGCTGAGTTTGCAGCCGCAAGAGGTCTTACCTGAAAAAAAGGATTAACAGAGAATAAAATGGGAATTAATGTAACACGTTCTTCAATGCCTGACTTTGAAGAATACTGCAATGAAATCAGATCGCTCTGGGACAGTCACTGGCTGACCAATATGGGTGAAAAACATATAGAGCTCGAAGAAAAGCTTAAGGATTATCTTGGTGTTGAAAATATTACTCTTTTCACCAACGGACATCTGGCCTTAGAGGACCTTATAGCTTCATTCGGGTTTCCGGAAAATGCAGAGGTCATAACGACCGCATTTACATTTGCGTCAACTACGCATGCGATAGTAAGAAATAAATTAGTACCGGTCTTTTGCGATATTAATGCTGAGGACTATACTATAGATGAATCTAAGATAGAGGCTCTTATAACAGATCGTACCGTAGCTATCGTTCCGGTTCATGTATATGGAAATATGTGCCACACGGAGGCTATAGACCGAATTGCTAAAAAGCATGGACTCAAGGTTATATATGATGCTGCGCATACCTTCGGAGTTAAATTTAACGGAAAGGCAGCTGCCGCATACGGAGACGGCGCAATACTGAGCTTTCATGCCACTAAGGTTTTTAATACCATAGAGGGAGGTGCCGCAGTATATCCTGATGAGCAAAGAGGAGCTGTTCTTGATGATCTCAAGAATTTCGGAATACGAAATCCCGAGACCTGCTGTTATGTTGGCGGCAATGCCAAAATGAATGAGTTTCAGGCAGCTATGGGCATATGCAATCTCAGGCATATAGATGAAGAGATATTAAAGCGCAGAGCTGTCTGCATGAGATATTATGAGCGTCTTGCAGATAAAAAAGGCATCAAGCTTGTCAATTGCGATTTTGATGATAATGATTTAACAAGACGTAATTATGCATATCTTCCTGTTGTGTTCGAAAAAGGACTGCAAAAAAGAGATGATATCTGGGAAAACCTCAAAAAAGAAGGAATTATCGCGAGAAAATACTTCTGTCCGCTGACATGTGATTTTGAATGTTACGAGAAATATGGTTTTGCCGGAATCAGTGATTTGCCGGTTTCAAGGCGCATTGCTGACAGTGTGCTGACATTACCGGCATATGCAGATCTTGAACTTACCAATGTGGACAGGATATGTGATATTATTATTTCATGTATCAATTGACATACCGGAAGGTTTAAAAATGTTAGAAAAGCTTTTGCTAAAGCAATATATATGACATATTGCAGCAGCATAAGTAAAGGATATATAAATTTACTTGTATTTAGAAAAGGGGGAAATATGAGAACGATTACTCTCGGAAAAACAGGGATAACTGTACCGCAGAACGCATTCGGAGCACTTCCGATTCAGAGAATATCCAAGGATGAGGCTGTTAAGCTTTTAAGAGAAGCTTATGATGGAGGAATGAGACTTTTCGATACTGCCAGAGCGTATTCTGACAGTGAGGAAAAGGTGGGTGAGGCCTTCAAGGGCATGCGTGATAAGGTTATTATTACAACAAAGACCGCAGCAAAGACACCTGAGGATTTTTGGAAGGATCTGGAAACCTCATTAAAAATGCTTCAGACTGATTATATAGATGTGTATCAGTTCCACTGCGTTCCTCAGTGCTTTAAGCCGGGAGACGGCACAGGTATGTATGAATGCATGCTTGAGGCAAAGAAGCAGGGAAAGATAAGACATATCGGAATTACAGCTCACAAGATAGGTATTGCGGAGGAAATAGTTGAAAGCGGTCTTTATGAGACTCTGCAGTTCCCATTCAGCTACCTTTCAAGCGAAAGAGAGGAAAAGCTTGTAAGATCATGTAAGGAAGCAAATATGGGATATCTTTGCATGAAGGCTCTTGCAGGCGGACTTATCAATAACTTTAAGGCTGCCTCTGCATATCTTTATCAGTTCGATAATGTTCTGCCTATCTGGGGAGTTCAGAAGGAATCAGAGCTTAAGGAATGGCTCAGCCTCTTTGACAAGACCTATGAGATGGATGATGAAATAGCTGCATTCGTTGAGAAGGAAAAGAAAGAGCTTTCAGGAGAATTCTGCAGAGGCTGCGGATATTGTTCACCGTGCACCGTAGGCATTTCGATAAGAGACTGTGCACGTATGTCTCTTATGGTAAGACGTGCTCCTTCGGATGTATGGCTCAATGAAGAAAATCAGGCGCTTATGGCTAAGATTCCTGATTGTATAAACTGCGGTGCCTGTCTTAAGCGTTGTCCTTACGGACTTAACATTCCGGTTCTTTTAAAGAAAAACTATGCCGATTATCAGGAAATACTTTCAGGCAGAGTAAGTGCTGGTTCAGAAGGACGTACTTTCGTCAAATAAATAATTTCAGGGAGCAGAGTAGTATAACGTGGATAAAAAGAATACCTTTATAAAAAAAGCCGGAGGCGTAGTCTCCGGCGCTCTGCTTATCATGGCAATATTTTGGTTCATCACTAATTTCGGTGTTCTGAAAAATGCCGAAAGCAGGACCTGTTCGCCTATAACCTCGGATGAAGCCGTGATCCTTGAAAATACAGACGGATCCGCATATATCGGTTTTCATAATGAAATCGGAGTTTATATTAATAAGCTGAGATTTGATATCGAAGCACGCTCAGAAAGACCGGAAGCTGTAGATATCGTTGTACGCTGTCTTGAAAACGGCTCTGATGTAAAGGAATACGTATTTAAGGACACCAATCCGCTTTATGTAAAACATGAGACTGTAAATATTAATAAGGCAAATATCACTGAGATAGAAATAAAAAACACAGATAACGCGGAGATTACTTCGGAAGCTGCAGCTAAGGAGAAAGCTGCGCAGTTTACTATAAGAGGCTTTGAGGCAGATAACCGTTTAATGACCAATGGCTATGTGCTTTTATTTGCGGCACTTCTGGGAGCTGCGTTTTCTTCAGTCATTTTATATAAAGAAGTCTTTTTAAAAAAGCCGGAATATGCTCTGCTGATTATAGGCATTTCAATGGGACTATCGATGCTTTCGGGTCTTCCTTCAACAAAGGTCGGCTATGACGAGGAAACACATATGCAGAGCGTGTTTGCGATAGCTGCAATTCCTTCCGGCGAGCTGCATTTTAATGACGCTGCCCTTAATCAGGTGCTTATAACTGAATACAATAATCCTGGAGCGCTGCCGGGATCCGAGGAGGAATCAAAGGAGCTTTATAAAACCTTATCAACTGAATGTGATTACAGAACGGGCGATAATACTCCTACTTTCAAGCTTATTCCAAGCCGTGTTCCTGCATATCTTATGATGGCTGCAGGCGTTAAGGCTGCAAAGCTGTTCCATCCGGGCTGGAGCACGCTCATATTTGTGATGAGACTTTCAAATCTCATCATGTATACAGCTATGATGTTCGCTGCCGTAAAGCTTGTACCAAAGGCAAAATGGCTGATGCTGTTCATAGCACTGCTTCCTCAAAATATATTTATGGCATGTACCTGCTCATATGATCCGTTTGTGATAGGATGCATAAGTATAGCTTATGCACTGATGCTTAAAGGGCGCAGATATATAATCCCTATGGCGGTGTTTTTTATAATGGGCTGTCTGCCAAAGGCAGTTTATGCACCGGTACTGCTTATAGGCATTGCTGTGAGTCTTTTTACTGAATCAGGCGAAAAAAGGGCAATTTTTAATTCAGACAGCGAAAAAGAATGCACCGACTGCCATGAGCTTAAGCGAAGGGCAGAGGCGAAGAAACGTGCCGAAAAGAAAAAGCGTATTGGAATAATACTTCTCGGGGCATTTGTATTTGTTGGCTTTATAGCTCTTTTTATACTGCCTACGGTTATAGCTCCTGAGGATACCGGGGATCTAAGAGGCGGCGAAGTGTCTGCATTGAGACAGGTAAAATTCATACTTTCAGAGCCGCTCACCTATACAGTAATCCTGCTGAGACAGATGAAGTCATGGTTCAGACAGTGCTGGTTCGGAGCGGACTGCATGACCTTTATGGGGCATATAGTAAGCGGCTACAGCGAGTTTAAGGGCTATTATGTTCCTTATCTGATAATGCTTACGGCGGGGATCGTGCTTTCACATGACAGAAAGCATTTTACGGAAAATGATTTCGTAAGGGAGAGTTTTTTATCACTGCCTCTCAGAATGTTTACTCTGCTCATGGTATTTGCCGCAAGTGCATTGGTATGGACGGCTATGTATGTGGCATTTACCGTACCGGGAGCACCTGAGATAGCCGGAGTTCAGGGAAGGTATTTTATTCCGCTGATGTTCCCGGCATATTTATTGCTTTGCGGAGCAGGTGATATCTTAAGTCCGTCAAACGGCGGCTTTATTGCAAGAAAAACGGCATTATGCTATTATCTATTGGAGCTTTTTATACTTGCACTTACTGTGTGGCGCTGTGTTATTGCGGCGTTCTGCAGATAGTACAGGCATTAAATAAATAGGCATTGCCGCAGCGAGGACTGATTAAATTGATATTTTAATGTGTCAGTGCATTTAAATATGCAGCCGGAGCAATAAAAATGCGGCATAAAGGAGATAAAATGGGACAGATCAAGGTTACTGAATGTAAAAAAGACGGTAAAACTATAAAGGGCTTATATATCATTGAGCCTACTGTACATAAGGATGAAAGAGGCTATTTTGTAGAGACCTACAATCAGAAGGATTTCGAAGAGGCCGGCCTCAACATGGTATTTGTGCAGGATAATCAGTCATGCTCAGTAAAGGGAGTGCTGAGAGGTCTGCATTATCAGAAGCAGTTTCCTCAGGGTAAGCTTGTAAGAGCAATAAGAGGAAGCGTATTCGATGTTGCAGTAGACCTTCGTACAGGCTCTGAAACCTACGGAATGTGGTACGGAGTTGAGCTTACGGAAGAGAATAAGAAGCAGTTCTATATTTCAGAGGGCTTTGCGCACGGCTTCCTTGTACTCAGCGACATCGCAGAGTTTGCCTACAAGGTAACTGATTTCTATCATCCGGGTGATGAGGGCGGACTCATCTATAATGACAGTGAGATAGGTGTGGAGTGGCCTATAGCAGAGGGTATGCAGCTTATACTTTCTGACAAGGACACAAAGTGGGGAGGACTCTCCGAGACCTTCAAATTCGAAGGAATGAAATAAGATGCACTTATTCAGGAAATTGTTCGGCGATATTTATCAAAGACGCAGGATGATAGCGGAGCTTGCGGGCTCGGACTTTAAAAAGAGATTTGCGGGTTCATACTTCGGTATAGTGTGGATGTTTGTAAACCCTGTAGTTACGGTACTCATTTTCTTCTTTATATTTCAGCTTGGAATGAAATCCGTGCCGCCTGTTCCGGGAGTGCCTTATGTTATATGGCTGATACCGGGACTCGTTCCGTGGTTTTTTATTAATGAATGCACGCAGGGCATAACAAACTGTCTTAATGAGTACAACTATCTTGTAAAGAAGGTGGTCTTTCCGGTAGAGCTTCTTCCGGTCATCAAGGCTGGCTCATGCCTCTTAGTGCACGGCTGCTTTTTAGTGATAATGTTTGCTGTATTTGTGATAGGCGGCAGAATGCCTATGCTCACATGGATACAGGTCGCATATTATTCATTTGCAGCGTTTATGCTGTCACTCGGTCTCGGCTATTTTACCGCTGCTGTAAATGTATTCTTCAGAGATATGACACAGATAGTATCACTGTGTCTGCAGTTCGGAATGTGGCTTGCACCTATAATGTACTGGGACGGTATGTTCACGACGGATCATCCGTGGATGGCACCGCTGTTTAAGATAAATCCGGTTTATTATATAGTTACAGGCTACAGAGACTCTATGCTTACAGGTCATTTCTTTTGGGAAAGACCGATGAACACAGTGTATTTTTGGGCAGTTACTTTTATTATTTTTTATCTGGGGCTCAAGATATTCACAAAACTGCGTCCGCATTTCTCGGACGTTCTGTAAAGGAGCTTTAAATGAGATCAATAATAGTATTGCTTCTGTTCATATTGTTTTTCGTGCTGTTCCTGCCGGTACTTCTGATTTTAATGCTTATCAGCAAAACGAATCAGAAAGCGGCGAGGGAAAAAGCCTTCAGCATAGTTCAGAAATTTATAAAGCTTGAGCTTTTAGTATCCGGGACAAGGCTTCATGCAGAAGGGGTAGAGAATATTCCGGATGAGCCTGTGCTTTTTGTCGGAAATCACCGCTCATACTATGACGTGCTTTGCTGTATAAGCTGTATGAAGCATAACACGGCATTTGTAGGAAAAAAGGAGATCAAAAGGATCCCTGTCATGGCTCAGTGGATGGAGCTTATGGGAGGCGTATTCATTGACAGACATAATATCAAGGAAGGTCTTAAAGCCATACTCGAAGCTATTGAGGTGGTTAAAGGCGGAACCTCCGTATTCATTTTCCCTGAAGGAACCAGAAACAGAGCAGAAAATAAGGATGTTCTCGCAGAATTTAAGGAGGGCAGCCTTAAGATAGCTCAAAAGGCAGGCTGTATGATAGTTCCTGTAGCGATAAAGAATACAGAATACTGCTATGAAATGCATAAGCCGTTTGTAAAGGCAGCCGATGTCAGAGTGAGCTTTCTCAAGCCGTTTTATGTAAGCGATATTCCTGAGGAATATAGGAAAAAACCGGCTGCATACACAAGACAGCTGATAGAAGAGGATCTGAAACGTCCTATGTGATCTTTATTTCCTTATATTAATTTCTACAAGGAAAATGCGGCAATATTAAGGCTTTCGGCATTATATCGGCCACAAAGGCGCTATGTATTTTTAAAGGATTCTTTAGACAAAAGAAAAAAAAACAACGGCATAATGTAATATACTTATAGATAGAGAAATGAGAAATGTTATATTATGCAGAAGGAGACACTATGCCTGAAATAAATATTTTGGTAGTTGACGATGAAAATGAGATAGCAGATCTTGTCGAAATTTATCTTGTATCAGACGGCTACAATGTTAAGAAGGCTTCAAGTGCCGAGGAAGGCTTAAGAATACTTGAGGAAGAAGATATTCATCTGGTGCTTCTTGATATTATGATGCCGGGCATGGACGGAATAACCATGTGCAGAAAGATAAGAGAGACTTCTAATGTGCCGATTATTATGCTGTCGGCTAAATCTGCCGATATAGATAAGATCATGGGACTCGGAACAGGAGCCGATGATTATGTTACAAAGCCGTTCAATCCGCTTGAGCTTACAGCAAGAGTAAAGTCACAGCTCAGACGCTATACTCAGCTTAATCCTAATAACTCAGGATCCGGCAATGACGGCAACGAGATACATATAAGAGGACTTTCAATTAATAAGGATAATCATAAGGTCCTCATTGACGGAGAGGAAATAAAGCTTACGCCGATAGAGTTCGATATACTTTATCTGCTTTCTTCAAATCCGGGCAAGGTATTCTCTACTGATGAGATATTTGAAAAAGTATGGAATGAAAAGGTATATGAAGCAAATAATACCGTCATGGTACATATCAGACGTCTCAGAGGCAAGATGAAGGAGGATCAGCGCCAGGATAAGATAATCTCAACGGTCTGGGGAGTCGGATACAAGATTGAAAAATAAGGATATTGCAAAGCGCTATAAGACGCGCTTCATAATCGATATCATAGTTGCCGCGTTCATTACGTGCCTTATCGAAAGCCTGCTCATATTTAATATAGGCAGGCTTATGTCTGTGTTTGGAGCAGAGTCGGAGAATGCACAGGTGGATGCGGTTCTTTACGTTCTCACGGCGACGGCTATCTTCGGTACGACCTTTTATCTTCTGCAGAGAAGATCGATAAATTATATCGGTGAGCTGTCACAGGCTATGGAAAAGCTTTCTTCCGGAAAGCTTGACACCAGAGTCGAGATAAGAGGCGATGATGAATTTTCAGAGATGGCAGAGGATCTCAATACAATGGGAGAGGAACTTAAGAAGCTTCTTACCATCGAAAGAGAGGCCGAAAAATCCAAGACTGATCTTATAACCAATATCGCTCATGACTTAAGAACTCCGCTTACATCAATAATAGGCTATCTTGATCTTCTTTCGGGAAGCAGTGCCGACAGACTTACTGCAGAGCAGAAGGCAAGATATCTTTCTATCGCCGTCAATAAATCAAAGCGACTTGAACAGCTTATAAATGACCTGTTTGATTTCACAAAGCTCAGCTATGGAAAGATAACTATGAAGGTCAGCTATGTTGATATAGTGAAGCTTTTAGAGCAGCTTTTGGAGGAATCATACCCGAGCTTTGTAGAAAAAGGCCTGAGCTATGAGCTTAAGAGCAATGTGTCTACGCTTGAAATAGCTGCGGACGGAGGACTTATTGCCAGACTCTTCGATAATCTTATCGGAAATGCCATAAAGTACGGAGCTGACGGTAAAAAGGTCATCGTAAGGATTAATGCAGAGCCTGAGAATGATGCCGTAGAGGTCAAGGTGATCAACTATGGCTTCGTTATAGATGAGAAAGATCAGCCGCTCATTTTCGACAAATTCTACAGAGCTGACAGAGCACGTTCTACTCAGACAGGAGGAACCGGACTCGGACTTGCTATTGCAAAGGATATAGTTAATATGCACGGCGGAAGCATTGGCGTTACATCAGACCTTAACGGGACGGTATTTACGGTAAGGCTCAAGATACATTTTGATAAAAATGCGGAAAACTTTAAGAGAGCTTGAGCCTAAGGAGATCAGAGGCATTTGAAGTTTTATGGTATAAAAAGAAAGATAATTATGGCTGCAGCGGTTATGACATGTGTATTAACTGCTGCTTTTTCCGCACATGCGGAAAATTTATCCGAAAGTGCCGAGGCCTTAGTTTCCGGTGAAGAAAAAAACGATGATGATGCACAGGCAGAGGATATAATCCTTTCACTTGATAATGAGACCATTGAGGAAGGCGAAGGAAGAGACAGCGGTGTAAGCATTGAATTTACGGATGAAGAGAGTGAGACGGCTGAAGAAGCATCCGGAGTTATAAGCATGAGCTTGAGCTATGGCTTCCACAATATTGCTAAATCAGGCCGTATGCTTCCTTTTTATGTTGATATTAACAATGATACGGATGAGGACATCGAAGGAAAGCTGGTAATAGAGGTTCAGGGAAGTACTGAGACCGATATTAATAAATTTGAGAATGCGGCCGTGTACTATTCTTTCAATGTATATCTTCCTAAGAATCAGCTCACAAAGCTTAAAAATACAATATCGATATCTGAAAGCGGAAGCGGTGCAAAGCTTACGCTATATGACTCAGAGGGAAATGTTTTGTGCGAGGACAGCACCGATGTAATACTTCAGCCGGGTTCAGGGGCTGAGCTTCTCATAGGTATTTTGTCAGATTCACCGGAAAAGCTTGAGTATTTTAAAAATATCAATATACCGGGAACTTCTCTTAGAACACGCACCGTTGAGCTTGATCCCGACAACATGCCGGAGACGGCATCAGGACTTGAACAGCTTGATATAGTTCTGATTTCGGATTTTGAGCCTGATGAGATAAGCGATGAGGCACAGAATGCACTGAAAAACTGGACAGAGGCCGGTGGAGTACTGCTCATCGGAACAGGAAACAGAATGGAGGCTGCAAGAGAATTGGGCCGTGGACTCAAGGATCTTTCAATCGGTAATGCCTCAGGACGAAAAGTCAACATGGGACTTAAGTATTCCAAGACCAATCCTGACGATGCAGAGCTTGAGCTTGATGTTTGCAGTATATTTGCGGCAGACGGCATTCAGGTAATGCAGTCCGATGACATTGCAATGCTTACGACTGCTCAGAAGGGAAGCGGTATTGTAGGCCTGGCAGCTTATGATTTTTGTGACATATCTGACTTTTGTTCGGAAGAGATAGAATACACAGAGGACATCCTGAAAGGGCTTATGGGCTCTTCAAGACTTACACAGCTTGCAAATTCTGCCGGAGACAATGATGAGCTTTATCAGAAAGCAGATGAGCTCATTGGGATCGCAGATCCCGACAGACTTCCGAATGCTGCCGTATATATACTTTTCTGTCTGTTTTATCTTGGTCTTATCGGAGCAGGAATTTATTTTTATTTAAGAAGAAGAGGACTTTCAGTCTTTTATCATGCTTTTGTACCGATAGCTGCATTTATGTCAGCTATACTTTTATGGCTCATAAGCTCAGGTCTCAGAAATGACGGCATAAGCTTTGATTATGCTGTGATGAGAGAGCTTCATGACGGCTATGCATCGGATAACGGCTTCATGAAGGTTTCAGCTTCCTCGCTAAATGACTATTCACTCAGTGTTCCTTCTGATTATGAAATACACCCTATAGTACATGGAGCAGGAGAGGAAGCGAACAGCCTTAGTCTTGATTATTATCTTAAAAAAGATGCAGACATGCAGTCAGATGCATCCATATATATAGATAATTCAGAAAACTCAGCAACAGTAAAGCTTGATGGCATGAAACCTTTTGCCGGCATACTGACAGAGTATTCAGCAAGGATAAGAGGAGATGAGATAAATGGCAGTATAGATTCAAAGCTTAGCTGCTTTAATGAGAACATTTCCGGAAGCATTTCCAATAATACAGATTATGATCTTAAAGGTGCTGTGCTCATGATGTACGGCAGAATGGTAAAGCTTGGAGATATAGATTCCGGAGAAGAAATAAAGCTCGATGGCAGAAAAATTACAGAAAGCCCTATAGGAGATGGAAAGCTGCTTGCTGCAAAGGTTTCTGATATCGGAGCATATGACAGAGGAAGTGTCGGTCATGTCAGAGCACTGAGACGAGACAGATTGTTTTCATGGTACATAGATAATACTCTTTGCGGATATTTTTCAGGAGCAAGGATCATAGCCTTTGCAGACGGAGTGGATCTTGTAAGCAAGGTAAGCTCCGAAAGCCATATAGAAAGCCATGGCCTTATGCTTATCAACGCACAGGCTGACATGACATTTGAAAAGGAAGAATATACCTGGTCAGGCTGTCTTGAAACAGAGCCAAATGTCGTTTCGGGTGATTATAATGCCGCTGAGAATACTGCAGACGGAACCTGCGTGATCGAATATGCGTTAGGAAATGATATTACGATTTCAGAGCTTATTTTCAAATCTCTTGATGCAGGCTTTGAAAATAAGGATATGGGCATATTTATGGGTGCAGTGTCATTCTACAATTATCAGAGCGGGGGCTATGACCTGATAGGCAGTGACATTTATGACGGTATAGCTCAGAACAGACTGACACCGTATCTTTCACCGGGCAATACAGTTACTGTCAGATACACCGTGGATGATGCAGCGATAGGAAAGAGAAGACTTTATCTTCCTGTACCGTATGCTGTCGGAGCAAAGAGGCACTGATTATGCTGAAATTAGATAATATAAAAAAATTCTACGGTCATTTTTGTGCGTTGGACGGGCTTGAGCTAAGTATAAGCGACGGATCGCTTTTTGGCTTTGTCGGTCCGAACGGCGCCGGAAAAACTACGGCGATAAAGATAATGACCGGAATCATATATCCCGATGAGGGAAGCGTCACTCTTAACGGTATGAATCCGGAGCAGGACGGCAAAAATTATCGCAGCATGATAGGCTATGTTCCTGATGCCTTTGGTATATACAATAACCTGAAGGTCAGAGAATATATGGAATTTTTTGCAGCCTGCGTGGGCATTGACGGCATGGAAGCCAGAAAAAAAACTGAGCAGCTGCTTAATTATGTAGAGCTTTCGGATAAGGCGGATTTTTATGTGGAAGCACTGTCGAGAGGAATGAAGCAGAAGCTGGCGCTTGCAAGAGCGCTTATAAACGATCCTCCGATGCTGATCATGGATGAGCCTACATCAGGTCTTGATCCGAGGACACGCTATGAATTCAAGCAGATAGTCGGAGAGCTTTCGGACAGAGGCAAAACTATCATAATCAGCTCACATATACTTAGTGATATTTCAGAGCTTTGTACTGATATAGGCATTATAGATCAGGGAAGTCTCGTGATGTCCGGAAGACTTATGGATGTAATGAAGCTGGTTACTGCAGAAAACCCGATAATAATATCAATGTCTAAAAAAATAACTCAGGCGATACGCTTTCTTAAAGAGGATGCAAGCGTTAAATCACTTGCCATAAAGGGAAATGATTTGATGATAAACTTTGCCGGAGGGGCAAAGGATGAGGCCGCGCTTTTAAAACGAATGATAGATGCAGGACTTCCTGTCAGAAGCTTTTCGAGAGAAAAGGGTTCACTTGAGTCAATGTTCATGCAGCTTACTGGTCACGGAGAGGAGCACACGATAACAAGCTATGATATCGCTGAGTCAAATAGTTAAAAAGGATATAGAGGTCAGGAGCCGAAGCTATACGCTGCCGGCAATGATAACGGCTGCAAATGCTGTTTTGTTTCTTATAGGACTTATGGGGACCTTCGGCCTTGTCGCCAGGATGAGACAGAGCTTTGATACACTTTACAGAAGCTTTCTGACGGTATACACGATAGTGGCATTGACCGAATTCATCATAACACTTTTTACAGCGCCGTTATTTACGGCAGCCTCAATATCGGGAGAACGTGAGACGGGAACCTTTGATCTCCTGCTTACAACTAATCTTACACCGGCGGAAATAGTTACTGAAAAGCTTATATCGGCAATGCTCAGTATGGGAATGATCATAATGTCGAGCTTTCCGGCACTTTTAATACCGCTTATGTTCGGTGGGGTAGGCATTATAGATACCTTTGGGCTGCTGATACTATTTCTCCCGGGAGCTTTTTTGATGCTGTCCATAGGAATGTTTACAAGCTCCATATGCTCGAGTGTAACGAAAAGTATTGCATTATCCTATGTCATTGCATTTATACTTACGGTAGGATTTGCGGTATTTCCGCTTATGACAAGAGTGTTCTCTTCTGAAACCGGAAATGAATTCGCGTATCTTCTTACCTTGGATCCGTTTCTTCCTGTGGTTTCGGTACTCAGCAGACAGGTAGGAGAGCCTGATTTTATGGAGCTGATATTCCGAGGCCTAAAGCTTGCACCTGACAATGCGTTTATGGAGAATACAGTGTTTATCAGCATTCTTTTACAGCTTTGCGCAGCATTTGGCTTTATTACGCTTGCGGTAATGAATGTAATGCCGGGCAGGTATCGGGAAAAGAACAGGAAGATCAGAGAACGTTAATTTTTTAACTGTAAAAAACAATAGCCATGCGATATAATGGCTCACAGCGGACGAAACTGATAAAGGTCCGATATAATAATAAGAGACAGGACGATATGAAGAGAATAATACTTACCGGAGGCGGTACTGCAGGACATGTCACACCTAACCTGGCACTCCTTCCGGAGCTTTATAAAAACGGCTTTGAAGTACTTTATGTAGGAAGCCTTAACGGAATAGAAAAAGAGCTTGCGGCAAAAGCAGGTATAGAATATAAGGGTATCTCGTCAGGAAAGCTGCGCAGATATTTTGATTTAAAAAATTTTACCGATCCTTTCAGAGTTATAAAGGGATATTTTCAGGCAAAGAAGATCATTAAAAAATTCAAGCCTGATATAGTATTTTCAAAGGGTGGCTTTGTGGCAGTGCCTGTTACTATGGCTGCCAACAGTCTGAAGGTTCCGGTTATTGCACATGAGTCTGATATGACTCCCGGACTTGCCAACAAGCTTTCTGCACCGTTTGCAACAAAGATCTGCTGCAATTTCCCGGAGACTCTCAAATACCTGCCTGAGGGAAAGGGCGTACTCAGCGGTTCTCCTATCAGAAAGGAAATACTTGAGGGAAGCAGAGAAAAGGGACTTGAGCTTCTTGGCTTTGACGGCAGCAGACCGGTGCTGCTTATTATAGGCGGCTCACTTGGTGCTCAGCACATAAATGAGGCAGTAAGACGCATTTTAGATAAGATCTTAGAAAGCTTTGACATTGTCCATATCTGCGGAAAGGGCAATGTTGACGAAGCTCTCATCGGCAAGGCAGGCTACAGACAGTTTGAATATGTAAGCGATGAGCTTAAGGATTTCTTTGCTGCGGCTGATATTTTTATTTCAAGAGCCGGAGCTAATGCTATCTGCGAGCTTTTGGCACTCAAAAAGCCGAATCTTCTGATCCCGCTTCCTGCAGGTGCAAGCAGAGGCGATCAGATCTTGAATGCCGAATCCTTTGAAAAGCAGGGCTTTTCTATGGTGCTTAAAGAAGAAAATATGAATGACAGCTCACTTTTAGACTCACTTAACAAGCTCTGGGACGAAAGAGAGCATTACATTGAAGCTATGAAGGCATCTCCTACCTCAAACGGTGTAGATGTCATTATCAGACTTATCGGAGAAACAGTCGGATGAATATCATAAAGGCTGCACACATTTTCTATGATTATGTGCTTAGAGATGAAAATGACAATATAGTAGAGACTACGCATGCACTCACAGATTTTGACCTTGAGGTAGAAAAGGGCTCCTTTGTATGCCTGCTCGGACATAACGGATGCGGCAAATCAACCTTTGCGAGACTTATCAATGCATTAAATCTTCCAAAGGAAGGCACCCTGCTTGTTGACGGCATGGACACTAAGGACGGAAGACTGACGCTCAACATAAGAGAAAAGGCAGGCATGGTATTCCAGAACCCGGATAACCAGATAATCTCAAATGTCGTAGAGGAGGACGTTGCCTTCGGACCTGAGAATATCGGAGTGCCGAGAGAGGAAATAATAAACCGTGTTGATGAGGCGATAGATGCAGTAGGCATGAGTGCGTACAGATACAAGTCTCCGAATCAGCTTTCCGGAGGCCAGAAGCAGAGAGTTGCAATAGCCGGCATTATGGCTATGAGACCGGAGTGTATAGTTTTTGATGAGCCGACAGCAATGCTTGATCCCGACGGAAGAAAAGAAGTATTGGAGATAGCTCACAGATTAAACCGTGAAGAAGGGATCACAGTAGTCCTCATAACTCACTATATGGAAGAAGCTGTTAATGCCGACAGGATCGTAGTTATGGAAAAGGGAAGGATTGCCCTTGATAAAAACGGTCAAAAGATGGACGGATCACCTCGTGAGATCTTTTCGAAGGTCGATGATTTAAGAACACTGGCACTTACAGTGCCTGTAATAACAGAACTTGCACATGAACTCAGAACGGAAGGTATCCCTATACCGGAGGGGATCCTTACCAGAACAGAGCTGGTGGAGGCACTTAAGCCTTACTTTTAAATTATTTGGGAAATAAATATGCTGAGAGATATTACAATAGGACAGTTTTATCCTGTCGACTCGGCGATACATCGTCTTGACCCGCGAACCAAGCTGGCAGGAACGTTTGTATTCCTTGTCTCATTATTCATGACAAAGAGTGTTATAGGCTATTTATTAGCTACGGCAGCTCTTGTCTGCTGCATACGCTTAAGCCGTGTGCCGTTTAAATTCATAACTAAAGGCCTTAAGGCAATATTGGCAGTACTGCTTATATCGGTATCCTTCAACCTGTTTCTTACACAGGGAGAAATAATATTCCGCATAGGCTTTCTTAAGGTAACAAAGGAAGGCCTTAAGATTGCAGGCTTCATGGCGATAAGACTTATATATCTTGTTATAGGCTCATCTGTCATGACACTTACGACTACACCGACACAGCTTACAGACGGACTTGAAAAAAGTCTCGGATTTTTAAACAAGCTGAATATTCCTGTCCATGAGATAGCAATGATGATGGCCATTGCGCTCAGATTCATTCCTATACTTATAGAAGAAACAGATAAGATAATGAAGGCTCAGCAGGCAAGAGGTGCGGATTTTGAATCAGGCAATATCATAAAGCGTGCAAAGGCACTTGTTCCGATACTTGTACCGCTTTTCGTTTCAGCCTTCAGGAGAGCTGCAGACCTTGCCAATGCCATGGAGGCAAGATGCTACCACGGCGGTGCAGGCAGAACAAAGATGAGACCATTGGAATACTCAGCAGCTGATAAAAAGGCATATATAATAATGCTTTTATATATACTTATCATAGCGGCTGCTAATTTTATCGGGTTTTAACGGGAGGTAAGCATGAGTATCAGAGCAGAACATCTTACACATCTTTACAGTCCCGGAACTGCATTCGAATCCTTTGCGCTTAATGACGTATCCTTCGAGATACCGAGCGGCAGCTTTGTAGCTGTAATTGGTCATACGGGATCCGGCAAATCCACACTTGTGCAGCATTTAAACGGACTCTATAAGCCTACTTCGGGAACAGTATATTTTAACGGAGAAGATATTTTCGAAGAGGGCTATGATCTTAAAAAGCTTCGCACCAAGGTCGGACTTGTTTTTCAGTATCCGGAGTACCAGCTTTTTGAGGAAAATGTCATAAAGGACGTAATGTTCGGACCTTTAAATATGGGGCTTTCCAAAGAAGAGGCCGAGGAAAAAGCGAAAAAAGCACTTCGTCAGGCCAGGATGAGCGAGGATCTCTTTGAGAGAAGCCCGTTCGATCTTTCCGGCGGTCAGAAAAGAAGAGTAGCTATAGCAGGTGTCCTCGCAATGAATCCGGAGGTGCTTATACTTGACGAGCCGACAGCCGGACTTGATCCGAGAGGCAGAAACTACATACTCGGAATGCTTGAGGAGCTTCACAGGGAAAGAGGCATTACAATCATCCTTGTTTCACACAGTATGGATGATGTAGCAGAATGCGCAGATCTTCTGATGGTGCTTAAGGATGCAGAGCTTAAATTCTTTGACAAGCCAAAGGAAGTTTTTAAAAATGTTGACGAATTGGAGTCCTACGGTCTGGCTGTGCCTGAAATAACCTATCTTGCAAAGGAGCTTATTGAGGCAGGCTTAGATATGGATCCGACAGTATCTACAGTAGAAGAAGCAAAAAAAGAGCTTCTTAGAGTGCTGAAAAGAAAATAAATTACAGTATATAGCGGATAGTTGAATAATTATCCGCTGTATTTATTTTGTATAACAGAGATGAACTGAGCATTGGAAAGGCATGAGGGAATAGGATGCGCAGAATACGTATAAAAACAGCATACGACGGCACGAATTACTGCGGCTTTCAGATACAGCCGGGAATGCCTACCATAGAAGGCGAGCTTAACAGAGCGCTTTCGGAGCTTACTCATGAAGACATTCACATAATAGGTGCAAGCAGAACTGACAGCGGCGTACATGCTCTTTGCAATGTTGCTGTCTTTGATACTGAATCTAGAATACCTGCAGACAGGCTTTCATTAGCTATCTCACCGTTTCTTCCGGGAGACATCAGGGTGACAGAGGCTGATGAGGTGAGTGAGGACTGGCATCCAAGGAAGCAGGCATGCATTAAAACATACGAATACTTTATATCCTGCGGAAGCTTTGAGGATCCTTTGACCAGACTCTATTCAGCATTTTCAAAGCGTGATCTGGATATAGAGAAAATGCGTAAGGCAGCAGGATATTTGATAGGAGAGCATGATTTTACATCCTTTGCAAATCCTTCATCTCAGGTCCTTATGGATGGAGGAAGTGCCGTAAGAACTATATATTCCATAGAAATAGAAAAAAAGGAAAAAGGCTATTTGGAGGGACTCTCTGAAGTGCGCATAGCAGTCACCGGGAACGGCTTTCTCTATAACATGGTCAGGATCATAGCAGGAACATTAATAAGCGTAGGAAACGGACTGTGGGAGCCGGAAAAAGTCGGCGAAGCTCTTGCGGCAAAGGACCGCACAAAGGCAGGTCCTACAGCAGAGGCGAAGGGCTTAAGACTTTCAGTGATAGAATACACAGGAAAAGAAATATAAATATTATGATCATTGTGAAAGCCACATCGTTTGGGGCTTTTCATTATGTCAAGATGTTTGACGACAAAATAATCAAACAAATATATCAAAATAAAGGTACAATATTTTGTAATAAGGTATCATTGACAACAACATATTGTGCGGCTACAATGAATGAGCATCAAAAGTACAAATATAGAGAATTAATTAGTTTATAAATGGTAATGCATGAAGGTGCATACAGGAGGGGCCATGAAAGTTATAAAGAGAAACGGAACAGAAGCGGTATTTGATGAAGATAAGATAGTCAAAGCCGTTGAGAAGGCCAATAACGGCGGAGATGCACCTGAGCTTTCACAGAGTCAGATAAATGAGATAGCAGACTATATTTCATATAAGTGTCAGAAAATGGGAAGAGCTGTATCTGTTGAGGAAATACAGGATATGGTAGAAAACCAGATCATGGCCACAGGTGCCTTTGAGGTAGCAAGACGCTATGTGCGCTACCGCTACAAGAGAACACTTGTCAGAAAGGCTAATACAACAGACTCAAGAATACTTACACTTATAGAAGGAAACAACGAAGAGCTTCTCCAGGAAAACTCCAATAAGGATCCGATAGTTAACTCTGTACAGCGTGACTATATGGCCGGAGAGGTAAGCCGTGATCTCACTAAGCGTATGCTTCTTCCTGAGGACATAGTTAAGGCTGACGAAGAGGGAATTATACATTTCCATGACTCCGATTACTTTGCACAGCATATGCATAACTGTGATCTTATAAATCTGGAGGACATGCTTCAGAACGGAACTGTAATAAGTGAGACCGGTATCGACAAGCCGCACAGCTTCTCCACAGCCTGCAACATTGCAATGCAGATTGTAGCGCAGGTAGCCAGCAACCAGTACGGCGGACAGAGCATCAGCCTTTCACACCTTGCACCTTTTGTACAGGTATCCAGAGAGAACATTCTGAAGGATGTTAAAAAGGAAATAGAGATCCTTGGCATAGAGACAGACGATGAGCATATTCAGAAGATAGTTGAAGGCAGACTCAGAAAAGAGGTCGAAAAGGGTGTTCAGACCATACAGTATCAGGTCATAACTCTTATGACCACCAACGGACAGGCTCCGTTCCTGACTGTATTCATGTATCTTAACGAGGCAAAGAACGAAAGAGAAAAGAAAGACCTTGCTGTAATTATAGAGGAAGCATTAAAGCAGCGTATAAAGGGTGTTAAGAATGAAAACGGAGTGTTTGTGACTCCTGCATTCCCTAAGCTTATATATGTGCTTGAAGAGGACAACGTAAGACCCGGCACAGAATTCTATTACCTTACAGAGCTTGCAGCAAAATGTACTGCAAAGCGTATGGTGCCGGATTACATTTCCGAGAAGAAGATGAAGGAAATGAAGGAAGGCAACTGCTTCCCTGTTATGGGCTGCCGCAGCTGCCTGAATCCTTGGAAGGACGAGGACGGAAACTATAAGTTCTACGGACGCTTCAATCAGGGCGTTGTTACTATAAATCTCCCTGATGTGGCTCTTTCTTCAGGCAAAGATATGGATCTTTTCTGGAAGATCTTTGATGAGAGACTTGAACTTTGCTACAAGGGACTTATGTGCCGTCACAACAGACTTAAGGGAACATACTCAGATGTTGCGCCTATACTCTGGCAGAACGGCGCGATAGCGAGACTTAAGAAGGGTGAGACCATAGATAAGCTCTTATTCGGCGGATACTCAACTCTTTCACTCGGCTATGCGGGACTATATGAGTGTGTCAAGTATATGACCGGAAAGTCACATACAGATCCTGAGGCAACACCGTTTGCACTTGATGTTATGAAATACATGAACAAGAAGTGTGATGAGTGGACAGCCAAGGAGAACATCAAGTTCAGCATTTACGGAGCACCTATTGAAAGCACAACTTATAAGTTCGCAAAATGCTTACAGAGACGTTTCGGAATTATACCGGGAGTAACAGATAAGGGCTACATAACCAACAGCTATCATGTCCATGTTACTGAGCATATAGATGCATTCGAGAAGCTTAAGTTTGAGTCACAGTTCCAGTCGCTTTCATCGGGCGGAGCTATCAGCTATGTAGAAGTTCCGAACCTTGAGAACAACATTCCTGCAGTGCTCAGCGTCATGGAATTCATCTATGACAATATCATGTATGCAGAGCTTAATACCAAGAGCGATTTCTGTCAGGAATGCGGCTATACCGGCGAAATAAGGATAGTCGAAGAGGACGGAAAGCTTGTATGGGAGTGCCCTAACTGCGGAAACCGCGATCAGCATAAGATGAATGTTGCAAGACGTACCTGCGGATATATCGGAACGCAGTTCTGGAATCAGGGACGTACTCAGGAGATAAGAGACAGAGTTATACATCTGTCTACACCTCAGCTTGATGCAGATATGAATGTAAATGCCTCAAAGTAAGCTTTAGATTAATCAGGCATAGCTTTAAGTATTTAAATTACAGATATAAGAGACATTTAAACGGGCTGTCATGAAAAATGGCAGCCTGTTCGCTTTTTAAGGAAAATGGGGTATAATAATCAGTATTCTCAAAATCAGTAATTTGAAAAGGATTTGTATGAATTACGGACAGATATATTTTACCGATACTGCTAACGGAGTCGGATGCCGCACTGCGGTCTTTGTTTCAGGCTGTACGCATCATTGCAAGGGATGCTTTAATGAGATGACCTGGGATTTTAATTACGGAGTTCCTTATACAAAGGAAACAGAGGATACCATTATAGAATCCCTGAAGCCATCCCACATTAAGGGTCTGACGCTTTTGGGAGGAGAACCGATGGAGCCTGACAATCAGCGGGCATTGATTCCGCTTATAAGAAGAGTTAAGATTGAGGTGCCTCATGCTGATATATGGATATATTCGGGTTACCTTTTTGAGGAATTAACAGATCCTGATAATCAGCGCTGTCATACAGAATGCACCTATGAGATACTGTCATGCACAGACATTCTCGTTGACGGAGAGTTTATATTAGAGAAAAAAGATATCAGTCTGCTCTTTAGAGGTTCTTCAAATCAGAGAATAATAGACGTGCAGAAAACTCTTAAGGAAGGCAGTATAGTGCTTTCGCCTTATAATAATTAAGGCAGCATTAAAATGCAAAGGCCAGCATAAAAAAGAATATTATACAAAAAACATTACAAATACATCATAAATCAATTGACATAAACGCTTATAGATCCTATAATATAAAAGCTGTTTATGTAACGGCAGTTTTTTTAATGCAGAAACCATTAGCCCCGGTAGAAGCATTAGCCTAAAAAAATTACATAGGAGGGTAACCATGAATAGTTATGTAGCAACTCCGGCTACCATTGAGAGAAAGTGGTACGTTGTTGACGCAACTGATAAGACTCTTGGACGCCTTGCTTCAGAAGTGGCTAAGGTATTAAGAGGAAAGCACAAACCAACATATACACCATTCCTTGACACAGGTGATTACGTTATCATCGTAAACGCTGAGAAGTTCAAGGTATCAGGTAAGAAGATGACTCAGAAGACATACTTCAGCCATTCTGATTATATCGGCGGTACAAAGATTACACGTCTTGATGAGATGCTTCAGAAGCATCCTGAGAGAGTTCTTGAGCACGCTGTAAAGGGAATGCTTCCAAAGGGAGCTCTCGGAAACCAGATGTACAAGAAGCTTTTCGTATACTGCGGACCAGATCACAAGCATCAGGCTCAGAAGCCGGAAGCGCTTGAGTTTTAATCGGGAGGAGGAAGTATAATGTCAGCAAACAGATATTACGGTACAGGCCGTAGAAAGAAGTCTATCGCCAGAGTATATGTTACACCTGGTACAGGCGTTATCACTATCAATGGCAAGGACATCGATTCATATTTCGGTCTTGAGACATTAAAGGTTATCGTTCGTCAGCCATTTGCAGCTATCGGTGCAGAAGGCAAGTTCGATGTTAAGGCTAATGTTCACGGCGGCGGACTCGCAGGACAGGCAGGAGCTATCAGACATGGTATCTCACGTGCACTCCTTGAGGAAGATACAGAGAACAGACCAGCTCTTAAGAAGGAAGGCTTCCTTACAAGAGATTCACGTATGAAGGAGAGAAAGAAATACGGTCTCAAAGCAGCTCGTCGCGCTCCGCAGTTCAGCAAGCGATAATCGACTGCTCAGACTAT
>CAKSBC010000024.1 GCA_934438085.1 uncultured Lachnospiraceae bacterium
TTTTCTTGAGAAAAAATCTGTTTTATCCACAAAAGAAAAAAGACGCGTGAAAAAACTTTCATTTTTTCACACGCCCAAATTCATCACTATATCCGCAAATAAGAAACATTGGCTTGATTGCCGTTATTTCATCGTATTCCGTCTGCGAAACGGTCACTGTATTATTTATTGCCTTAAGGTCGTCTTTCATGACAGTATAAGCAGTAGGAATATCAGTTGCTCTTCCTTCTCGTATAATGCGTATCATACGGCTGATCGTTTCAGGGTGAGCATACTGTGCAGGAAGCGGAAAGTCTCCGTCATAATGACTTATGAGTTCGGAAGACGCATCCACGGCCTTCTTAAATTCACGTCCTGCGGCACGAGAGTTATTCCTTGCCGTAGGAAGTACCTGCATACTCATCGCATAAAACATAAACGCGAATCCAAAAAGGATAATGTATACAGCCATGCCTTTTCCCTGGAATACAGAATAGACACCGTAAACACAGGCAACCATAGAAAACACGATTATAACTGCGGCAAAATACTTATATGCCGGTTTAATATTGTCGATGACTCTTTTCTGCTTGGCTGTGCGTGAAAGCTCATCCGGTACAGCCTGATTTGAGGAAAGGAATGCCTTTGCGTTCCTAAGAGCCGATACAGCCTCTTCAGCTTCAGGCGTAAGCTGCTTTAAATATCTTTTCTCTTCACGTGCTCTTTCCTCTGCCAAACGCTTTTCAGCTGCTTCACTGTGCGTAGGTATTTCAGGATAAAGCTCATGAAATTTATTTATAAAGTTGTCAACTTCATGTTCGTATTTGAAATTACACTGCTTTTCACTTCCGTCAGAAAGCAGTACTACAAGATAAGGCATGGAGCCGAAGGCTCCTTTTCCGGAAAAACCATTCTTGGTCATTGCGATACGCTTATAGATGCGTCGAATATCGCCGTTTGAAACGTAGCATACTCTGTCTAAGAAAAAGGTATTCAGATATATGGCTTTTTTGCCTATACCGCAGGGACCAATCTTAATACAGGTTTTTTTATCATCTTTTAATATATCATCGGGAAGCTTAATATTTCCCAGCTGCTTAGGAGCAAAAAACATAGATTCTCCTTAATATTTACTGTGTATTGATTTGATATAAATATTTCAAAAACAAGGAAAATAATTAGTATTACACAGCATATTTTATAGTTTTTTACTGCTTTCGGAGCACATTATAGTGTTTCTCCCCAAACGGCTGACTGCTAAAAATATCTATTGATAATGCCGTCAATCGGTGCAAAGCGTATTGTACAGGCAGAGGAAATACGCGGCCGAAAGCAGTGTTTCGTCAATTATTTCATATAATCACGGCAAAAAGCGAGTACTTGTTCAGAATATGCTTAAGCCGGTTAATGGAAACAATTCAGGCGGAGGATATCCTCCTCCGCCTGTGTAAGGATTTTTTTCTTTGTAGTGTATTGAATTAATTAAATCAAATACTTATGCAGTACGATATTTCTTTGACTTTGTCATAAACAACATAAGGAATGCAACTGCGCAGATGATACCTACAGGGTAAGCAACTGCTGTGTTGTTCTTGAAGAACGGAATCATACCGAGGCACTCGCCTGCCATGCAGAAGTATGTTATAGAAACAGCACTCATGAATGTTGCAGGAACTGCACAGATCCAGAAGTTCTTCTTCTCCATAGCAAGGTACATAGCACCTGTCCAGAGAACGAGCATTGCAAGTGTCTGGTTAGACCATGAGAAGTATCTCCATACTACCTGATAGCTGAGGAATCCGAGTGTGTTGCCGAATCCGAGGATAGCACCTACTCCGAGTACAGGGATGCAGAGCTTAAGTCGGCCTGCCATTGACTCCTGTTCAATTCCGAGCCAGTCAGAAAGAGTAAGTCTTGCAGAACGGAATGCTGTATCACCTGATGTGATAGGGCAAATAACAACACCGATCATAGCGAGGATAACGCCGACATTACCCATTGTCTTAAGAGAAACGTCGTAGATAGCTGCTGACTGACCTGCTGCAAGAGCCTCGCTGAGGCCTGTGTTAAGTCCGTCTGTTACTGCATAGAGTGAGCAGCCTGCTGCAGCCCAGATAAGAGCGATGATACCCTCTGCAACCATGGCTCCGTAGAATACGAAGTGTCCCTGCTTCTCAGAAGCGAGGCAGCGAGCCATAAGAGGTGACTGTGTTGAATGGAAACCTGAAACGGCACCACATGCAACTGTGATGAACATGAAGCTCCAGATAGGCTTTCCGTCAGGATGCATATTTCTGAAGTTTGACCAAATCTCAGGGATTACGTAATCAGGGTTTGTAAATATACCGAAGATAACGCCGATAGCCATGAGGATAAGGCAGATACCGAATACAGGGTAGATCTTACCTATGATCTTATCGATCGAAAGGAAGGTCGCGATGAAATAGTAAATAAGTATTATAGTAAGCCATACAGTTGTTGAAGCAAGTGCTCCGCTTATTCCCTTAGCTGTAAGAAGAGTAACGATAAGACCTGCAGGTCCTACTGCGAAAACAGTACCAACCATGATAAGAAGGATTACTGCGAAAACTCGCATGATATTCTTCATTACAGGTCCGAGATATTTACCTGTAACCTCTGCAATTGAAGCACCGTTATTTCTCTCAGAAAGCATACCTGAGAAATAATCGTGTACGGCACCTGCGAAGATGGTTCCGAATGTGATCCAAAGGAAAACAACAGGTCCCCATAATGCTCCCTGAAGTGCTCCGAAGATCGGGCCGAGACCGGCAATGTTAAGAAGCTGAACAAGGAACAGCTTCCACTGCGGCATTACGACGAAGTCCACGCCATCATTTATGGCAATGGCCGGTGTCTCTCTGTCGTCAGGGCCAAACGTATCACTGACGATCTTTCCATAGGTGAAATAACCTACGATAAGAATCGCAAGACAGATTAAAAAGCTAATCATAACTACTACCTCCTAAATGATCTCTGCCTGCAAGAAAATAAATTCCTCACTGTCCGTTATAAGACTTTCGTAAGAAAAATGCAATGATTTTGGTTAAATTTAATATATTAAGGTAACCGATTGATGTAATAAATCATGTAAATATAACATTAAAATAAGTCGTTTAATCGAATATACCGATGCATTTTGCGAAAGCAATAGATATGTACCTATGAAAATGCTTATCATTGGAATGTGTTTCATATGAGACAAGTTATGATAGTGCTTGACAACAGGCAAAAATAGTAATATCATCGCTTTAAATCGCTAAAGAAACAAGGAATTATATACGATAATGAAGAACATTAACAGCGCAGCTGCATACTTTTTTTACTACTATTACTTTTATATGGAAAAGTAATAGCTGTTTAAGGTGCATGCAAAGCCGTTTGTAATTATACCCATATATTATCGTGGAGCTGCACATAAGGTGCGGCTCTTATTTATTTACGGGACTTGATTATTGATCTGAATATTAATATATAATAATGATATGAGCCGGCATGAGCCGGCAAAGGAGGATGAAATGATAGCAGTACTTAAGCCGAATACAACTATAGAGCAGAGAAGTCATCTTATTGACTGGCTCAAGGGACAGAATGTCGATGTGCATATTTCCGAGGGCAAGGAATATACGGTACTCGGTCTTGTCGGCAATACGAGCAATATAGATGTTGAACTTCTTCAGAGCCTAAGCATCGTTAGTTCTGTCAAGATCATTTCAGAGCCTTTTAAAAAGGCTAACAGAAAATTTCATCCGGAAAACACGGTTATTAATGTAGGAGACGTTAAAATAGGAGACGGAAGCTGTGTGATGATAGCAGGGCCAAGCTCTGTGGAAAATGAAGAGCAGATCATAGATATCGCCAAAAAGGTCAAGGCTGCCGGAGCAAAGATATTAAGAGGCAGTGCTTTCAAACAGAGCGGCTCACCTTATGAATTTCAGGGTCTTAAGGCTGACGGCATTGACATGCTTATTGAGGCAAAAAAGGAGACAGGACTCCCTATTATTTCCGAAATAATGAGCATTAACGATCTTGCGGTTTTTGAGAATGTTGACATTATCCAGGTAGGTGCAAGAAACATGCAGAATACAGAGCTCTTAAAGGAGCTTGGAAGAATAAGAAAGCCGGTTCTTATTAAGAGAGGACTTGCAAATAATATCAAAGAACTGCTTATGAGTGCTGAGCATGTTATGGCCGGCGGCAATGAAAAGGTCATTCTCTGCGAAAGAGGAATCAGAACCTTTGAGACCTACACAAAGAATACTCTCGATCTTTCGGCAGTACCTGTGCTTCATGAGCTTTCACATCTGCCGGTAATAGTTGATCCGAGCAGAAGCACAGGATATTCCAAATATGTTGAACCGATGTCATTGGCAGCGGCTGCCTGCGGAACAGACGGACTGATGATAGAGGTACATGAGGATCCTATGAATGCATTAAGCGACGGAGCTTCATCAATAAATCCGGAGCAGTTTGCAGGAATTTCAGATAAGGTAAGAATGATCCGTGAGGTGATAAAATAATGACACTCGGAGTAGTCGGACTCGGACTTATAGGCGGGTCATTTACAAAGGCATACAAGGAGGCGGGGCACCGAGTTTTCGGCTTTGATACCGACAAGACGATACTCGGCTTTACTATCCTTGAAGGAGCAGTTGATGAAGAGCTGACACGCGACAATATGAAGGAATGTGATCTTTTGCTCATTACTACATATATCAATGCAGCCGCAGAATGGTTTAAGGAGAATGCGCCTTACATAGATAAGCACACAGTTGTTATAGATTGCCTCGGCGTTAAGAAAAACATATGTGAGCTGGGATTCAAGCTTGCAAAGCAGTATGGCTTTACCTATGTCGGCGGACACCCTATGGCAGGAACACAGTATGCCGGCTTTAAGCATTCAAGAGCAAATATGTTTAAGGGAGCGCCTATGGTGCTGGTACCTCCGGTATATGACGATATGCAGTTCCTTGACAATATTAAACAGCTGCTTGCACCTGCAGGATTTGGAAAGCTCTCTGTAACTACTGCCGAAGAGCATGACAGGATGATAGGCTTTACATCTCAGATGGCGCATATAGTTTCAAATGCCTATATCAAGAGTCCTACAGCAGGAAGCCACAAGGGCTTTTCAGCAGGAAGCTACAAGGATCTTACAAGAGTAGCAAGGCTCAATCCTAAAATGTGGGCAGAGCTGTTTATGGATAATCGTGAAAATGTCATTAAAGAAATCGACTGGATGCTTGGTTTCCTTCAGGAATACAGAGATGCAATAACAGACGATGATGAAGAAAGACTTGTTCGCATTCTTGACGAGGGCAGCCAGAAAAAAATTGCATTGGACGGCTGAAGGTAATATGAGGTGAACAGAATGAAGATTATTGATGTCAATACAAAAAGCCCATATAAGGTTCTTTGCGGTGAGGAGCTCATAGAAAAAAGCGGAATTCTCATAAAGGAACATGCCGGTCTTAATAAAAAAGCTGAAACCGCAGCATTGATAACGGATGACACGGTTGACAGATATTTTGCCGATGAGATCTTTGACAGTCTTAAGGCTGCCGGATTCAGAACGGTGAAATATGTTCTTCCTAACGGAGAAGCATCTAAAAATGCTTCTAACTATATCAAGATACTCGAATTTTTAGCTGAAAAGCAGGTTACAAGGACTGATTTTATTGTTGCTGTGGGAGGCGGAGTGGTTGGCGATATGTCAGGCTTTGCAGCTGCAACATTTTTAAGAGGTATCGGCTTTATACAGATACCTACAACATTGCTTGCCTGTGTGGATTCCTCGGTCGGGGGAAAGACAGGAATGGATCTTAAGGCAGGAAAAAACCTTGCAGGAGCCTTTCACCAGCCCAAGCTCGTAATATGTGATTATGATGTACTTGATACGCTGCCGCCTGAGATATTTAAAGACGGCTGTGCAGAGGTCATAAAGTACGGCATACTTGGCGACAGCAGACTTTTTGAACATCTAAGCGATAAGGGTGTGGATTTTGACAGGGGATATGTCATTCCGAGATGCATTGAAATGAAGCGAGACGTAGTTGTCGAGGATGAATTTGATAACGGTCAGCGACAGCTTTTGAATTTAGGACATACACTTGCACATGCAGCGGAAATGCGCAGTAATTACAGACTCTCACACGGAAGAGCAGTTGCCATAGGCATGGCGGTATTTGCCAAGGCTGCGGCAGCAGAAGGCCTCTGCTCTGAAGATTGTGCTGATACTATCAGAAAGACTATAGAAAAATTCGGACTTCCTTCACATTGCCGCTACAGTGCGGACGAGCTTTATGATGTCATGAAGAAGGACAAAAAGAGAAAGGGCAGCAGCATTTCGATAATCCTTCCTGAATATATAGGAAAATGCATCATCAGACGCATGGAGCTTTCGGAGCTTAAAAGCTTCATTGAAAAGGGACTCGAATAAGCAGGATGTAAACTAAAAATAAATCAACATGCAAGGAGTCATTAAACGCATGAAAGCAATAATAACATCGGCGAAGCTTTACGGAGATATAAAGGCCATAGCTTCAAAATCACAGGCTCACAGAATGCTTATATGTGCAGCCTTATCAGACAGACCGACAAAAATCATATGTAAAGAGCGTTCACTTGATATAGATGCGACAGCGGAATGCTTAAAAGCAATCGGCTGCGGCATTGTTTATGATGAAAATGAAGGCAGTTTTTTTGTGACTCCGGCAGAAGAAATGAATAAGCAGGCAGTGATAGACTGTGGTGAAAGCGGATCCACATTAAGGTTTTTGCTGCCGGTGGTATGCGCGCTCGGGATCGAATGCACTATAGTCATGCACGGAAGATTGCCGGAGAGACCGTTATCACCGCTTTGGGAAGAGCTTGAGGCGCACGGCAGCATTTTAAAACGTAATCCTGATAAGACTATAAGTACCTCCGGAAAGTTGAAGGGCGGATGCTTTACACTTGCGGCTGATATATCTTCTCAGTTTATAAGCGGCATGCTGTTTGCAATGCCTCTAATTGAAGAAAAATCGGAGCTAAGGCTTACCGGAAAGGTTGAGTCAAAAAATTATATACTGATGACAATGGATGCGCAGCGTATGTTCGGTGTGAATTCAAACTGGGAGGAAGACAGACTGACAGTTCCTTTTAATACGGCTTACAGATCACCGGGAGAGGCAAATGTTGAAGGCGACTGGTCAAACGGAGCCTTCTGGCTTAGTGCGGCAAAGCTGACAGGCGGAGAGGTTAAATGCAGCGGACTTGATCTTAATTCAAGACAGGGAGATAAAGCTGCGGCAGAGCTTATAGATGAGATATATAATGAAAATGCCGTGGTAGATGCAAAGGATGTGCCTGACCTTGTGCCTGTGCTTTCTGTAGTTGCTGCAGTTTCACCGGGAGTGACACGCTTTATACACGCTGAAAGGCTCAGAATAAAGGAAAGTGACAGAATAAAGACTACTATAGCAATGCTTGAAAATCTCGGGGCAAAATGCGAGGAAACCGAGGACGGAATAATTGTCACCGGTATCAGAGAGCTTACGGGAGGCATAGTAGACAGCTGCAACGATCATCGTATAGCGATGAGTGCCGCAATTGCCGCAATAGTCTGCTCCGGAAATGTCGAGATCAACGGAGCCGAGGCTGTCAGAAAATCTTATCCGGATTTCTGGAAGGATTATCAGAGACTTGGCGGTACAGTAACATTAACCGACTGACATTATGAAAATAATAAAATTGAAGGCGAAAAAGCTGAAAGTTGATTATAAGAAGCTGCGGATATAATGAATATACTGCGGCAGTAAATATACATAAAACAGCAGGAATATAAATATGGCAAATTCGATAGGAAATATTTTTAGGTTTACGATCTGGGGACAATCACATGCGCCAGCCATAGGAGTTACTATGGAAGGACTTCCGGCAGGCATAAAGATCGATCAGGAAAAGCTGCAGAGCTTTTTGGACAGAAGAAGACCGGGACAGAATAAATACTCTACGCCGAGAAAGGAAAGTGACACGGCAGAATTTATCGCAGGGCTTAATCCTGAAGGACTTACCTGCGGATCGCCCGTTACTGCAGTAATTAAAAACAGTAATACAAAGTCATCGGATTACAGTGAGCTTGAATATGTTCCAAGACCTGGACATTCCGATTATCCTGCTATGATAAGGTATGGAGCAGGAAGAGATTTTGCAGGAGGAGGACAGTTTTCAGGACGTCTGACTGCACCTTTATGCATTGCCGGTGGAGTTTGTCTGCAGATACTTGAAGACATGAATATTCACATAAGCGCAAGGGCTGTAATGATAGGCGGAAAGACAGAGGAAACTGCTATGCTTGAGGCTATAGAGAACGCAAGAGCAGAGGGTGATTCTGTCGGAGGCATTGTTGAGTGTGTTATAGAAGGGCTTCCGGCAGGTATAGGTGAGCCTATGTTTGACGGAATGGAAAGCCGTATAGCTCAGACTGTATTCGGTATTCCTGCGGTAAAGGGTGTTGAGTTCGGAAACGGCTTCGGATGCGCTGCCTTAAGAGGAAGTGAAAATAATGATGCATTTTCATATAACGACGGCAGTGTTATTACTAAGACCAATAATCACGGCGGCATATTGGGTGGCATGACTTCAGCTATGCCTATAGTATTCAGAGCTGTCTTTAAGCCGACTCCGTCAATAGCAAAGGAGCAGGACAGCATTAACATTAATACAGCCGAAAATGTCAAGCTCAGCGTAAAGGGCAGACATGATCCGTGCATAGTACTGAGAGCGGTACCGTGTGTTGAGGCAGCAGCAGCGACGGCGATTTATGACGAAATACTTATGGCAAAGGCGTCCGGATTTGAAGCATTCTAAGAGTAAGAGGCGCAAGTTTTAAGGATACAAGGGGAGAATATGGCAAGGAGCATTGAAGAGCTCAGAAAGAGCATTGATGAGATAGATAAAAGAATAGTAAAGGATATCGAGGAAAGGATGGATGTCGCTGCTGAGATTGCGGCATATAAAAAGGAGCACGGGCTCCCGACACTCGATCCGAGAAGAGAGCGCGAAAAATTAGCTTCGATAGCTTCAATGGCAAGAGAAGACATAAGACCGTATTATCATGTGCTTTATTCACTGCTTTTCGAGCTCAGCCGTTCATATCAGAATGAAATCAATAAAAATAACAGTGGCAAGTTCGATGAAATAAGAAAGGCCATAGAGGAAACTCCTAAAATGTTCCCTAAGGCAGCAGATGTGGCTTGTCAGGGCGTGGAAGGAGCGTATTCTAGTATTGCCTGCGAGAAGATATTTGCAGCGCCGAATATTCAGTATTTTAACAGCTTTGAAGGTGTTTTTAATGCTGTAGAAAAGGGCTTCTGTAAATATGGTATTCTTCCTATAGAGAATTCAACTGCAGGAAGCGTTAAGCAGGTCTATGATCTGATGCTTTCTCATCATTTTTATGTTGTGCGAAGCACAAGGATCAAGATAAATCACTGCCTTGTTGCAAAGCCGGGAACTGATATTAAGAATATAAAGGAAATAGTTTCTCATGAGCAGGCACTTAATCAGTGCGAGGAATATTTAAGGAAGCTTGGTGCTGATATAAAGATCACTCCGGTTGAAAATACTGCTGTGGCGGCACAAATGGTAGCTAATTCCGACAGAAATGATGTTGCAGCTATATCCTCATACCGCTGTGCTGAGCTTTATGGCTTAAAGACTCTTGAGACCAATATAGCCGACTGCGGAAATAACCATACAAGATTCATCTGCATATCAAAGAAGCCTGAAATATATCCGGGTGCCGACAAGACTTCTCTCATGGTAGTTCTTTCCCACAGACCTGGTGCTCTTTATAAGATGCTGGCACGTTTTTATGCTCTCGGCATAAATCTGCAGAAGCTGGAGTCTCGTCCTATTCCTGAAAGAGATTTTGAATTCATGTTCTACTTTGATCTGGATACCTCCATTTATTCGGACGAGTTTGTGCAGCTTATATGTGATGTAAATGACTGCTGTGAGGAATTCCAGTATCTCGGAAGCTATAATGAGGTGATCTGATGGATAAAAAATTCGGATTGTTGGGAGAAAAGCTCGGACACAGCTATTCTCCGCAGATACACGGGCTGTTAAAGGACTATGATTACAAGCTTTATGAAGTGGCAAGGGATGAGGTAAAGAGCTTTCTTGAGACCACAGAGCTTGGCGGTATGAATGTTACCATACCGTATAAAAAGACAGTCATGGAGTCATGCGTCTGGCTTTCGGATGTTGCGGCAAAGATGGGAGCTGTCAATACATTAGTAAAGCGAGAGGACGGCTGGCACGGATATAACACAGATTACTACGGCTTTTGTGAGCTTACTGTCTCAAGCGGAATCAAGGTAGCTGACAAAAAATGCCTTGTATTAGGAAGCGGAGGCGCTTCGAATACTGTATGTCATGCGCTTAAGGATCTCGGAGCTTCTGAGGTGATCGTTATAAGCAGAAGCGGCGAGAATAATTATGATAATATAGCCCGCCACAAGGATGCAAAGATAATCGTAAATACCACACCGGTAGGAATGTATCCGAATAACGGAAGCGCAGCAGTGGATCTTAAGCTGTTTACTGAATGCGAAGGTGTGCTGGATGTTATCTATAATCCGGCAAGGACAGCGCTCTTATTACAAGCCGAGGAGCTTTCAATACCTCATGCGGGAGGGCTCTATATGCTTGTGGCACAGGCAAAAAAGAGCGCTGAGCTATTTACAGATACTGTAATCAAGGATGATGTCATAGCGAAAATTACAAAAAAATTAGAGGCTGATATGCAGAATATCATTCTTATAGGCATGCCGGGATCGGGTAAAAGCTCTATAGGAATGAAGCTTTCTGAGCTTTGCGGAAAAAGGCTTATAGAAGCTGATGCAGAGATTGAGAAAAAGGCAGGTAAGGACATTCCTTCCATATTCAGAGAGTCCGGAGAGGAAGAATTCCGCAGGATAGAGACTGAGGTATTAAAAGAGGCAGGAAAGCTATCAGGCTGTATCATATCGACCGGAGGCGGATGCATTACCAGAAAGGAAAATTATCCTTTACTGCACCAAAACGGAAGGATAGTGTGGATAAAGAGGGACATTTCCAGGCTTCCTGTGGATGGAAGACCAATATCGCAGTCAAATCCGTTAGAGAAGCTTTATGAAGAAAGAAAGGATAAGTATGAGGCTTTTGCCGATGCCGTTATAGAAAATGACGGAACAGTGGAAAAAGCGGCAGAGGAAATACTTGAGATGATTCAAAAATGAAAATACTTGTTATTAACGGACCAAATCTCAACATGCTCGGCATAAGAGAGCCGGCAATATACGGAAATCAGAATTATGCCGCATTGACAGCCTATGTCGAAGAGGTGTGTGCTGAGCATAATGCTGAATGTGAGATCTTTCAGAGCAATCATGAGGGTTCAATAGTTGACCGCATTCAGCAGGCATATTTCGATAAGTTTGACGGCATCGTTATTAATCCTGCCGCATACACACATACGAGTGTGGCTATACTTGATGCGCTTAAGGCGGTCTCTATTCCTGCAGTCGAGGTGCACCTTTCAAAGGTCAGTGAGAGAGAGTCCTTCAGACAGATATCCTATGCCGGAATGGCCTGTGTCAAGACCTATGCAGGTTACGGCTTTGAGGGCTATAAGAAGGCTGTGGAGTATCTCATTGAGAATGTAAAAGCATGAAAATCTTATTTTACATTGTTTCAACATCATGATAATGTTTAAGCGGCAGAGTCTTTTAGGACTATGCCGCTTTTTATACTTTTAGCATTTTGAACATGGATAATTATGCTGATCAATAGTAATCGGAGGGAATAGAAATATGGCAAAACAGATATGGAAGGGCGGAAATATGGTTTATCCCGTGCCGGCTGTAATGGTAAGTGTCGGCAATAAAGCCGGACAGACAAATATATTTACAGTTGCTTGGACCGGAAATGTATGTACAAATCCGCCGATGGTATATATTTCAGTAAGACCTGAAAGATATTCTTATGAATTTATTGAAGAAACAGGCGAGTTTGTTCTTAACCTGACTACAGAAAAGCTTACAAAGGCTACAGATTTTTGCGGTGTGCGTTCGGGAAGAGATATTGATAAATGGACAGAATGCGGGCTTACTAAAGAAAAGGCGGCAAAGCTTGAGTATGCACCGCTTATAAAAGAAAGTCCTGTAAATATTGAGTGCCGCGTAAAGCAGTCTCTTGATCTCGGAAGCCACAGAATGTATATTGCAGACGTTTTGTCAGTTGATGCAGATGAAGCTTATTTGGATGAAAAGGGCAGCTTCAGACTCGATAAGGCAGATCTGATAGCGTATTCACACGGTGATTACATGAGCCTCGGAGAAAAGCTCGGCAGCTTCGGTTATTCTGTAAGAAAGCCTGCTGCAAAAGATAAAACATCGGCAGCTTCTAAAAAAACATCAAAAAAGACAGTAAAAAAGAAAGAGCCTGCAAATCTTAAAAAGGTGCAGGCAAAAAGAAAAACTCAAAAATAGAAGACTTCGCTGTGAGCTTACGGCCAGGTGCAAAATTCCTGAACCCAGACAGTACCTGTTGAAGCTCTGATAAAGCATACACCGAGCTCTTTAAAGTCAGGGTTTAAGATATTGGCTCTGTGACCGTCGGAAGCCATCCATGCGGCAACGACCTTTTCAGGCGAATCGAAACCGTTGGCGAGGTTTTCACCTACGGCAATATAGCCCGGACATCCGGCATCGTCGAAGGCTGTATAGAAGCTTCGTCCGTCAGGTCTGTCATGGCTGAAGCTCTGAGCGGCTTCGTTGGCTCTGATCCTTGCAGCATTGGCGTCATTGTCACTCCATATAAGAGCAGGAACACCGTTACTTACTCTTTCGTTGTTTACAAGCTCAAGCACCTTTTTTGTAAATGCATCTTCCTGAGATATTACATAGACAGCACCGAATTTCACTGCACCTGCTGCAGCTATAGGAAATACTGCCGAGACTGAAAAAACAGCGGATAAAAGTAATGCCATTGCGCAGCGAAAGGCTGATTTAAGTCTGAAGTTTTTATAATTTCTATTAGGCATGATCGTCCTCCCTGCTGCTTATTTAATAAGACTATTGTATCATGGCATAGTGTCGTTTAGTGGATATTTACATGCCAAAAGTGTATAAAAGTGCATAAAAAATGCATTTAATATACAGAATCATTTATTTTTGATACAATTGACCGGGCGGGTAGTAAAAATTATTACAGTGAAAATAATTACAGTACAAGCTGAACGAAATATTTAATTAGAAAAATAGGAGTAATATATGTTTGAAAATATAGAAATGATGTTTAAATTAAAAAAAGCATGGGGCACTTTTTCAAAAAATCATCCCGGAGTAGCAGGCTTCTTCGGTCAGGTAGGACGCCGAGGCATCGGTGAAGGTGCGGTGCTGGATATGAAGATAAGCTATCCTGACGGAACACATCTTGAGACCAATATGCGTGTAAATCAGGAAGATCTGGAGCTTGTGCAGATGCTTAGAGAGCTTGCGGCAAAACAGCAGAAAAAGTAATATTGCTGTTTGTGAAAGTGCGAATTACTTAAAATCGAATAAAACAAAATGATATGAAAATATAAGATCCGGCAGTTGCTTAATTTTAGGCCTGCCGGATCTTTTTGCCAACAGATCACATTGTCGGCTGTATTAAAATGTATAAGTATTTAAGCTTAATCAGAGTGTTTCAGGCTCATCAAAATCCTGTCCGAAGGTCTCAACAGTAACTGTCTTCATTATCTGATCCTCACGAGGTCTGTCACTGTAGTCTGTAGCAACTCCTGCAATTTTATCTACTGTATCCATGCCTTCGGTAACCTTTCCGAAAGCTGCGTAAGCACCGTCAAGGTGAGGAGCATCCTGATGCATGATGAAGAACTGGCTTCCTGCTGAATCAGGGAACATTGATCTTGCCATGGAGATAACGCCTCTTGCATGCTTTAAGTCATTCTTGAATCCGTTCTGACCGAACTCACCCTTAATGCTGTAGCCAGGGCCGCCCATACCTGTTCCGTCAGGATCACCGCCCTGAATCATGAATCCCGGAATAACTCTGTGGAAGATAGTGCCGTCATAGAAATTATGATTAATAAGGCTGATGAAGTTCTTTACTGTGTTAGGAGCTATATCAGGATAAAGCTCAACCTTTATCATGTCTCCGTTTTCCATTGTGATAGTAACTATAGGGTTCTGCATTGCTGTGCCCTCCTTTATTATTATGATATCCTGCGCAACAGCAGCTAAGGCTTATGCCGGCTGAAGATAATGCGCTTTTAATTCTATACTATTTCAAGTGCTTTTATCAAGCTTTGCAGATATTATTCGACTCTTGATAAAAGGCCTGTTTCTGAATCCATTATAAAGCCGTTTATTCTAACGTCCTTTGGCATCAGCGGATGCTCTTTAAGAGCCCTTACAGTCTCATGAACAGAGTTTTCAACAGTGTCAAAGCCGCCGAGCCATTTTTCAAGATCTATTCCGCTGTGACGGACGATGTCAATATGCTGTTTGTCAATGCCGCGTTCTACAAGCTTTTCAAGCATTTCATTTCCGTCCATGCCCTGAACTCCGCAGTCTGTGTGTCCGATGACCATGACCTCTTCAACACCAAGCTCAAGAATACCCACCAACAGGCTGCGCACAACAGAACCGTAAGGATGAGTAGTGACTCCGCCGGCATTTTTAATCAGCTTGGCGTCACCGTTTTTGATTCCCAAGGCTGCAGGAAGCAGCTCAGTAAGTCTGGTGTCCATACATGTAAGTATGGCAAGCTTTTTATCGGGATATTTGCTTGTAAGGTAAGGCTCATAGCCCTTGTCCTCTACAAAACGCCTGTTATATTCCATTATTTCATCAATCATATTGTAGTCACCTTAATTTTATCTATCATATTGGTGTAAATTCAATGCAATCATGTTCAGACTATAATATTAAAGAATAAGGTTCTCGTCTGTTACCTCGCCTTTGGCAACTACATTGGTAGGCCCGGTAAGGAACAGTCCGTGTACGCTTATGCTGCCGTCCTCTGATTCATCTATTTCCTCAACATCGATAATGAGTTCACCGCCTGTAACTGTAAAATGAATGTCACTTCCGCTGGCCTTTCCTAAGAGTGTGAGAACGATTCCGGCGCAGCCTGTACCGGTTCCGCACGCATAGGTAAAGTCCTCTACGCCGCGTTCAAAGGTTCTTTCATATATTTGGTTATCTCCGATGACCTCTATGAAATTGACATTGGCACCCTTTGGAAGCGCACTGTTCCATCTGAGCGCACGACCTAATTCTCTAAGGATATTTTCATCGGCAGTTTCAAGGTGCTCACTTTTGCAGAGTGCAGCAATATTGTCCTTATATTCGACAACAAGATGAGGAATGCCGGGATCACCTAAAACGAGATAGCTGCATTCAACGACAAATTCTTCGACATCGGATTCTGCAATGAGATCACCGTAGGCAGTATGAGTCCAGAAGTCAAATTTATCATCTAAAATAAGCTTTTTATCGAGCTCTATCACACTCGGATCGTTTAAACGAATGCGATAGAACTGCTTATCAATGCAGCGACCGCTTATTATGCCTGCCGTAGTCTCTATTACAGGCTCTTCATTAGCTGCGAGACCATTTTCATAACCATAGCGGCAAATGCATCTTGCGCCGTTACCACACATTTCACCGATGCTTCCGTCACTGTTATAAAAGAGCATGCGATAATCAGCATTTACACCCTCACTCGGGCGTTCAACGACCATAAAACCGTCGGCACCTATAGACAGATGACGTTCGCAAAGGATTTTAGCGATATAAGATAATCTCTCAACCGGTATTTCTTCTTCAATATTGTTAATGACTATAAAGTCATTTCCGGCACCGTTCATTTTCCAGAATTTCAAATCGTTTCCTCCTGTTTTGTATAGGATGCTTCTTTGATCTTAAGAAGCTTATAAATCACATCATTCCACGGAGTAGCTACACCGGCTTTTTTGCCTTCTTCAATAACACTTCCGGCAAAGATATCGGTCTCAAGCGGACGTCCGGCCTCAACATCCTGAAGTGTTGAAGGCTTTGCATCACCGGAAGAAGCTGCCATTATCTCATAGCATTCTTCCACATCGGAATATCTCAGATCAATGCCTTCGCCTCTTGCAACATTTACCACCTCAGTCATTATTTCTTTAACTGACTGTGACATCTCGGGTATAGTTCTTAAAGCATCGTAGGAAAGGCCGGTCACAGCGGCAAGCTGATTCATGCTGACATTTCTCATGAATTTGAGCCATACCGCTCTCTGCATGTCTGTGCAGACCTCATTTTTAACTCCGGCAGCATCAAACAAGTCCTTGACTGCGTTAACCTCAGACGATAATTCATGGTTATCTGCATTGCCGAATTCTATAGGACCTTCCCATGAGCATATTATACCATCATCCGTTCTGAGGGCATCGGTCCTGCACAGTCCGTAGAGCACTGTATTATCCGGAAATGCCTTTGCAAGCTTTTCTCTTCCTGCTATGCCGTTAAATATAGGAAGCAGTATTGTTTCAGGTGTTACGATATTTTTTATGTCTTCTATGGCACTGTCTAATGCGTAATTTTTCACAGAAAGGATGATAATGTCAGCTTTAAAGTTATTATCATCAGGTGAAATAACATTTGGCATGAGAGTTTCACCGTCGATAACGATTCCGTTTTCTCTGAGCTTGTCACCACGCTTTCCGCCTGCAATGACTGCAAAATCATCACCCATATATTTGACGAGATGGCGGCCGTATACACAGCCGATTGCACCAAAACCTATAATGGCAGCTGTTTTTATTTGCATATAATTGTCCATCCTTTCATGCTTTATTCTTACAGTTCGACACAGTAAGTATAGCATTAATTATGTTATCTTTTGCACGAATATTGAAAAGAGTACTTCAGTAACTGCTAAATTAAAAAGTCATCTACCAATATCACAATATTGTCAGACGCCTTTTGTGAATGAATTTGCAATGTTCATTATTAGTTAGTATAATACGTCCAAATTCAAGAAAACATTTTCATATGTTTCACACTTGCATAAAAGAATTTGCAATTGTACAGATTTTCTTAATCTCAGCGGATGGATTGTTCCACCAATTAGTACTCCATATACGGTGTATACGCCATCCTCTGGATTCAAGATATTTCTGTCTGTAATAATCTCGCTCTCTTGCAGATTTAGAGCTATGATATAACTTTCCGTCGCATTCGATTCCAAGAACATATTCGCCATTATGCTTTATCGCTAAATCAATGCTATATCCGCCAATTCCTACCTGTGTATCAACTTCATAACCACGTTCAACTAAGGCATTATAAACCTGTTCTTCAAAATCACTGTCAAATGATACAACACCATTTATACTTCCTGTATCACCAAAAGAAAGTAATATCTGTTTTGCCGCTTTTGAGTCACAAGCACTTATAGCTTCTGCATACTGCAGGTACTTTTTCAAAATCTTCGGACCATCATTTTTTGTATCCTCAACCTGAAGCTCTGCCGCATTTAAAGATGTAACTATATGTACCTTTTTCTTTGCACGGCTTATTGCAACATTTAATCGATTTTCTCCGCCTCGCTGATTAAGCCAACCAAAGTTCCTGATAATACGTCCATTCTCATTTTTTGCATATCCGATAGAGAAAATTATCACATCTCTTTCATCACCTTGAACGGATTCAATATTTTTCACAAACAATCCTATGTCTTCGCCATCTTGTTTTCTATTCAATTCCGTTCTTACAGCAGCAGCAAAAGCAGGATCCTTAGAACATTCAATATCTATCAAATCATCTATAAGATCTCTTTGATTCACATTGAAGGTAATTATGCCTACTGTTTCATTTGATTTTCTTGTATCAAAGAAATTCTTTAATAGCTCAACTATATACTTTGCCTCAGCACGATTACACCTATCAATCCATTTACCGTCTTCCAGTTTATGTACCTCTATAGGCGGTTTCTCCGGAACAGCCGCATTAGGTGAAACATACAATCTTCCGTGATAGAACGCATAGTTTGAAAATGCAATCAGCTCCTCGTATTTTGAACGATAATGGAAATTCAGCATTACATCCTGATATTTAAACCTTGCAAGATCCAAAAGGCTTTCTTCCTCAAGGGCTGCTGATATCTCTTCATCCTCAGATACAGCCTCTTCGTCTATTTCCGTTCTTCCGGCGCCGAGAGAAGAGGGTCTTAATTGTTTATGATCACCGGCGATTACAACTTTCTTTCCTCTAAAAATTGATGGTATTCCCTTTTCCACATACATCTGTGATGCTTCATCAAAAATTACAAGATCAAAAAGTCCCTTTTGCAGCGGTAGTATTTCTGATACAACCTCAGGTGTCATGAGCCATATCTTAATGCCATTAAACAGCTCAAATGAAAACTTATTGATGAACTTATTCACAGACCACTTTCTCTTTGAATCCAAAGCTCTCATCATTTCCTTTGATCGCTTTGATTGCGTAAGCACATTCATATCTTTACTAAGAAGTGCCTGCAAATGACTTTTTGTAATCCTTTTCTTCTCAGCCATCAACGTACTGATTTCATCTATGATATTGTCAAAGCAGTCAATATTATTGAAAACTGACATATTATCAGAGCGGAACTTCATAATATGCATGTACAGCAAAGCATTATAAAGCGCCTTATTTGCTTCTTCAAAATCCTTATATTGATCTCTTATTGCGAGCAGAGCTCTAAAATATTCCCTTTCTTCCAATGTCAATTTGTCATAAAGAGGCTTAAACTGCTGATATACTTGATATTTTGGCAATGAATCTCTAATATATTGAGAATCATCAAAAACTCTCTTTTCTGCACTCTCTCTATTAGTGTCAAAATACTTTGATACGAACTCAGATACAGCTTTTTTGGGTGCACCTTTGGTAAATAATCTTATAAAGAAATTTTTTGCTTTCCATGCATCAACTGCCTCATTTGCTACTGTTAGATCCTCTTCTAACTGCATCAACTCATAGTTTGCCATATTTTTCTTTATATCATTCAAAACAGGATGTTGATTTTCTACTTTTACATACTGTTCAAGTTTTTCACTCATTTCCTCCTTGAACAGTGCTTTCATTTCAATGTCCTGTTTATAACTATAAGTTGTAAGGCTCTGAGAATGCTGTCGTATTGATGAGAACTTCTCTTTTTCCGAACCAAAAATATCTATCTTTTCACACTCCAAAAAGACTTTGTACGGTTCTACTCCAAAGTCACTGACTGCATAAAGCTTATCTGCAATTAAACTTAATTTTTTAACCTCATCATCTATTTTATCTGACAAATCATCAATTAAATCTTTCTGATTATCATCTGTATTTTTATTTAGCAGAATATTATGCATCTGCCTGTAAAACAGCTCTTTATTCTCAACATCATCAATCAATAAAGCATATTTTGAAATATTTCCAAGTCTTGAATAAACGACATCCAATGCTGTCTTTTTTTCACTGACCATAAGAACGGTCTTTTCCTGCGCTGCAAACTCGGAGATAAGACTGGTAATTGTCTGAGATTTTCCTGTTCCAGGAGGTCCCTGGATAACCAACTCATCAATTTTATCTATTGCAGAAAGCGCATTTTCTTGTGAACTGTTTAAATTATTTATGTAGAGAATTTTTTTCTCACTTAATTCTAATGAGCGATCACTTATCTTTTCTTCTTCAATTCCATTGTATGAATCCGAATAATAATCGATTTCATCCACTCCAAGAAGCAGGTCATTAAGCAACCTGTTAATTTCGTTACTATCAAGAATTTCATCAAAATCCTTCTGAAGGGAACTTGAACGAACAGGAAATCGACCCATTACTATATTCGGATGCAACACAAGCTCACCTTCCCTATATTTTGGAAATTCTCCGGAATGATACTCTATAAATTTTTCAACAGCATCTGTTGGCATCTTTATTTTGAGTCCAACATTATCATAAAAAGATTGAATATTTCCAAAAAGAGTCCTTCTATCAACTTCTTCAACAACCTCTTGCGGCAATGAATTCCTGATATTACTAAATTTGTAATAAGCAAGGATAAGCGTTGTATTATATAAAATATCTCTGTTCTTATCAGATCTTATACATATTTTCGTCGGTTCGAGATCATACTCAATCGGAAATAATACTAATGGGGCTCTAACATCAAATTTCTCTCCAGGTAATCGTCCTTCTACAAACGGATATGCGATATATAGGTTATTTTGCCCCTTTTCTCTTATTTCTTTATTTACTTCACGCAACAAGCTTTGATATTTTCTATGCTTAGAGGCATTTAAAGATGTAGAATATTCATCCTCAAGATCTAACAATCCGATATTGCTGATTACAGTAAACTGTTCTCCTCCAAAAATAATATCTAATGGATCAAAATTTCCATCCTTATTAAACATATCAACAGCATACTTATTTGCCAATTTTGGCATATACAGCATCCTATTGCGACGATTTACATTTACAAGCTTTTTCTCTAATTCTTTAAGCGTATTAATTGCAGAGTCGCCAAGAGCAACTCCTTGTTCCATTGGTACTTCAATATTTTGAAGAATGACATCAAGGAACTCCTGTCCGTATTTTTCTACAAATATTTTTCCGATACCATCAACAGCATAAAAATCATTTAGTGTTTTCGGACATAATTCCGACATTCTATACAAAGCATCATCTGTACAGATTATCGGAGCTTTACCATCCTTAAGTTTTCCATGTTGCTTCAGTATTGTGCGTTTAGTTAATAATTTTCTATAAAGATCCGGATCAAAATTCATTGCATCTAACCTCGGTATTAATTCTTAACAATCGAAACGCATATATATATATATATATATAAGACCTTCGATTTGATAAGTGGATACTTTTTTTGCTAAATCTAAATTTTAATTATATCTCATATTTTTTATTAAATACTATATTATTAGTATTAATATTAATATACAAATCTGATATGTAATGACCTCTTGTCAAGTACAAGTTAACAGAAATCACCACAAACTCTATTGAATTGTTGCTGAAGGCACCCGGAAAGAGCCTCGGAGTATCAGTTCCCGGCCTTGGCCACTCTGATATACGTGGATTGGTTACCTACAGGTCAATGGTCCGCCGTGAGCTATACCGTCTAACTGCGTGGATCACAGATTGCTCTGTGCCGACATAGAATTGCCGTAGATAGCTCGAACCTTGAAATGGCCGAAGCCCTTTCAGGATGTCTTCAGTTGTTGCTTTGTATTGGCTGGATGTATGTGGCGTAAGCCCGCTTACATCTGCTTAATTACACACCATAACAGCAGGGTGATGGTGTCAAGGCTGCTAAGCACCGCCATAGGCGGCCTGGCCTTGACAGTAGCAGCGTGATGTTATACCCGTATATCAGGCAATGTTATCTGTCATCATGCCCCACATGAAACATGCGAGTTCCCTTGCGATTGCTGTTTTGGCTAAATTATGTTTCTTACATTTATTAAGCACCATCTTGTAGTATCGGCGTCTTAGACGCTCATTAGCTCTGTCAGCATAAGCGATGACTGCAGGCGTATTCCCTGACTGACGGGTTTTCAATTGTTTGGATTTGAAACCAACCTGTCCTCTTGCATAGCACTGCGACGCTTCTGTTAGGAGTAAGCGTATATGACTGTTACCCGCTTTGGTGATGCTAAGTCTGTTCTTATCATCACCACTGGAATCCTCACCCGGTACAAGACCGAGGTAGGAAGCAAAGTGCTGGGCAGAAGCAAAGCGCTTGAAATCGCCGACTTCAACCAGAACAGAAAGCGCAGTATGTGTCTTCACACCAATGAAGCAACAAAGCTTTTTCACTGCTTCATTGTATTCATCCTGTATGGCAAACTCCTCAATACGCTTATCCAATCGTTCAAGCTTATCCGAAAGTGTATAGTAGGTCAGCAGATACTCGTCGAGGATCTCCTTGTACAGAGCCTCAGTGGTTAAGGCCTTAAGCCATTTAAGATGAGCTGCTGTCCAATGAGTGTTTCCATCATAGCGATAGTTATGGCGCAAACAGAATGCAAGAATCTGCTGCTTTACTTTTTTAAGCGCCAGCTTATGATCATCCCTCATACGCAGGAATTCTTTTGTTTCTTCATCCTTTGCAGTTGGGATATGAACAGGTCTATAGTTATGCTGTGCAAGACATTTGGCAATGATTTCAGCATCGCGTTTGTCTGTTTTAATGCGCTTTTTACTACGCTGCTCAAGCATTGTAGTAGGAGCGAGAATAATACATTTTACATTGTTCGCCGTTAATTGGTGATACAAAGTATAACCGAGGCAACCTGCCTCATAACCGCATATGAAGTCAGCATCGTCTCCGTAGATGGTTCTAAGAAACTCCAGATAGTTCAGAACTTTTTTGTAATCAGCTTCTGTCCTCTGGTAGTGAGAAGACTTTTCGGCTTCGATTGTATAAGCACAAAGTGAAAAACTCTCTTTGTGAACGTCCATTCCTACGTAAACTGTGTTACAATTCATTTGATGACCTCCCTTTGTATGCGGTAATCCCTACTACTATTTGTTTTTGACACGCATTTAGTATACAGGTAAATCCACGAAGTTACAAAGCGGAGGTCATTACATATTGTCTAA
>CAKSBC010000025.1 GCA_934438085.1 uncultured Lachnospiraceae bacterium
TCCTACAACTGCTGTTCCATTCACCACAAATGAGCCGCAGTCATATGTATTAGGTGGGAGAAACCACCCTTTACATAGTAACTCTTGAAAGACTCTTTTCTTCTTTCCTCCCAAAATGCACAAAACCCTGAGTTACAGGTGTTCCGTGCATCTGAACATAAAAACTATTTTTGAATGAGCTTATTATTACCACACAAATGTGTACATAATATGCGTAACTGCGGCAACTAACGGAATAGCAATCAGTGTTCTTTCTACAAACAGAATCACAATATCCATAAATTTACGCAGTGTCAAGGCTGCTTACACCATAGGCTTAGGCTTTAGCCATGGCACTGCACAATCCGTCTGATATATGACTTCCAACCAACGGAAGGATTACTTGAATTTAATGATATGTCACCAACACTTTTTGTCCTATATACCTAAAAAAGCGGTTTATCTGCTTTTATCAGAAACATTGGAGTTGAACGGTACATAATCTGTTCTTCAGGTGTATAGATTCGTTCTTGAAAATCCTTTACACAATCTACATTTTCATAGCCAACCCTCTTAATAGCTTCCAAGTCCCATTCCGGTCGTATTCTTGCGCACATAGGCATATTCTTTCGAAAAGATTCCATGTCCTTTGAATGATCATGTCGTTTAAATCCCGGATACTTTTCTGCCAATTCCTTAAGATCTGCTTCGTATGCGAGCCGTAACTCTTCATTAAATAATCTGCGGTTCCAGTTGGCATCAAAGATCAGCACTCTTCCACCAGGTTTCAAAACTCGCATCCATTCTCTGTATGCTGCTTCTGCATCTATGATAGTCCATGCGACATTACGGCTGATAATCAAATCAAACTGTGCATCGGTGAAAGGCAGCTTTTGAGTATCTGCAACCTTGAAATCAATACAAGCATGATATGCCAGAGCATTTGCTTCAGCCTCCTCGACCATGGCCTGCGTACAATCGACTGCCGTTACATCATGCCCTTTCAAAGCCATAATGATTGCAAAAAAACCAGGCCCTGTACCTACGTCCAAAATACACCTTTTCTCAGAAACGTCAGCATTTTCTTCGATAAGTGCCTCCCAGGCGGAACGTTTGAAGCTTTCAAGTTCATTCAAAATCCCGTTGCTGTAATTTGGCGCACTTTCAGTCCAGTTTTTAATTACCAATTCTTCGTGATTCATATCATTCCTTTACATCCAAAGTCGTCCAGTTCACAGGTGCATAATTATTTACGCCAATATCAAAATGACTGATTCTTTCTGTGTTCACCGCAAACGTGGATACTGGAAAATATACAGGTATTGATAAGGCATTTTCAGAAATGTATCCAAAAACTTCATCATAATCTGCCTGTCTCTTCTGTTCATCAAGCTCCTGAAGAGTTTCTTTGATTTTTCCCTGAAGGTGTTCATCATCCCAGACAAGAGAGAAGCTTCTTCCCGCATAAGGAGTGAAAAGCTCCAAAATAGAACCATGAGGTACCCAGGAATCCGATGAAGTCCTGTGTAATTCAAGATCAAAATCCCTTGTTTCACTATATGCCTGGTTGTATCCATTCTTATCCAGCAATACTAGTTCAATATCTATGCCAACTTCACCATACTGATACTGCAGGAATTCAGCCAGCGGCTTCCACTCAGGGAATTCCTCATCGGAATAAACAAGACGAAGTTTCAGGTTTGTCCCGTCCTTTTCTCTGATTCCATCTCCGTTGGTATCTATAATCCCTGCTTCATCCAACAACTCCTTAGCTTTCTCAGGATCGTACTTATAACCATAGTTGTTTTCAGGTGTGGTATATGGGACAGATTCCTGATACATACCAGTTGCCGTCGCTCCCATCCCATCCATAACTCCGGTTGCAATTGCTTCTTTATCAATGGCATAGCCAAAAGCACGTCTTACGTTTACATCAGAAAACAATTCATTATTCTGATTAAATGTAATAAAATGTGAACACATAGTCGGTTTGGTCGAGACTTCGATTCCCGGAGTCTGCTCAAGACTCGGTATACTCTCGATAGCAACCTTGGCCATCAGATCGCCGCCGACAATATCAACTTCTCCACTCTGAAGAGCCATGATTCTTGCCTGGGCATCCGGAATGACCTTAAATCGGATTCTATCGATCTTAGGCTTCTCGCCCCAGTAATACGGGTTCGGCACTAATGTGAACTCATTATCTTTTTCATAGCTTTCCACCATCCATTGACCGGTTCCAATAGGTTTTGTAAACTCTCCGTCTGCATTCAAAGAATTAGGGCTCAAAAACCTGTTAGGTCTTGGATATGTCTGTTCTATCAGTATTGCATACGCCGAATTAGTATATGTCACCTCAAGCGTATAATCATCCAAAACTTCTATCTTATCCACATGGCTTGAGCTTAAAATCGTATGCCTGTCACTGTTGACCCATCGTTCCATATTCATTTTAGCTACTTCTGCATTGAAATCGGATCCGTCAGAAAATTTCACTCCCTGTCTGAGATGATATGTATAGACTTTACCATCGTCTGAAATGTCCCATGATTCTGCGAGTGTAGGAATAATTTCTCCATTACCGCCGTCCTCTGTGAGGCCATCATAAATCATCTTATATAAAAAATGAGGTCCATTATATGTTGCGGCATCAAGCTGATCTATAGCGCCGTCTTTGAAAATTGCGACATTGACCTCCTTAACACCATCACTTTTCTGTGTGTTTTCAGAAGTTGTTTGTGTAACTCCTGAGGCTGATGTTTTTGTTTCAGCGGTGTTTTCCTGTGCTTCATTTGTTGAAGAAGAATTGCTTCCAGAACCGCACGCTGTAAGTGCTAAAGCTAACGCTGCAATAAATGTGATCCATTGTTTTTTCATATTGTTTTACCCCTTGTTATTAATACTACGCTTCTAAGGTTACTCATTTATGTAAATGACAGGCTGAAAAGTGCCCTGGCTGCACTTCTTTTAAATCCGGCTCAGATTCAAAACATTCTCCGATGGCATACAAGCAACGGTTTTGGAACGGACATCCCCTTTCGATTCGTTCCTTGTCGTTATTTTCCTTAAACAACAGTTTTCGTTTCGAGCGCTGTGTCGGATCTGTAGATAAAGCTGCTGAGAGAAGCGCCTGAGTGTAAGGATGAATACCTTCTGTATATGTATCCGGCAGTAGTTCCACCAGTTTTCCTAGATACATAACTGCAACTCGGTCACATACCGCCCGAACCGCTTCTATATCATGCGATATAAAAAGGTAAGTAGATCCATGTTCCTGCTTCAGTCGGTACAGAATTCTTAATATCTGATTTTTGAGTGCATAATCAATACTTGAAACTGCTTCATCACATACAACGAATTTGGGATCTAAAATCAGTGCCCTGGCTATACCTACTCTTTGCCTTTGTCCACCCGACAGTTCTCTGCTGTACCTATCAAGATACTCAGAATTCAAGCCCACTTCTTCAAGTGCTCTCTCGATTTGATAGTTAATTGATCCCTGAATACATTCGGGATAATTCGACAACGGCTCGCTCAGAATCTGCCTTACGTTAAAAAACGGATTAAAGGCATTTGAGCTTCCTTGAAAAATCATCTGCATGTCTTTTCGAATTTTCCGCATATCATTGTAAGAAGCTCTTGTAATGTCCTGTCCCCTGAAGATGATACTCCCATCGCTTGGTTGCAGAAGCCGCAGCATCAGTTTCCCCAGCGTACTTTTTCCGCAGCCTGATTCTCCGACAACCCCCAGGATTTCTCCTTCTTTAACCTGCAGGCTGACATGAGAAACTGCTTCTATCTTCTGAGAACCCCTGCCAAATATCTTCGAAAGATCCTTAACCTCTGCAATACTCATTCCCGCACCTTTCATTCCGCTTTTTCTTTGGCATATTCGCGCCTGATATCGATATGCTCCATCAGTTTTTTTGTGTATTCATCCTGAGGTGCCTGAAACACATTCTGTACATTTCCGTGTTCTACGATTTTTCCATCTTTGATCACATACATGTAATCAGCTGTCTGAGCCACAACCCCCAGGTCATGCGTTATGAGAATGATTCCAACGCCTAAATCCCGTATCCTCTCCAGCTCCTCCAGAATTGCTGCTTGTGTTGTAAGGTCAAGAGACGATGTGGGTTCATCCGCGATCAAAACACTGGCATTTGCTATCAGTCCCATCGCTACCATGACCCTCTGGCACATACCGCCGGATAATTCGAACGGGTAACTCTCAAGAATACTTTCAGAGTGCAAGAGTCCGACTCTCACAAGCGCTTTATTGAATAAGTCCCATGAATTCTGCATGGTTACAGATGGATCATGTATTCTCAGTGTCTCCAGCATATGCTTTTTCACCTTAATAACTGGATTCAAAGCGCTTGTCGGCTCCTGAAAAATCATTGCAATTTCCTTGCCGCGAACCTTCTGCATCTCTTTTTCCGACAGTTTTCTGAGATCTCTTCCATTCAGGAGCACTTCGCCGCCAACGACTCGGCCGGGAGATTCAATCAAATCAAGAATCGAAAGCGACATCACTGACTTTCCGCTTCCGGATCCTCCGATCAAGGCAGTTATCCGTCCAGGATAAACATCCAGTGATACGTCATCCACAGCTTTTACTATATGGTTTTTGCCCGGAAACCAGGTCTGCAGATTCCTGACGCTAAGAACAGGCTGTAAATCATGATTTTCCATCATTGGTCTCCTTAACGATTGCCCGGTCTTCGGAAGTAGGTAGCATCGCATCATTAAATCCTTCTCCCAAAAGATTGAAAGCAAAAACCGAGATAACTATAGCCAAACCTGGCCATAACAACATTTTTGGCTCTGTCATAATAAACTGACGTCCATCATTCAGCATTACTCCCCAGTCTGCCGTAGGTGGCTGTGAACCGAGCCCGATAAAGGAAAAGCTGGCGATATGCGTTATTACTGCCGCTATTCTCAATGTTGCGTACACTATGATTGAAGAAACAGTGTTCGGAAGGATATGTCTCATAATAATGGTAAGTCTGGAATCTCCGGCAGCTTCCGCCGCAACCACATATTCCATTTCCTTAATCTTCATAACCTGACTTCGTACTATCCTAGCAAACGGAGCCCACCAGAGAAAAATGAACACGTAAATTATATTCTTAAGACTTGGTCCAAAAATACCAACAATCGCCAGCGCCAGTAATGAAGACGGAAAGGTTGATGCAATATCCGCCATCCTCATTATTACACTATCAACAACTCCGCCTGTATATCCGGCAATTATTCCCAAGGGAATTCCAATTATGAGAATAACTACAGTTACTATCATTGCAGAAAACAAACTTGTTCGTGTTCCAAGAATGATCCTTGATAAAATGCAACGCCCCAGTTGATCCGTCCCTAGTGGAAATTCAGACGATGGTGTTGCCAGTTTATTGACAATGTTAACTTTATATGGATTGTTCGGCACAAGACTTTCCGCGAAAAGGCCAACGAAGACCAGAATGATCACTATGATCAGTCCCAACATTCCTGTTCTATTATGTAAAAATCTTTTCAGTATTATTTTCAGCATTGCAGTTCCTCTTACTCTGCATTAATGCGGGGATCAATATACATATAAACAATATCCAGGACAAGATTCACTGTTACATATGCCATCAAAACGATCATTATATATCCTTGCACCACAGGCAAATCTTTTAGCTTCATGCTTGAGATTGCATATTGTCCTATACCATTCCATGAAAAAATTGTCTCAATTGCAACCGAGCCTGCAACCAGCTTTCCAAAATTAATACCCACTAATGTGATTACCGGCATAATCGCGTTTTTTAGCCCATGAAATAATAAAGTCTTCGCTTCGCTAAGTCCTCTGGCCCTTGCCGCCTTCATGAATTCAAAAGATCTCACTTCAATCAGGTTTTCTCGTAAAACTCTTATATATGTAGAAGCATATTGAAGTGCCAGCGCAAGAGTCGGAAGCCATATATTCTGCATCTTACTGCCAGACACTACAGGAGCGACTTTCCACTTTACTCCAAAAAAGTATAAAAGTATAAGACCTATACAAAACTCCGGGATTGTAGCTCCAACAGATGATATGATTCGAATAAGCTGATCCGGCAACTTGTTTCTATACCTTGCAGCTATTAATGCGACTGGGACTGAAATCAAGATAGAAACCAAACTTGCTGTGATTGCAAGCTTCATTGTGGCTGGAAACCTCGATAAGATTTCTTCTGTTACAGGACGATGCGTCTGGAAAGAATTACCAAAATCAAGATGAATTGCCTTGCGAAGCCAATTTATATACTGTATCGGGATTGGATAGTTTAATCCCAATTCCTCTCTGACCGCATGCAAGCTTTCTTCTGTCGGTGTAATGCCCTGATTTTGAAGTGTAATGGAAGCTATATCTCCGGCAGATACATTACTTAACCAAAATGCCAAAATGGTGACAATTAATAAAATCGGAATAAGCTGTATTACTCGTCGACATATAAGAATTGTTTTCGTATGAGTTCTGTTCAATATAATTACCTCCTTAAAAGGCCTTTGCATGAAAACATATGCACAATGAAATGCGGTGCTCAGTCCTGGGCTGGCGATCCTTATTCAAAATTAAATAAAAAAAGGCATACGATCCTCTGCTGACGATCGTGTGCCTTCAGTACACATTTTTCATGCATATTTTCTGACATCAGAAGGATTTATTCTGTGATGTCCAATATGCGCTTCATCATCTTCTGACTACTTCTTCAGTCATTACAAGCTTCCTGCCTGAGATGATACTGTTTTTTTATTACAGCATTCTTTTTTATATCACAGCATAATAAATTCTTCAAGTCCTATTTTGGAGATGTATGCATTTTCCTTTTATTGGGAAATCATCATCTTCTTTAGCTTTAATTTAGCAAACCTTGAAAATTTTCATTTCTGCTCATAATTCATGGCGGCAGCTGCTCATAATGATTTTAATAATAGTTTATCCCGAATTATTGACACCCTATATAATAGGTTTATTGTATTCTTTTGGAGTATTCATTTATGACAAGAACATTTTTTGAAATTCCATTGTTTACGAAAGGATGGAACGGACCGGAAAGGAATGTAGTACTATGAATTCTTTGTTTGATGATCTTAAGGAAGGTCTGCAGGAAGCAATCGATTTTGAGCAACAGAAAAACGGAAACTCCTTATCTACAAGGGTTTCCGCTGAAATAAAAGAAGCGCGAGACGGGGATCGAACCCGCGACCTTCGCCTTGGCAAGGCGACGCTCCACCACTGAGCCACTCGCGCATAGATAACTGCCTCAGGCCAGAATCGAACTGGCGACACATGGATTTTCAGTCCATTGCTCTACCAACTGAGCTACCGAGGCATTTGCCTTCGGGACTGAACTCCCGCTGACAGCATGATTAGTTTACTAGAAAGCTATCCTTTTGTCAACACAATTTTTTATTATTTTCTTTTTATTTTATGGCTTGACCTTTTATGCGATACATTGTATACTGAGGAAGTTAATTGATGGCGACATAGCCAAGTGGTAAGGCGTAGGTCTGCAACACCTTGATCACCGGTTCAAATCCGGTTGTCGCCTCTGAAAAAACGACTCATATGAGTCGTTTTTTTCTTTTCCTAAACTCTATCTAATTTCAAAATATGCACCAACACTTTTATCCGCCCAGTATCTTCTTTCAAACGACTTAAAACTGCGAATTAGCATTATATACTTAGCTAATTCGCAGTTCAAAACAACACTTTTTTCCTATATCCCTATAACCCTTTACTGCATTCCCGCCTTGAGCTCTGCGACAAATTTTCCTATAGGCTCAGCCGCATCACGACCATACTGCTCTGCTATCTTCACTATGGCGCTTCCTACTATGGCACCGTCAGAGACCTTTGCCATGCGTCCGGCTGTCTCAGGGTTTGATATACCGAAGCCCACAGCACAAGGCACATCTGTATTTTCCCTTATGACCTTTGTCATAGCTGCTATATCTGATTTTATCTCAGTTCTTGTTCCGGTAACTCCGAGACTTGAAACCACATATATAAATCCTTCTGCCTCTTTTGCTATCATTGCTATACGATTTTCAGAGGTAGGTGCAATGAGCGAAATAAGATCAACCCCATACTTATGGCAAATGTCTGCAAATTCTCCCTTTTCCTCATAAGGAAGATCCGGCAAGATAAGCCCGTCAATACCTATCTCGGCACATTTTGATATAAATTTCTCTGACCCCGTATACTGCACTGCTCCGGCTCTTTTCATGGTTCCGTCTGCTCTTAAGCTTTCATTTTCCTTTTTCAGCTCTTCCGACTGCTCATAGCCATAGGAAAATACAACATTAGAATATGTCATAAACACCATTGGAATGCTGACATCCTTCCTGAGTTCCTTTACAAAATCGAATATCTTGTCTGTGGTAATTCCTCCGTCAAGAGCTCTCAGATTAGCTGCCTGGATGACCGGGCCTTCTGCAGTAGGATCAGAAAACGGAATGCCCAATTCTATAAGATCAGCGCCGTTTGCAGCCATTGCTCTAACAATTTTCCCTGTTGTCTCAAGATCCGGATCTCCGCAGGTTATAAAAGGTATCAGCGCCTTACCGTTCTTAAATGCATTTTTAATATTACTCATGGAGATCCTCCCCTCTGTACCTTGCGATAGCAGCTACATCCTTATCGCCTCGACCTGAAAGCGTTATTACAATTATCTTATCCTTATCCATACTTGGTGCCAGCTTCATGGCATAGGCAACAGCATGAGAGCTTTCTATTGCAGGTATTATTCCCTCTGTCCTTGAAAGATATTCAAATGCATTTACAGCCTCATCATCAGTCACTGCCACATACTCGGCTCTTCCTATATCATGAAGATATGCATGCTCCGGCCCTATTCCCGGATAATCAAGTCCTGCAGAAATCGAATAAACCGGTGCAATTTGTCCGTATTTGTCCTGGCAGAAATACGACTTCATTCCATGGAAAATGCCTAATCTGCCGGTGTTTATGGTCGCTGCCGTTTCATAGGTATCTATGCCGCGTCCTGCTGCCTCACAGCCAATAAGCCTTACCTCCTTATCATCTATAAAGTTATAGAATGTTCCGATAGCATTTGATCCGCCGCCGACACATGCAAGCACTGCATCCGGAAGTCTGCCTTCCTTTTCAAGCATCTGTTCTTTTATCTCTTTTGAAATGACCGCCTGAAAATCACGAACTATTGTAGGAAACGGATGCGGTCCCATGCATGAACCGAGGCAATAATGTGTATCATCAATTCTGCTCGTCCATTCACGCATAGCTTCTGATACGGCATCTTTTAATGTTGCAGTTCCGGATGTTACAGGAACTACAGTTGCTCCCAAAAGCTTCATGCGGTAAACATTTAAAGCCTGTCTTTCAGTATCCTCTTTGCCCATAAAAACTACGCATTCCATGTCCATGAGCGCTGCTGCTGTAGCTGTAGCAACTCCGTGCTGACCTGCTCCGGTCTCAGCTATAAGCCTTGTCTTGCCCATTTTTTTCGCAAGAAGCGCCTGTCCGAGCACATTGTTGATCTTATGTGCTCCTGTATGATTAAGGTCCTCTCTCTTAAGGTATATCTTCGCACCGCCAAGCTCCCTCGTAAGCTTTTCAGCATAATAAAGTCTTGACGGTCTGCCTGCATAATTATTTAAAAGCTCTGTAAGCTCAGCATTGAATTCAGGATCATTTTTATAATGATTATATGCTGCTTCAAGTTCATTTACGGCGTTCATAAGAGTTTCAGGTATATATTGTCCGCCGTGAATACCGAAGCGTCCGTTTGGATTTGTCATATCTCTTATCTGTATGATGGCAATGCTTCGTCACCATACGTTTCCTTTCCTTATTACTTTATCAACTAAATTTTTCTACAGAATCACTTTATCAACTAAACTATTTTACAGATTTTCATCCTCATTAGGCAGAAGCTCTGCAGCTCTGACGTTTACTGCAAACTCTGCGATTTTGGCCATATCCTTTTTCTTATCGGTCTCTATTCCTGAGCTGACATCGACCGCGTACGGATGAAAACGCCTAACGGCGCCGGCTGCATTTTCAGGCGTAAGTCCTCCGGCAAAGAAATAAGGTCTTTCTATTTCTGACATCAGTGCCCAATCAAAGGTCTGTCCTGTACCGGTTCCTGAGTCAAGCAATATGTAATCCGCAGAGGATGACACTGCTCTTTCGATATCCTCAGCTGATTTTATTTTAAAAGCCTTGATAATATCACCTTTTACGATCCTTTTACTGCGATTTTTGTTTTGCCCTTGATCTTTATCTGATGAGTTTTTATCTAAGCTTTCTTCGGGAATCCTCATGCTTTCGTTTAAAGATGCGGCTTTGCCGCTATATTTAGCTGTCATAGAATCACTAACATCCTCTATAGCTGCTAAATTTCTAAGCTCTGCTATATAATCGTCATCCTCAGTGCCATGGAGCTGTGCAATGTCTATCGTACCGTCCCTTAACTGCTTTGCGACGTATTCGACAGGCTCGTTGACAAATACGCCTACTGCCATTATTCCGGGCTTTAAAAGCTTTTTAAGCTCCGCAACTCTTTCAGGCTCAACATATCTCCAGAATCCGGAGCTCATTATAAAGCCGGCAAAATTCGCCCCTGCAGCATTTATCATGGCTACATCTTCACTGCGCCTTAAGCCGCAGCATTTTATCATTGTCATTTTATGCTTAAGCCCTCCTCATAGCCTCTAAAAGCTTTGCCTTATCCTTAGCTCTCATTAATGCCTCGCCTATAAGCACCGCATCGACTCCTGCTGCCTTCAAAGGCGGTATGTCTTCAATTCCTCTGATTCCGCTTTCAGATACAAATGTCACATCTTCAGGAGCAATTTCCTTTAATCGTCTGCTGTTTTCCGTATCAACTTCAAAGGTTTTTAAATTGCGGTTATTCACACCTATAAGCCTTGCTCCGCAGGAAACTGCTTTCTTAAGCTCCTCTTCGTCATGTGTTTCTGTCAATGCCGAAAGTCCGAGCTCATCGCATATCCTCAGGTATTTCTTAAGCTCAGCTTCATTTAACAGCGCACATATCAGCAGCACTGCATCAGCTCCCATCAGCTTTGCCTGATATATCTGATATTCGTCAACGGTAAAATCCTTCCTTATCATAGGAGTATTTACCGCCGCTCTTATATCCCTGAAAATGTCATCACTTCCGAGAAACCACTTGGGCTCTGTCAGGCATGAAATGCAGTCAGCTCCTGCTGCTTCATATTCCCTTGCAATATCAAGATATCTGAATTCGGGATCTATAATTCCCTTTGAAGGAGATGCCTTTTTAACTTCACAAATAAATGAAAGCCCTTCTTTTTTTAATGTATTTTCAAATTTAAAGCTTTCTCTTGAAGCTCCTCCGGACATCAGTTTATCAGTTTCCTCTTTCAGCCTCCTAAGCGACATTTTCTTCTTGTCCTGCTTGACTCTCACCCTTGCGTACTGTGAAAGCTCATCAAGTATATTTCCCATATCTAAGCCTTTTTATATCTAACGCTTTACGCATTTGATTCCTTTATAAATTCCTCAAGCTTTTTGTATGCTGCTCCGGAATCGATCAGCTCTGCGGCAAGCTTCACGCCTTCTTGTGCCGATGCTGCTTTTCCTGCTATATAAAGTCCGCAGCCTGCATTCATAAGTACAATGTCTCGCTTTGCCCCGTGCAGTTCTCCCTTTAATATCTTTCCGGTGATTTCCGCATTTTCCTCAGGTGTTCCTCCGACGATTTCATCCTTTGAAGCAGTTTTTAATTCCAGATCCTCCGGCTTTATCTCATAGGATCTGTAGTTTTCTCCTTCAAACTCGCAGACCTTTGTCGGTGCGCTTATCGAGAGCTCATCCAGCTTATCCGTGCCGTATACTACCATACCTCTCTTTACGCCTAATTTTGTAAGCACCCTCGCAAGAAGATCTACAAGCGACTCATCATACACTCCGAGCAGCATCATTTCAGGTGAAGCGGGATTTGTCAGCGGCCCTAAAATGTTAAACACCGTACGGATTCCAAGCTCTTTTCTGATTGCTCCAACATATTTCATTGAGCTGTGGTATTTCTGTGCGAAGAAGAAGCATATGCCGACTTTATTTAGGAGCTCTTCGCACTTTTCCGGTTCAAGGGAAATGTTAATGCCGAGAGCCTCCAGGCAGTCAGCCGTTCCTGATTTGGAGGAAGCTGCTCTGTTTCCGTGCTTTGCTACACATACACCGCCCGCTGCCAGAATAAATGCAGATGTGGTTGATATATTAAAGCTCTGTGCCTTGTCTCCGCCGGTTCCGACTATTTCAAACACAGGCATATCATGATTAACTTTAAGCGCATGCTCTCTCATTGCAGCCGCACAGCCTGAGATCTCAGGTATTGTTTCTGCCTTTGAGCTCTTGGTGGATAATGCCGCCAAAAATGCCGCATTTTGCGTAGGTGTTGTCTCTCCGTTCATTATTTCATTCATGACGGTATAAGCCTCGTCATAGCTTAAATCCTGCTTATCTACTATCTTCTTTATAGCTTCCTGTATCATTTGTTCTTCCCCTTTCTTGTAAGCTCTATAAAGCTTTTCAGCATTTTATCACCGTCAGGCGTCATTATTGATTCCGGATGAAACTGCATTCCGTATATAGGAAGAGTTTTGTGCTCTACCGCCATAACATCGCCGTCTGTAGTCTTTGCCGTTATTCTTAACTCCTTTGGAAGTGTGTTCTCATCAAGTGCAAGTGAATGATATCTTGCGACAGGTGCCATTTTCGGTACATCTGTAAATATTACTGAGCTCTTGTCAAATTCTGTAATTGACTGCTTCCCGTGCATCAGCTCTCTTGCATAGGTTATTGTTCCTCCGAAGGCCTGACATATCGCCTGATGGCCGAGACATACTCCGAGCACCGGAATACAACCCTCAATGCTTATGTTTTTTTTATTATCTATGTAAGGCTCCTGCTTCTTTGCTTCCCTATTGTCTGCAGTGGAATTTATTTTGTTTTCTTCACTATAAGCCTTGTCCTTATTAGCTTGCCCTAAGGTCCTCACAAGCTCTGTTATAATTCCTGCATCCTCCGGACGCCCCGGGCCAGGTGAAATGATAATTCCGTCCGGCTTCATTTCAATTATTTCTTGTACAGTCATTTCATCATTTCTTATTACCTTTATATCCGGCTCTATAGCACCTATGAGCTGGTAGAGGTTATATGAAAAGCTGTCATAATTATCTATTAATAGAAGCATTGCTCTCCTCTTTTCTTCTATCCTTTGTTCTGATGCATTCAAGCTCTGCCTAAAGCATTGCTTTCAGCATTAAGCTTCTATTTCTCCGGCGCTTTGAAGTGCCTTCACCACTGCCGCTGCCTTGTTTATGCATTCTTTGTATTCATTTTCAGGAACAGAATCGGCAACTATTCCGGCTCCGCTTCTTACATAAACCTTGCCGCCCTTTTTGTAGGCTATCCTTATGGCAATGCAGGTGTCCAGATTGCCGGTGAAATCTATGTAGCCTATCGCGCCTCCGTAGATGCCTCGCTTGTTGTTTTCAAGCTCGTTTATCAGCTGGCATGCTCTTATCTTAGGCGCGCCTGAAAGCGTTCCTGCCGGAAGCACCGAGCCTACTGCATCTAAAGCGTCCATATCATCTCTGATAATGCCTCTTACTGTGGAGCCTATATGCATTACGTGAGAATATCGTTCTATCGAATGAAGCTTCTCAACTTCTACAGTGCCGAATTTTGAAATTCTGCCGAGATCATTTCGCCCGAGATCCACAAGCATGTTGTGCTCTGCAAGCTCTTTTTCATCCTTAAGAAGTCCATCCTCAAGTGCTTTATCCTCAGCCTCTGTCTTTCCTCTCGGTCTGGTTCCTGCAAGCGGAAATGTATGAAGCACGCCGTCCTCCAGCTTTACAAGTGTCTCAGGTGAAGCTCCCGCTACTTCTACGTCCTGACCTGAGAAATAAAACATATACGGTGAAGGATTAAGTGTACGCAATACTCTGTAGGTATTAAGCAGGCTTCCCTCAAACCCTGCCGAAAGAACATTTGAGAGCACTATCTGGAAAATGTCTCCTTCCTTTATGTAATGCTTTGCTTTTTCAACCATTGCGCAATATGCATCTTTATCAAAAAACGGCTTTGGCTCTTCTAAAAGTCTTCCGCCCTTTTCAGCTTTGGCTTCTCCGTTAAGAATGAGCTCCTTGAGACTCTTCAGTTCTAATTTGGCTTTGTTGTAATTTACCTCGAGCTCCTCAGCACTTTCACCGGTTTCTATATTGCATATAAGTATCAGCTTCTGCCTGTAGTTATCAAAGGCTATGACCTTATCAAAAAGCATCAGGTCAAAATCCTTAAAGCCCTCCGTATCTGCAGCATCCATATTTAAAGACGGTTCTGTATACTTCAGATAATCATATGAAAAATATCCGACGAGACCGCCTGTAAACGGCGGAAGATATTCTATCTTTGGACTTTTGTGCTCGGAAAGTATCTGTCTTAGATAGTCCTTAGGACTGTCTGTCTTTACTGTTATAGAGCCCATCTTCATAACCTTGTCTACACAGGTTATTTCCATTGTCGGATCAAAGCCAAGAAAGGTATATCTGCCCCATTTTTCGGTATTCTCTACTGATTCCAGTAAATAGCAATGTCCGGAAACATTTTTCAGTATTTTAAGTACTTCTATAGGAGTACGTATGTCCGACAGGATTTCGCAGCTTACTGGTATCAACTTGTAGCTTTTATCTTTTGCTGCGATTTCTGTTGCCTCTTTAAGACTCGGTCTGAAATTCATAAAACCTCCTTCTGCGGCTCCGCCCCAGGTAATCATGTTTGGAACCGCTTCGCTTGTTCCAAACTGATTAACATTCGTCATGAACAAGCTCAAGCGAACTTGGCTTGTTCCTTCCCTTGTATCTTTTTTGTTATGCCTGCGGCTTCGCCCCAGGTAATCATGTTTGGAACCGCTTCGCTTGTTCCAAACTGATTAACATTCGTCATGAACAAGCTCAAGCAAGCTTGGCTTGTTCCTTCCCTTGTATCTTTTTTGTTATGCCTGCGGCTTCGCCCCAGGTAATCATGTTTGGAACCGCTTCGCTTGTTCCAAACTGATTAACATTCGTCATGAACAAGCTCAAGCAAGCTTGGCTTGTTCCTTCCTCATTGTCATAACAAAAAACGTCCTTGACAGTCTTTTACAACTGTCAAGGACGAATAGTTCTTTTTATCCGCGGTGCCACCTTGTTTCACGTTCCTTCAAGGCTGCTTTATTGTCTTGTGACCGCCTGTTCTGATAATGTCTGTTTCTAATGCTGTGCGGCTTTTTCTTTATCGCCGGTCAAGCTCTCAATATATCAGTCTTGCGGACTTTGCAGTCTGTTTATGAATCGTGCTCTTTAAGAGATACCATCATATCCCCGACTCTTAACGCGAGTCTCACGTCGCCTTATACTCGGATTCCGACAGAAGATTTCATCTGTCTTTTCCTTTCCCTGCGCCCTCGGAAGTCCATTCAGCTGAATATTTCATGCTGCGATCACACCATCCGCAGCTCTCTCTTATGAAAGGGAAGCAGCCTACTTACTCTCCCTCATCGGTTTTATTGCAAGCAGAATATCACTATTTCTTATACATGTCAATGCATTAAAGCGTTAATTTGTAAGTATTTTTATTTGTACACACAGGTGCGAATGAAACATCGGCCCGGCACTGTCTTTAACCTATTAGCCTTAAATATTTCGCATTTTCTTATAAAAGCAATGTAATAAGCGGGATCGTCACTATTGAAAATATTGTTGACATTACAACTATATTCGTAGCAAATTCTGCATCCGCATTGTATTTATCGGCCAGTATCGATGTAGCCGCTGCCGCAGGCATTGCTGCCATCACAAGCCCGATGCCAAGAACTGTATCATCGACACTCATAAGCTTCATAAAAACAAAAATAATAAGTGGGAAAACAACGAGTCTCACTATGGTAAAGCTAAAGATTGGTATGCTAATTATTTTCTTATAATCAGCATCTGCAAGTATTGCCCCAATAACAAGCATTGATACCGGTGTTGTGCAGCTTCCCAGGCTGAGAATGCCGTTTGTGATAAATCGAGGTAAACTGATTCCTGATATTAATATGATCAGACCCAAAAACACCGCATCTGCCGCAGGCGTGGTTATTATTGCCTTAAAGATATTTACATTTTCATTTTTCTTAAATAATGCTAATGCAAATGTCCACATGCAGATCTCGCTCGGTATAAAGTACACCGAAGTATAGAGCAGTCCTGTATCGCCGAAAAGCGCCCCGGCTACCGGTATACCTATGAACGCAGTATTTGGAACTATCATGCCGTAATGCATGATTGTTTCCTTTTCAGCACCGCAGCATCTGAATATCCTGCCTCCAAGCAAAACCGTAAGCGCATGTGTGACAACGCTGATAAGGAATATAGCTATGCAGTTTTGCATCAGCTCCGGAGTAAAACGTTTCGTACTCAAAAATGCTCCGAGCACACTCGCAGGAAGCATAAGATTTATTAAAAGATCCGAAATGCTGCCGCGCGACTTATCTGTGATAACACGAGTCTTATTCAGTATTATCCCAATTGCAATCAGGAAAATAAGCTCCAGCTGCTGCTCGAGCATCCTATGAAAAAATACCATATCGTCCCCTTAATATTTTTCCTGCTATAAGTGTTTTTAAAAAGGTTTTAGTCTTAAGGCTATTATTGCCGTAATGAGCTCAGTGATCCAGAAGGCATGCCAGACTCCCTCTGGGCCGAATAGACGGCTGAGTACAAATGCTGCAGGTATTATGATTATAAGGTAACGGCAAAGAGATAATATAAGTGAAGTCTTGCCGTTTCCTATACCCTCCAAAACTCCCGAAACCGTTACAGAAAGGGCTGATACTACAAATCCGAAGCTAATGATTCTGAGGGCATGAGCACCGGCTTCAATCGTAGACGCATTATCTGTAAACATTGCAATCAATCTGTCCGGAATAGCCAGGCAGAGCAGCATGCCGACAGCCATTATAGCAGCAGCAAGTCCGAGCGTCAGAAGGCTGACCTCGCGCACCCTTTTTTCCTCGCCTGCACCATGGTTATAGCCTACTATAGGTCTTATTCCCTGAATGATTCCGTTAGCCGGAAGGTAAAGGAAGGTCTGTAGCTTATAATAAACTCCGAGCACCATAACATAGCTCTGAGACCACGCCGCAAGTATAGCATTTAATGACGATATAAGTATAGACGGAAGCGCAAGATTTAATGAAGCCGGAATGCCTACAGAATATATCCTGAGCGCCACAGATTCCCTGCTTGTGAGATCATTTTTAATGACCGATGGCCTCAGATATTCCTTAAGTCTGATATCTACAAGAAGCGGCTTTATATATCCTGCCGCCACATAAAGCACAAATGCAATAAACTGTCCGAGTCCTGTCGCAAGCGCGGCTCCTTCTATGCCCATCTTTAGAAACGGTCCTATACCGAAAATAAGCATAGGATCCATTATAATATTGAAAATGGCTCCTGCCAGCATACAGAGCATTGTCTCTGTCATTCGACCAGCAGCCTGAAGCACCTTTTCCGCATGCATGCCCATGCTGAATGCAGGTGAAAACAGAAACACTATAAATGCATATCTGAAGCCAAGATCAACTATTTCTTTGTCAGATGTAAACATTTTCAGAAAGGTTCCGACTATGGCAATGCAAACAGCACCGAGTATAAGTCCGTGCATGAATGAAAAAATATAGCCGAGTGTTGTTGCGGCATCCGCTTCTCTTTTTTTCTGTGCTCCTAAGAAAAAGGATATTGCAGCGCAGCTTCCGACACCAAAGCCTATTGCAACGGCATTTACAAGATTTTGTAAGGGAAATACAAGTGAGATAGCTGTCATGGCATTCTCGCTTATTTTTGCAACAAAATAGCTGTCAACGATGTTATAAAGTGCATTTACCATCATTGACAAAACCATCGGCAATGACATGGATAAGACAAGCTTTGTTATCGGCTGTTCTTTCATGAAGGTCTGATTAGTTGTATTTGACATGCTTTATTTTCTCCCTATATACAAAAATCGCCGCACAGCCATCCGTATTTCAGGATCACTGTGTGGCGAAAAGTAATGCCGCTGATATACGGCATCAGAAAAATCCACAAATTGTTTTAGTATTAAAATTCCATGGTTATTCTATCAGCTCTGATTCCTATAATCAATATAAGGAATAAATCTTTTAAGTGCCGCTGATTGAGTTCCGCTGCTCTTTCTCGCAATGCCTATAGTTCTGAAGGTTGGTTTGCAAAAGTCACTTTAAGTTCATCTTCAGTTTAAATCATTAAAAATATCTGTCGATATTAACATATGCTTTATATAATCAAATTATTTGTGCTAAAATCATTACGTTTTTCAGACATTTTCATGACTATTCTCTGCGCCGGCTGCCACTATTTTGCCTCTATAGCAGGTTTACAGCTTATGATACTATGACAATGTTTGAGAACGAGAATCATTTGGATTATATAAAGCACATAGTAAAGGACTTAAATATTGACAGAAATATTAAATAAGCATGATGCCGCAGTGCCGGTATCCGCTGCTGCTAAAAGCAAAACCGCTTTAATTAAAAAATGCATAGGACTTCTCGGACTTATTATTATGCCCGTTGTTTCCTATATTCTTTTTGAATCCGTAACCGGAAATCTCCATTCTATAATTTGGCAAAGGGCAATTCTCAACATATGCTTCAGCTATTGTATTTATCTGCTGCTTTTTGCCGTTTCAGGAACGACTCGTTTCAGTATTCCATTTGCCTCGATACTGCTTGTTATTATTTCTATGGCAGAAGCCTTTGTTGTGCAGTTTAGAGACAGACCTATCATGTACTGGGATGTCTTGGCACTGAAAACTGCACTTACCGTAACTCAGAACTACAACTTTGTTTTGTCTGAGCAGATGATAAAGTCAATTGCGGTAACAGCAGTATCAAATATCATACTATTTTTCTTTCCGTTCAATCTCAAAGGCCTTAAACAAAGACTTATCGGATTTGCTTCATCTGCTGTCTGCATAGGCTGCTTTATATCCTTTTTCTTCAGCTATCTCATGCCAAAGAAGAATTATGAAATAAATGTCTGGGATCTCAACAGCACTTATGAGGAAGACGGATATCTTCTTTCTACGGCGATTTCTGCCAAATATGTTGTTGCAAAAGCTCCTTCCGGCTACAGTCAGGCAAAGCTTGCAGAGATAATAGATGCTGTTGAATCCGATCATTCTTCAGCTGAAAATGCAGACAACTCTGAAGTAACTGAAACAGCATATTCTGACAATGCTTCATCTCAGGATAATGTTTTAACCGCCGCGGCAAATGCCGGCATTCAGCCTGTCAACATTATCTGCATAATGAATGAAAGCTTTTCAGATCTAAGTACTGCCGGAGAATTTACTACTAACACCGACTATATGCCGTTTTGGCATAGTCTCACTGAGAATACCATCCGCGGAAGCCTCTGCGTCCCGGTTTTTGGTTCCATGACCAGCAATACAGAATACGAATTTCTGACCGGAGATTCAATCTCCGTACTGCCGTTTGGCTCAAATGCATATCAGTTTAATGTTAACCCAGGCGCAACCTCTCTTGTAAGCACGCTCAAGGATCAGGGATATTACTCTATTGCAATGCATCCGTATCCAGGTGAAAACTGGAACAGAAATACCTGCTACAAAAACTTCGGTTTTGATGAATTTTATGATATAGAGTACTATGAAGGCAGTGAAGAATTAAGAAACTATGTCAGTGACAAGGCTGACTTCGATAAGCTGATAGAACAGGTTGAAAATAAGGCTGATCCGAATGATAAGCTGTTTATATTTAATGTCACCATGCAAAACCACGGCGGTTACTCACAAAGCTTTGACAATTTCGAGCAGGAAGTGTGGCTTACCGGTGATATGGAGGGAAAATATCCTCAGACTGACCGCTATCTTTCATTAATAAAGAAATCAGATGAGGCTTTTGAATATCTGCTTGACTACTTTAAGCAATGCGATGAACCGACAATGATAGTTATGTTCGGCGATCATCAGCCTGCCGTCGAGGATGAATTTTTTGACGAGCTTACCGGCATGCCAAGCTATGAGGTTCCTACTGCCGATAAGCTTATATGGTACCAGACGCCTTTCGTGATTTGGACAAACTATGAACAGCCTTCAGCAGATCTCGGAAAGCTGAGCTCAATATATCTTTCCTCGTATATGCTTGAAGCCGCCGGTCTTAAAATGACCCCATATAATAATTACCTTCTTTCTCTTTCAGAAGATGTTCCTGTCATTCACCCTAACGGCTGCTATGACAAGGATGGAAACTACTATTATTGGGGAAAAGCAGAATCAGAAAGATGCCCTTATGGTGAGGAGATCCTTGACTATAAGTATCTGGCTTATAACCACAGTCTTGATTCAAAGAAATATACTAAAGCCTTTATCATTGATGACGGCAATGACGATTGATATATTTAATGATACTATTTCACTTAAGTTTAATATTAAAGGAGAGCTAATATTATGAAGGATAAGTGTGTTGTATTAAATGCAAAGAAAATGAATTTTGACGGAGCTTTAGATTTTTCTGTTCTGTCTTCTGATGTCACTGTATACGATGACACTGAGGAAGAGCAGCTTTTAGAGCGAATTCAGGGTGCTGATATTATCGTAACAAAGGAGATGCCTGTAAGCGGTGATATGATAAAAATGTTCCCCGAATCAGTTAAGCTGATTTGTGAGGCAGGAACCGGCTACAATAATATCGACCTCGATGCAGCAAGAAATAAGGGTATTACTGTATGCAATATTCCGGCTTACAGTACAGAACGTGTTGCCCACACAGCAATTATGATGATTTTGAATCTAAGTTCCTCTATGCAGATGCAGATGAAAATGCTGGCACAAGGAAACCATGATAACTTTACCAAGAATCTGCAGGTTAGCCATGTTGAAGTAAATGGCAAAACTCTTGGTGTCATAGGTGCCGGACATATAGGAAAAACCGTCATAAAGATAGCTCAGGCGCTGGATATGAATATTCTTGTATATACAAGAACCCCTAAGAAGGATGAAAATGGTATCCATTATGTAACGCTTGAGACATTGCTTAAGGAGAGTGATTATATTTCTCTGCATTGCCCGTTAACTCCTGACACAAAACATATAATCAATAAAGAGACTTTGGCACTTATGAAGCCTTCTTCTTTCATTATCAACACCTCCCGCGGTGCCCTTATTGATGAAGAGGCGCTTATCGAAGCATTAGAAAACGGCACTATTGCCGGAGCCGGTCTTGATGTGCAGGAAACCGAGCCGCCTAAGGAGAATAATCCTCTTTACAGCCTTGATAATGTAATTCTTACACCGCATATGGGATGGAAAGGTCTTGAAACAAGACAAAGACTGGTATCAATTCTTGCCGGCAATATCAAAGGATTTATTGACGGAAAGCCGGTAAATGTTGTTTCCTGATATTAACTATAACTGCATAATTCATTTAATCTATGAAGGGGCTGTGAAAAAAGCATAGCTCAGAAAAAAGAAGGACCAAGGGTACATAAGAGCCCAAGGTCCTTCTTTTATG
>CAKSBC010000026.1 GCA_934438085.1 uncultured Lachnospiraceae bacterium
TGTGCTTTTCAGGTAAAAAAAATAATGCGTCCGGAGGCTTTCGCTTCCTTTCGCATTTAATATTATCTTTTCCGGAAATATATAATGTATAAAAAATTGCTTGACAAAGCAATCAATTATATGTATATTAATAACGTTGTTTTACGAAAAAGGAGGTGTAGACATGTCAATCTGTCCTAAGAATAGATCATCAAGAGCTAGAAGAGATTCTAGAAGAGCTAATTGGAAGATGAGCACACCAAATCTTGTTAAGTGCAGTAAGTGCGGAGCACTGGTTATGCCTCACAGAGTTTGCAAGAATTGTGGTTCATACAACAAGCGTGAGATTGTTAAGGTTGAGGCTTAAGTAAGTCAAGGCTTTGGACGTTGAAGAGCTTTCGGCAATGTGTCGAAAGCTCTTTTTTCATAAGGAGGTCAGCATACATGACAACAGTTGCTCTCGATGTGATGGGCGGCGATAACTGCCCTGACATCAATATAGACGGTGCGTATGACGCATTAAACAACATAAGTGATGTCAGGATCAAATTAGTTGGCCCTGAGGCTCTTATTAAAGAAAAAATAAACAGCTGGGACGAAAAATTAAAGGCAAGGATAGAAATCGTCAATGCACCTGATGTGATCACCTTAGACGAATCTCCGGTTAAGGCAATTTCAAGAAAGAAAGATTCGAGCATTGTTGTCGGCATCAATCTTGTTAAAAGTCATGATGCAGATGCATTTATATCTGCCGGCTCTACCGGCGCTATTTTAGCTGCCGGACAGCTTATTATCGGCAGACTTCCTGGAGTTTTGCGAAGCCCATTGGCCACAATGATCCCTACAATGAAGGGATTTTCATTGTTTCTTGACTGCGGTGCAAATGTTGATGCCAAGCCTGAATGGCTGGTTCAGTATGCACGCATGGGAAGCATTTATATGGATAAGGTTCAGGAACGTGCCGGTGCATCAGTAAAGCTGGTGAACCTCGGCACAGAGGATGAAAAGGGCAATGCGCTTACAAAGGCCGTTCATCCGATGCTTTCAGAACTTACAGATATCAATTATCAGGGCTATATTGAAAGCCGTGACGTACCTTCAGGAGGGGCTGACATCATAGTTGCTGATGCATTTACAGGTAATGCTATCATAAAGACCTTTGAAGGCACGGCAGGTGTACTGATCTCACTTATAAAGGAAGTACTTAAGTCTACGTTTTTAACAAAGATCGGTGCCCTTCTGATTATGAAGCCTCTTAAGAACAGGCTGAAATCATTTGATGCGGCAAAATGCGGAGGTGCGATTTTATTAGGACTTAAGGGCGTTGTTATAAAGTGTCACGGCAACGCAAACAGACTCGAGATATCAACTGCAATTGAAAAGGCAGTGAAATATGTAGAAGAAGATGTAAACGGACTTATTGAAGCAGCATTCAGTGAGAGCGGAAGATAAGAAAATACATATTGAATATTACTCCTCTTTATAGTATATAGTTTAAGTAAAACATCTTAAGTGGATTTTTTACATAATTAAATTTATGGCTTTTTTATTGGCCGAATTATTTTATATTAAATAAAAAAGGGGATTTATATTATGGATTTCAAACAGCTTAAGGATATAATTATTGATACATGCGGCAGCGTTGATCCTGACGAAGTGACAGAGGATGCAGCATTTTCTGATCTTGGATTAGACTCACTTGATCTTGCTCAGATTATTTTTGCAGTTGAGAACGAGCTTCAGATAGATATCGATCCTGACATTCTTGAGGAGATAACAACTGTAGGTGACGCGCTTGAGGCTATTCAGGAAACTCAGCGTTGATTCTTATGCATAAGGATATAGATAAATTACAAAAAACAATAGGCTACACATTTAAAAACGCAACTCTTTTGACGCTTGCTCTTACACATCCTTCGTACAGCTCGGAGGCAGGGCTTGAACGATATAAGAGCAATCAGAGGCTTGAATTTTTGGGCGATGCAGTATTAGAGTTGGTCGTTTCGGATTACTTATATAAGGAGCATCCGACAGAGGAAGAAGGAGAGCTTACGAGGAAACGGTCTTCATTGGTCTTTGAGGCCGCACTTGCTGTATGTGCAAGAAATATAGGACTTGGGGAGTTTATTCTTTTAGGTATCGGAGAGACAGGATGCAGGGGCTATGAAAAACCATCCATACTTTCCGATGCTTTTGAAGCTTTGATAGGTGCTATGTATCTTGATGGGGGTATAGATGCGGCAAGGACCTTTATATATAAGTTTGTAACAGAACGTATCGATGAACTGAGTCTTTTGCATGATGGCAAGAGTCTTATACAGAAATATGTTCAGAAAACAGCCGGAAATACTCTTTCCTATCAGACAGAGGAGGTAATTCCGACTGACGGTGCTTTACAGTGCTTTAGAGCAAGCTTATACATAAACGGAGAGCTGATCAGCGAAGGAATCGGCCAGTCAAAAAAAATTGCGGAACAGGATGCTGCCGGAAAGGCGTGCAAGAGGCTGAATATCAGATAAATGTATTTAAAGAGTATAGAAATACAAGGCTTTAAGTCATTCGCACATAAAACTGTGCTTAATTTTAATAATGGCGTAACTGCCATAGTCGGACCTAACGGATCGGGAAAGTCTAATATTTCCGATGCTGTCAGGTGGGTACTCGGTGAGCAAAAGGTTAAACAGCTCAGAGGCTCGGCTATGCAGGACGTCATTTTTTCGGGTACGGAAATAAGAAAACCTCAGGGGTTTGCCTATGTAGCTATTACTCTTGATAACTCTGATAAGGTTCTGTCGGTTGACTATACCGAAGTGACAGTATCAAGAAGACTTTATCGTTCAGGTGAATCCGAGTACATGATAAACGGTCAGATCGTCAGACTTAAGGACGTACAGGAGCTGTTTTATGATACCGGAATAGGACGTGAAGGCTACTCAATTATCGGACAGGGCCAGATCGATGCAATTCTTAACGGAAAGCCTGAGGACAGAAGAGGCCTTTTTGATGAGGCAGCCGGCATAGTTAAATTCAAAAGAAGAAAACTGACTTCACTTAAAAAGCTTGAAAATGAAAAGGCTAATCTTCAGAGAGTTACTGATATAGTTGATGAGCTTGAAAAGAGAATAAAGCCTTTACAGAAGCAGTCTGAGTCTGCGAAGCATTATCTTTTACTTAAGGATGAGCAGAAAAATCTGGACCTTAATCTTTTTGTCAGAGAGATAGATACGATTCTGGATGCAAAGCAGAAGGCAGAGGATAATCTTTCTATCGTCAATGCCTCTTTAAAGGATGCTGAGCAGGAAAACGATGAGCTTAAGGATAAGGGCTCTGAGCTCAATGATAAAGTCCTTGAGCTTGATGAAATCATAGAGCGCAAGAAAAATGAACTTGGCAGAGCAAATCTGTTAAAGCAGAATCTTGAAGGTCAGATCAATGTAAGGATTGCAGAGATCAAGGCAGAGGAGACCGGCTTAAAGACAATTTCAGAGCAGATGGAGCGTATAGCTGCAGATGCTAAGGAAAATGAGAAGCATTCTTCAGAATACTTATCCGCATTAAGCGAGCTTGAGTCAAGTCTTGTGATTATGCTCAAAGATGGTAATTCCGGAGACAGTGTGGACACCGATGAGCTTAAAGAGCTTGTAAAAAGGCTTGGCAGCTTTAAGGAATTGCTTTTGGAGCATTTCCCTGAGCTTAGTGTCGCAGAGACCGCTGATTCTTTAGATGACGCTTCGACTATAGCTTTTAACACATTGCAGTCAACGGATACAGAAGCAGCAGAAGAAGAAGATGATGATTTTTCTTTTGCAATGCCTGACTGGCTCAAGGACATTAAAAATAAACGTAATGACCTTGAACTTATAAAGGAAAAAGAGGATCGAACAAACGCATGGCTAAAACAGGCATCTGATGAATACAATTTACTCACAGATGAGCTTAAGAAGCTGCAGAGGATCTTTGCAGAAAAGCAGAAGGCCTTGGCAGATATATCAGCCAGATATGACTCACTTAAAAACCTTGTAGAAAGGTATGACGGCTTCGGGGAAAGTATCAGAGCTGTAATGCGTGAAAGAGACCGCATAGGCGGCATAAGAGGCGTTGTAGCGGATCTTATTAAAACAGATAAGGAATATGAGACTGCTATAGAAACTGCTCTTGGCGGACGAATACAAAACATCGTAACTGATACGGAAAGAAGTGCCAAAGAAAGCGTGGCATATCTTAAAAAGACCAGACAGGGAAGAGCTACATTTCTGCCTCTTGATGCCATAAGATATAAGGAACAATCCGAGTACCGTGCGGCACTTTCTGAAAGAGGTGTTATCGGAATAGCAAGTGATCTTGTACAGACGGATGATGAATTCAGGCAGCTCACAGGATATCTTTTAGCTTCTGTACTTGTAGTCGATAATATTGATAATGCGCTTGTAATAGCGTCAAAACACAGACATTCATTAAGAATGGTTACTCTTGAAGGTGAGCTTTTGTCTCCGGGAGGATCTATATCCGGAGGTGCATACAGAAATAATTCAAAGCTTATCGGAAGAAGCCGTGAGATCGAGGAACTGCAGGCAAAAAAACGTGAGGCTGAGGAAGCATTCAGCTCTGCGTCTGAGAAAATCAGAGACGAAGAAAAGCTTATTGCTGATAAAAATGCAGAGGTTGATGAGCTTAAGACAAGCCTCAGAGACATTGCTGTTGAGAAAAATGAGCTTAGCTTAAATATTCTCAGTGATATGAAGCTTCGCTTCAGTGAGCTTAAGCAGAAGACCGAATTTATCTCGGATAATATACTTCGTATCTGTGAAGCTGCGGACAAAGCGGATTCAGATATGAGCAGGGCGAATGATAACATGCGTCAATGCCGCGAAAGGATCGAAGCTGCAAATAAGGATATTTCAGAACGAAATGCAGATATTTCAGACACAGAGGCATTGGTTGATGAGCTTGAAAAAGCTATTAAGAGCTTTGTAAGCGAAAAGGATGAATTGGCCGGTTCGAGAACAGGCTTTGATGAAAGAAGAGCCGAACTGGCTGATGAAGTCTTAAGACTTCAAAAGGAAGTTATCAGGCTTGAAAACATCGCTCAAAAGGAGCAGGACAGGCTCGATGACAGATCAAGTTATATTTGGGATGAATATGAGCTTGGACCTTCAGCTGCAAGAGCCTTTTATGATGAATCCTATGGTTCATTGTCTTCTATCAGAGAAAGACTTGCTGAGGTTCGTCGTGATATTAAGTCATTGGGCCCGGTAAATGTTCAGGCAATAGAGGAATATAAGGAAGTTTCATCAAGATATGAATTCCTCAGTGCACAGCAGCAGGATCTGATAAAATCAGAAGAATCGATCATTGCTATAATTGATGAGCTCGACAGAGAAATGAAAAAACAGTTCAGTGAGCAGTTTGCGCTTATCAGAGAACAGTTTAAGATCGTTTTTGCAGAGCTGTTCGGAGGCGGTGTGTCCGATCTTGAACTCATTTGTTCCGATGATGACGAGCTTTTGGATGAGCTTGAAGCAGGAATAAATATTATTGTTCAGCCACCCGGAAAGAAATTGCAGAATATAATGCAGCTTTCGGGAGGAGAAAAAGCGTTAACAGCTATAGCGCTGCTGTTTGCAATTCAGAATCTTAAGCCATCTCCGTTCTGTCTTCTTGACGAAATAGAGGCAGCGCTTGATGATTCAAATGTAGTTCGTTTTTCAAGCTATCTTCACAAGCTTACAAATGACACACAGTTTATAGTCATCACTCACAGACGAGGTACAATGGAGGCTGCAGACAGACTCTATGGTGTTACAATGCAGGAGAAGGGTGTTTCAAAGCTCGTATCTGTAGATTTAGTTAGTGAAGAACTTTCATAAAAAGCTTCGGGAGGTCATATGGGATTTTTCGACAAATTAAAAGAAGGACTCGCAAAAACAAGGACAAGCATAAGCAACGGACTTGATACAGTATTCGGAGACTACTCACAGGTTGATGATGAATTTTTCGAAAACCTTGAAGAAGTTCTGATCATGGCAGATGTCGGAATGACTGCAACTGACAGGATCATCAGCAGAATGAAGGAAAGAGTAAGAGAAGAGCACATTAAGGATCCTGATAAGGTCAAGGAAGCTCTTATTGAGGCTGTATCAGAGCAGATCAAACCATGTGATGATGCATATTCATTTGTAAATGAGAAAACGGTTGTTCTTGTAGTGGGTGTAAACGGTGTAGGAAAGACAACATCTATCGGCAAGCTTGCAATCAGCTTTAAGGAGCAGGGAAAGAAGGTTATTCTTGCAGCTGCAGATACTTTCAGAGCAGGCGCGAAGGAACAGCTTGAAGTTTGGGCTGAACGCGGAGATGTTGAAATTGTTGCACAGGAAGACGGTGCAGATCCGGCCGCAGTAATATATGAAGCTGTGGACGTATTTAATTCAAGAAATGCGGATATCCTTATCTGTGATACGGCAGGAAGACTTCATAATAAGAAAAATCTTATGGAGGAGCTTTCTAAAATCAACAGGATTTTGGATAAGAGACTTCCGGATGCAAGAAAAGAAGTCCTTCTCGTTCTTGATGCAACGACCGGACAGAATGCGATTTCTCAGGTAAGAGAGTTTATTTCCGTATGTGAACCTACAGGAATTATACTTACAAAAATGGACGGCTCCGCAAAGGGCGGTATCGTTATTGCGATATCGAGTGAATTCGATATTCCGGTCAAATACATTGGAGTGGGAGAAAAGCCGGATGATCTTCAGAAGTTTGATCCTGAGGAATTCATGAAGGCAATATTCAGGTAAGATATTTGGATATTTGCAGAGCTTATGAGGCTGAGGATCTATGACCGCCTCATGGATTAAATAATGGCTTTATACATGGCTCGGACAGTTTATTATTATCTGTCAAAGGTGTAAAGATAAACTACTTGACACCCCTCTTATGTTCATGTATAATATCGAGCGTTATGGAAAAAATCGTCAGACAGGGAATGTTATATGATCTCTACGGAGAACTGCTCACCGAACATCAGCAGAAGATATACGGTGAGCTTGTTAATGATGACCTGTCGCTGTCAGAGATAGCTGAGCTGAACGGTATAACCAGACAAGGCGCGCATGACCTTATAAAGCGCTGCGATAAGATACTTGAGGGCTATGAAGAAAAGCTCCACCTACTTGAGAAGAAGCTCAACTCATGAGCATTTAAAAGACAGGAGATATTTTCAATAAATGGCATTTGAAAGCTTAACAGAAAGATTTCAAAATATATTCAGCAATCTCAGGGGCAAAACAAAGCTGACTCCTGAGGACGTCCATGCAGCGATGAAGGAAGTTAAGCTTGCACTGCTTGAGGCTGATGTTAACTTCAAGGTCGTAAAAAACTTTGTAAAGGAAACAGAGAGTAAAGCTATCGGCGCAGAGATTTTTGAAAGCCTTTCACCGGGACAGACAGTTATTCGTATAGTCAGAGATGAACTTATTCATCTCATGGGTGATACAGTAACAGAGCTTAACTTAAAGCCTGCAGGGCAGGTCACTGTTATCATGATGGCAGGTCTTCAGGGTGCAGGTAAAACAACTACAGCAGCGAAGCTGGGCGGCAAATTTAAATCCGCTGGCAAGCGTGTGCTTCTCGCGGCAGGAGACGTTTACAGACCGGCAGCTATCAAGCAGTTAGAGGTCAATGCGGAAAAGCTGGGACTTGATGCTTTCAGTCTCGGAACCGATGCTGATCCTGTAGACATTGCAAGGAAAGCATATGATAAGGCTGTAAAGGAAAGCTACGGTGTACTTATTATCGATACAGCCGGACGTCTGCATATAGATGAAGGTATGATGCAGGAGCTTCATAATATTAAGGAAGCGGTACCTGTTGATTATACATTACTCACAGTAGATGCAATGACAGGTCAGGATGCTGTAACCGTAGCGGAGGAATTCTCCGAAAAGGTCGGCGTTGACGGACTGATCATAACTAAGCTCGATGGTGATACAAAGGGCGGTGCGGCATTATCGATCAGAGCCGTGACCGGCAAACCGCTTTATTTTGCGGGTATGGGGGAAAAACTTTCAGACCTTCAGGAGTTCCATCCTGATCGTATGGCCTCGAGGATCATCGGAATGGGTGATATAATGTCACTCATTGAGAGAGCAGAAGAGACAGCTGATCTCGAAAAGCAAAAGCAGATAACAGAGCACATGCGCAAGGCGCAGTTCACCTATGATGATTTTCTTATTCAAATGAATCAGATGAAAAAAATGGGTGGTTTGTCAGCGATAATGTCAATGCTTCCTGGTATGAAGGGCTTTGATCCTGAATCTATAGATCAGTCTCAGTTCAACAGAGTAGAGTCTATAATTCTCAGCATGACGCCTGCGGAGCGTGCCAACCCTAAGCTTATGAATCCGTCAAGAAAGAGACGTATAGCAGCCGGTTCGGGAACAGATATAGCGGATGTCAACAGACTCGTCAAGCAGTTCGAGCAGATGCAGAAACTCATGAAGCAGATGAACGGCATGAGAAAGCATGGTAATATAGGCAATCTTTTCGGTAAGAATATGTTCAGAGGAAAAGGATTGTTTTAAATAATTTATTTTTTTATAAGGAGACACAATAATGGCAGTAAAAATCAGATTAAGAAGACTTGGAGCAAAGAAGAAGCCTTTCTACAGAGTTATCGTTGCAGATTCAAGATCACCACGTAACGGTCGTTTCATCGAGGAGATCGGCTACTATGATCCTAACACAGAGCCTTCAACAATAAAGATCGATGCTGACGCAGCTAAGAAATGGCTCAACAACGGTGCTATTCCTTCAGCTACATGCGATAAGCTTCTTAAGAACGCCGGCATCACAAAGTGATCTGTTGATCAGTGAGATGAGATGGCTATGAAGGAAGTATTAGAAGTAATTGCAAAGTCACTTGTCGATAATCCTGATGAGGTAGTTGTTACGGAAGAGATTAAGGATGATGCTGTTGTCCTTAAGCTCAACGTTGCACAGTCTGATATGGGCAAAGTCATAGGTAAGTCCGGACGAATTGCCAAGGCTATCAGAAGAGTTATCAATGCTGCAGCATCACATGACAAAACAAAGGTCATAGTTGATATCGGCTGACTTAAAGGAGAGTATGAACGCAGATCTCAGAGTAGGTGTGATAATCAAGACTCATGGAATAAAAGGAGAGGTCAAGGTCTATCCGACCACGGACTCTCCTTTCCGTTTTGATGAGCTTGAACATGTTAAACTGAAGCTGTCCGGCAAAACGGTGAGAGAGCTTCATATTGAAGGTGTTAAGCATTTTAAAGATATAGTCATTCTTAAATTCAAGGGGATCGACATTATCAATGACGTTGAACAGTATAAGGGCGCTGAGCTTTATATTCCTCGTGAAGAGGGAGCAGAGCTTGCTGAGGGTGAATATTATATAGCTGATATAATTGACATCGAGGTTGTGACCGATAAAGGTGAGAAGCTCGGTGTCGTAAGGGATGTTCTTGAAACAGGAGCCAATGATGTCTATATAGTTAAACGCTATGATAACGGCAAGGATCTTCTTTTGCCTGTGATTCCGGACTGTATACTTGATACGGATATAGAAAACAATATAATGACCGTTCATGTTATGGACGGGCTTATGGACCTCTGATATCATGAATTTCTACGTAATGACTTTGTTTCCTGAAATGATCATGCACGGAGTCGGTGAGAGCATCACCGGCAGAGCTATAAAAAAAGGTGCAATCAATGTAAAAGCGGTCAATATCAGGGATTATACAACAGAAAAGCACGGAAAAACTGACGATTATCCATTTGGCGGCGGAGCAGGTATGGTAATGCAGGTTCAGCCCATAGACGATTGCTACACTGCGGTTTTAGAAATGATCGGTGATACGGCTAAAAAACCAAAGGTGCTGTATATGTCGCCGCAGGGAAGAAGATTTGATCAGAAGATGGCAGAGGAGCTTGCTCTTGAGGAGAATATAATTTTCCTTTGCGGACATTATGAAGGCGTTGATGAAAGAGCTCTTGAGATAATGGAGGCTGAAGAGGTTTCTCTCGGTGATTTTGTTTTGACAGGCGGTGAATATCCTGCCATGGTCATGATAGACTGCATTTCAAGGCTTATTCCCGGAGTGCTGGGCAAAAAAGCCTCTGCAGAGATTGAAAGCTTCCATGATAATCTTCTTGAATATCCGCAGTATTCAAGACCTGAGGACTACAAGGGCATGAAGGTTCCTGAGATATTATTGTCAGGACATCATGCAAATGTTGAAAAATGGAGACGTGAGCAATCAATAATAAGAACGCTTAAGAAAAGGCCGGATCTTATTGCTGATGCTGTGCTTAACAAAAAGGAACAAAAGTTTCTAAATGAACTTATCAAAGCTGAAAATAAGTCAGACAATGAATAAGAGCAGGAGTAATAACTGTATTCAAACAGAATTATAAATGTTAATGATTTACTGTTGACTTATATATTCATATTATGATAAACTAATACGGCTGTTAAAAATGATGGTCCGCTGGCATTTTATGTTAAGAACATCAGAGAATTTTAGGAGGAAATAAAATGCACGAGATTATCGAGAAAATTGAGCAGGCTCAGCTTAAGGCTGAAGTTACAGAGTTCAGCGTTGGTGATACTATCAGAGTTCACAACCTTATCAAAGAGGGTAACAGAGAGCGAATCCAGATCTTCGAGGGAACTGTTATTCAGAGACAGGGTCACGGAGCACGTGAGACATTCACAGTAAGAAAGCTTTCAAACGGTGTAGGAGTTGAGAAGACATGGCCTACACACAGCCCATTCGTTTCAAAGATCGAAGTTGTAAGAAAGGGTAAAGTCAGAAGAGCTAAGCTTAACTACCTCAGAGACAGAGTTGGTAAGGCAGCAAAGGTTAAAGAACTTATTCGCTGATAATACACATATGAAATGCGGTCCTATAAAGGGCCGCTTTTTTAGTGCCTGGCCATGGACACAAGCTGTGAACAGGTATAATTTCTAATTTCTTACATGAGTAGAGCAAACATAATCGAGTACAAGATACAGAGCAGTTTGAAGGTAATATTCAGTGTTAGAACTGATATTTAGTATACAAATTACACAGATAACACTGAATATGTTTGAATATATTATACAAAGGCATAACCTATAGTTATCGCTATAATAATTATCTGTTCTAAATATTATACACTTAAGATTCATAAGCTATAGTTGTTGACACTCTGTTTTATAGGGTGTAAAACATACCACAAGCATATTACTTTAATGTGCTAAAGTAATTTTAAGAGGTGGTTTTATGAATACTCTTGTGATAGTTTTAATAGCTGCTGTATGTCTTACAGCTGCATATGTTGGTTATGGACGTTGGCTTGCCAACAAGTGGGGCATTGATCCGAATGCAAAGACTCCTGCAGTTCGTTTGGAAGATGGTAAGGACTATGTTCCTACTGACGGTTGGACTGTATTCAGTCATCAGTTTTCCTCTATAGCCGGAGCAGGCCCTGTAACAGGTGCAATTCAAGCAGCTGCTTTCGGATGGCTTCCTGTTCTTCTGTGGATCCTTATCGGAGGCGTATTCTTTGGAGCGGTTACTGATTTCGGAGCTCTCTATGCAAGCGTTAAAAATGACGGAAAGTCTATGGGACTGCTTATAGAGAAGTACATAGGTAAAACAGGACGTAAGCTGTTTCTTCTTTTCAGCTGGTTTTTCTGCTGTATAGTTATTGCAGCGTTTGCAGATATGGTTGCAGGCACATTTAATGCCTATACAGTTGTTGACGGTGTCACACAACTCGCAGATGCAGCTGAGACAAACGGTGCAGCAGGCATGGTATCGATCATGTTCATGGTATTTGCCGTTGTATATGGTTTACTTCATCGCAAATATCATTTTAAGGGTGTGGTCGAGGTTTTACTCGCAATAGTATTTATAGTTGCAAGCTTTGTTTTAGGAATGCAGTTTCTTCTTATATTTGATAAGAAAATGTGGAGCTACATCACATTCATCTATATTTTCTTTACTGCTGTAGTACCGATCTGGATACTTAAGCAGCCTCGAGACTATATGACAACTTACATGTTTGTTGCAATGATAGCGGCAGCTGCAATAGGACTGCTTCTTGCACATCCTACAATGAATCTTCCTGTTTATACGGGATTTACCAATGAAAAGCTCGGAACAATGTTCCCTATTCTTTTTGTAACTGTTGCCTGCGGTGCTGTATCAGGCTTCCACAGTCTTGTTTCTTCAGGTACATCATCAAAGACTGTTGAAAATGAAAAGGATATGCTTAAGGTTGGATACGGCGCAATGATTCTTGAAAGCCTTCTTGCTGTACTTGCACTTTGTGTTGCAGGAGCAGCAGCCGCGGCAGACGGTACACCTGCACAGGGAACACCATTCCAGATATTCAGCCGCGGAGTAGCCGAATTTATATCAATGTTTGGCATTTCATCTCATGTGGCAACAGTATTTATGACAATGTGTGTTTCGGCACTTGCTCTTACCAGCCTTGATGCGGTTTCACGTATCGCCCGTATGAGCTTTCAGGAGCTGTTTATCGCAGATGATATGGAACATGCCGAAGGATGGAGAAAGCTGTTCTGCAATACCTATTTCTCAACAATACTGACACTTGCTTTTGGTTACCTGCTTACACAGATCGGATATGCTAATATCTGGCCTTTGTTCGGATCAGCAAATCAGCTGCTCAGTGCTCTTGTACTTATCACACTTTGTGTTTTTCTTAAGGTGACAGGACGCAGCAATAAGATGCTTTTCCCACCGCTTATAATCATGTTATGTGTAACATTTACAGCACTTGTACAGAGACTTATGGCAATGATCAAGGCTATACAGAATGCCGCAACTGTAACTATTCCTGCCGGAGAAGCAACATGGGGCTCCGTATTCATTGCAAACGGTCTTCAGCTTATAATAGCAGTGCTGCTGATCATCCTTGGATTTACTATTGTTGTTAATTCAGCAAAGAGCTATAAGGAAAGCGAACATAACAGTGAAATAGGATGCTGAGATGAAACTTTTGATTATGAAATGAAAGAGAGTGTGAATACTTTTCTGTAAATAAATCTTCTATGATATTTAAAGAAATTCAGCGACAAAAATAAATAACAAATCTGTTTGTATAGATTTATTCTGCTAAATAAATAAAGACCCGTAGATTTGAACTGATAACAAATCATTAAACAAAAAAATAATGATTTGTACATTATATCAGTTCAACTGCGGATCTTTTTAATTTATTGATTAAATAGTTTACATTTCACTGTTCAGGGAAGCTGTGTACTTAATGGATTCCTGAATAACATCCTTAAGAATTTCTGTGAATTCGGCTGCGAGAGGAGACAGCTTGGTTCCGTAAGGAAGCAGATATCCCAGTTTAATATCAGGCTGACCTTCCAGAGGAATGCTGACAACACCACTAGGGGATATGCCTTCTACTAAGAGTCCGGAACCTGTTGTAACTGCATCTGAGCCGGCAATCATATCCAATGCGGTTTCTCTTGTATTAATGACGATCCTCTGTGAAGGTGCATTGTTAGAGAAAAGCTGACATTCTTCGGAAAAATCTATCGCTACTCCCTGAGATTGTTCAAAGGTAATATAAGGGAAGTTATCCAGATCCTCTTCACGCAGGGATCTTTTGCTGCATAAAGGATGTCCTTTTCTAATATATACACAAGGCTTTACGGTAAACATTGGGAAAAATTCAAGTTCTCTTGACTCAAGGAGCTTGCGAATTATTTTTTCTGTAAGATCTGATTCTGAAACTATACCGATATCAGCGTTGTGACTTGAGATATCATCTACAACATCTTCGATACTTGTCTCCTTAAGCTGCAGTCTGTATGTTTCGTGGTCATGAGCCTTTACAAATTTAATAAATGCCTGCTCAACAAAAGGATAGCGCTGAGTAGCTATACTGAAGTATACGTTAGCCGCGTTGCTGCGGTTTTCACTGTACATTTTCTCCAGGCGCTTCTTGCTGTCTAACAGCGATACTGCGTGACTGAGAAATTCCTTGCCCTCAGGAGTGAATGTCACGCCTTTATTTGTTCTGATAAAAAAAGTGATATTAAGTTCTTCCTCAAGCTCTTTTATAGCTATTGAAATACCGGACTGAGAAAGAAAAAGCTTCTGTGCGGCTTTGTTAATTGAACCGCATTTGGATATCTCTACAAGATAATTAAGCTGCTGAAATGTCATTTCATCCCTCCGCAGACATTTGCTAATGTCTGTATGCCCTATTTTGTTATCAGTTTTTATTATATGTAATAATTATACATTACACAACCCGTCAGTTATAACAAAATAAAGATGCATTTGCTTGCACTTCTTTTTATACACAATACACAACTTTTTTTATATTAGTACAATCTGTACGGTCATATTACTGAAAAATGTACAAACAGTATATTGTATTTGAAAAATACAAAATGTAAAATACAAGTAATACTTCTGATTGTAATCATCATTGAAAGGAGAGCAAACGATGAAAGATATTGTTGAGATCCGTTGGCATGGACGTGGCGGACAGGGTGCTAAAACAGCATCACTTCTTCTCGCCGATGCAGCATTCAACACAGGAAAGTACGTACAGGGATTTCCTGAGTACGGCCCGGAGCGTATGGGAGCACCTATTACTGCTTATGACCGTATAAGCACAGAGCGCTGCACTGTTCATTCTAATATTTATGAGCCTGATTATGTTGTAGTAGTAGATGAGTCACTTATTGACTCAGTAGCTGTTACAGCAGGCCTTAAGGAAAACGGAGCAATCGTTATAAATTCAGCAAAGGATCCTGAAGAGATCAGACCACTTCTCAAGGGTTATAAGGGAAGAGTATGCACTATCAATGCAAACAAGATCTCTGAGGAAGAGTTAGGAAAAGTATTCCCTAACACACCTATGCTTGCAGCTATCGTTAAGGTAAGCGGCGTAGTAGAGGAGCACGAGTTCGTAAAGGACATGGAGGCTTCATACAAGCATAAGTTCGCTTCTAAGCCACAGGTTATCGAAGGCAACATGAGAGCCTTAAAGCGTTCAATGGAGGAGGTAAAGGGATAATGAGCAAATATGCAGCAAATACAGCTCCAGACGTTAAGTGGAAGGATCTGACAAGAGCTTGTGACATATATGAGCCAGCAACTTCAAAGACAGTTGAGACAGGTGACTGGAGAACAATGAAGCCGGTTATCGATTGGACAAAGTGTAAGCAGTGCCTTCTTTGCGCACCATGCTGCCCTGATATGTCTATCCCTGTAAATGCTGAAGGAAAGCGTGAGGATTTCGATTACTTCTTCTGTAAGGGTTGCGGAATCTGTGCTAATGCATGTCCTTTCGGCGCCATCACTATGGTTAAGAATAAAGAAGACTAAAGAAGGGGGTACGGAATAATGGCAATTAGAGAAAGACTTTCAGGTAATGAAGCCATAGCATTCGCTATGAAGCAGATTAACCCGGATGTAATGGGCGCATTCCCTATTACTCCTTCTACTGAGATCCCTCAGTACTTCGCAAGCTACGTTGATAACGGCGAAGTTGATACAGAGTTCATCGCAGTTGAGTCAGAGCATTCAGCTATGTCAACATGTATCGGTGCAGAGGCTGCCGGAGCACGTGCAGTTTCAGCTACATCATCATGCGGACTTTGCTACATGACAGAGATGCTTTACATCGCTGCTTCAGACAGACTTCCTATCACACTTGCAGTATCATGCCGTGCACTCAGTGGTCCTATCAACATTAACAACGACCATTCAGATGCTATGGGTGTAAGAGATGCAGGATGGATCATGCTCTTCGCTGAGACAAACCAGGAAGCTTATGATAACTATCTTATGGCTATGCGTATCGCAGAGTCAGTTAACCTTCCTATCATGATCTGCCAGGATGGTTTCATCACATCACACGCTATCGAGAATATCGACCTCGTTGAGACAGAGGACGTTAAGAAGTTCGTTGGTGAGAGACCGCTTGATCATTACCTTCTTAAGGAAGATGAGACAATGGCAGTAGGTGCTTATGCTACTCCTGTTTACTACATGGAAGCAAAGAGAGCTCAGGCACAGGCTATGATCGACGCTAAGGATTCCATCAATAAGATTTCTAAGGAGTTCGGTGATCTCACAGGACGTTACTATGATCTTATCGAGAAGTATGAGATGGATGACGCTGAGGTTGCAGTTGTTATGATCGGTTCTTCAGCTGGTACAGCTAAGGATACAATTAACGAGATGAGACAGGCCGGACATAAGGTTGGTCTTGTTAAGATCCGTGCATTCCGTCCATTCCCAGGCGAAGAGATCGTTGACGCTATCAAGGGTCTTAAGGCAGTTGCTATCATGGATAAGGACGACAGCTTTAACGGTCACTGCGGACCAATGTACGCAGAGGTTTGCGCAGCACTTGTTTCAGCAGGCGTTTCCGTAAAGGCTATCAACTATATCTACGGACTTGGCGGACGTGACGTAAAGGTATCCAGCATCGAGAAGGTATTCGGTGAGCTCGAGAAGATTGCTGAGACAGGCAATGTAGGCGAGACATATCGTTACCTTGAGGTACGTGAGTAAGGAGGAACGGACATGGCTTACAATCTTAAAGAGAACTTAATGAAGGAAGATCGTCTTTCCGGCGGTCACAGAATGTGCGCAGGCTGTGGCGGACCTATCGCTGTAAGAACAGTACTCCGTGCACTTGAACCTGAAGATAAGGCAGTAATTTGCTCAGCTACAGGATGCCTTGAGGTTTCAACCTTCATGTATCCTTACACAGCTTGGAAGGATAGCTTCATCCACAATGCATTCGAGAATGCAGGCGCTACTATCTCAGGTGTTGAGACAGCTTACCGTGCATTAAAGAAGAGAGGCAAGATTTCAGATAACTACAAGTTCATCGCATTCGGTGGTGACGGCGGTACCTATGATATCGGTTTCCAGTCACTTTCAGGTGCTATGGAGCGTGGACATGACATGGTTTATGTATGCTACGATAACGAGGCATATATGAACACAGGTATCCAGAGATCATCATCAACTCCTAAGTTCGCTGATACAACAACAACTCCTCAGGGTAAGGCTATCCCTGGTAAGCAGCAGAACAAGAAGGATCTTGTAAAGATCATGGTTGCTCACGGACTTCCATACGTTGCTCAGACAACATTCATCGGAAACTTCAGCGACATCAGCACAAAGGCTCACAAGGCTATCTATACACCAGGTGCTGCATTCATGGCTGTTATGGCTCCATGCCCACGTGGATGGAGATATCCTTCAGACAAGCTTATGGACGTTGTAAAGTCAGCAGTTGAGACATGCGTATGGCCACTCTACGAGGTTGAGGAAGGCAAGTACACAATCAACTACAGACCAAAGGAGAAGAAACCTGTAGAGGAGTACCTCAGAATGCAGGGACGTTTCGCTCACATGTTCAAGCCAGGCAACGAGTGGATGATCGAGGATGTTCAGAAGCACGTTGATGAGAAGTGGGAAGAGCTTCAGAATCTCGCTGAGATCCGATAATTCTTATTATCCATTTGGGATTAATCCTGAAACATTACCCGTTCGGTATAATACCGAA
>CAKSBC010000027.1 GCA_934438085.1 uncultured Lachnospiraceae bacterium
ATACACTTTTCTTGAGAAAATATCTGTTTTATCCACAAAAGAAAAAGACGTGTGAAAAAATGAAAGTTTTTTCACACACCCTTCGTTTCGCTTATTCAGACTTTTGCAGGTAGAAAATCTTCTATTACCTCATCTGAGACGCTCTTAAGACGTTCCCATTTATACTTATTATTTTCATCGAAAACACCGACAACATAGAAGCCGGCTTTTTTGGCTGTTTTGGCAGCAAAAAGAGCATCCTCATATACGGTGATATCTGAGGGCTTAAGCTGAGTCTTATCTTGTGCTTTACTTATACCTGAAAGTCGTTTCATAGCTTCAAGATATACATCCGGACTATCTTTTCCGGTACCGACCTCTTCACAGGAAAGAATGAATGCAAAGTCATCAATAACATTGAGTCGTGAAAGACAGGCAGTCATAAGAGATGCTTCGGTAGCGGAGGCTACGCACATAGTTACTCCCTTATATTTAAGCTGATCAAGATATTCCCTTACTCCGCTTTTTAATTCTATATCCTTACGGTAATGTTCATCCATGACGGCGTTCATTTCAGTGGCAATACTTTCCGGAGTGCCGGCAAAGCCAAAGCGCTTTATGAAATAAGCGGCTGATTCAGTCATGGTCATGGGCTTAATTATTTCAGGAATTTCTGCCGGCATAGGTGATATGCCTTTAGCTGAAAGATAATCCTCGGCAAGTCTGTTCCAATATGACATGGAGTCTATGAGTGTGCCGTCCATGTCAAAAATTGCATATTTCTTATTCATGAGCAGTCTGAGAATATTTACCGATTTTTTTATCTATGCTCAGGATATCACTTTCAGGACGGTAGTCGACCTTGATATAAGAGCATACCTGCTTTGCGCCTGCCCTTACTGCGACATGCTGGCACTCTTTAACAATGTCCATAAGCTGATCTAAATTATCGCTTTCAATAGTAGTCTCAAACGGTCCCACTACATAATGAAGTCCTGTGCTTTTGATGTATGCAATGACTTCATCGACCATACGGCAAAGATCTTCATCATCCTTTGCGCTCATAGGCAATACTTGTATAGCAACACTTGCATTCATGGTTATTTTCCTCCTGTTAATGTTTATAACTCTTTAGATTTTAATATAAAATGTTTATAGCTTAGTATAGATGCACCACAAAAAAGTTATGATGCTGATATATACGGTTTACAGTAATTCTATGTTCAAACGTGCTGTTAATGTATCAGGATCCATGTTAAAAACAGCATCTATGAGATCTGTTCTAAAGGATGCGTTGCCGGTACCGTTTTTAATGCGGCGTTCATCGGCAAGCTCTCCGGCAATATCCATAACTGCGCAGGCAGAAAAAACTGCTTCAAATATGCTGTTTGGCATAGCTCCGCAGAAGGTGCCTATCAATGATGTGAGCATACAACCGCTTCCCGTTATGCGTGACATAATGGCACTGCCGTTCCTTAAAAGTACTGTTTGTGTTCCGTCTGTAATTATATCGATAGGCCCTGAGACCGCAACTACGGCAGCTGTCTTTGCTGAGAGAAGCTTGGCTGTATTAATGGCAGCAGGAAGTGAGTCTTCATTTATTGAATCTGCGGCGCTGACGTCGACACCACTTCCGGAAGCTGTGCTGAGAGCCAAGGCCTTGATCTCAGATGCATTTCCGCGTATAACAGAAAAATGCACATTTTCAAGCAGCATAGCAGATTCACGGCGCCTTAAAGATGTATTGCCGGCAGCAACAGGATCAAGTATTACAGGCTTATTAGCCGTCGCAGCGCTTTTTCCGCCTATTATCATTGAATCAACACGATTTATCGCACCTAAATTGCAGACTAATGCATCGGCACCAGCTGCGGATTCGGCTACCTCACGAATGTCCTCAGCCATAGATGGAGAACCGCCTGCAGCAAGTATGATATTAGCACAGTCATTTACAGTGACAAAATTTGTAATACAGTCTATAAGAGGATTTTTTGTATGAACAGACTCCAGGGAATGGCATACAGTCTTTAGGAGTGCCGGATTATTTGATTTATTGCACATGTCAATACCTCCGATCAGTTATTAAGCTCTGAAAGCAGTCTATTAAGCAGTCCGGTATTCTTAAGGATTATAAGGACCATAACACCCATAGCAGCTCCTACGGCTGCAGACGGAGTGTAGAACGGTATGTAATAAAGCGGTGATGTAAGATCAAGTCCGTATATATATTTGTAAAACGGATAAACTGCAATGGCACTGAGGACACCGGTACCGATAACCTCACCTATATACACTGACCAAAGTGTTCCGAAACGTCTGTAAAGCAGTCCTCCGAGTATCGGACCTATCATGGCTCCTATAACTGAGCCTATTGTACGTCCGCAGGTCATACGCATAAGTCCTGTAAGTACTCCAGCAGCGGATCCGTACCACGGGCCTACAAATACGGCTGCCATGACATTAACAAAATGCTGGAACGGTGCCATATTAGGGAAATAAACGAATGTACTGAGTACGAAAGCAAGGCCCGAAAGCATTGCCGTAAGGACGAGCTTTTTGGTGCTTAAAATGCCTCTTTGAGCTGTCAAATTTGATACAGATTGAGTTTTTTCCATAAAATCAAGCTCCTTTAATGAGAAATACAAAAGGAGATATCCATACGGATACCTCCTGAAAGATCTTTGTCGCTGAGTTCCTACGGCGGCATTATCCGCATCAGGTATCGAGGGTCGAAGACAAGGCTTCCTCTCAGCCTGCATAAGCAAGCTCCCCTATAGACTGAATATATTTTACATCAAAATTACATGGTGTAAAGATACATGTCATGCATTTTAATGAATGCAATATAAAGTCTGACTCAATCTGGCATTTTATGTTGTTAATAATATAATGTACGAATTATTTATCGTGTGCTTAAGCCTTATGCAAAGGTTTTAGCAGGATTAAGCTTATGAAGAGAACTGTTATGTCTTCTTAAAACCTCAGCCTCAGCGCCAGGGCTGCTGACCTCCTTACCGAGAATTACTGCGTCTATATCAGCATAGGAAACACCCATTTCCTGTTCATCAGTCTGGCCTTCATAAAGTCCTGCCGAAGGAGCCTTTTCTATAATGGAAGCAGGAGCGTTAAGATAGCGCAGGAACTCATAGATCTCTGTTACGGTAAGATCGGAGATCGGATTAAAGTCATATGCACCGTCTCCCCATTTGGTAAAGTAGCCGACAAATGCCTCGCTACGGTTTCCGGTACCGGCAACAAGTCTGTTCTCACTGCCTGCAACAGAATAAAGTGTGGTCATACGAAGACGAGGCGCGATATTGGCAGCAGAATGATCGGTCATTTCTGTAATGCCATTTAAAGCATCAAGCTCAGCTTCTCTGACCGGAGTAAGGTCTATAAGCCTTGTCTCAATGCCGTACTGTTCGGCTAATTTTCTGCCATCCTCTGCATCAGATCCGAAATTACGAGCGGAAGAGCAAGGCATGATAATACCTACAGTATTGTCACAGGCTGCTTTACATAAGATGCCTACAAGAGCGGAATCCTTGCCGCCGCTGTTTCCGAAAACAATGCCGTTTACATGGCTGTCTTCAACAAGTTTCTTAATGAATGCAACTCTTTTTTTGAATTCCAGCTTATAATCTCTCATGCTATTGCTCCTTATTATGATCTCTCACATTTACTCTTTATTAATAAATCAACCGATATGATGTTGTTGAACATTATCAGCTGCGGGTCCTTTTGTTTTTATTATATATAAGTATAAGCCCTTTTAAAATGAGATGTTTATCGGTAAGTGTATGATGTCTGCATCCTGCTGCTATCAAAGCGGCATGATCACCTGTAATGACCGGGATCATGTCCGGATAATCCAGCTCATACATTATCTTATCTATAAGTCCGTCGATAGCGGAAGAGCAACCGTTAATAATACCGCTTCTAATGCTTTCGGCTGTGTTTGAGCCTATAAGCTTTGCGCTTTTTCGTATAGCTATGTCCGGCAAATTAGCAGCGCTGTGGCTGATTGCATCGGCAGAAAGCCTGATTCCGGACATAAATATTGCACCTATAAAATGCTTGTCACTGTCAATAACGGAAAGAGTGGTAAGAGTGCACAAATTAATGATAACTAATGGCGCACCGTATTCGGCTATGCCGGCAGCAGCAGTTGCAATCAGATCTGCTCCAAGCTCGGCAGGATCATCTATCCTTATATCAACACCGGTTTTTATACCCGGACCTACTTCCATTATATTAGTATGAATGAGCTGCTTCATAGCTGTTTTCAGCACATCTGTAAGAGATGGCACACATGAAGCAATGATACCGCCGTCGATATCTCCAAGTTTTATGCCGTGAAGCTCTGTTACTTGTTTTATAGCGATAGAATACTCTATAGCGGTTTTTTTGAGATCGGTAGAAATATTCTCATTAAAAAGAACTGTGCCGATTTTTTCATCGGCACAGCCTATGAGTATATCAGTATTCTCAGCAGCAATGATAAGTATCATCTGAATATCCTCTTTGGTGTATCAGAACAAACATGAGCTGTCAAATACCTGATTAAATGTTAATTCAGGCAGCGTTCTGATGTAAGCTGCGATCAGACAGTCTTCTTTCCGATAGTAATTATACGTACGATAATAGGACTGAGTACAACATTTATAAGAAGCTCAATAACAAAGTTCATACCTACGAGTCCGAAAATGAAGTAGGTACCAACGCTTTCGAAGCCTGCACCTGCAGCCCAGCCGGCTATAGTATCATAGAAGAAAAGTCTGCAGCCGATAAGGAATATACCTGTGTTTATAACAGGACATGCTACAGCGGCAGCGGCTACAGGGATAAACTTATTGTCAGTAAGCTTACTTACAGCTGTATATATAGCGCCTGCGCCAAGTCCTGCAAGAGCTCCCTTTAAAATAACAGTGATGATAGTACCGGGAACATTGATAGCAAGGAATGCACCTGCATCACCGCTGGCGAGAACGACAAGTCCGAATATAAGGCCAAGCCATGCGCCGGCCTTACTGCGGTATACCGAAGCACCGACTACTATAGGAATAAGTACAAGTGAAATGGAAAAAATGCCGACATGGATAAAGCTGCCCATGAACTGAAGCACGATTACGATAGCGGTAAGTAAACCGATACCTGCGATTTGTTTTGTTGAAAGATTCATTTATTTTACCTCCGTTACTATTCCGCAAGAGAAGTATTTGATCTTAGGACACTTCCTGAAACAAAGCTTTGCTATCACCTTTTATTAAGGAGTACAGCAACTTTAGTATCTGACTCAGCGCGGCAGAAAGAGATTAAATATGAAACTGATATCTGCTCTTTGTTATCTGTATAATAACAAGCTGTGAAATTAAAGCCGGCTCACAATAAGATCAAATATATTAGTGATGCGGATACAATACGTTACCTGAAAATTATATCAAAATTATAATTATAAAAAAGTATTGACAAAAGCATAAAAATTACTTAATATAGATAAGCACTGCAAAATGATTTGCAGCATGTGGATCAGTAGCTCAGTTGGATAGAGCATGCGCCTTCTAAGCGCAGGGTCGGGGGTTCGAATCCCTTCTGGTCCATTTAGGTATAACCTATGGTGGGTGTGGCGCAGTTGGCTAGCGCGTCAGATTGTGGCTCTGAAGGCCGAGGGTTCGAGTCCCTTTACCCACCTTATCAATGAAAGCACGCAATAGCGTGCTTTTCTTTATTTCATGCGGGTTTCAGCGATTTTACCACTTCCGAAAAAAAACAAATATTCCTTTAAAAGAGCATATTTTCGGGTAAAGTATGACACGAAATGCAACACGAAAAAATGCCATATCGGCTTGCACCTGATATGGCATTTCATTATGTGTTTGATTAAACTGTATTGAGAGATGTTAAGTAATAATTACTTAGACTCCTCTTCAGACTCCTCAACAGACTCCTCTTCAACAGCCTCTTCCTCAGCAGCCTCTGTCTCTTCTTCAGATTCCTCAGCCTCTGTCTCTTCCTCAGCTACTTCCTCTTCAGTAGCCTCTGTCTCTTCTTCAGATTCCTCAGCCTCTGTCTCTTCAACAGACTCCTCTTCAACAGCCTCTGTCTCAGCAGCTGTTGTCTCAGCTGGCTTGCTTGAGCATGCTGTCATTGAAGCTACTGTCATAGCAGCAACTGCTGCCATCATAAGAAATCTCTTTTTCATAATAAATTACCTCCCTTAAATGAATCAGTTATAAATTATAACCGAAACAAACATTGAAATCTCTTGACTTCGTTGCAGAGTATAACATTTTTAGTAAAAAAGTAAATATAGAAATGGTGAAAAAATTATTAAAAAAGTGACTTAAATGTTTAAGAAATGATAGTATTGACTTTACATACAGTATTTGCTAAAGTTAAACGGCATGACTTTCAATAGGGCCATAGCCAAGCGGTAAGGCACAGCACTTTGACTGCTGCATTCGAGGGTTCGAATCCCGCTGGCCCTGTTTCTTTTAAAATTTAAATTCATTTTATTCGCGGATATGGTGGAATTGGCAGACACGCCAGATTTAGGTTCTGGTGGGCGACCGTGCAGGTTCAAGTCCTGTTATCCGCAGTACCAAGAGAAATCGTCATATACAGCGGTTTCTCTTTTTTTGTATACTTTCTTATCCTCTATACACAAAAGCTACACAAATGATATGCTATACTATATTTTACGCTTCTGAACGATGTGTTCATTAATATATTCAAATCAGGATAAGAATAATATGAAGAAATACCTAAAATACGCAAAACCATATATTGTATTTTTTATTGTCGGGCCGATTATGATGCTGACAGAAGTATTCGGAGAAATATGGATCCCTAAGCTTATGTCAATGATCATTGATAACGGAGTTGCTCAGCGTGATATCTCATACATACTTAAGGTTGGACTTGTCATGCTTGGAGCATGTCTTATTATGGTGATCGGAGGCACACTCGGTGCGTTTTTCTCTGTAAAGGCATCGGTAGGATTTACTGCCGATTTGAGAAGCGACCTTTTCAAAAAGGTGCAGAAGTTTTCATTTGCCGATATAGATAAATTCTCAACAGGCTCACTTGTAACCAGACTTACCAACGATCTTCAGCAGATACAGAACATGCTGGCAATGTCTTTACGTATGGCATTAAGAGCCCCGGGAATGCTTATCGGCGGTTTTATTATGGCACTCGGTCTTAACAGACAGCTTGCAACGATATTGCTTATCGTTATACCGCTTTTAAGCATTGCCATATTTATTATAATGAAGTCCGCGTATCCTATGTTTACAAGAATGCAGACAGCCATAGATAAGCTCAATAACGGCATTCAGGAATCTCTTACAAACGTCAGAGTTATTAAATCCTTTGTAAGAGAAAAGCATGAAGAAGAAAAATTCTCTGTGCTTAATGATGACCTTAAGGAAAAAACTCTCGGCGCCATGAACATTGTCATACTGACAATGCCGATCATGAGTTTATTTATGAATATCACATCATGTGCGGTAGTGTGGTTCGGAGGAAATCAGATCATAGCAGGAAGCATGCAGGTCGGAGATCTTACGGCTTTTATCACCTATGTGACACAGATACTTATGTCGCTTATGATGCTTGCGATGATAATACTTCAGTCATCTCGTTCAATGGCGTCCTTCCACAGAACTTCGGAGCTTCTTGATTTTGAAACCGAGCTTAATGATGAAAAATCTGCAAGTAAGGACAAGAAGGTTGAAAACGGCGTCATTGAATTCAAAAATGTTTATTTCAGATATACCTCTTTAGGAGAAGATACTGCGGAAATCAAGGATAAAACCGGCAACAACAAGAAAAACAAAAAGGCGGGGCAGCCAGCTGAACCTGATAACAATGCAGCAGTTGCCGAAGGTTCGGATGCGGTGCTTTCCGATATCAGCTTTGTTATAAATAAAGGAGAAACTGTGGGTATAATAGGTCCTACAGGCTGCGGAAAGACCTCTCTTGTTCAGCTTATACCGAGATTTTATGATGTAAGCTCAGGTTCTGTGCTTGTAGACGGTACGGATGTCAGAGATTATTCGCTTAAAAATCTTCGTGACGGTGTAGGCATGGTGCTTCAGTATAATACACTTTTTGCCGGAACTATATATGAGAATCTTCGCTGGGGAGATGAAAATGCTTCAGATGAAGAAGTAAGACGCTATGCCGGATATGCTCAGGCAGATGGCTTTATCGGAGAATTTTCTGATGGCTATGATACTATGATAGAGCAGGGAGGATCCAATGTCTCCGGCGGTCAGAAGCAGAGACTGTGTATAGCAAGAGCACTGCTTAAGAAGCCTAAGATACTTATACTTGATGATTCGACATCGGCTGTAGATACAGCTACAGAAAAAAGGATCAACGAAGCATTTGCAGACGAGCTTAAGGATACTACAAAGCTTATCATAGCTCAGCGTATAGGCTCTGTTATTAATGCCGACAGGATCATAGTTATGGATGACGGAAAAATAACAGCAATAGGCACACATGCAGAGCTTATGGAAAGCTGCAAAGAGTATCAGGAGATATATTACAGTCAGATGGAAAAGAAAACGGAGGCAACAGCATGAATAAAGAACAGCTTACAGCCTCACTTGAAAGAAGATACGGCGGCAGAAAAGCGGCTGCAGGAAAAAGAGGTCCCGGAGGCGGCAGACACGGTCACGGCGGAGGCCGCGGTGACAGCTCTAAGCCTAAGGATATCAAAAAAACCATTAAATATATAATGAGCTATGTGCTTAAGGAAAAGCTCAGACTTATCGGAGCACTTATTTGTGTGCTTATATCTACTGTTTCAATGTTAGCGGCATCATATATGCTCAGGCCTATAATTAATACATATATAGTACCGACAGACGGTGGCAGAGGAGACGTATCAGGACTTGCTGCAGCACTTGCAGTAATGATGGGAGTTTATCTTGCCGGAATTCTTGCCACTTATATACAGTCCAGACTTTTAACGAGGATAGGACAAAACTGTCTGCAGAGCATGAGAGCGGATCTGTTTGATCATATGCAGACGCTTCCGGTAAAATACTATGACGGCAACACCAGAGGTGATCTGATGAGCCGTTATACCAACGACATAGACAATGTCGGAAATATGCTGTCATCGGCACTTATTTCTATATTTACAGCCGGACTTACACTTCTTGGTACACTTGCCCTGATGCTGTATACAAACTGGATACTTACATTAGTAACTATTGTTGTTGTTCCGTTAATGCTAATGATAGTAAAGCGCATTTCAATGAGATCCTCCAAATACTTTGCAAGACAGCAGTCATCGCTCGGTGCGCTGAACGGATACATCGAAGAGTCTATAACCGGACAGAAGGTAATAAAAGTATTTAACCATGAGGGAATTGCCGAAGAAGAATTCGGGATCCTTAATGACAAGCTTAAGAATGATCAGATATGGGCGCAGTTTTACAGCGGTGTGATGGGACCTGTTATGAACTGTTCGTCACAGGTTTGCTATTCACTGACTGCTGTTGTAGGAGGACTGCTTGCAGTATTGAGAGGCTTTGATATAGGAGGTCTTACAGTATTCCTTAACTATTCAAGACAGTTTTCAAGACCTATAAATGAGATCGCAATGACTACATCCACTATTTTTTCAGCTCTTGCCGGTGCGGAAAGAGTTTTAAGCGTTATGGAAGCAGAACCGGAGACACCGGATGATCCTGATGCCTATGTTCCAAGCCCTATGCGCGGCGATGTAGTGATGAAAAATGTATGCTTCGGTTACAATGAGGATAAGCTGATACTTAAAAACATAGATCTTTACGCTCACCCGGGACAGAAGATTGCATTTGTAGGCTCTACGGGTGCAGGAAAAACTACAGTAATGAACCTTCTTCCGAGGTTCTATGACATTAACAGCGGTGAAATAACCATAGACGGAGTGGACATCAGAAAATATTCGCGCAGTGAGCTTAGAAAAAATGTTACAATGGTATTGCAGGAGTCACATCTGTTCAGCGGAACCATAATGGAAAACATTCGTTACGGAAGACTTGATGCCACAGATGAAGAGGTTATAGAGGCTGCAAAGACAGCATCTGCCGATTCCTTTATAAGACATTTACCTATGGGTTATGATACATTTATAGACGCTGCCGGTTCAAATCTTTCTCAGGGACAGAGACAGCTTCTTAATATTGCAAGAGCGGCTGTATCAAAGGCTCCCGTGCTGATACTTGATGAAGCGACCTCATCTGTAGATACAAGGACAGAGCAATTGATCGACGAGGGAATGCATCATCTCATGAATGACAGAACGACATTTGTTATTGCGCACAGATTGTCTACTGTAAGAGATGCCAATGCTATAATGGTGCTTGAGCACGGAGAGATTATAGAAAGAGGCACGCATGAGCAGCTGTTGGAGCTTAAGGGCAGATATTATGAGCTCTATACGGGAAAGGCGGAGCTGGATTAATATTGATATTAAAATATAGAGGCCGACTTAACAGGAAAGCAAGCTTACATGGTGACATTTAACAGCAGTTTGTAGTGATAAATGTCTGCATTTACTGCGGCACGGAAGGGAGAAATATGCTGTACAAACACCTCAAAGGGAATTACGGAGAGGGCGAGCCGATAATGCTGAATGAAATTAGCGTTGACGGAATGTCAAATGTCAATCTCAGACAGCAGATAAAAAAGCTTGTCGACAGCGGAAGACTGAAAAGATACGATACCGGTATATATTTTATAGCTGAAAAGAGTATTTTTGCTTCCGGCATGCAGCTTTCAAAGGAAAAGGTCATAGAACAAAAATACTTAAGAGATCAAACGGGCGTATGCGGATATCTTAGCGGCATGCTTTTTGCTAACAGCATAGGAATAACATCGCAGATACCGCTTGTATATGAGCTTGTTACAAACAAGGCTACGAACGATTACAGAGAGATAATCCTTGCAGGCTCAAGAGTAGTAATACGAAAGCCAAAGGTTAGAATAAACGATGAAAACTGTAAGGTCCTTCAGTTTATGGAAATGCTGAAGGATATAGATGTTTTCTCTGAATTAGAAGGACGAGAGCTTACCGAGATGCTGCTTGGCTATATGCGTGCAGTGGGTATTGGATTCGTAGACATTGACAAATACCTTGAATATTTTCCGGATAAAATATTTAAGAACATGTATCGTGCCGGACTCATCGGCGGAAAAGAGGAGCCATGAGATATCTGCATCAGGATATAGAATTATTCAAAGAGGCTATAAATATAGCGGCATACGGAAACAGCATGCTGTCTCAGACTGCAGAGCTTGATTATTATCTGAGCGAGGCGGCAAAGGGGCTTGTGGAAAACTGTTCTTGTCTTGTCATGAAAGGGGCGGCAGCTCTTTCAAAATGTTACAGAGTTATAGGAAGAGCTATCGGAAAGCTCGAATTTGCGGCAATTGGAACCATTACAGCCGATGAAAGATTTGCGGTGATTGAGGATGTTAAACATACTGCAGCTATATTATGCTGTGATATAAAGGCAGAAGATTTTGAAAATGATATAGATGCTTTTATAAACGGGAACATTGAAAGATTTTGCTGCAGATTTATCTATGACAGTGTATGCAGTGTATTTTCAGGAAAAGAGAGCTTTGAGCTTATTATAGAATGCTGCAATGCTTCGCCTGATGAAGGTGTATCACTTCTTCCTATGGAGTGCGCGGTTCTTGATGCTGTAAGACTTGAAGCACCTGAATATACCGAAGAATACGGTGCACAGAAAACAGAGCTTAAGGCAAGAGATATGGAGATCATACTTGCGGAAAAACTTTTTGATATTTGCGACAATTATCTTGAAGGAAATATCAGGAAGAATTCTGCGGATATATATGATATCTATATGCTTCTGCCGCTTGTAAGTACTGATGAGAACTTCACTGAGGCGGTGAAAAAGGTCAGAGCGGAGAGAGAAAACTCTGTATTACATCCTTCGGCACAGCCTGATAATGATATGGAGGAGCTTTTATACAGAATAGTTAAGGATGAGGTATATAAGCAGGATTATAATGAACTGACCTCAAGACTGATAGACACTGCAGTGAGCTATGATGACGCTGCAAGTGCGATATATACAGCTGCCGACAGCGGAGTATTCAGTGCTGTGTGATGTATCGCATGAGCCCAGGTCAAGCATATTGTATTAAAAAAAGTAATTGATTAAATAGCAACAGGGCGTGTGAAAAAATGAAAGTTTTTTCACGCGTCTTTTTTCTTTTGTGGATAAAACAGATTTTTTCTCAAGAAAA
>CAKSBC010000028.1 GCA_934438085.1 uncultured Lachnospiraceae bacterium
GACAGCTTCATTATGTTATCACAGTGACTTTTCTTTGTCAACCTCTTTTTTAAGAAGTTTTTTTGTGATCGCTGCCTCAAGCGACAGCTTGTCTAATTTATCACACACCTCATCCCTTGTCAACAACTTTTTACTTTTATTTTATGTTTTATTTATTTTGCTTTTATGACCCAGCGCATCTTTGTAGATCTCGCTCTGCTATTCTGAGCACATTCCTGTGCGGACGGTCTTATTACGTCTTTTGCATAGTCTGAATATATTCCGTCCCTATATCCTTCCTTAAAGGCCTTTTTCACAAGCTTATCCTCTCCTGAATGGAAGGTAAGTATTGCTGCTCTTCCGCCGGGCTTAAGTGCATCCGGCAGTTTCTCAAGAAATTCGTAGAGCACTTCAAATTCACGGTTTACATCTATTCTGAGTGCCTGAAAAACACGCTGGCATGTTTTTCTTACAGTATCCTTCTTTTCCTTTTCAGGGAGAAAATCAAGCGTTTTCTCGATAACCTTTCTCAGCTTTGTAGTTGTATCTATCTTATTGCCTTTACGGATCTCATCAGTTATAGCCTTTGCGATTTCCTCGCAGTACGGCTCATCTGAATTTTCATACAGCATTCCCGCAAGCTCTTCGCGGCCGATCTTTTCAAGCCTTTGCGCTGCGCTGATCCCCTTTTCCTGATTAAGTCTTAAATCCAGCGGTCCGTCTGTGCGGAAAGAAAAGCCTCGTTTTGGGTTATCTATCTGCATTGAGGACACACCAAGATCTGCAAGAATAAAGTCAAATCCACCGGCTTCTTTTGCTATCTCGTCAATAGTACAGAAATTCTGGAGCTTGACCGTAAGGATATCTTCTCCAAATCCCAGCTCTTTAAGATGTTTGCTGGTCTTTGCGGATTCTTCCGGATCGACATCCGTCGCATACATATGGCCTTTTCCGTTAAGACATTCCATCATTGCTTTAGTATGTCCGCCATAGCCCAGAGTTGCATCAAAGCCTGTTTCGCCCGGCTTAATATCAAGAAACTCAAGGATTTCCTTTACCATAATGGAAATGTGCATTCCTGCAGGAGTGTTTCCTTTGCTGATCACATGTGCTACCGTTTCTTTATATTTCTCAGGATTTAGTTCTTTATATTTTTCTTCGAATTTTTTAGGATATTTACCCTTATACCGCACCCTTCGTTTATGCGGTGTCTGTGTCTCCTGTTCCATTTAATTCTCTCTTTCAGAGTTATTATTCCTTAATTTCAGCATCAGGTCTTGAATGATGCTTTCCATGCTCTATCTGAGTATAGTACATATTTCTGTAGAGCTCATATTTTCTGTTGAAATCTTCATCTTCTCCCGAGTGAAGCTTTCTGACATATTCATGTTCTGAATCAGCCACAAGCGGATCACAAAATGATACAGTATGTACTCCGAGATTTGCGCACTGATCCGATACCCTCTCAAGATTTGTCAGAAGATCAAGGAAAAGATAGCCGTTCATCATGCTGCATTCTCCTTTTTCAATACGCTTAAAGTGATTATTCTTCATTGTGGCAACAATATCATCTATAACTTCTTCTATAGGTTCTACATATGATGCCGCCTCAAGTGTATGCACGTCAAATGCTTCTACTGTGTGGTCTACGATATCTTCTATTGCAGCTCTCAAAACCTTGAGCTCATGTCTTGCTGTATTTGTAAATGTTATATCCTTTTCCTGCATTTCATTAGCAGTCTCACACATGTTCATGGCAAGGTCACCGATACGCTCAAACTCATTTACACACTTCATATAATATGTGAGCTTTTGTGTATCCATTCCCTGTCCATTCTGTGTGGAAAGCATGCTGAGATAATTACTGAGATGATCTGTAAGGCTATCCAGATCATCCTCTCTTCTCTTAATATCTCCTGCTCCTTTTTCATCGTAATGCTTAATCATATCAAAAGCTCTGTTAACATTTATCTTCGCAAGCTTTGACATATAATCAAGAACATTTTTCGACGCCTGTAATGCAAGTGCAGGTGAGTCAAAAAGCGCCGGTGAAAGGGATTCCAAAAGTCTTGACGTTTCCGTTTCAGGTTTATTTTTATCTTTTATAATTTTTCTGCTGATACGTTCAAATACAGTACAAACAGGCAGCAATACGCAGGCAGCCACTAAATTGAAAAGTGTATGCGCATTAGCTATGCCTCCGGATGAAATAGGCACATTCCATATATTATTAAGAAGTCCAAGCTTATGGAAAATAGTTATTAAAATAAGAATAAGCACCGACTTGCTTATACCGTAAAGAACATGAATAACACCTGTTCTTTTGGCATCAGGAATAGCGCCTATACTGCAGACTATAGCCGTTGTTACGCAGTCTCCGAGATAGATACCGACAATTATAGAGTAAATCGCTCCAAAGCTAAGCTGTCCTGTCTGTGCAAGAGCCTGAAGTATACCTATTGTAGCCGATGACGACTGAAGTGCAAATGATGAACAAGCTCCGACAACATAGCCGAGTACCGGTCTGTCTGCAAAGCTTGTGAAAAGCTGTGCAAATGCCGGTGACTGTGACAAAGGACTAACAGCTGCGGTCATGTTCATAAGTCCTGTGAAAAGCACTCCGAATCCGAGTAATACATTTCCTATAAGATTAAACTTCTTGGACTTTGCTGCCATTATAAATAAAATACCGATTATGGCAGCAACAGGTGCCAGAGTTGACGGCTGGAATATTTTTATCCATGCAGCCGCATCTCCGTTTAAATCCAAAAGTCTGATGATCTGTCCTGTAACCGTAGTACCGAGATTGGCACCGATAATGATGCCTATAGACTGGTGCAGCGAAATTATGCCTGCACCGACAAGACCTGATGTCAAAACGATAGTAGCGTGTGAGCTCTGTATGATGCCTGTAACAACAAAACCGAGCAAGAATCCAAGCAGAGGATTGCCGGTAACCATAGCCATAGCTTTTTTAAGAGCTCCTGTAGAGCCCTGCTTAAGACCGTCACCCATAACTCGCATTCCGTAAAGGAAAAGCGCCAGTCCTCCGAACAATGATATCACATCAAAACCACTCATATAGTACATAAAGGCGTTATAATAACGTCATGCTCCTCCCTCACGGAAATTTTCCCCTTAAATTTTAACACAATTCAGGGTTAGTATAGCATCTGTAAAAATGAGTTACAATAAATTCAAACAAAAAAACCATGAAATTCGGCATCCCTAATCTCATGGTTTTCTATTATTCTTTTTCTATGGTGACTTTACAGCACTGCAAAGCTGTATTTTCCTTGCTTTATACGCTTATGCGCTCTAAATGCTCTACACGCTATACACGCTATACACGCTATACACGCTATACACGCTATACACGCTATACACGCTATACAAAGTCAGCTTATTTATTTGAAAGGTACTCGTCAATAGCTGCTGCTGCAGTCTTACCGGCTCCCATAGCTGAGATAACCGTTGCTGCTCCTGTAACGGCATCGCCTCCGGCATATACGCCGTCTCTTGATGTAAGTCCGCACTCATTAACAACTATTCCGCCCTTTTCATTAACTTCAAGGCCCTTTGTTGTCTTCTTGATAAGCGGGTTAGGTGAGGTTCCGATAGCGATAACTACAGTATCTACAGGAATATCAAACTCAGAGCCTTCTACAGGCACAGGTCTTCTTCTTCCCTTGGCATCAGGCTCCCCGAGCTCCATCTTTATGCAGCGAATAGCTGTAACATCTCCGTTATGAGGATCCTTCTTATCATCAGGATTCTCATAGCCTATGATCTCAACAGGGTTATTAAGAAGCTTGAACTGGATTCCTTCCTCCTGTGCATGCTCAACCTCTTCCTTACGTGCAGGAAGCTCGTCCATAGATCTTCTGTATACGATGTAAACATTATCAGCACCAAGTCTGAGAGCTGTTCTTGCAGCATCCATAGCAACGTTTCCGCCTCCTACTACCGCAACATTTCCGCCCTTTCTGATAGGTGTTGTCGGATCGTCACGATAAGCCTTCATAAGGTTTGAACGTGTAAGGAACTCGTTTGCTGAATATACTCCCTTTAATGACTCTCCAGGTATACGCATGAAGTTAGGAAGTCCTGCTCCTGATCCGATAAATACTGCCTCAGATCCCATATCGAATATCTCGTCTATGGTAAGAGTCTTTCCTATAACAACATCAGTCTCGAAATCAACGCCTAACTTTGAAAGTCCGTCAACTTCCTTCTGAACTATTGCTTTTGGAAGACGGAACTCAGGAATACCGTAAACTAAAACTCCGCCGGCCTTATGGAGAGCCTCAAATACAGTTACATCGTATCCCTTCTTTGCAAGGTCTCCGGCGCAGGTAAGGCCTGAAGGACCTGATCCTACAATAGCAACTCTGTGTCCGTTCTTCTTCGGCATCTCAGGGTCTTCCTTGACATTCTCATTATGCCAATCGGCAACAAATCTCTCAAGACGTCCGATACCTACAGGCTCAAACTTTATGCCCATAGTACATTTTGATTCACACTGTGTCTCCTGAGGACATACACGTCCGCAGACTGCAGGAAGTGATGAAGTTCTCGTAATAACCTTATACGCACCTTCAAAATCCACTTCTTTAATATGGCTGATAAACTCAGGTATGCTGATGTTAACAGGGCATGATGATACGCATGGCTGATTCTTGCACTCAAGGCATCTCTTTGCCTCTTCAACTGCTATTTCCGCTGTATATCCTAAAGCTACCTCATCAAAATTATGTGCTCTGACCTCAGGTGCCTGGGAAGGCATTTCATGTTTCTTTGGTTCCATTACTGTAATCTCCTTCCTTTAGGCTTTCTTGAAGAGATTGCAGGTCTCCTCATAAGCATGTCTCTCAAAATCCGAATACATTCTGCTTCTCATGATAGCGCTGTCAAAATCAACCTCATATCCGTTGAAATCAGGGCCGTCAACACATGCAAACTTTGTTACATCTTTACCATCCTGATGGAGTGTAAGGCGGCAGCCTCCGCACATGCCTGTTCCGTCTATCATAATAGGGCTCATTGATACTGTTATAGGTGCATCGAATTCCTTTGCGGCAAGAACAGTAAACTTCATCATGATAAGCGGTCCGATACAAATGATCATGTCAAATTTCTCATTGGCAAGGAACTCCTTTAAAGGAACTGTACAGTTGCCCTCTCTGCCGTATGAACCGTCATCTGTCATAACTACAAGTCTGTTTGATGCAGTCTTAAATTCATCCTCAAGTATTACAAGATCCTTATTTCGGAATCCTATTATAGATGTAACATCCGCACCTATTCTGTGGAACTCTTCAGCTACCGGAAGTGCTATAGCACAGCCTACGCCTCCTCCTACGATACAGACCTTCTTGATTCCTTCTGTCTCTGTAGCATTGCCGAGCGGTCCTACGAAATCCTGTATATAACCACCTTCAGGTACATTGTTAAGCTTTGTTGTAGTTGCTCCTACAACCTGGAAAATAACCTTTACGGTGCCTTCTTCCTTATTAACTCCGGCAACTGTAAGAGGAATTCTCTCTCCGTCATCATCAACTCTTAAGATAATGAACTGTCCCGGTTTTGCCTTGTTCGCAACAAGCGGTGCCTCAACCTCTATCTGTGTGACAGTAGGCTTCAAAGACTTTCTATGAGCAATTTTAAACATTTTTCAACTCCTTCAACAGGTTTATTTCAATTCTCATATAAAAATATACATAATTATAATGTGCCTTGTACAATTATAGCTCAATTAGATGAAAAAACAACAGCATTGTCTTCTTGTTCCCGTAACAAAGCTTATTGTCTCCTGTTTTTCTAATCGTCATAACCATATGTAATTAAGAACAATAAACATAATATTTCAGCCAAGCGGTGTTATTGAAAATACTATTTCCATGCACTGCCATACTATAAAAATCAACAGCCAAATGTTAAAAAGCGCCGGTACAGCACCCTTTAATGCTGCATTTTCCCTTATATAATCCGCAGCTTCTCTATGGTACCGCTTTGATACCTGAAGCATGACTATAATTGAACCGATCAATACAAATAATATGATCGTTCCTGTGACTATTTCAGGCAAAAACCTTTGCATAAAGATAAGCGCATAGGATAAGCCTCCGTTATTTATCACATGCATTATGAACGAACATAAAAGCGAGTATTCCATCGCTGCATATCCCAGCATAAGTCCGCATAAAAATGCAAACGGCAGCTGCTCCAGATTCCCGTGCATTATACCGAAAATAAGCGCTGATACAACTATGGCATAGATCTTTCCGTATCGTTTTAGCCCATTCATGAGGAAGCCTCTATATATCAATTCTTCCGCAAAAGGTCCGGCTATAGTGATATAAAATGCAAGTGCAAGGCTCCCGGTCACATCAAAATTTGCGCTATCAATTTCCGAGGTAAGTCCGAAGCCGTTAAAAAATGCCTCTGTCACATTCGCAATCATACCTGCCAGCAACTGACAGCATATCGTATAAGAAAAACCTATTACTAAAATACCTGCAGTGATCTTACGCCTTTTAGTATGTTCATATTCGAAAAGTCCGTATTTTGCATTCATCCTTCTATAATATATAAGTGCAGCTGCAGTTCCTGAAAGCACCGAAAACAGCATGATCCTTCCAAGTGACTTTTCTTTTTCATTATAGAAAAAAGCCGTAAGGCTTTCCGGCAACATGCCAGGTTCTGTAACAAGCAGCTGCGCGAAGTTCATTACGGCAATATAAAGAATGATTCCGGCAAATATTCTTGAAATATTCTTTTTATCGGTCTTTGTAAGCATCAGCTCCTGTAGGCCTTCATGATAGCGTCAAAAAGATCATCATAGCTGTCAAATGCAGGAAGATCAGGTCTTTCAGCCTTAAGCTTAGGTGCCGCATTGAAGAGGAATCCAGCTTTAGATGCATCGATCATTCCGACGTCATTATAGCTGTCACCGCAGGCAATAGTATCAAAGCCCATGGACTGAAGAGCTCTTACAGTAGTATACTTACTGTTTTCGCAGCGCATCTTGAAGCCTGTGATTTCTCCGTTTGGAGCAACCTCAAGTGTATTACAGAATATAGCAGGGTAGTCAAGCTTCTTCATAAGCGGCATTGCAAACTGCTCAAAGGTATCGCTTAAGATAATTACCTGTGCTTCTGCTCTTAATCTGTCAAGAAACTCCTTTGCACCAGGAAGCGGATCAAGAGTTGCTATCACATCCTGAATCTCCTTAAGGCCGAGTCCGTTCTCCTTAAGTACCTGTATACGAAATCTCATAAGCTTAGCATAGTCAGGCTCATCACGAGTAGTCTTTTTAAGCTCAGGCAAGTTGGTTACTCTTGCAAAATTTACCCATATCTCAGGCTCAAGAACGCCTTCCATATCAAGACAAACTATATTCATTATTATTTCCTCCCTTAAAACTTATTTCATTATTTAGATTAAAGAGATATCTGCTGTATCAAATAATCGCTTTTAAATTTTAAAAGCTTCTCATCCATTCAGGTCTGAGCTTCAGCTTTCCGCTCAATGCGGCATCCAGCTTATCAAGCATTGCCTGCTTATCCTCATTAAAGGTTCCAGCGAGTGTAAGATAGTTTGATGCGTGATTCATTCTGAAAACGCAGCCCGAACAATCCATTCGTGCTATAAGCTCTCTGGTCTCCATAAGCACTTCTGTGGAATCAAGAAGTTCGAATTCTCCGTCCTTGACCCACTTTTCAAGCGGTGTTCCCTCATGTATCTCAAGTGTAAGCACACCTACATAATCAGGATTCATTGCTGAAAGAGCCTTTGCTGTGCCATCTACATGCTCCTTGCTAAGCTTCTTTCCTCCAAGTCCGGCAATAGCAGTTACGGAAAGCTGTATGCCTGCGAGCTTTGCCTTAAGTCCTCCCTCAACTATCTGCTCCGATGTAAAGCCCTTTGTCATAAGCTTAAGAACTTCATCGCTTCCGGATTCAAGTCCGAGATAAACCATAGTAAGTCCGTGCTCTCTTAGCTTTTTAAGATCCTCCTCACTCTTAAGCAGAAGGCTTCCCGGTGACGCATATGAGGTAACTCTCTCACAAACCGGATATAGCTCATAACAGGCATCAAGAATAGCGATAAGGTCATCGGTTTTTCTGATGAGCGCATCGCCGTCAGCAAGGAATATCCTCTTGGCCTTGTGTGAATATCCGGCCTCCGAAACTTCCTTGAGATCCTTTAAAACATCCTCCAACGGTCTGTTATAGAAACGCTTTTCCTTATACATTGTGCAGAAAGCGCAGGTATTATGGCTGCATCCCAATGTTGCCTGTATTATAAGACTGTATGCCTCACTCGGCGGTCTGTAAACATCTCCGTAGTACTGCATTATTATCCTCCGAAATTAGTATATCTTTGCCCTATGCTTTATGTAAATGTCTTAACACCTATTCCATGGCATGTCAGCATTTACTGCATCTTAGGCTTCTATTCATTAGCTTTTATAATATATATGATGATTGAATATAATAAAAAGACTGCTTTGAATATAATTCAAAACAGCCTTATTTTCAAGGAATATTTATTAATGTTGCTTATGCTTACGCACTTGCATGAACTTTAATACATTTGCAAAAATCACGCCTTAAACGGCACTACATCCTTTACAGCCTCTGAAGTGCTAATCTCCTTATCATCGTGATCAATGTCTAAAAGGCGATATTTATCATTTCCCATTCCAAGCTCCTTCATGTAGCTAAGCTGCCTGTGACCATGGCGGGTCTCCATTCGCTCTACGAGATCATGCTTATCTTCAGGCTTAAGCGCATAAACAAGATCTACCGATGCCTGATCAACTGCTAAAAGGTCGGTCGAAGCAACGATACCGATATTAGGTGTTACTACCGGAGCAGCTGCGAGACCTTCGCAGTCACAGGAAACAGACATATTTCTGAGAACATTTATATAAACAATATGTCCTTTGAAATGATCTGCCACTGATTTGGTGGATTCGCAGATCCTCTCCATAAGCTCTTCTTTATTAATGCCCCACAGATTGTCAGAGCCTTCCTCCGTATGGATCATACCCTTTCCGATACGTCCGTCGGCACAGCCTATGCCGATATTTTTATTGGAGCCGCCGAAGCCGCCCATAGTATGTCCCTTAAAATGAGTAAGCGCCAGGAATGAATCATAATTTACAAGATTCTTTCCGACTGACATCTCAGTGAACCATTTTCCGTCCTTGACCGGAAGCATGCAGGTTCCATCCTCGTCTATTATATCCACAGGGCAGAAGGTCCAGCCGTTGACCTTTAAGGTCTCTCTGTGCTGATCAGTTTCGTATCTGTCTCCCTCATAGTAGGTATTTGTCTCTATCAGTACTCCGTTCTTAATATCATTTGTCATGAGTTCTTTGACCCATTCGCTCGGAATGATATTCGGTCCGTGCTGCTCACCTGTGTGTATCTTTACGGCAACCTTCCCGGTAAGTGACTTATTGACCTTTGCAAATATCCTGCGGAGGCCTTCTGCAGAAAGATCCGATGTGAAGAAAACATCTGATATGTTTCCGGTTCTTTCATTGAATGGTATATATTTTTCTCCACCCTTGCCTGCTGTTTTGATCTTTTCCATTGTTTGGGCTCCTTTCTGCCACAAGCTATTTTAAAATTTCGATTGAGATTTTACCTGTTTTAAGAGATTTAATAATGGTTATATTTTGTTATTAAATTCTCCGTAAACCCTTGAAAACCCTGGATTTATCGCAGGTGAGCTTTCCCTTATTGTTTCCCTTGTGTTATATCGTCCCATCAGTGTTTACGAACTCTGATAGGGGCAAATACAAGGGCAAGAAAAATCTATAAAACAGTATAACACAAAATAAAAGTGACATGGTGAACTGATTAAAACGCTTCTGATTTTTATAACTGGTGATTGATTGAATGATAAGGAGATAAGATACGATGAGAACAATATTTGCAAAATACAATCCACAATGCAACAGTATTGATGTTTACATCTCTGCTGGCTATATGCTTCGCATTGACTGTTAGGAAGCAGAATAGAATTTAAATACTACACCCGGATCCTATCTAAATATTAGGGCATTTCAAGAAAAGCAGGAACTCTTCAAAGGAGTTTCCTGCTTATTTTTATTACCATTATTTTTTTACACCAATTAGTAATAGCCATCTATGATCAAACATGATTTGTGAATCTTTATTATATGGTGAAAAACCGGTTTTTTTACCGCCTTCCAATTCAGCTTTCATCAAATTCGTTATCTCTTTTTGCACATCTTCCGAAGTATCAGTCAGTTCCATCCAGCTTTTTAGATTCACCGGCACCAGAGTAGTTTCTTCGCATTGCAGTGCAAAATCTTTCTTGAACATTTCTTCAAATTCTTTCCTGCTGAGGATCCTGGTATGAGAAGGATCACGCATATTTTCAATCTTATCATCAATTTCCCGTAAAGGCTCCTCGGCAGCTTCCATATCCCAGACCACCATCTTTCCCCCTTTTTTCAGAACACGTTTCATCTCTTCAAAAGGTTTCTCTGGATTGTCAAAATGATGGAAAGAAAGCCTTGTGATCACCAGGTCAAAGGTTTCGGGTTCGTATGGAAGTTTTTCGGCATTACCACTTTGAAAGTAAATATTTTCTATATGACTTTCTTCGGCAAGTCTGATTCCCTGTGCCAGCATTTCTTCCGTCATATCCAGACAGGTAATATCCTTTACATAAGGAGCCAGAGCCCTGCCACAAACACAGGTCCCGGCAGCTACTTCTAATGCATGTTCTTCTCCTGTTGCTGCGATTTTCCGAATCAGATAGTCTGTATATTCCACTTTTGACATATGATATGCTGCAAATTTTTCAGCCTGTTTTTTGAATGACTGTCTGACTATATCATTATGATTCATTTCAAA
>CAKSBC010000029.1 GCA_934438085.1 uncultured Lachnospiraceae bacterium
CTGGCTGACTTTTCGTCAGCCAGGGTAAACCTAGAACTTATTGTTATTCATTGTCCACTTGACGGGTAGCACACCACTTATGCACTGCCGGGAATTTCTTACTGTAACATTATTCGTATATTTCTCTTCTATGACCGACTGAAAGGGCCAAAATCACTAACTTACCGTCATCAATATGACAAAGTAATCGATAATCACCTATTCTATACCGCCATTGTCCGCTTCTGTTAGCAGTAAGACCTTTTCCATGTTGTCTGGGATTTTCTGTCCCTATAAGATTCTTATCTATCCAGCCTTTAATCATTCGCTGAGTATATCTATCAAGCTTTTTAAACTCCTTCTCAAATCTGACCGTAACTTCTACTGTATAGCTCATATATCCAACTCGCTCCACAATTCCATAATAGGTCTGCTCTTTCTTCCTTCCTTAACATATTCACTATATGCATCTTTAGCGATCTCAATATCATATTCATCTTCTATTCGGTCAAAAAGAGCTCGTTTAAAAGCTTCTCCCAATGACATTGAATGAAGCCTTGCATAGCTTTCTGCTAATTTCTTTTCTTCTGCATTAAGTCTGATTGAAAAACTCATATTTAAAACTCCTTTCTGTAGTACATTGTACTTCTTAATATAACCATTGTCAATTCATCCCTCGGTAAACGTAAATGTTTATTTACAATCATCACCATGACAAATCCATGTGGACCAAATTATAAAAATGTGATGAACATCACATAATTATTAATATTTGTGTGATTTTTGCTGTAAAAGACCCCAATGAACATATTTTGCTCATCGGGGTCTATATAAACACTGGGGTGTTTTAACGATATTTATATTGTTCGGATCACATTATCCGGCTCATGCCATTTTTCTTTTATTTTCTGAAAGATGGTCGAAAATGCGCCACTCATCCTCCGGATCAGTAAAACGAATATCAAGCTCACTTATTCTGCTCTCAGCTCCTACCAGTCTGGTCATTGCCACATAGCTGCAAAGCTTTGACTTAAGATTCAGCACGTCGCCGTTATCAGTGACAAGCTCAACTTCACCCTTACAGTCATTAACAGCCTCAAGAAAGCTATCTATATCATCGATATTATAAAAGGTCACGTACTCACCTCCGCTCAATCAATTATCATATATTCGCTCTTTATAAAAGCAAAGCTAATGATCAGCCATTACTATAAAGCGTTCTCTTTTTATGACATCGCAATTATACAATATGAAAGCTTTTTACTAAAGCGACGAATATCCGAACTCAGTTTAAGTATTACTTAAAAATATTGTAGCATTGCTTAATGTGCTTCAGCGCACAAAACGCAAAGAAGCCGCAGACATAAAATATTATATCTGCGGCCGCAATTACTAAATCATATTCAGTTTTAGGTTTTCATTTTCTGTAGGCACTGATCCATGCCGGACAATTATAAAAACCTATCAGATGATGCTGAGATTTACGTTGTCGAAGTTGTCGTCTGTGCACTTTGTGAAGTCAGTATCGATCTCGATATCGCCTGTTACAACGGCATCAAACTGCTCCTCGTACTCCTCAACAGAGTAGTTCTCCATGCTCCATGTTGCTGTAGGAAGACCTGTAGCGCCGTCTGCTGCACCAAGGTTAGAGCAAGCCTCTCCGTTGATTTCATTCCATGTTCCGTCATAAGCCTTGCTGATAGCCCAGTAAGCTGCGTTTCCAACCTGCTTAAGAGCAGATGTGATAACTGTATCAGACTCGCCTGACTGATCTGAGTCAACACCTATAACATAACCGTCATTAGCTGAAGCTGCTGCTGCGATAGAATCGAACATTGAACCGCCGCATGCGAAGATAACCTCTGTGCCTGCCTCATACCAGCCTGCTGCCATAGCCTGAAGCTCAGGAGAAGCTGAGAATGATGCGCCGTACTGCCAGCTGTACTTCATCTCAACAGTCTCATCCAATTCCTTGGCTGCTGCATTAGCACCCTGAACAAAACCATAACCGTAACGGCAGCATGCGTCGTTGGTTCCTCCTCCGCCGCCCATGAATCCGAGCTGTGTGAAGCCTTCCTTAACTGCTGCATAACCTGCGAAATATCCGCACTGCTCCTCGTGGAAGATGATAGCAGCTACGTTATCCTTGCCGAGTGACCATCCATCGATGAATACAAAGTTAACATCAGGATAATCTGCTGCAGCCTTATCAAGTGCTGTTCCCTGCATGAAGCCTGCACATACAACTACCTTTGCGCCGCCTTCAGCTGCTGCCTTCATAGCATCATAACGGTCATCGTCTGTAGCCTCTGAACCGTTTGCCGGTTGATAATACTTATAGCTGAGACCATTCTCATCAGCGTAAAGCTTAACACCATCGTATGTTCCCTGGTTGAATGACTTATCCTTGAGCTGTCCTACATCTGTTACGAATGCAAGCTCATAGGTTCCGTCCTCTGATGTCATGGTATCCGGGATATCATCAGCTGACTTAGCAACTTCAGCCTCTGTTTCCTCTGCAGCTTCTGTTGCTTCTGCTGTCGTCTCCTCAGCTGCCCCTGCAGCTGCTGTTGTCTCGGTCTTGCCGCTTCCTCCGCATGCAACAAGTGACATTACCATAGCTGCACTGAGAAGTATCGCTCCGAACTTTCTCATGTCTTTTTTCCTCCCTCCGGAAATTACAGATAAAATATCTATTTTCCAGGCACATGCCTGTTAGTTAATTATAACATGGCTTCATGTAATCTTCAAGAAAAGCCCGCCTTGCCTTAATCACACTTATTTATCACTGAGCCGCTTTTTCTTCCTCAGCTATGCGCTTCTTCCAGCAGCTGTGGCACATGGCAATATAAGAATCATTTCCGCCTAAGAAAACCTGCTCACCCTTTGTGACTATCTTTCCGTTTGAAATTCTGGCATTGACCGTTGCCTTTTTGCCGCATTCACAGATAGTCTTTATCTCCGTTATAGAATCTGCAAGCTCAAACAGTCTCAGACTTCCCGGGAATAAATGGGTAAGGAAATCGGTCCTGAGTCCGAAGCAAAGCACAGGAACATCATATGTATCAACCAGATATCTGAGCTGATCTATCTGCTCCTTGGAGAAAAACTGACATTCATCGCTTATGATAACATCTATCTTTTCGCCTTTATTTCCGGTCTTTTCCTCATAAAGAGCCTTGATATCGTCCTTTGGTCTTACAACATCAGCTCTCTCACTGAGGCCTATCCTCGACTTTATAATGTCCGCGCCGTCTCGGTCATCCGTAGCCGGCTTTATAAGCCAGACACTCATGCCGCGTTCCTCATAATTAAACTTGGTTATAAGCGCCTGCGCCGATTTACTTGACCCCATCGCCCCATATTTAAAATACAACTTCGCCATCCGGATATCTGCCTTTCATTTCTATATTTTTATACTTAACTGCCGCCGTCCTTGCCCTGACGCTCCAAAAACATGCATCTGACAGCCAGCAATTTTTCAGCTTTCCAATATCTGCTCAATCTTTGCACTCATTATGTCAAATGCAACATCATTCAATCCGCTGTTAATGACTATGTCCGCCATGGCTCTCGTAGGCTCGACATAAACATAGTGCATAGGCTTGACAGTAGTAAGATACTGCTCAATGATGCCTCTGATATCACGGCCTCTTTCCTCGACATCTCTTAAAACTCTTCTGAGGATCCTCTCGTCCGCATCCGCTTCGACAAACACCTTGATATCCATCATGCTGCGAAGCTCCTCGTTCTGCATACAAAGTATTCCTTCAATAATGATTATTCTGCTCGGCTTTATGAGTACAGTCTTATCTGTCCTGTTATGATCCGCGTAATCATACACCGGACATTGTATTTCTTTGCCGGATTTCAGCTGCTTTAAATGCTCTATCAGAAGATCTGTCTCAAATGCATCCGGATGATCATAATTTACATGCTTTCTCTCTTCAAACGGCACTCCGTCCTGTCTCTTATAATAACTGTCATGGTAAATTATCGAGACCTCATCGCCAAACCTCGCCTTTATTCTGTTTGTAAATGTTGATTTACCAGAGCCGGTACCGCCTGCTATTCCTATTATAGTACAGTCCATGATCCGTCCTTTCTGCCTTAGCCCTTTGATCAGCCTCGCCTTACTATTCTATAAGCCGCCTTCTTCATTATAATATCAGTTATCGTTTGTTTTGCAACATTGTATATGCTATACTTAGCTCACCAAATTTTACATTAACGGACAAAAATATATGAGCAATATAAATTCAGCAGCAACATCAAATGAACCATACGTCACAGTAATCGGCGGCGTAAATATCGATATAGAAGCAAAATCCTTTGCCGAGCTGATCCCTAAGGATTCAAATCCCGGCAAAGTAAGCACGGCTCTTGGCGGCGTAGGCTTTAACATTGCCAGAAATATCGGTCTTCTCGGCACAAAGGTCATGATGCTTACCGCTCTCGGCGACGATTCCGACCGCATCCGCATTGATAATGAAGCAAAGCGCTTTAATATCGATCTGAGCAGGGCTCTTACCATCCCTGACTCAAGAAATCAGACCTATCTTTATATCTGCGGACCTGACGGAGACATGGAGCTCGCAGTAAGCGACATGGAGCTTCTTCACTCCGTAGACTGCGCATACATTGAAAAGCAGCTGGACATTATCAATTCCTCTGCCGCTGTTGTTGTAGACGCTAATCTTGACCCTGAAACATTGGAATATATTGCTGCTAACTGCACAGTGCCTATATTTGCAGACCCGGTATCAATAACAAAGGCTGTCCGCATGAAAAATATCCTCGGAAGCCTCTATGCCTTTAAGCCAAACCTTATAGAAGGCGAATTTTTGAGCAATGTTATAATATCCGACGAAGACAGCATGAGACAGGCCGCATCAAAGCTTAATGATATAGGCATAAAGCATCTGTTCTTAAGTCTCGGAAAGCACGGTGTCTGCTGCTCATCTGTCATTTCTGATGAAAATGCTGCGAGCACTATAAATTCAGCAGCAAATTCAAATATAGATTCGGATACAAATACAGGCTATAACTTTTTCAAGAAGCCATGCCTTGTAAATGAAATCAGCAATGCTACCGGCGGCGGCGATGCCATGATGGCAGCAATAGTAAAGGGCTATCTTTTAGGTCTTAATGACGAGGATACCGCAGCCTTAGCCCTTGCAGCATCTGCCATGGCCGTGGAATGCCCGCATACCGTTAACTTTGACATAACTCTTGATAAAGTACTCGAAAGAGCCGGTCTTAAGCTAAGCTAAACCATCATGCCTGCATCATTTATTAACTGCAGACTTTTTTAGACCTTAAAACGATCTATAGGCGCAAAAAACTGATAATATTTAATGCTTGAATTTTTAAAGCTTCTATATTATACTGATAGCTTACGAAAATATTTAACGTAAACCGTTTCAGGCAGTGAAGCGTTTTTTCAAGCTTCGCAGCCGCCATAAATCACCTGCTGCTGCGAATGCCTACAGCACCGCATAAAAGAGCAGGCCGCATCGACATTTACATAAAAACATGTCGATAATGTCACACTAAAAGGAGGACATAATGGACTACACACAGTTTCTTGACGTAAATCCTGAGGTTGCTGCTGCCATTAAGGAAGGCAAGCCGGTTGTTGCACTTGAATCTACAATCATTTCTCACGGAATGCCTTATCCGCAGAATGTTGAGACAGCTCTTAATGTTGAAAAGGTCATCAGAGAAAATGGTGCCGTTCCTGCTACTATTGCTATAATCGGCGGAAGACTTAAAGCCGGACTCACTGCTGATGAAATCGAATATTTCGGAAAGAAGGGCTTAGCCATCACCAAAGCCAGCCGCAGAGACATCGCAGCTATCGTCAGCCGCGGCATGGATGGCGCTACAACCGTTACAACAACCATGATGATCGCTCACATGGCAGGCATTAACATCTTTGCTACCGGCGGCATCGGCGGAGTTCACCGCGGTGCTGAGACAACAATGGATATCTCTGCAGACCTTGAAGAGCTCGCTCAGACTCCTGTCATGGTAGTATGCGCAGGTGCAAAGGCTATCCTTGACCTCGGACTTACACTTGAATACCTTGAGACCAAGGGTGTTCCGGTAATCGGCTATCAGACCGACGAGCTTCCTGCATTCTATACAAGAAAGAGCGGCTTCGGTGTAGACTATCGCATGGATACTCCGGAAGAGCTTGCAAAGCTGCTTATCACTCAGCAGGCAATGCCTAATGCCGGCGGCGTTCTCGTTACCAACCCGATTCCTGAGCAGTATTCAATGGATCACGATGTCATCAATAAGGCTATCGACGAGGCCGTTGCTGACAGCGTAAGAGACGGAATTCACGGTAAGGAAACCACACCTTATCTTCTTGCAAAGGTCAAGGAGATCACAGGCGGTGACAGCCTTGATTCAAACATCCAGCTCGTTTACAACAACGCAAGACTTGCTGCATTGACAGCAGTAGAGTACTGCAAGTTAAGTAAGTAAACCACTGTTTTACTACTAAGCCGCGGTTTTAATACTCATTAAATAACAGACCGCATACCCAAATGGTACTGATCTTCCGGCACTGATCAAAATCAAATGCCTTAAAAATCTGTACACACATCAGGGTGTGCGGTCTTTTTTTATTCTAATATCTTCTTTTTATATAAATATCTTTATTCCACAGTCAGAGCAATTACACTGTTCTTAAGAAAATGCTCCCTTGCAAAATCATACATATCAAAAACATCGTCAATAATGTCATCATTTACATTAAAGAAGCGATACCTGTGGCCTTCTGCGATGTCTTTATCATCCACTCTGACAAAGGTTATAAAATGCGGAATCTCTCCTTCTGTATAACGAAATATCCCGGCCTTAGAATGTGCCGCAGCATCAGCTGCCTCGTCTTTTCCAACAGTTTCCTTATATTCCGGAATGTATTTTTCAAGATAAGGTCTCATGACACGCATAAGCGTCGGTCCCGGCACACGCTCGTTGTGCATTTCGTCCATTTCCTTACGCACATCATCATAATACACATCTTGTCCCAAGGCATGCCGTAAATTATATGCCGCTATCCAGCCGCAGCCGTTGTAATCTGAAGTACAGGTGCGGTAAAGGCAGTCCGTAAAAAGATCCTGATCTATAATATATCCGTCATCTGAAAATTTTTTATCGTTCACGACCATTAAAATGTTCCTCTCTGGTCTGATTTTCTGCATTAAAACTTAAATATCAATCGCCGGTTGCAGATCATACATCAGCATTTAGATTCAAGCTCAGTCACCGACAACATTAACATAATTTGTAAATGCACTTGCCTTATTGTAAACAGCCACGCTCTCCACAACCACTCCGGTGCTGCTCTCAGAGGCATGTATAAAGTATCCGTTACCGATGTAAATGCCTACATGTCCCGGACGTCCTACGATGTCGCCGGGTCTTAATCCTTCGATACCTACCTCAGTGCCTGCACTGCATAATTCGCTCGAAGTTCTCGGAACCTTTATACCGCACTGTGACATAACATAATTCACAAAGCCCGAGCAGTCAAAGCTTTCAGGGCCGCTTCCGCCGTAAACATATCTGCTTCCGGCAAATGAAAGAGCGGTCTTTACAATATTTTGTCTGGTTGTATTTGAAGTATTAATCTCTATGACATTTTTAGCTGAGCAGTCATTTTTCTTTAACCAAAGCTCAGTTATGCGGCTTCCGTCAGGCGTATTATAACCGCCTATTCTTGTTGCATTGGCAGCAACGATATACCAGCCGATTCCCAAACGGTCGGTGACCTCTTTTATAAGCTTATAGTAGCCGCCTCGGATAAGCTTGCTGTAATCTATGGTATCCCAGCTGCCGTCCGTAAGCTGCACACTTCCTTCAGCAACCTTAAAACCGCCGTATTCATGCTCAGGAGAAACCACAGTAAAGCCAAGATCCACTCCGACTCTCGGTGCTGTGCTGTAATTATAACCTACCTTATTATATTCTGCGGTGGTCGGCGCATCAGAAACAACGACAGAGCCATTGCCTGATGATGAGTTCGCGCTTCTCTTTCCGCCTATACTCATTATTACTTTTCCGCTTCCGGAGCCGTTAGCCGAAGGTCCTGTCTTCTCCTCCGCTGTACTGCTTCTGATAGGCGCATCTGAAACCACGCTGTCTGAAGTCGATTTAGTTGAAACCGTACTGCTTTCTGTCGGTTTATCGGCTGTTACCGCGCCCTTTGATGCCTCTCCCGGCTCAGCTCCTACTATTCCGTTTGCATTAGCCGTACTGCCTGATACATTTGCATTTTCAGCAGACTCTGTCGGCTTATCAGATGTCGATACCTCATATGGAGTATCGCTGATAGTAGGCGACGCAAATGCAGCTGTCTGCATAAGCAATACAGCTGCAGTCATAATATATATACTTCTCAGGCCTTTTCTCATTTGTTTTCTCCCGAACGAGCTATGTCTATATTAACTATAAGTATAGCAAAAGAAAAAACCGATTTTTATGCCTATTTTCTTACAATACTCTAAAAAAATCCGCACTATTTATTGTTCACCGCCGCATCTGCAAGTAATTCAAAAAGCTCTAAGAATTTAACGCACTCTTCAGGTGTCGGCTTTATCAGACTTGTTGCGGGCGGTAAAAGCATCCAGGTGGTGGATCCGATTATACTCTCCATAACTATAGACCAGCTGCCGCTGTCCTTTTCATGGCGAAGCTTAAGCTTTGTGAGCTCCAATGCTTTAATACGTTCTTTTATAAGCGGATTATTAAGCCTCTCCAGATAAGCTTTTTTTAGCTCATCACTTCCCTCGAACTCCTTGCATATCCACTCAGTATCCTTTATATGCAGCTTTCCGCTGGCCTTGATATCGAATGAACAGCTTCCTGTCTCTTCAAATCTGTCATCCGTCTCGATATTTGTACTAAGCTCATGATTATATATAACTGTAAACAGTCTGTTCTCAAAGTTATAGCATTCATCCAGATACTTTAAATATCTGAAGCCTTCAAAAATATTTCTTTTCTGCAGAAGCTTTCTTTCTGTTCGCACAAACTTGTCACCCGCTGCAGCAGCAAGCATATCGACAAGCATGTCCAGCTTGCCGTCGGCTTTTTTATTCTGTCTCGAGTTTACCGCTTTTCCGCTGTTGCGGTCTTCGCCTCTTTGTAAAAGTCCCATATATGCTTACCTCTTTTCATTATTTTTCTCTTGCTACCATAGCATAAATTATGCCGGTCGTGAGAGCTCGACCGGCATTTTTTTGACAGATGTCCGGTTGATCCTTATGCATACATACCTTTGCATCTGACTGTATTATTACACTGAAATCTTACTAAAAGGGGGAAGATAAAATTTCAGCTCATAATTTCATACGATAACCGGATATTTAATAAATAAGTACAATTCACAAATGTTGTTCCTTATTTTGCATGTCAGACAGCCTTTAGAACTATACATTAGGCAGGCAGAGAACACTGACTGTCTGACATATCACTATTAAATTACAGTTCCTTCTGCGGTACGCCGAAGATCTTAGCTCCGTCAGGAAGCTCAACATCAAGCTTTCTGACAGCCTGTGATACGTTGATAAGGTGGATGTAGTCAACGTTTCCTGCAAGGATGTTGTTGCCCCATGATCCACATCCCTCTGATACTGCAGGTGAAAGTGCATTTGTTGCAGGTCCCCATGCATCAGGTGTCGGCTGGTTGATAAGTACTCTTGCTACTGGTATCTTTTCTGCATAGTACTTAATGTGGTCCTCATTGTGTGAGAAGATTCCTGCTGTATGTCCGATTCCGCCTGACTCTTCCATGTTCTGGATCGCCATAGCTAC
>CAKSBC010000030.1 GCA_934438085.1 uncultured Lachnospiraceae bacterium
GGTGATTATGTAATCACAGAGTGCGCAGATGTTGATGCTGCAAAGGCTGCACTTAAGTAATTAACTAAATAGTTTTTACACTTCACAGGAATCGCTACGGCGATTCCTGTTTTAATATGAGTGTAGTAGCACAATACAAAAGGACTCGTTAAGGAGTCCTTTTGTAGAATGGATGATATACTAAGCTGCTTTATGTCAAACCAATCATAGCTGACAATTTTTCTTCATTCCAAAATTCATTTGGATAAACAGATATGCTATCTTTATGTTTCCTTATAATTCTTTCAGGGTTAATAGTATTATCATAAACATGTAAAATATCACATATCTTTATGAGCTCTTTAATATTTTCTATAGATTTATAATATCTTGAAACGATTTTATCTTCAGGAACATCATGCCCACCTATAGAGACTCTTGTTTTTACTCGCGTAATATTAATCTTAGGATCGCTTGTAAGAACAAAAGCACATTTTATAAAATAGCCGTTTTCTTTAGCCTTATTTAAAATATCAAGTTTGTATGAAGACGAAAGTACTGTTTCAAAAGAAAAATCTCTTTTTTCATTGATCGCTTTATATCGTAATTTATCTACTAACTCCGCTGCATCCATATTACTAATGCCGGTAGATGCTACAACATCATCAGCATTAGTATATTCACCTACAATTTCGAAAAACTGTTTTATTGTACTTTTCCCTGAACCATTTGGTCCTGCAAAAACAAGTACCATAGGTTTTTTATTCTGCATATTCTTTATGTCCATCCGGATATTCAATGTAAGCTTTATGTGTTATAGTATCATATTTCGCAATAGGCTTTTTACATATCTTTGCTCTATTAATTGCAGCCTGAACTGCAGCTTCCGCACGTCGATCCATTTCTTTATCATTTTCAGTAAGAAGAGAATCTTTTTTTGAAGGTGGGACAATTCGCACTACGTATCCATTAATATTTTTTTCTTTAATTTCAGACATAAGAAAAGTGCCTCCATTTTTTATCAACTAACATTTATAATTGTTGAAATAATTATAACATATGTTGTCTAAAAAAAGATAAATTCAACTTAATAGAAAAACTATAATTAAGTACATAAATTAATGGAAGAGCTATAACGGAAATTACTTCTATCTTGGTTCGGATGGATACATGCTCACAAACGAGCTCATCGAGGATGGCGAGAACTACTACTATGTAGACGCTAACGGCGCTATGGTTAAGAACACATGGGTTGCTATCGCAGCTGATGAGGACGAGACTGAGGACGTTGACTACAGATGGTACTACTTTGGACCTTCAGGTAAGGCTTACAAGAATACTATGGGTAAGAATATCAATGGTAAGAAGTATGGCTTCGATCAAGATGGTAAGATGTACTTTGGTTTCATCGGTGCTGACGGAACATCTTACAATGATGATGAAGATCCAATCATGCAGTGCACATACTACTATGGCGCAAATGATGACGGTGCTCGTATGACAAATGCTTGGCTTCGCTATGAGGACGGCATCAGCGATGCATACAGAGATGACAATGGCGAAGAGTATGATGATGACTTCTACTTTTTCCGTTTCGGATCTGATGGAAAGAAGATCACAGGTAAGGACTGCAAGAAGGTTAATGGACAGAAGTATTGCTTCGATACATATGGAGTAATGACAACAGCATTTACTAATGCATCATCTCTTACTTCTGCTTCAGAAACAAGATACTTCTCAGAGAACCTCGAGGATGGATCACTTAAGAAGAATGCATGGATCAGAACATCTATGCCTGGCGCTTGGGAAGATGAAATTAATGGCACAACATACAACGGAAATGCTTGGGATGAGGATGACCATTGGTTCAGAACTGATAACAATGGTAAGCTTATCGCTAATCAGACAAAGAGAATCGGCCCTAAGTGGTATGTATTCAACAGCGATGGTGTAATGCAGGATGGTCTTGTATACATCACTGATGCTCATAAGGTTAAGGATGCTAACAAGTCTAACTTTGTTGGAACAATTTCAGCTATTGATGAAGATGCAAAGGATGCTGAGTACATCTATGGACTTGATTTTGCAAATAATGCTCTTTTCTACTTCTCAGCTGATGAGGAGAAGGACGGATCAATGAAGACTGGTTCAACAGTTAAGATTTCTCTTAACGATGATGACTACACCTTCAAGTTCAAGAAGACTTCTGGTGAGGCTGTTCACGGTGTAGATAGCCATAAGCTCTATGATCATGGAATCCTTCAGGATGCAGGCGATGATACATATGCAGAAGTAATTCTTCATACTGCTGATGGTCATGATGGCACAGCTAAGTTCCTTGTAAACAAGTCTGGTACAATCTGCAAGGAAGGCAAGACTTATAAGGACGCTAATGACTATTACTGGGCAGTAGTTAAGAAGATTTCTAATGATGAAAACGATGGTTATGATATCAAGCGTTGTGATACTAAGAAAGAGGCTGATGATTACGTAAATGCTTATAAGGCTACAAAGTAATTAATCTTATTGATTTTACAGTTAAGCAGGAATCGCTTCGGCGGTTCCTGTTTTTCTATATGGTGCGCCGCAAGGCGCACCATAAAAGAAGGAACTTGGGCTCTTATGAACCCTTGTTCCTTCTTTTTTTCTGAGCAATGCTTTATTCACAGCCCCTTTTAACTTTGTAATTAGCAATTACTTGTAATCAGCAATATTCTCTGCAGGTACAGTCTTTGTTCCATCAAGAACTGCCTTAGCATCCTTAGCCTCTGTTCCTGCATTGTAGATGCCATCGTTCTTTACAACCCAATAAGTGTCGTTAGAATCCTTATAAGACTTACCAGCCTTGCAAACAGTACCTGTTGTACCAACAAGGAAAAGCTTTTCATTTCCGTCATTGTCATGACCAAATACTACAGAATATTTGTCATCAGAAGCTTCCTGAAGGATACCGTTTCTGTAAAGCTTGTTGCTCTTAACACCATCAAATGCCTGACCAGTTGTCTTTGTGAAGTAGAACTTATAGTCATCATCAGCAAGAGAAATCTTTACTGAAGAACCTGTCTTCATAGCTCCGTCCTTCTCCTCGTCAGCTGAGAAGTAGAAGAGACCATTTGATGATAAGTCCTCATTATAAATCATCTGAGCAGTAACATCATCTTCATTTAATGCCTTTACAAAATTAGCGCCTGAAACCTTATTCTTATCAAGAATTACAAGACCATCCTGCATAACACCATACTGGTCAAATACATACCACTTAGAGTTAATCTTCTTGGTTACATTTGTAATAAGAACGCCCTGTGAATCTGTTCTGAACCAATGGTCATCATCATCCCAACCATCAAGAGCTCTCCATGAAGCATTATCTGGCATAGATGTTCTGATCCAAGCACTCTTCTTAAGTGATCCATCCTCAAGATTAGCTGAATAATACTTTGATCCTGTAGCTTCTACAGAGGTTCCGGTACCATTATTAGCAGTGAACTCAGTAATCATTACACCATTCTCATCAAACGCATATGTTCTGCCATTGACCTTCTTTGTCTTGTCAACTCTCTTTTCACCGTTTGAATCAAACCAGAACCAATAGTAATCATCGTCGTACTCTTCATCATGCTCTGAGAAGCCATCCTCATAACGAAGCCATCCTGAATGACGAGCTCCATCATCGTTTGTGCCATAATAATATGTACATCTAAGGATAGCATCATCATTATCGTTGATAAGAGAAGCTGTTCCATCAGCAAAACCGAAAAGCATCTTTCCTTCATCATCGAAGCCGTACTTCTTACCGTTGATTGTCTTACCCTTTGAGTTCTTGTAAGCCTTACCAGCAGGTCCGAAGTAGTACCATCTGTAGTCTACATCCTCTGTCTCGTCTTCATCAGCAGCGATAGCAACCCATGTGTTCTTAACCATAACGCCGTTAGCATCTACATAGTAGTAGTTGTTGTTATCATCGATGAGCTCGTTTGTGAGCATGTAACCCTCATCGCCAAGGTAGAAGTAATTTCCGTTATAGCTCTTCCACTTATCTGTTACATAGTCTCCGCTGTTATCATAGTAGTACCAAGCATCACCTTCGTTTGTCCAGCCACGATTAGCTGCGAATGATGTCATTGATGCACCGATAGCTAACAGAGCAGCTGCTGAAACGCCAACAGCTAATTTTGTCTGCTTTCTCATTTGAATGCACTCTCCTTTTTGTTTTTTGCCCTGATACTTAAAGTACCCGAGCATATTAATAATTACGTTGCATAGTTTACTACTCCGCGAGCCATAAATCAACTCTTTTTTGTATACTGGAATCAATATACATACAAGATGTGTGCTTCGGATGACTATGCTTTATCCTACTGTGGCTATTATATTGGCTTTCAATCAATATTGATATTACTTTTATTTTTCAATTTCTTACGAAAATATTACGATAAAGAATTAAGAAATAATTCATAATTAGCTTATGTTTATTTCTTTTTAATTAATAAAACGCCCTTTATAACGCAGCTGACCGTACAAAAAGCTTAGTTTCTCTTTGCACGGCCGACGTTATTTCACTTTAATTTAATTAATTATAGTCGCATGATATTACTGTTTTTCTGTTACAGCATTCATACATTCAACAAACAGTTCCTTAAGCCTCTCATATTCCTTATTGAGATAAAGATAGCCGAATAATGCCTCCAATCCGGTAGCCCTTCTGTAGTCATTAACGCTTTGATGCTTGGCTGATGTAACCGTGCTTGAATTGCGGCCTCTCTTATACACGGCAAGCTCTCTTTCTGTAAGCATTTCCATGATATGCATGATCATTGCTGACTGACTTCCCGCATTAACCAGAGAAATGGTATGCTTATGAAGCTTATCTACCTGTCTTGATCCGGTAGAAAGCATGTGCTGCCGCACCATTATTTCAAACACAGCATCTCCTATATATGCGAGCGTAAGTCCGTTCATCATATATGGGTCGTCTGTTGAACCGTTTGCTGCTTTATTTAAAATAGCAATTCCTTCAGGTTTCGCCTGATTGCATGAGGTTTCCTCCATACAATTATCTTTTATCAGGCTCTCTTCCACTTTACGCCCTCTCTGGTGTCCTCAAGGACGATGCCCATGCCGAGAAGCTGATCTCTGATGGCATCTGCTGCCGCAAAGTCCTTTGCCTTTCTTGCAGCCTGTCTCTTTGCTATAAGCTCTTCTATTTCTGCGTCAAGCGCCTCTGCTTTTCTCTCTGAAATAACACCAAGAACTCCGTCGCAGAGCTTCTTGATAGTATCCATAAGATATTCAACATAGGCAAGGCTTGAGTTTTCGTCAGCTGTAGCATTGGCAACACGAACTATCTCAAATACAGCAGTTTCTGCATTGGCAGTGTTATTGTCGTCCTCCATTGCTGACTCAAAGTCTTTGATATAGCCTTCAACGGTCTCCTTGCTCTTAAGCTCTGCTTCGCTCATCTGAGCCTCGCCGGCACCCTCTTTCGCCTTTATAAGCGCACTGAGCTTATCGGTGCAGTTAAGTATTCTCTCATAAGAAGCCTTGATCTGATCCATAAGCTCCTTGGAGAAATTAAGCGGAGTTCTGTACTGCGCACTGAGGATAAACAGTCTCAATACCATAGGATCATACTGTGCAGTTATATCTCTAACGGTAAAGAAATTGCCGAGTGACTTTGACATCTTTTCATTATTTATCTTGAGGAATCCGTTGTGCATCCAATAATTGCAGAATGGCTTTCCTGTTGCGCATTCTGACTGTGCGATTTCATTTTCATGATGAGGGAAGATCAGATCCTCTCCGCCTGCATGGATATCGATAGTATCTCCGAGATATTTCTGGCTCATAACAGAGCACTCGATATGCCAGCCCGGACGTCCGTCGCACCAAGGTGAAGGCCATGACGGCTCGCCTTCCTTCTTCGGCTTCCAGAGCACGAAGTCATTCGGATTCTGCTTCTGCTCTTCACCGCTGACCTTTAAATCTCTGAGGCCTGACATCATTTCATCCATATCCTTATGGCTGAGCTTTCCGTAGCCCGGATCCGATGCCACACTGAAATATACCGTTCCGTCATCTGCAACATAGGCATGACCCTTGTCTATAAGTGTCTGGATCATGTTTATCATACCGTCGATTTCCTTGGTTGCCTGAGGATGAACGGTTGCCGGCTCAACATTAAGCGCCTGCATATCCTTTTTGCACTCTGCGATATAGCGCTCTGAAATAACTGAAGAATCAACACCTTCCTCATTGGCAGCCTTTATGATCTTGTCATCAACGTCAGTGAAATTGGAAACATATTTTACATCGTAGCCCTTATACTCAAGATAACGGCGGAATGTATCAAATACGATCATCGGACGTGCATTTCCGATGTGTATGAGGTTATAAACTGTAGGTCCGCAGACATACATCGTAACCTTGCCCTCTTCGATCGGTTTGAAATCAATTTTCCTTCTCTGTAATGTGTCAAATATCTTCATATCTTCTCCCTGATGCTTAAGAGTCCGCAGTCCTTGCCGGATCACGGTACATCCTGCATGATTAAATATTTATATTTATATAAATTAGTTTCCTTAAATGTAACCGGTCTGTACTTATATTCTTGTAAGATCAGTTTTCCATCAACAGACATACCGCATGTGCAGCTATGCCCTCGCCGCTTCCGGTAAATCCAAGCTTTTCCTCTGTAGTTGCCTTGACGCTAACCTGTGAAATATCTATTTCCAGCGCCTCAGCGATTTTTGTACGCATAGCTGTTATATGATCCTTAAGCTTCGGTCTCTGACATATTATGGTGCTGTCAATGTTTCTGATGCCATATCCATGCTCCCTCAGCAATTCACCTACTGCCTTCAGAAGCTCTATACTGTCAGCTCCCAAATATTTATCGTCATTATCCGGAAAATGCTGCCCTATATCGCCTAATGCAGCGGCTCCGAGCAATGCATCCATAATCGCATGCACAAGCACGTCCGCATCAGAATGTCCGTCCAGCCCCTTTTCATACGGAATATCAATTCCGCCAAGTATCAGCTTTCTTCCTTCTTTAAGTCTGTGCACGTCATAGCCGTGGCCTATCCTCATATGTACATCCTTTCGCTGTATATAAGCTTTATGTGCCTAATACGTCTTGCGCCGCTACACACTAAAACTTTCCAACGCACACAAATCAGGATTTTGCTTATATAGAGCCTTTTTAAAGCTATCATAGTTCCTGCAAACTTATGTCAGCATTATCTTTATAAGTATAATATATGTCAACAAGGGCTTGCAAGGTATAATTCTCGCAAGCCCTTTATATAAAACTTTTACTAATGCGGATTATTACAGCTTTATCTGCATACCACAAATAATCTTCTTTAAGGTTTATAATAAACCGCTCTTTCTCCTCCGATAAACTTTGCTCTCGTTCTTGCCATGACGGTATGCGCATTGCCTATTGAGTCAATGCTGCCTCTTACCGGTACAGCTACCGGTCTTAAATGCATGCCGATGAGAGTATCACCTATATCTATACCTGCCGCTGCCTGTATCTCTTCCACAGCAACCGGCTCCTTTAAATGCTTATATGTTGCTGTTGCAAATGATCCGCCGGCCTTAAGCTGCGGTACAACATTTACGATAGGTATACGATTTTCTTTTGCATACTGCTTTTCAACTATTATAGCTCTGTTAAGATGCTCACAGCACTGTGCTGCAAGATAGATACCGGTGCCGTCAAGCACTTCAAGTATTGTTTCACATATAGCATTTCCAATTTCTTCACTTGAAAATGAACCTATCTTATGATGAGCTACTTCACTTGATGAACAGCCGACCACAAGCGCATCTCCCGGTTCAAGCTTCGCTGCATCCAAAAGCTCTGTGAGAAGTGTTTTTGTCTCAGCTTTTATTTCATCAAGATTTTTACATTTTTCGTTTGAAATTCCTGCACCCATATCGTGCCTCCTTATCCCTTGACTATATTATATAACGTAATGTGTAAAAAAGACAAACAAAAATGAGTACAAAGAAAAGCCCACAGAGTAGGATTCTTCTAATCTATGGGCCCTCAACAAAGTAGCGGAAGGGAGATTCGAACTCTCGACACTACGGGTATGAACCGTATGCTCTAGCCAACTGAGCTATTCCGCC
>CAKSBC010000031.1 GCA_934438085.1 uncultured Lachnospiraceae bacterium
AAGCCCGGAATTATTGAATTTTCAGTATTCTGGGATTAAGTTGAACACATTGGGGTCAAACTACGATAGAAGGGGGAAGGATGGATTGATTTAGATTATGCAGATGTAGTAGAAGACAGATAAAGAAAGGAAAAATGAAAATGAGGGTGTTTCAGAAGAAAAAGAGCATTATATTAGGAATGATGTTGGCATTGATTTTGGCTCTGGGAGTATCAGTATCAGCAGCGAATGTAAAGTTGAATCAGTCTAAGGCAATTATTAGTATTTCTAAAACCATACAGTTAAAAGTGACTGGGAACAAAAAGGGGACGAAAGTTAAATGGAAGTCTAGTAATAATAAAATAGCAAGTGTCAGTTCAAATGGTAAAGTAACTGGTAAAAAAATTGGAAATTGCATAATTAGCGCTGTAGTAGGAAAGAAATCATATAAATGCCGTATTACAGTAAAATCTGATAAAACAATAGATGTATCAAAAGTCGTCAATTGGTCAGCGGTAAAGGCTGCAAAAGGACTTGGTTTAAAAACTGCAGAAATAAATCCTGTCAGTGTGTATACTAAAAACGGAAAAAAGGCAGATAAGACAGATGCATTAAGGGCGTATAATTATTTACGAAATAAAAGCTATGGAGCATGGTGGATTGATATTTATAGTAGCAGCTATTCTGTATATGGAACCAAAGTGGGAATGACTATGACTGAAGCGAAGAATAAGTTGAAAGCAAAAGGCTGGAAGGTAATTGGTGATTTCAATTATATTAAAATACGAGTGAGCAGATTGGAGAAAGGACGCTGGATCGTTTTTTTCTATGTAGATAAAACGAGGGGAAACAGAATCACATCAATTAGTTATTACAATTACCACCCATCACCTAGTTTTTAGATAGAAAATGAAAAGAAGTTAGATAATGATGATGAAAAAAATAATATTATTAAGTATGATTTTCTGCCTGATGCCGTTTACTTGTCAGGCGGAAAATGACACACAGGTTAAAGAGGCATATCGTCAGATTGTAAAACAGGCAGAAACTATTTATGGATCGTACACATTAAGAAGAGATGCGAATATTCAATATGCGGAAGGGGTCTGTTATCTGGAATTAAAAGATATAGACCAGAATGGGACACCTGAATTGCTGATTGTCCATAATTCAGGAGAAGAGAATGAATATGGTTATCGAAGCCCAGAAAATTATCAATATGATTTGTGGACTTATGAGGATGGAAGTGCGGTATTTCTGGAAGATGGTATTTTACGTTACTCAAATGGTGGGTGGCCATGTGTGTGTTGGACGGAATATGATGGAAAGACGTATCTGGTAACCAATTGTCATGATGCAGTTGGAGAGGAATTTCATGGATTTCTGGAAGATGGATCATTTGGCGTGGCTGAAAAATTATGCTGGGAATATGATGGATCTGATGTTGGCTATTTAAATGATGAGAAAATTGATATGGATACTGTGACGAAGGAACAACAATATCGCATGGAAAAATCTTATGCTACAAGTCTGTATTATGAAAACGGAGATCAGGGAGCACTAATTGTGAACCAGGTTAAAAAAGAGCTTGATTTTGCTGAAACGGTTGCAGAGAATACGATAAAGGTTGTTTTAGAAACAGTTGTAGAGGGGTATGATGGATATGGAATCATCAGAGGTTATGATCCGAATGAGAATATGATCTGGCAAACGGTAACAGAAAAATATTCTATGACAGAATTTCATCCAGTTAAGGAAATAGGCGTATATGGGGGATTTTATTACTATGTAGAAAGCGGAACAGTAGTGAAATTGAATCTGAGAGATGGTACAGTTGTCTGGAAAAATACAGATGGGGCAGGAAACGCTGTGGATTTCGTTTTTAGTGAAAATGGAATTTTATATCTTTGCGGATCATATGGACCAGATTTTATGGCGGTGAATACAGATGGAATCACTTTAAAGCGAATAGAGCAGTTTAGTGCAACAGATTATTGGCCATATCAGCTTATTTATAACACAGAGTACATCGATGTTTTGATGGAAAACTGTAATTCTGGATATGGATATAGAGTGAATCTGGAGGACTACAGTTATGAGTTATTGGAAAAATCAGAAGCAACAAATAGGGATCTGATAGAGGGGAAGAACGTTAGTCCATCAGATTTCTATGGTATCTGGTGCTATGGATCAAAGGGAATAGAAGAGGCGGAAAGTTATGCGGAAACAATGAGACAAAACGGATATGATGCACAGGTTTTCCTCACAACTGATTGGAGTAATCTTAATACAGATGCATACTATGTGGTTACGGCTGGAAAATATGGTTCAGAAGTAGAAGCATACAACGCATTGCCATCTGTTCAGAATTGGTGTGCAGATGCCTATGTAAAATATTCAGGAACTTGGAAAGGGTAAAGAAGTTATGAAACAGAAGAGAAAATTTTTAGTGATAATGTTATTTATGATGATTTTTATGGGAGTAATGCCTGTAAATGCAGCATCCTCAAAGGGAACTGCGAGAATATCAGTAAATATGAAAACAAAATCGCTGTATCCTGGAGAAAAAGTAAAGTTAAAAGCAACTGTTTCCGGTAAGAGTTCCAAAGTAACCTGGTCGTCTAACAATAAGAAAGTTGCGACGGTAAGCTCTAGTGGACAAGTAAGTGCAAAAAGTGTTGGAAAAGCGACCATAACAGCGAAAGCGAATGGGAAGACAGCAAAGTGTGTAATAACGGTAAAGAAATTGACGAAGAAAGAACAGCATAAATTATATGAAAGCACGATTCTGTCTTATTCTAAAAAGATGAAGAGTGGAGCGAAAAGATGGAATGAGGACAGGAATTTAAACACGTATTTTACATTTGTAGATATAGATAAAAATGGAACAGATGAATTGATTGTAAGGGCAGAAAGTTCTTACCTGCGTACACATACCACAGCCAGTACATCTGGGTATGGAGAAAACACGAACATTTATACTATTGTAAATAATAAAGTGAAGAAAGTCTTTGGAAACAGTAGCTATGCTACAACAATGGGACATAATAATTATGTTCACGTTTACAAAAACTGTAAGTATATTGACAGAGGTTTTTCACATTCGCCACAGGATTATATTTTTTATAAATATAACAATGGAACTCTTTCTTCAAAACCAACATATAGATTTGTTGTTGGAGGATGGGGTGCAGGAACCTGGATGATAAATGGAAAAAATGTCTCACGGGCATACTGCATGAATCAGTTAAGCAAATTAGCCGGAAAAAGAGAAGGCTATCCGATGTACAAATACTCGGCATCTACCTATAAAAATTATATATAAGATCAGACATAAAACAGTCGTTAGAGCCAGATATTCTAACGGCTGTTTTGCTATATCAATCTTTCCGCAATGACTCGATCAGGCATTGATGTGTTTTTGAGTTTTTATCATAATTGATTGCTACTAATAAGATATTGCCAGTATAGTTCAGAATGGAATCAGGATATTTTTTGTCTTTTATCTGTTGTAAAGCAGTTTGGGCATTTTTATTCCATTTCAGTTCCACAATCAAAGCTGGATAATCATGAGTATATTCAGGTTTTGGAATATATACGAAATCGGCGAATCCACGACCTGTCGGCAGTTCACGTATCGGTTTGAAGTAGTATTGCATGGAACTAAGATACGCAATTGTTAATACGCTGCTAAGTGAATTTTCATCATGGTATGCAATAACGGAAGTATATTCGCTATGGATTTTTTCAATAAGTTCAGATACGGTCTGGGTATCCATATCTAAAGTGGCATTTAGCAAATTTATGGATTTCTGTTGAAATTCAAGCAGATCATTCCATTTCTTACTCTCCACAGCAGTAGACAGTTCCTGACGAATTTCTTCATTTGGAACAAAGGCCATTTTTCGATTCTGGTCATATCCGAGATAGCCCAGATGAATCATATACGTGAGAACATCATCTTTATTTTGAATCGTTGTGGCATCATTTTTGAAGGAATTCGTATTGACTTTTACAGAAATACCGGAAAGCATCTCAATAATTGCACTTTTTAAACCATCGTAATTCATATTGATCAGTGGAACAATCGTTTCATAAGAGGCAGTCTCAGACCAGTAACTTTTAAATTCATGCCGGAGCATAACGCTGACAACAGCTCTTGGATTATATATTTGCTGACCAGAAAGTAAATAGCCATTATACCATTTCTTCACTTTATCAAAATCCTGATGGTACTGTTCGGAAAGAACTTTTACCTCATCTTCTGTGAATCCTACATATGGAGCCAGATTGCTGGCGCTTATCATGGTAAACTCATCAAAATTATTTAATGCAGACTGGGTGGTTTCTTTTTTGATAGGAAGAATACCGGTAAGATAAGCCAGAAGAATATATTTAG
>CAKSBC010000032.1 GCA_934438085.1 uncultured Lachnospiraceae bacterium
TCTGAAAGGCATTGTCTTTTCTGGTGGAAGCAGAATTCTGGAAACATTTCCGGAAACATCCAAAGAGCCTCTGCCAAAGGAGCTTTCCGAAGATCTGGAAGAACTGGAAAAATCTTACAAAAATCAGGAATTTCAGTATATAGAAGCGATTTTGGAGAGATTGAAAGACCGCCTAAAAGAGCAGAAAAATCTTTACTGGTATGGAAAATGCACAGACCGGATGCTTTCCCTGGCAGTGTGGCAGAGCAGCCAGATGAGGGATGGAGCTGCAGAGGAGGCGCTGGAACACTTAAAAGAGGGCAGTGCATTTCTGAACCTGGAACAGTTCTGGAGCGCCTACCTGGATGTGGCAGCACTTCTTGGAAAACATGGAAATGCCAAGGAGTATTCCGGCAATGTCAATGCCATGCTTCAGTTTGTAAAAGAACATTATCAGGAGGACATAGGGCTTACGGAAGTGGCGAAAGAACTGCACATGAATCCCATGTATTTGTCCAGGCTGTTTAAACAGGAGACAGGAACAGCGTTTTCCGCTTATGTGACCCAGATTCGCATTGAAAAAGCAGTGGAGCTGTTAAAGAGCGGAAACTATAAAATTTACGAAGTCAGTGAGATGACGGGATACCAGACCGTGCAGTATTTCAGCAAAGCGTTTAAAAAAGTGACAGGAAAGAACCCGAAAGACTATTTCCGGGCATAGGCGGGATATATGAAAAAATATACCAGAAGGACAAAAATTTCAAAAAAAATATTGTATGTAGTAGCCAGTGCCGTCCTTTTGTGTACACTTCTGTGCGGAGGAGCGGTGTATCTGTATTTCAAGCCTGTAACAGAAAATCTCCTGAAAGAACGCAGTACAAATATGGTGCAGAAAATGGCCAGGGAAGCAGTGAGTTCTCTGGAATCTATGGAACTGTATGCCCAGAATATCAGTTTTGATGAGACGGTTCAGGAATCTTTAAAAAAGATTCTGGCCTGCAAAACAGGATCGTACCAATACTTTGCATCTATTCAGAATATGGAGAAAAAGCTGAAAGAATTTCAATTTTTAAGAGATGATCTGTTATATGACATTTTTGTGGTGAGTCCGGAAGGGGAAGTGCTGGAAACCACACATGCCTACCGGGATCTGATTCAGGAACCTGTTTATCAAGAGGCATTTGAACAGGGAAAAAATGTGTTTCTTCCAGAGGAGACGGTATCTTACTATGGAGCTTATGGGAAGAGGAATACGATTCCCTATGTGAGCACCATTTATGACAAAGAGAAAGTGAAAGTTCACATTGGTACACTGGTGCTTCTGATTAATGCAGACCAGGCAGCTTCGCCATTGCTTTTGGAGCAGCAGAGTGTTCAGACAAGCCTGCATACTGCAGAAGGAGTATGTATTTTTGGAGGTATTGAAGATACTTCCAGAAGAGACCAGAACATTTATGAATATATATTTGGAAAAGATCAGTGGAACCTGAAATATAAAATTCTGGAAGATGACATTTCCAGTACCATCACCAAAATGAGTCTGGTGGTGCTTCTGATCATTGTAGTAGTGCTGCTTGTGATGCTGGGAGCAGTTATTCAGGTGGCAGGAAGGGTGGTTCGTCCTTTGGAGGAACTGATTCGTGAAATGCAGCAGGTAGCTGCAGGAAGCAGAAAAGAACGCATTGAGATCAGAACCGGAGATGAGTGTGAAGTGGCAGCGGATGTGTTTAATGAAATGGTAGAAAAGTTGGACGAACATACAAAGCAGATCCTGGAGGGGGAAAAACGCCAGTATGCTTCTCAGATGAAAATGCTGTCCTATCAGCTGAATCCCCATTTTATTTATAATACCTTAAATGCGGTAATCTGCCTGGCAAGACAACAGAACTATACAGAGATTATCCGGCTGACCAGATCGCTAATCGGGATTCTCCAGCTGATTTTAAGGACGGATCTGCAGGCTATGTCTACCGTGCTTGGGGAACAGCGGTTTATTAACAAGTATGTGGAAGTTCTCCAGGTGTGCTACCACAACATTCCGGATGTGGAATGGAATATTCAGGAGGAGTGCATGGAAAAGCAGCTTCCCAGGCTGATTTTGTATCCTCTGGTGGAAAACAGTGTATTCCACGGGATCATTCCAGCGGAACATGCCGGACTTCTTCGGATTTCCATAGAGAGCAGCAAAGGATTTGTAAAAATGTGTGTGGAAGATGATGGAATAGGCTGTACCAAAGAAGATATTGAGAACATTCAGGCGCGGTTGAAGGAAGGAAAAACAGGAGGACACATTGGACTGTACAATGTGTTTGAACGGCTGAAACTGATTTATGAAGAACAATTTTCCTTTTCAATTGAACAGCGGATGGAGGGAGGAACCAGAATCTGTCTGCAGTTTAAAGATCGGGAAGTATAAAAAGAAATGAAAAAGACCTTCTGTACAGAATGAGGAACTATAATGTGGTTACAAAGAAAGGAACAGAAAAAACCAATAAAAAAGGTGAAAATTCAAAGGAGGATACGTATGAAAAAGAAAATGGCGTTACTGACAATGGCAGTGCTGGTGGCAGCAGGACTTTCCACTTCTGCAATGGCAGAAGAAAAAGATCCTATCACCATCTGGTGCTGGGATACCAGTGAAAATGGTCTGAAAATGAACCAGGCATTCACCGATGCCACCGGTATCGAAGTAAATATGGTGGCAGTGGAGAGCAAGGATATGACACAGAAACTGCAGACTACCCTGGCCAGCGGCGGCGAGATGCCGGATATCGCGTGGCTGGAATCCACTTACCGTGGAAAACTCCTGTCGCTAGATATCTGGGAGCCCATCGAAGAAGAACCTTATAACTTTGATACCAGCCAGGTACTGGATTACCTGATTCCCCTGGAGACCACAGAGGACGGCCAGTATATAGGTCCGGAGTGTCCATCCTTTGCAGGCATGGCCTACAAGCGGGAACTGGCAAAGGAATACTTGGGAACCGATGATCCGGATGAGCTGGCAGCGATGTTGTCTGACTGGGATACCTTTATTGAAAAAGGAAAAGAAGTACAGGAAAAATCCGGCGGCACCGTATTTATGATGTCCAGCCTTGGGGCAGCAGGCCAGATTTTAAAAGGCCAGTCCAACACTCCGTTTATTGAGGACGATAAAATCAACCTGGAAGCATCCATGAAGCCAATCCTGGAAACACTTCTGGAGTTAAAACAGTCCGGAACCGTGGATGTACTGGATTTTGATTCCGCAGAAGAAGGTGCTTCTTACGCAGATGACATTCATATTTTCTATCCCTGCGCAAACTGGTCTGTGAAATTTACCATTAAGGCAAATGACAAAGATGGCGAGGGAAGATGGGGCTTTATGCTTCCTCCGGGAGGCGGATTCCCATGGGGCGGAACTGTTATGGGAGTTCCCAAGACAGCAGAAAACAAAGAGGGCGCAGTGGAGTACATCAAATGGATCTTTGGTTCAGAAGACGGTGCCATCGCACAGAGAGATTTCAAAGGAAACTTTTCTCCGTATAAACCGGTTTATGAGCAGGAAGAGTTCTATTCAGAGTCGGATCCCTATTTTGGCGGTCAGGATGTATTAAAGGCTCTGGCACAGGACATTCTTCCAAACATGGCAGAAGTCCGCAGACCCAGCAAATATGATCAGGACATCAATGATGTCTACAATCTGGCGCTGAAATCCATCAATGCGGATACAGGGGGAACCATCACTGTCGATGAGCTGATTGACTCTATGACAGAAGAACTTCTGGTAAAGCAGCCGGATCTGGAAAAATAAGAAAGAAAAGGGGGCTGTGAGAACAGTCCCCATAATTTTGAAAGGAGGAAATCTTGTTATGTCAAAAAAGCATGTTCCTTACGCCATGCTGGCTCCTTATTTTTTCCTGTATCTGGCATTTGGACTGTTTCCAATTTTGTTTTCCCTTGGGATTAGCTTTACAAACTGGGATGGAATCAGCAAAATTCAGTTTACAGGACTGAAAAATTATATCCGGGTATTTACAAAGGATACTTATTTTTATAAATCCCTGTGGAAC
>CAKSBC010000033.1 GCA_934438085.1 uncultured Lachnospiraceae bacterium
AGTCCGGACAGATCGGAATGGTAACTACAGAACTCCTCTGCGAAATGCTTGAATTGGTTTTTAAGAAAAAACAAAGAAACATTAAAGTCTATAAAGCTTCCGAGCCAATCGACGCCATTGTGCATGATATTGATGCACAAAAACTAATCATTGCGGAAGTAAAATCGGCCCCTATGATGACACTCCCGTTATCCATCGATTGTGAAAAACTGACAGAGACGGTAGATGGTGAATTAGTCTACTCTGAACACACCATTATAGACAATCCATTGCTTAAAAAATCCTGTATAGGGTTATTTTTCCCTAAAGTCGGGAACTTACCCGAGGAAACCGTTCCATTGCAGGTTGATTGGGAAAAAGAAAAACCCTTCTACCACGCCTTACATGATCTATATCAAAGAGATTCTGGTTTTTTCAACAGATATTTTGAGTACTGGAATATTGCATATAAAGCATATGCTCAAAAAGACAAATCATGTGCATTATTTTGGTTAACAAACGGATGCGGACAACCTATTCCACGCCCTGATGAATGGCCGGCAAGACGTGGCACTGGTTATGAGTCGGTCTCTGATGGAAAGACAAGCGTTGGTATGGATCGCACTGACGATATTAAAAAAGCTATATATCAGGTACTTAAACTGGGTTCTGAATACAAACCAGAGAACGAACGCATAAAAACCGCTATCATATCAAACATTCATGCGGTTAGGCATTACGACGAATACCTATTGACTGTAAGAGATGTGATTTGGACCACCAATCATTCAAGGGCTATTACCAGAGCTGCACAATTGGATCCGGATACACCTATTTATAATTTGTTTGATGGAATTCTTTCATTTACGCAATCGGACATCCGTGACGAATGGATTCAAGAGATTTTTGATTTCGGAGGCAATTGTGGAGGTTAAAAATCATGTCGCTCGAAAAGTAAGTGATATCGTTCAAAAAAGAATCAATGCACTAAAAATTGGACAGAAAATGCAAGACCTTCCTGAAGAATTATGGCACGAAAGCTTTCGATATTATGTTAAGGAGGACAAAACACGAAAAGGCGGTCCTAATATGCGATTGATTCGTCTTGATCCAACTCAACCATCTCTCACTGTAACAGGATTCATCTTCAATAAATTTGTTCATCCTTATGAAAATCGATATGTCACAGTACGTGAGGCCGCAAGATTGCAAGGGTTTCCCGACGAAATTGAATTCAAGGGAGTACTAACAAGCACCCAACAGCAAGTCGGTAATGCGGTTCCCGTTCCGCTCGCAAACGCGATATTTGAACAAATTTGCAGGTTTGCTGGTTCAAAAGGTTTTTCATGCCTAAGCGGACTATCCTTGTTTTGCGGTGCGGGTGGGTTAGATATCGGCGCACACATGGCCAATGCAAATGGCTGCCATATTGAAACTAAGGTTGCTATTGATTGCTGGAATGACGCTTGCGACACCTTGCGTGGATACCTCGGCAATGAAATTAATGTACTTGAGCAAGATATCACCAAAGTCAATGATCCGTTGAGTTTTTGGAAATCAGCGAGCGGTTCTTCAGAACTTCCCGATATTATTTTCGGAGGTCCTCCATGCCAAGCTTTTTCACAAGCCGGAAAGCAAAAGGCCTTAGGTGATCCTCGAGGTGTTCTAATTTTCGATTATCTGCGATTTATCGAAGCCATTCATCCCCGTTTTTTTGTAATGGAAAATGTTTCTAATATCAAGTCGGTTAATGGCGGAAAACTCTATCAAGATATTTTGAATAAAATGAAAAACATGGGATATTCTGTTTCTGATGGCGTATTATGCGCCGCCGACTATGGCGCACCTCAAAAAAGAAGAAGAGCTATTTTTATCGGGGTTGACAAAACACTGGGTCATGTCGATTTGCCCTCCCCCACTCACTGTGATGATATTAATCTTTTCCACTTGAAGCCATATATGACAGTAGGTGAAGCATTCGAAGGCCTTCCTTATATAGGCAATTCGAATTAAGAACCATGATCAAAAACAGAACCGATAAGAGAATATGTTATTCGGTTTTGCTTTGCCTGACGGCTGAAACAGAATCTCTTACTAGCAAAAACGCATACAAAACTTGCTTTCAGCTATCATGCCGGAAGCAAGTTTTGTATATAAGTCATGCATATATGTAAAAAAACGGATAAGGTACTATCCCCAGCTCGACAGTGCAGGGCTCACCCCTGCGTCCTTCCCTCGCGCTGAAAACACGGCTCACTTCATCGCCCGATAAATTGCATCCAGATTCAGCGCATGCCGCACGCCGTCCGCCAGCAGGTCAAACTGTTTTTGTCGATAATCCTCCATCGACAGCAGGCTCGTCTGCTTCGGCTCGATTCCCTTGCGTGCGCAAAGGAACTCCGCCAGCTTCGCCGTCAGTTCGCCGCTGTCAAACAGACCATGCAGATACGTTCCGAACACGTTTCCGCTGACGCATCCTTCCGGCGAACCATCCGAAAGGACACAAAGCGGCTGTCCGTCCACCTGTGTCTGCCCGTTATGAATCTCATACCCCGCAAGCGACGCGCCCGCAAACGGTTCAGCCTGTACGACGGCATCTACCTGCATACGCCGTTTCTGCCGGTTAAACACGGTCTGCGTCGGCAAAAGCCCCATGCCGGTAAGCGTCATGCTGCGTCCGCTCTCCATGCCGTCTGGATCGCTCAATGCCTGTCCAAGCATCTGATAGCCGCCGCATACGCCCAGCACGGGCATCCCCGCATGCGCCAGCTTGAGCAGCGCCGCTTCCAGCCCGCTCTGACGCAGCCAAAGGAAATCCTCCATCGTGTTTTTTGTGCCCGGCAGAATCACCATGTCGGGCTGCCTGAGTTCCCGTGCATGCTGCACATAACGCACACCCAGCAGTTCATGCTGCTCAAGCGGCATGAAGTCCGTGAAATTGCTGATATGCGGCAGACGGATGATCGCCAGATCCAGCGGTTTAACGGCGCTTCTGACGCCCAGCCTGTCGGACAGCGAATCCTCGTCCTCAATCTCCACGTTCAGATACGGCACGACACCCCATACAGGCAGGTGCGTCTTTTCCTCCAGCATGGCAAGCCCCGGCTTTAGGATATTCACATCGCCGCGGAATTTATTGATAATCAGCCCGGCGATCCGCGCACGCTCTGCCGGTTCAAGCAGTTCAACCGTGCCATAGAGCTGAGCGAACACGCCGCCTCGGTCGATATCGCCCGCCAGCAGCACCGGCGCATCCACCAGCTTCGCCAGCCCCATGTTCACGATATCGTCCGTTTTGAGGTTGATTTCCGCAGGGCTTCCCGCGCCTTCGATAACCACGATATCCACATCCGCACTCAGGCTGTCATACGCTGCGAGAATATCCGGAATGAGCTGCTTTTTCATCCGAAAATAGTCTGCCGCGCTCATCTGAC
>CAKSBC010000034.1 GCA_934438085.1 uncultured Lachnospiraceae bacterium
GATAAGACATGACAGAACTGCTATGAACATAACAGTTGCCATAACTACAGGCGTATCCTTATTTCTTATAGACTGGATCATAAGAGAACCGATTCCCGGTATATTGAATACCTGCTCGATAACGATAGTGCCTCCGAGCATCCAGCTGATATTTACGCCTGCTATAGTAACTACAGGAAGCAATGCATTCTTAAGTGCATGCTTAAAAATTATCTTTTTCTTAGGAACACCCTTTGCCTGTGCAGTCTGGATATAATCCATACGCATTACATCAAGCATTGTAGAACGTGTAAGTCTTATAAGGTTAGCCATGTAAGGCAGCGCTACCGCAACTGCAGGAAGGATATATCCCTGCCAGCTTGCTATTCCTGAAAGAGGAAGAAGTCCTAACTTTACTGAGAAAAGCAGAAGCAGCATAAGTCCGATCCAGAAATCAGGAACCGATGCAAGCACCATGGTTATAGACTGTGAAACCGTATCCATAACACTATACTGCTTTACAGCTGCTACGATACCAACAATGACACCGACAACTAACTGTATGATTATTGAAAGGAATGTGATAGCTACTGTATGTGGAAAACGCGAGAATACCTCTGCGAAAACCGGATTTCTGGTTCTGTATGAGATACCGAAATCTCCTCTTAAGGCATCAAGCATATAGTTTGCGTAACGAACTAAAAACGGCTTATCTAATCCAAGCTCTGAACGAAGCTGTACAAGTGCATCCTCGGTATAGGTATCTCCGATAAGCATCTGTGCCGGATCTCCCGGTGTCAGGTTCATTATTGTAAAAAGAATAATAGAGATTCCTAAAAGGATAGGTATTATAAGGATAAGACGCTTTACAATATATTTGGCCATATGTTTACCCCTTCTGCTCTTTAACTCAAGCAGGATAATGCTTATTTTTTAAAAATATCCCGGGCATAAGCCCGGGATATCCTATGTGTTTCCTCAAAGCAATATGCTTTCTTTATGACCTCTTGTAAACGCTTCAGGTATTACTTCCAGGTCCAATCACAGATGTTGTTATAGATAGCGTAGTTGTTGCAAGTATAGAATCCGCCTGTAAGGTCTGAATTGTAAGCAAGTGCATTATATCCTGTATGAGTATAGATGTACCAGTTGTTCTCCTTGTTTAACTCACCGATCTCTTTGTAGCACTCAAGACGCTCATCATCGTCAAGTGACATACGTGCTGTTTCAAGAAGCTCATCTACCTTTGCATCATCTACACCTGCAAGGTTGTAAGCACCTGTTGTATGGTAGTTGCCCCAAAGTACAGGATCCGCATCTGATATAGGTGCTCCTGAGTTATAGAAGCTTAAGTCAAAGTCTTTCTGTGTAAGAACCTGCTGCTTGAATGCTGCCGGCTCAAGGATCTCGATCTCACAGTTAATGCCGATTTCCTGAAGGCAAGCCTGAGCTACCTGTGCCGGGTTCTGATACCATGTCTCTGATGATGTTACCATCTTGCAGGAAATATCGCCGTCATTGTAGCCTGCAGCCTTAAGAAGCTCTATAGCCTTATCAGGATCATATGGGTTAGACTCAAAGCTCTCGTCATAGCCAAAGAATCCAGGTGCAACCGGGAACGGTGTAACGCTTCCAACTCCGGCAACTCCGCCCTGAAGGACTGATTCACGATCTATAGCATATGAGATTGCCTCACGAACCTTAGGATCGTCGAAAGGTGCTCTCTTTGTGTTGAAGATCATGTAATAGATAAATGCTGAAGGTGCCCAGTTGATTGCAACATTATCAAGATCATCAAGTCTCTGTGTATCTGATGCTGCAGGACTGAAGAATGCATCTGCCTGATTGTTCTCCATCATCAGAGCTGCTGTTGTTGAATCCTGTGCGATCTCGAATGTAGCATTCTTGATAGAAGGAGTGCCGCCCCACCATTCATCGTTTGAATGAAGCTTTAATGTTGAACCTGAAACCCACTCATCAAGGATATATGGACCAGTACCGCATTCAACTCTCATGAAGTTGGTTCCGTCTGCTTCACATTTCTCATAAAATGCCTTTGAGAAAATTCCGAAACCAGGTGTTGCAAAAAGATTTAAAAGAGGCTTATATGCGTAATTACAGCTAACCTTTACCTGATTATCGCCTACAGCTTCAACGCTCTTTACTACAGGCTGTGCAGCTGCGTTAGGTGCCTGCTTAAGATCATACTCAAGTGAATAAACTACATCCTCTATAGTAAGATCTGAGCCGTCATGGAATTTAACGCCGTCACGAATTGTAAATGTGAGCTCTGTACCGTCCTCATTGTAAGTCCACTCTGTTGCAAGGCCTTCACGGAATTCGGATCGATTATCAGGCTGTTCTCTGATAAGGGTGTCATAAATATTTCCGCTTATTGTGAAATCAACGCCCTTACTTGCTGCTCCAGGGTTTACTCCCTGCGGCTCATATGAAATAAGATATTTCACGGATTCCTTATCATGCTCAACATTTGCTGCTCCTGAGGATGCCCCTTGAGCTGCACCGGATGCTTCGCTTCCTGTGTTCGCAGTACCTGATCCGCCGCCGCAGCCTGCCAGTGCCGCTGTGAGTGACAGTGCCAAAGCTGCTGCCAGAACTCGTGACATTGTTTTTTTCATAATCAATCCCCTCCTGATTAATTTATGGTGCATCCGTCTTGAAGAAACCGATGCAAAGTTTGTTATTGCCGATTTGTTATTCGGTTTCGTACTAACCGAAAATCCGAGTGTCACATCGCTATGCACTTTTGAATACTGTACTCCGTGCATTGTCGACAATTGATATCGTGGTTTTATTCTAACAGCATAGTGCTTTGTATGTAACCACTCAAACATGAGTACCATATATAAAGAAAACCCCGCATTTTAGCGGAGTTTCAATTAAATCATTATAGA
>CAKSBC010000035.1 GCA_934438085.1 uncultured Lachnospiraceae bacterium
ATAGCTTCTTCAGCATTACCACCTTTTCCATGTATATAAATAACTGCTTTATCCACAATAGTTATCCTCCACAAATCCCGATTTATCTTTATCATCATACTACCACACCCAAGAACTTTTGTACATTTTTCACGTAAAAAACCCCTCACACCATAATTGATGTAAGGGGTTTTCTATATAAGCTAATTAACGTTCTATGTTAGTCACCTACAATGTACTAATAGCTGCCTGTTGGATGTATTAAAAAAAGTTTCTCTATTTAACTTCAGACAACGTTAATCTTTTACAAACTAAATTTGTTTTTATTAAAAGCAATGATATTCAAAAAATCCTATAGCCCCTATGCGCAAAATATTAAATAGATACTGGAATTTTATTTAGAAACATTTTCCGCTGGCTCTCCGTCCGCATTAATCGCTCCTTCAAGCCATGCCATAATACCAAAGTTACAAAATGGACAAGTTATCGCCTCCTTATATACTTCATTCTCACAACAAGGGCATATAACATATCTTCACTTTTTATATCTTGCATAAGCTTATTCTCCTTTATCCAATTTTTGATTACTAATAATTTTTAATGTTTTAAAACTGCTACTTGGATTAACCTTCGCTGCATATAATATTGGCGTTTCCTCTTTATCCATAGTATATACTTCTTCGACACAAGGAAACTGCACATAATCTCTTAATGTCTGTTTTACAATTTCAATTTTTTCACCTTTTAATATCCCCTCGTCAAAAACTGCTGTTATACGCTCATATTTATAATTTATAGAAATAAAGATGTAATAATCAAAACATGCTGTTCTATAATCTTCCGGCAATGCATAGAAACTCACCCATTCTAATTTGTTATTTTGCAAATTTTTGAATAATACTTTACCTCTTTTATATTTTCTCACTTTCCCCGCAGTCTTATCTGTTATACTATACGACCAATGTGTAATTTCCTTATCAAACATATGAAATATTCTTTCCACAGAGTCAATTAACTTTTCATCTTCTATTGATTTGTGAATTTTACCATTATATGAAACTGTAAATGTATTCATCTTTTAATCACCTAATCATCATCTATCTTATCTCTTGTTGCACAATATCCACAAGGCATCTCTGCCACTTTTTCAATTGAAGGATCTAAGTCAAACACTTCTCCTAATGCAACTACTTTCGCATCTTCCACTCCATGTGATCCACCACATAAGAATTGCCACATACCATCATCTTCATCATGCGATACAAATAAGATTGGACTTTCCCCATTCACTATATGATTACAAATAATACATGCAGTATCGCGTGTATTCACAAATGGAAACTTATTATTAACCCGAATTTTCCCCTGTAGCAGTTGTTTCAAATTCATTACTTTTTTCCCCCCACAACTTTCCGATTTTCTTAATTCTGCAAATCGGGATTTTATTGCTAGCAAGCAGACCTTATCTTTCATATAAAATATGCAAGTCTCCGTCAACAAATCCAATGCCTATTGCTTGATATTCTTTTAATTTTCCAGCATATTTTCCAAAAGAAAGGTATTCATTCACTAAATCAATGCAAAATGTTTCCATTGATTTCCAATCACTTTCACGCTCTATCACGAAAGTTTTATCTCTTGTAGTAAATACTTCATCACAAGCCCAATCGTCATTATCCGTATTGAATGAAAATGTGCCTACTAATTCAATAGACCATTTATTATTCATATCTTCATATAAATTAAAGTTAATCGCTTTTATTTCACTATCCAATTCATTCTTTAAAAGCAAATCTAACCATTCAAAGAAATCTTTGTTGTTTTTATTCGATTTTAATCTATCAAGTAATCCCATATTTCGACCTCCGAATCCTTGAATTTATCTTGCAATTAGAAACCGTTTATCTTGTATATGGTTCGGTGTCTTTTCCATCATATACAAATACTTTTATATCCGTATTTTCATTAACCTCAGCATGGATACCTACCGTGTATTCTTTATCTGTAACATTCTGAAAAGAATAGCAACCGCCAGCAGGAATAC
>CAKSBC010000036.1 GCA_934438085.1 uncultured Lachnospiraceae bacterium
CACTGGTTTTCGCATTTCATCGGAACGTCTACTTCTATTCAATAATTACTCGCTTCACTATAGACTTTATCATACACCGTGATCAGCCTTTTTCATTGGTACTGAAATATTTTTCCAATATTTCCAGTGCTTCTTCCCGCAAAATACCTTCTGTCACCTTGGGTTGCCAGAAAGAATGTTCAAATACCATTCTGGAACAGTTGCATCCTTCGTTTCCCAGAATATGCTCCAGTTCCATATTGCCTGCTCCATATACCAAACGACCAAGCTTCACCCAGACAAGCGCCCCGCTGCACATAAAACATGGTTCACAACTGGAATACAATGTATATTCACGTAAATCTGTAATGGCAGTCTGTGCACAAAATTCCCGAATAAGACCTGCTTCTCCGTGAAATGTAGGATCATGCCTGGTGTAAATCTGGTTTTCATTGCTGAATACCATTTCTCCATCTTTTACCAAAACTGCACCAAATGGCTCATTACCATGTTCTACTGCAAGCTTAGAAAGGCGAATCGCCTCTTTCATAAATTTTTTGTCCTCACTCTTTATATCCGTATAGACCATTTACTTTTCTCCAATTATTTTGTGTTTTTCATTTCCTGCAACAATTGTCTTTGGTAGTCAGGATCTTCCACGCTTCGTTTCAGATCATCCAGACGATTTTCTGACAGAAGTTTTTTCGTCAATTCTGTCACAGCTTTTTCTCCGATCTGTTTTCCGATCTGTTCACCAATCTTCTTGCCCTTTTTAATTAATTTATCTGATTCTAACTCTAAAACTTTACCGCCCATAATCTCACCCAATCCTTTTCTGACTTTTTGCTGTTTTGAGAAAACATAATCACCAATTCGATTTATTAATTCCGTCATATCACGAAATTCTTTTTCCATACCTTTTTTCAGAAATATATCTTCCAAATATTGCTCAATCGCTCTGTATTCCTGAAAAATTCTATTTTTTAATACTAATTCATTCTCTATTTGTTCTTTCCTTTTCTCATAACGCATTATATAAAATGGAAGCAGTAATATCAGGTTTTTCTTAAATATTTCATCCAATGAATACCACTCCATTCTTATTACAGGTACATAATATTTTATAATTTGTCCGTCATAAAGTATCAGTTCCATACTCTGATAAGCATTATCATCATCTCCACGCAAATATAATATGCAGGGATGTGGCAATTGTATTCTGTATGTACCATCGACTTTCATTGCATTTTCCAGTCCAATCGCAAAATCATATTCTATCATTCGTAATATCATTGTCTGGTCTCTTGTACTCTGACATTCTATATGATATCGCTTTCCGCAGATCACTAAGTATGTATCTGTTATGATTTCACCAGTTACTGTATGATGTTCATTTCTTCCCTGTATAATTTCTATATCATGTGGATATTCCGTAGCAAATACCTCATTAATCAATGGTATTGTCAACTCTGGCATTTTTTCCTGCATCGTCCGAAAAACATCATCAAATATTGTATTTGTTGCCATGAGATCTCTCCTTTTTTCTTTATTAATCATCTCATGTACTTCTCATTCGTTTATCGGATGTATATTATTCTGCCATCTTTCTGACCACAGAGTTCTCTTTTGTAAATTTATAAATAATTTTCCTCCCTGCTTCTATCTTAACATAATATATCTTTAACATCCACAAAAAATATGTAAAAATCCCCTCGAATCTCATCGAGGGGATGTACTTTATCTCGCCGGTATGATCTCTATCCAAAGTTATCTGGATCATTGTGGATTCACAAGATTGGACGGCTTTTCGCCGCTTAAAATAGCGCATGCCCCGTCAAGTGCTTCTCTTGCCATTGCACTTCTTGTTTCGTATACATTGCTGGCAATATGTGGTCCCAGTACAATGTTATCCAGTTTTGTCAGTTCTTCTGA
>CAKSBC010000037.1 GCA_934438085.1 uncultured Lachnospiraceae bacterium
TGGTATTCTCCGATCCGCCGCTCGTGGATCAGGGAATAGAAGGCCTTCTGTACTTCCTGCGTACAGGCGTTGAGTTCGTCCAGAAACAGGACATATGGCTCTTTTCTGGCGATCATTTTCGGTGGAAGGAATTCCGATGTCTCACCCCGGATCTGCGGAATGCCGATGATGTCCTCCGGCGCGAGCTGGCTTCCGAGGAGCGACACACACGGCAGGCCGACTTCATCTGCGAATTTTTCCACCAGCGCGGATTTTCCGATACCGGGCGCACCCCAGATAAAGACCGGCCGCACCGGCGCAACCTGAAGCAAAACTTCTAACAATTCATCCTGTGTCACACTAACTGGTAAATGCATCTGATGTACTCCCTTCTTTTCGGATCCTGTGTCTTTGTCAAAGCGGATATTCACAAGCCGCTTCACTCCTTGCCTGATTCGGGTCAATCACTTTTTCCGCTCTGCAGCGATTTTGCTGTGCTGCATTACAATATTTCTCACTATATTTCTCTGTAATTTCCTGTCTCACTGTCATATTCCAGCACCGGAATTTTTCCGCTCCGCCAGGTGGTTCCATCGATATAATAATGACTCTGACCGTCGTGCCAGATACCGTCATATGTCCTGTTTCCGCTGATTTTTGCCGTGGAAATGTGGCCCGCTATCACATCCTTATAGAATGCTCCACGACTTACTGTTCTTTTTCCCACCATCAGCTCCCTGCTGGTCACGCACAGCCAGTCTTTTTCGCCCCATTCGGCAATTCCGGCGTGCACCAGAATCTGGCGTTCTGTTTCATAAAAATAGGGAAGATGGCGCATCCAGACGAGCAGATCTCCCGCATCTTCGAGCATCAGCCGTACTGCTTCTGCATTTCTGGAATCCTCTGAGAGGTGTGCTTCTTTTTCCAGAAACTCCCGAAAATGTTCTTCTTTCAGAAAGCTGTGCAGTGTTTCATAGTCTCCATCTGCATCCGATGCCAGCCAGTCCCGGCTGCGATATCGCTCCACACTACCGATATGCCGGTTGACATCCGCATATTCCTCCAGCCAGTCCAGCAGTGCTTTTTCATGGTTTCCCATCAGGGCAATGACTTTTTCCGGTCCATATCTTTCCTGTAATACCTTGATTTTCTCCAGCACTTCCCGGCTCCCGGACCCGTAGTCTATGTAATCGCCCAGCAAAATCAGCTGGTTTTTCCCCGAAAGATCTGTTTTTTTCAGAGCTTCCTCGAACGCCTCCGGAAATCCGTGAATATCTGACATCATATATCGCTTCATTGCTTTTCCCCTGTTTATACATAGAAAGTTTCCTTCGTTTCCAGGCAAAGACATCCGAGTCTTCCATTCTCAAACCCGCAGCCACAATCACACAGATAGACGTTTCCTTTTTTATTTTTCCAGATGGATCCATTTCCCATGTTCTGATGGCCGCAGACGGAAATATATCCATGCACTCCCTCATGAAGAAAAACCTTGTACCACAAATCCCCCATCAGATAATAGTTGTCCAGTTTCCATTTCCCCGGTTCTGCCGTACAGGCATGGGCAAGCAGATACGGCTGACTGTCTACCTCGATTTCCACCTGTACCGGCCAGGA